>JBGQFX010000058.1:0-18627 GCA_041497135.1 Gemmatimonadota bacterium | reverse complement strand
CCGGCTGGTATAACTCGGTCGCCGTCGGCGCCGACGATCCGTCGGCGTTCGAGCAGAACCAGCCCAGGAGCATCACCGGACGTTACAACCACTTCCGCGTAGACATGAATAGCGACCTCGTGGCGCAAAGCCCGCCCGCGGCGCGCGCCATGATGGACGGTATCCTGCGGTGGCACCCCCAGGTGTTCGTGGATCACCATTCCACCACGCAGACGTTCTTCTTCCCACCCGTCGCCCCGGCGGTGAACCAGAATCTGCCGCCCCAGACGACGCGCTGGTTCGACACGTTCGGCCGCGGCAACGCCGCAGCGTTCGACCGCTACGGCTGGCAGTACTTCGTGCGCGGCGTGTTCGACTTCTTCTACGTGGGTTACTGGGACGAGTGGGCGACCTTCCAGGGCGCCACCGGCATGACCTACGAGACCGATGGTGGGCCCGAGTTCAACAAGCGTCGCGACGACGGCACTATCTCCACGTTCCGCGACGGCATCGCGCATCACTTCATCGCCTCACTCGCCACGCTCGAGACCTCCGCGAATAACCGGCAGGCGCGGCTGCAGGACTACTACGCGTTCCGCCGGTCGGCGATGGACGAGGCTGCGACCGACCGCATGAAGCGGGTGGTGCTGGTCCCGGGCTCGGATGCCCGTATGGCGGCCCACGTGGTGGGGTTGTTGCTGCACCACGGCATCGAGGTGTCGCGCCTGACGCAGAGCGCCGCGTCGACTCTGGCCCACTCCTACATGGGCGGCGCCGCGGGACGGCGCACGTTCCCCGCGGGCAGTTACGTCGTCGACTTGAATCAGCCGCAGCGGCGTCTGGCCAAGGCGTTGCTCGAGCCCAACGCGGTCCTGGAGCGCCCGTTCGTGGAAGACCAGGTCAGCCGGTTCCGCCGCAACCGGCGGCGCGGCGAGGACGCCGACAAAGAGGACTACGGCTTCTACGACGTTACGGCATGGTCGCTCCCCTACACCTTCAATCGATCTTCCGGGCCACCATCGAACGCACTCACTGGCTCACACTCGGCTACGAGCAGGATCAGCTGCCGGTATTCCTGGACGGCTCGACGTTCTGGAAGCCGTCCAAGAGCGGGGCCAATCCGATCGTCTTCTCGGGTGACTCGCTCACCCTCTCCGGGTTCACCTGGCCCGATAACACGGAGCGGTTGCTCAAGGGGACCGCGTGGGCGGTGGTCGAGAATCAGGGCAGCGGGCGGGTGGTGCTGTTCCTGGGCGATCCGCTGTTCCGGGCGTTCTGGCGCGGGACCGCGCGCCTCGTGAGCAACGCCATCCTGATCGGGCCGAATCGCCGCTAGTAGAGAAGCCCAGTGCCGCGTTTCTTAATTCCTGCTACTCATCTCCTAGAGCGCGGTGCTCGCCCGACCCACCGCGGCGCGCCGCGCCCGGATCTGCTCCCGGCGTAAGCGGCTGTCGATCGTCTGCCGCAGCGCGTCCTGCATGCCGCGCTGCGCCTGTTCCATCTCACGCTGGACCGCGCGGACCGCAGCGCCTTCCGCATCCAGTTGTCCGCGCCACAGGCTCTGCTCGCCCCGACCCCGCGGGGTGCGGAGGCGTTTCCAGCCATTCTCCGGCCGGGGCACCGTCCAGGTCACCGCCTGGCGCCGCTCGTGACGCATGATCTCGAGCGACACCGTCTCCCCCACATCGTAGGAGCGCAGGATTCTCATCGCGTGGGCCGGAGAGGTTGGCTTCCGCCCGCCGATCGAGAGGATGACGTCCCCGCCCTTGAGCGGCAGCGCCGAGTCGCCCGGCGCCTTGACCACCAGGATTCCCTCGCGGGCTCCGAAATACTCACCCAGCTCGGGGCTCAGAGTCACCAGATCGAGGTCGCACCAAGCATCCCCGAAGCAGAAGCCGAACTCATTCTGCATCAGCGCCATCGGCGCGCGATCCGGCAACTCGACGCGGGCCATCGAAGGTCCTTCACCAAACATCATACTCTGCTCGTCAGTCACGATCGTGGCCGTATTGGTATCGCTGCCGCGCCGATAGTCCACCCGCACGGTGTCGCCGGGGTCCAGCTCGCCGACCAGCTCGATCAGCTTGTGACCCGGGCCGGACTCGTCTGCATCCTCGGCGGACACGCCGGCGAGCGACGTGCCGTTGAACCGGGTGATGACGTCGCCTGCCTTGAGGCCGGCCTGCTCCGCCGGTCCACCGGGCGTGACGCCGTCGATCTTGGCGCCGAGCTTATCGGTGTCGGTGTTGGCCATGGTATTGACGAGCACGCCGATGCGGGCCCGGTTGCCGCTGAAGCTGAACGAAAACGCGTGGGTATCGGGCCGGGGAGTGCGCCGCGGCTGCGGCTGCTGTCCATACAGCGCCGGCACGATCGCGGTGACCGCCAGCGCGGCCAGAACTGCTCTGCGAATCATGGTTGTCTCTCTCCTCAAGGGGCCGTCTTAGAGGCCCACGTACTTGGCGCGGGCGACGCGTACCTGTACGAGCCGCTGCATCAATTCCACCCGCTGCCTCCACAGATCCACGAGCTGGGGCTCGCGCGCCGCGCGAGTATCCATCTCGGCCAGGCGCCCGTCCACCTGGGCGATCTGGTCTTCCAGCCGGGCGGTGAGCTCCGCCTCCCGGCCGCTCATGACCCGACTGGCCGGGTCATAGTCCTGCAACGTCGACTCGAGCTGCGCCGATCGCTGTTTCGCCTGGGCCAGCTCTTCGGCGATTCCCGTGTTGCCGAACGCCGGACCGATCACCATCACGCCGACCAGGGCCGCCGCCGTGGCGAGGCCATAGCCGGTCCAACGCCGGCGGCGCTGCATGCGCTGGGCGACGATCGCTTGGCGCACCACGCTCCATCGATCCCGCGGCGGACGCAGCGTCGGCAGCGCCTTGAGCTGCGCCACCCGCTGATACAACGCCTCCAGCTCCGCCCGGCAGGCCGCGCAGTCATCTGAATGCCGGCGCGCCCAGACGGAGCCTTCTCCGTCCCTCAGCGCCAGCAGATCATCCATCGTGCAGTGCATCATGAGTCCTCCGGTTCGACCACCAGCAGCCGCCGCAGTCGCGCATGCGCCCGCGCCAGCTGGGACTTCGAAAAGCTCACCGTTCTGCCCATCCGCTCCGCGATCTCTTCGTGCGTGAAGCCTTCGACGTCGTGCAGCCACACCACCGCCCGCGACGTCTGGGTCAGCTGGGCAAACGCGCGTTCCAAGTCGACTCGTGCGCCCACGCTCGCGGGGGGACCACCGGCTGTTTCGTCGTGCAGCTCGTCGGTGGCCCGCAGCTTCTCATGCCGCAGCCGCATCAGCGCTTTCGACGCGGCGATGCGCCGTACCCAGCCCCACAGATGCCCCTCGCCGCGGTACGTCTTGATGCTGCGCACCACCTCGAGAAACGTCTCCTGCAGCACGTCCTCCGCGTCCTCCGGGCTGCGGCACATGCGCCGGGCCAGGTTGTAGACCGGCGTTTCGAAAGCGCGATACAGCGCCTCAAGGGCCTCGAGGTCTCCCGCCTTGGCGCGCGCTACCAGCATGTCGGGGACGGTCAGAGAAAGCGTCATCGGTTGCTTTCTAGATGCGGACCCAGATGCGAGGGTCGCAGCATCATCGGTACGTGGTGCGTGGTGCGTGGTACGCGACGGCTTACGGTCGGCCGGCGGAACCGATGGACCGCCTTCACCGCATAATACCACGCACTACGCACAACGCACCCAAATGATTGCCCGTTTGGAAGTTACGAGGACGCAGCCTATCTTCCCCGCCATGCCGTCCTCCGAGATCAAGACCTGGCTGCACCATCACCAGGACGAGTCCGATGCCGCGTTCCTGTATGGCGTGCTGGCGAGCGTGGAGCCGGACGAGAAGAAGCGGGTGACCTACGCGAAGTTGGCCGAGGTGGAGCGACGGCACACCGACCTGTGGGCCAAGCTGCTCGCCGAGCACGGAGCGGCGATCCCCGCTCGCGTGCCTCCATCGCTCAATGCGCGCGTCATGGCCTGGGTGGGCCGGCGCCTGGGACCGCGATACCTGCTGCCGCTGCTGTTGCGGGAGGAGGGTCGGGAGGTGAAGGGCTACATCGACCTGCACCGCGACTCGACGGGAGAAGCGGCACGCAACGTGTCGCTCACCCTCGCCAAGGAATCGGCCGAGCACGCAGGCACGCTGGCCGGTCTGGCGGGCGAGAGCGCGGAGCCGTGGCACCAGACCGGGTCGAGCGGTTTCGTGCGCAACGTCGTATACGGCTTCAACGACGGACTCACCGCCAACTTCGGTCTCGTGGCCGGCGTCATCGGGGCGAGCGTGCAACCGCATGTGGTGCTGATCTCGGGCGTCGCCGGAATGATCGCCGATGCGTTGTCGATGGGCTCCTCCGGGTACCTCGCCGCGAAGAGTGAGCAAGAGGTCTACGCGCACGAGATCGCGATGGAGAAGGAAGAGATCCGCCTGATGCCGGAGCTCGAGGCCGAAGAGCTCGCGCTGGTTTACGAGGCGAAGGGGATCGAAGCGGACCGGGCGCGCCAGATGGCGGCGCAGGTGATGCGCGATCCCGAACGCGCGCTGGAGGAAAGCGTGCGGGAGGAGCTGAAGATCGGTGCCGCGCGCAGCACCCCGCTGCGAGAGGGATGGATCACCGGGATCGCCACGGCGGTGGGGGCGCTCATTCCGGTCGCACCGTTCCTGGTGTTCCCCATGCAGACCGCCGTCTGGACCGCGTTCACGTTGGCGATGCTATCACACTTCGCGGTCGGGGCGGCGCGCAGTTTCTTCACCGGGCGCGGGGTGATCCGCAGCGGGCTCGACATGTTCGTGGTGGGGTTGGGGGTCGCGGCGGTGGGGTACGTGGTGGGAGGGTGGGTCGCGAAGGTGTTCTGAGTCACACCACCAGATTCACCAGCCGGTCCGGCACGAAGACGACTTTCCGGATCGTGTTCCCGTCCACAAATTTCTTCACGCCTTCCTCAGCCAGCGCTTTCGCGACGACGTCCTGCTGCAGCGCGCCCCGTGGTACCACGAGCCGCCCGCGCAGCTTGCCGTTCACCTGAACGGCGATTTCCGCATCCCCGGCCACTGCCAGCTGCGGATCGTGCGTGGGCCAGCGCTCGTCGAACACCGAGCGGCCGGTGTGGCCAAGCCGCTCCCACAATTCTTCGGCCAAATGAGGGGCATAGGGAGCCAACATCACCAAGAGCGGTTCCACGGCAATCCGCATTCCACAATGCGCACTCCGCAATGCGTTGACGTACTCCATCATCGCAGCGATCGCCGTGTTGTAATTCAGCGACCCGGTGTCGCCGGTCACTTTCTGGATCGTCTGATGCAGCTTCTGCAGGACGGCGGGCGGGAGCGGACCGTCGGGCGACGTCACCGCCTCGTGGGCGATGATCCAGACCTTCTCCAAGAACCGCCGGATACCGGTGATGCCCTCGTCGCGGAAATCCCCACCTTCCTGAAACGGTCCCAGGAACATGAGGTACATGCGGAACGTGTCGGCGCCCCACTGCTGGATGTAGGCGTCCGGGACGACGACGTTGCCGCGCGACTTGGACATCTTGGCGCCGTCCTTCACGATCAAGCCGTGCGCCCGAAGCTTCGGAAACGGCTCCTCGAACGCAATGCGCCCCTGGTCCTTGAGCACCATGGTGACGAAGCGCGAGTACAACAGGTGCAGTACGGCGTGCTCGTTGCCCCCGATGTAGGTGGTCACCGGCAGCCACGTCGCCGTGCGGCGTGGATCGAACGGCCGGTCGTCGAACTCGGTAGACGGGTAGCGCAGGAAATACCACGACGAATCGAGGAACGTGTCGGACACGTCCGTCTCCCGTCTACCCTGCTCGCCGCATTGGGGACACGGCACGTTGTACCACTCCTTGTGCCGCGCCAGCGGGGAGACGCCGCTGTCGTCAGGGCGGAAGTCCTCGATGAACGGCAGCTCGACCGGTAAATCCTGCTCGGGGACCGCGACCGGACCGCAGCGATCGCAATAGATGATCGGGATGGGCGGCCCCCAATAGCGCTGCCGCGAGATGCACCAGTCGTGCAGCCGATACTGGACCTTCGCGATCGCGAGGCCCAGTCCCGCGAGCCACTCCACGATGCGCCGCCCCCCCTCGCGGCATTCGAGACCGTCGAACCGGTCCGAATTCAC
Source organism: Gemmatimonadota bacterium (assembly GCA_041497135.1). GTDB lineage: Bacteria > Gemmatimonadota > Gemmatimonadetes > Gemmatimonadales > GWC2-71-9 > DASTHG01. Next base: position 12,508 of record JBGQFX010000058.1, on the reverse strand, counting down.
CAGCACGCCGTCCTCCGAGACGCTGGGGAGCGCCGCGCCTTCGACTTGCACGACGGGCCGGATGGGGAGACGGAACTGCGTGGCGAATTCGAAATCGCGGCCGTCGTGCGCCGGCACGGCCATGATCGCGCCGGTGCCGTAGTCCATCAGGACGTAGTCGGCGATCCAGATCGGAATCGCTTCCCCGCTGGCCGGGTTGCGGGCGTAGGAGCCGAGGAAGAGGCCGGTCTTGGTCTTGTCGCCCACCCGGCGCGCCACCACATCCTTTCCCTGAACCTCGCGCTGATAGGCCCGCACGGCGGGCCGTTGCTCCGCCGCCGTGAGCGCGTCGACCAGGGGATGCTCGGGGGCCAGAACGAGATAGGTCGCCCCGAACACGGTATCAGGCCGCGTGGTGAACACGGTAATCGTCTGCTGCGCCGGCGTGCGGAACACCAGCTCGGCCCCGTCGCTCTTTCCGATCCAGTTGCGCTGCAGCGCGATGGTGGACGCGGACCAGTCGAGGGTGTCGAGGTTCTTGAGCAGGCGCTCGGCGTAATCGGTGATGCGGAAGAACCACTGATCGAGAAACCGCTGCTCGACCGGTGTGTCGCAGCGCTCACAGCGCCCGTTGATGACCTGCTCGTTGGCGAGCACGGTCTTGTCCTTGGGACACCAGTTCACCGCCGCGCGCTTCTTGTACGCGAGCCCCGCCTTGAAGAGCTGGAGGAAGAGCCACTGCGTCCACTTGTAGTAGCCCGGATCGGTCGTCGCGAGCTCGTGCCGCCAGTCGAACATGCCGCCGAAGCGCCGCAGCTGTCGACGGAACGCCGCGATGTTCTGGGGAATCAGCTTGGCGGGATGCGTCCCGACCGACAGCGCATAGTTCTCGGAATGAATCCCGAACGCGTCGTACCCCATCGGCTCGAATACATCGAAGCCCTGCAGCCGCTGGAAACGCCCATAAATGTCCGCCCCCGTGAACGCGAACATGTTCCCGACGTGGAGCCCCTCGGCCGAGGGGTAGGGAAACATCATCAGGTTGTAGAACGCCCGGGCGGGTCGTTCGAGATCCGGCTCGTTGGTGTGGCGCTCCACCCAACGCGCCTGCCAGCGCGTCTCGACGTCCTGTGGGTCGTAGCTGGGAGCATGCGACATAAGTGACTGAAATTACACAGACTTGCTCCCCCGACCAACCCGGAATACTTTGCGCGACGAGCCAATGGCCACAACTCTCCGCGCCCTCCTGCAGCGTTTCACACTCTCGGCCGCTGGGGTCACGCTCGTCGTGCTGCTGTCGCTGGGCTTGCTCGCCACCCGCGCGGCTCGGCTGACGCTCGAGCGGCTCTCCGACCAGCGCGGCACCGAGGTCGCGAGCCGAGCCGCCGAGCTCGTTTCGACCTACATCCGGGAGCGGCACCGCGAGGCTGACCGGCTCGCGCTCAATCCATTCGTCGTCCGCGGGGCGATCGAGGCGGCGCGCTCGGTCGCCGCCCGCCAGCTGGATAAGGTCCCGCCGGCAATCCTGGAGAGAATGTTCGCCGCTCCGCACCAACTCGGCGGCGATCCCGACCTCGCCCGATCCTTCAAAGCCTATCCCGAGGGATCGGATTTCACGGACCTGGCCTTCACGGAGCGAACCGGGCTAACCGTGCTGGCCTCGAGCCGACCGGACGCGTTCTCGCACGCCGACGATCGGTTGTGGCAACAGGCTATGACGGACGGTGCCGCGGAGACCACCCCAGCCATCGATTCCGCCACGACGTCCGTGACGGTGCGGTACGCGACGGCCATCCGTCCGTCCGAGGGAGCCAGACCGGTTGGCGTGCTCGAGGTCGTGTACCAGCTCGATCGCCTCGGACTGCTGCTCACCGGCGACCTTGGGGACAGCGCCTACCTGCAGCTCGTGGACGAGCGCGGCAACCTGCTGTTCGGCCCGGACCGATCCGAGTGGCGCGAAGTACCGCACAGCCGGACGTTGTACAATCCGGACCAGCCACGACGGAGCGTCCTGGAAACCGCTCGCGGGCCGGAGCTGATCGTCTCCGTACCGGCCGCGCGCGGGCGTTTTCCGGCGAACCAGGGGCACTACTGGATCCTGTTCCATCAGCCTGCCGCCATCGCCTACGCCGTCGCCCGGACGGTCCAGCGTTACGTCTGGCTGGGCGCGATCCTCGTGTTCGGGCTGGCCGTGGTGTTGATGCTGTGGCTGGGCCGCTGGCTCAACCGGCGCATCGCGGAGCCGGTTCGCGCCGCCGGCGCCATCGCGAGCCGCGTCGCCAGCGGCGATCTGTCGGAAGCGGATGCCGCCGTGCACGCCGAGGTGGGAGAAGTCGGGGATCTGATGTCGGCGGTGAGGCGAATGGTCGCCGCCCTGCGGCGCCTGGTCGGTGCGATCCACGGCGCCGCCGACGAATCGGCGGCGATGGCGGCGCAGATCTCCGCCGCCACGCAGCAGATGAGCGCGTCCACCCAGGAGATGACGAGCACCACGCAGGACCTCACGACCCGAACGGCGGAGCAGTCGCATCTGGTGCGGGCCTCGGCGGAGGACGCCGGGCGGATTCTCCAGATCGCCGTCGTGCTGGCCGACGGCGCGGCGGACTCGGTACGCCGCAGCGCGGATCTCACCGCGCTCGCACGCCATCACAAAGGGCTGCTCGATCAGAGTATCACCCAGCTCGCCAAACTGGCCGAAGATGTGGAACGCGGAGCGCAGGAAGCGGACGCGCTGGCGGCCTCCTCGGCGGAGATTCAGCGGTTCGTGGGGCAGGCCAAAGCGGTGGCCACGCAGACCAACATGCTGGCCCTGAACGCAGCGATCGAGGCGGCGCGCGCCGGGCCGCAGGGGCGCGGCTTCGCCGTGGTGGCCGACGAGGTGCGCAAGCTGGCTTCGCTGGCTGCCGCCGCGGCGACCGAAACCGCCGACACGGTGCGCGGCGTGCTCACGAGCGTGGCCGCGACGCGTGACCGGTTGCAGCGTCTCGCCCAGACCGGCGCGGTGGCGCGCGAGGCGGCCCAGAACGCGGCGCAGGGGCTCGCCTCCGTGGCAGGGGAGGCGGAGGCGAACGACGCCTGGAGTCAGGAGATCGCTTCTTCCGCCACCGAGGTGCGTCGCCTGGTGGACGAGATCGCCGCCCGGCTGACCACCGTCGCCCACGGGACCGACGGGTTGCTCGCGTCCGCCGAGGAGATCGCCGCGTCGAGCGAACAGCAATCCGCCAGCACGCAGGAGATCGCGTCGTCGGCCAATCAGCTCGCGGAGGCGGCCGATCGTCTGCAGGGAGCGGTCAAGTCGTTCCGGTTGACGGCCGCCGAGGCGCCGGGCGAAGTTCCATCATGAAATCGCGCATCGCCGGCCTCGCCACCGCCCTCACGGCGCTCACCGCTTCGGTCGCGGCGGCGCAGCAGCGCGGCGGCATCGAGCTCGGGGCGTTCGGCCGGTTCACGCGCTTCGATCCGTCACTGTCCTTCGATGACGCCTTCGGGGTGGGCGGGCGACTCGGTGTTTCCCTGGCCTCGGGGATCGGCATCGAAGGCGACGCCGCGTTCGTCTCGACGACGGGCCCGCTCGCCGTGTCGGTGAGCCAACTCCCCATTCACGCCCGCCTGCTCTACGCGGCGTCCGTCGGCCCCCGCTACGCGGTGCTGCTCGGCGCCGGCTGGGTCCACAATCTGTATCGCAAGCCGGTGCACCAGTGGGAGGAAGGCGCCAGCGGACTGTTCGGCGTGCGCGCCGATCTGAGCCGGAGCGTCAGCGCCCGCCTCGACCTCGTGGCCGACTACTATCCGTCACCGCTGAATGGATCCACGGTCGTCACCGACAACTGGAATTTCTCGATCCAGGCCGGACTGGGCGTGCGGCTGGGTGGCTCCGGGATCAAGGACTCGGATCATGACGGCGTGGTCGACCCGCAGGACGCCTGTGCCCGGACGCCGCGGGGCGAAGCCGTGGACGCGCGCGGCTGTCCCCTGCCGAAGGACGCCGACGGCGATTTTGTCGTCGACGCCTACGATCGCTGTCCAGGAACACCCGCCGGGGATCGGGTGGATGCCAACGGATGCTCGCTGCCCAAGGATGCCGACCGGGACGGCGTGGCCGATGCGGCGGACCGCTGTCCCGATTCGCCGGCCGGCCAGAAGGTGAATGCCACGGGGTGCCCATCGGACTCGGACGGCGACGGCGTGGTCGATACCGCGGACCGGTGCGCCGACACGCCCGCGGGCGAAGCGGTCGACGCCAACGGGTGCCCGCGGCCGAAGGACACGGATCGCGATGGCGTGCTCGACGGCGTCGATCGCTGCCCCGGCACGCCAGCGGGTCAACGGGTGAACGGGAACGGCTGCCCGCTGCTGTTCATCGGCGTGCAGCGGACACTCGTGTTGCAGGGCGTGAACTTCGAGACCGGCAGCGCGAATCTCACCGATCAGTCCCACAACACGCTCGATCGCGTGGCCGCCGCGATCATCGGCAACCCCGATGTGCGCGTGGAGGTCGCCGGATACACCGACGATCGCGGCGGGGCGGCCGCGAACCTACGGCTGTCGCAGGCCCGGGCGGACGCCGTACGCGCATATCTGATCGGCAAAGGTGTGCCCGCGTTCCAGCTCACGTCGCGCGGTTTCGGCTCGGGCAACCCGATCGCGCCCAATACGACGGCTGTCGGTCGCTCGCGTAACCGCCGCGTGGAGGTGCACCGCATGCGCTGAGGGTTACACCTCCACTACCCGCCACAACCTCTTCACCCTCCGAAGTGGGCGACGCGGACCTCGAGGATGTCCGGGAGTTGCTGGAGCCGGTCGCGCACGCCGTCGGCGACGGACTGGTCCACCGCGATCGCCGCGAGCGCCACGCCGGTCGCCGCGCTGCGGGCCTGGTGCCAGCTCGCGATGTTGACGCCCGCCTCACCCAGGATCGTGCCCACCCGGCCGATCACGCCCGGGACGTCGCGGTTCGAGATCACGAGCAGCCATCCCTCCGGAGCGACATCGACGTGGTAGTCGTCGATGCGGATCACCCGCCCTTGCGTCCCCACGAGCGCCCCGGCCACGCGGGTCCGTCCGCCCTTCGTCTCGACCGCCACCTCGATCGAGGTCTCGAACCCCGGCTCCGCGGCCCCGGTGCGGCGCGTGAGCCGGATGCCACGCTCTTCGGCGATCAGGGGCGCGTTCACGAGGCTGACGCCCGACTCCCCCATTCCGGTGAGCAGGCCTTCCAGGGCCGCGATCAGCGCCGGTCGAGCCACGGCTTCATCCTTGCCGCCGTACGCGATCTCGACGCCCTGGATCGGCGCATCGGTCAACGCCAGCGCGAGCCGGCCCAGGCGACGCGCGAGGTCGAGCAACGGGGCGGCGCGGCGCAGCACGTCCGCACCGATGCCCGGCACGTTGACGGCGGTCGAGAGGTCGCCCTCCATCAGGGCATCGCGGACCGCCGCACTGATCTCGTGCGACACGCGGTCCTGAGCCTCCGCCGTCGACGCCGCGAGATGGGGCGTGAGAATCACGCGGTCGAGCTGGCGCAGCGGCGAATCGGCAGGCAACGGCTCCTGCGCGAACACATCCACCGCCGCTCCGGCGATCTTCTTGCCGGTGATCGCCTGCGCCAGCGCCGCCTCATCCACCAACTCGCCCCGCGCCGTGTTGACGAGGATCGCGCTCGGCTTCATCTGGGCCAGCCGCTCCGCATTGATCAGGTGACGCGTCTGGTCGGTGAGGGCGAGGTGCAGCGTCACCACATCGGCCACCGCCAGCAGCTGGTCGAGCGGCAGGATCTTCACCTGCAGCTCCGCGGCGCGCTCGGGCGGGAGGTACGGATCGTGCGCCACCACGGTCATCCCGAACGCCCGCGCTAGCCCTGCGACGTGGCCGCCGATGCGACCCAGGCCCACGATGCCGATCGTCTTGCCGCGCAGCTCGGTGCCTTCGTACTTCTTGCGATCCCATTCGCCGCGGCGCATCGAATCCGCCGCCCAGGGAATGTGCCGCACCAGGGCGAGCAGCAGCCCCATCGCGTGCTCGGCCGCACTGACCGTATTGGCGCCCGGCGCGTTCATCACCGCGATGCCGCGCCGCGTCGCCGCGTGCACGTCGATCGTATCGACGCCGATCCCCGCCCGCGCGATCACCCGCAACAGCGGCGCCCGATTCAACAGATCAGCCGTCACGCGCGTCTCGCTGCGCACGATCAGCGCGTGCGCCCGCTCGAGCGCGCGCTCCAGCTCTTCCCGCGGTTTCCCCGCGCAGTTGACGACTTCGATGCCGGGCGTGCGCGTCAGCAGCTCGAGCCCACCGGGCGCCATCTTGTCGGCCACGACGACCCGCAGAGGAGTGGTCACGCCAGCGCGGCTTCCACGAGCGGCAGCAGCTCTTCCAGTGCCGCCACGGTGTGATCGCCCATGTGCCCGATGCGGATCGTCGTGTCCTTGAGCGCGCCGTAGCCCGATCCGATGGTCCACCCTTGCGCCTTGAGCTTGCCGACGACGTCCTTGGCGCTCTTGCCGGCGGGCAGCTTGAGGCAGCTCACCGTCCAGCTGTGCCGTCCCTCGCGCGGCAGATACTCGATGCCACGGTGCGCCGCCCAGCGCTCGACGGTGCTGCGCATGGCGTCATGGCGCTGCCAACGCGCCTCGATGCCGCCCGCGGCGGCGATACGGTCCAGCTGGCAGTCCAGCGCGAAAAACAGCGACAGGGCCGGCGTGTTGGTGGGCTGGAATTTGGACATCGCCTTTTCGAATCCGATCAGATCGAAATAGAGACCGCGATCGGGCAGCGTCTTGGCACGCGCCGCCATACGCTCGGAGGCCATGCCCAGCGCCAGCCCGGGCGGCAGCGCCAGCGCCTTCTGCGAGCCCGTGAAGGTGAAGTCGAATCCCCAGCGATCGGGCTCCACCGGACTGCCGGCCATCGAGGTCACCGCATCGACCAGGAACAGCACGTCGTCGAACTCGCGCGCCACGGCGGCCAGGGCGGCGACGTCCTGGAGCACCCCGGTCGACGTCTCGGAATGCACCAGCGTCACGGCGTCCACCGGCTGTTTGCGCAGCGCGTCGCGCAGCTGGTCGGGCTCGACGGCCTGCCCCAGCGGCGCGTCGAGCCGCACGCACTCCTTGCCCACTGCCGTGACGATCTGGGCGAAACGCTCGCTGAAGGCGCCGTTCACGATCGAGAGCGCGCGGCGCCGGACGCCGTTCCGGACCGCCATCTCCATGAACCCCGTGGCGGAGTTCGTGCCGATGAGCACCGGGCGCGACGTGCGCGCCAGGGCCTGCAGCTGCGGCGCCATCTTCTGAAGCAGCTGCTCCATCGCGCTCGAGCGATGCCCGATCATGGGGCGCAGCTGGGCCGCCAGGACGTCCGGGTGAACGTCGGTCGGGCCCGGGAGGAAGAACTTCCCGAAGGTCGCGCTCATGCGCCCGCCTGCGCCAGCTGCTCGACCAGGCCGCCGAACACGACCTCGCTCGTCTTCACGAGCCGGACGCCTTCGTCACCCCATTCCTTGAGCATCTGCTCCGCCACGTCGCGATCGATCGGCTTCATGGCGTCGGAGACGGCGAACAGCCGGATGTTGGGGCGGTGCTGGAGCAAGCCTTCGATCGCGTAGCGGTTGCACACGTCGAGGGCCACCCCGTAGAGCACGATGTCCTCCGGCGCCAGCACGTCGACCACCGGGAGCACGTTGGGGTTCGTGAACACGTCAAACCAGTGTTTGTGGAACAGGATGTCGCCCCGGTGGGCGCGCACCCGCTGCTCCAGCGTCTGGGGGTCCTGCAGGTCCGGGTCGATCACCAGCGGATCACGCAGCGCGGTCTCCGGGATCTTCTGCTGCCCGGGAGTACCGCGCATGCAGTGCAGCGGAAACGTCTCCTTGAAATTCGGCTGGTCCGACAGCTCGCGGTGGCCCGGCTCGTGGTCGTCGGCGCTGGCGACGATGCGAATGCCGTGGCCGTGCGCGTAGTCGGTCAATCGCTTGAGATTGGGGATGATGTGCTCGGCGTCCGGCACGTACAGCTTGCCGTCCGCCCGCATGAAGTCGACCTGCGTATCCACGTCCCAGAAGATGACGCGCGCCATGACGTGCTGCTCCTCGATTTGGAAAAAAGCTGCGGGGGGAATCTAACTTACTCCACGCGCACGAGGCGGGGACTGGGCCGGAAGCTCCGTCCCACCTTGGCGCACGGTTTTCCGTCCACCTTCACAATGTCCGCCGTGAAGTCGTAGCGTCCCTGGAACAGGCTCGAGCCGACGCCATACATGTCCACGGGGACGCCTGCTTCCTCGAAGTGCCGGATCTTCTCGACCGTGAAGCCGCCCGACACGACGATCTTGACCTGCCGGAAGCCTTCTTTGTCGAGCGCCCGCCGCACGTTCCACACGAGCTGCGGGTTGACCCCGGTCGGCTTGAACAAGCCCATCTGGGGCACGATCGACTGGTCCACCAGGGTCTCGGAGGTGTCGAGGCGGACGCCGTACAACCGTTCACCCAGCGCACGCGCGATCTGGAGCGACGTGGTGACACAGTCGTTGTCGAAATCCACCAGCGTGATGAGCCGCACGCCGTCGTCCATGTGCTCGGCGAACTTCACGGACGCCTGCGCGGTGTCGCCGCCGTACGCGGCGATCAGAGCGTGGGGCACCGTGCCGACGCCCTCGGAGCCCCACCAGGACGCCTGCGCGTCGGTCGAAACGCCGATCGCCCCCGCGATGTGCGCGGCGTAGCCGTCGCCGGTCTGCACCAGCCAGTGATCATGGCGCGCGGGAAAAAACATCACCTGCTTCGGCTTGGCCGCTTCCACCACGCGGCGCGTGTTGGTGCCGACGCGGGTGCGGCGCGCCAGCACGCCGAGGTAGAGCGTTTCCAGGTTGGCGAAGGCATCGTAAGGCCCCTCGATCAGCATGATGGTTTCCCACGGCACGATCTCGTCACCGTCGTACAGCGCCTGTACTTCCAGCTCGTCCCACGATTGGGCGCACAGCTTGAGAATCGCGATCGCCTCGTCCGCGCCTCCGAGGAAGGCGTGGCTCTTGCCGAACACCTGCATGGTGACGCGGGGCCGGTGGCCGTCGGCGAGCAACACTTCACGGGCCCGCACGAAGTACTTGTCGGAGTAATAGCCCTCGCGCATGCGCGCGACGGGGAGATTGAAAATCGCCGGGTCGAGACGGGGCCGTCGGGGCATGGGAACGCTAGGGGAGGTCTTCGGTCACGCGGTAGCGCAGGCTCCGGCGCTGCATCCACCGGACCGCCAGCGCGTCGGCGAAGGAGCGAAACACGCGGTTCCACATGCCGTACTTCGTCGTCCCGCTGCGGCGCGGGCGGTGACGGACGGGCACCTCGGTCACGGTCCCGCCGTGCATCTTCACGAGCGTCGGCAGGAAGCGATGCATGCCCGTGAATAAGGGGAGGTCGCGTACCGCCCCGGCGCGGAACGCTTTGAGCGAGCACCCGGTATCGCGGATCGTCTCCCGGTTGAGTCGGTTGCGGACGCCGTTGGCGATGCGGCTCTGCACGCGCTTCCAGACGCTGTCGCGCCGCTCGGCGCGGTATCCCGCGACGGCGGTGGCACCGCTCTGCGCCATGGCGTCGAGCAGTCGCGGGATGTCGGCCGGATCGTTTTGCCCGTCGGCGTCGAGCGTGACGATGACCTCACCCCGGGCCGCCTTGAACCCGGCCGCGAATGCCGCCGTCTGACCGGCGTTGGCGGCGAACGAGACGATGTGGAGCTCCGGTCGCCGGGCCTTCAAGGCCTTGAGCGCGTCGAGCGAGCCATCGGTCGACCCGTCGTCCACGGCGACGATCTCGTAACGACGGCCGGCCAGCGCCACCCGGATCTCCTCCATCAGGGGCGCCAGGTTCAGGCACTCGTTGTAAACGGGGATGACGAGCGACACGTCAATCGGGCCCGGCATGCGCCAGCTCCGGAGCCTCGGGGTACTTGGCACGCAGCCGAGCGAGCAACGCGTCTGATTTCGCTCCGTCCTTCTGCCGCGTGCGGTAGATCTCGGCCAGCCGGATGCCGACGAGGAGCTCGTGATGGGGCGTCGTCCCCTGCTCGAGCAGCCGTTCCAACCGCGCGGTCTGCTCGTCGATGGTTTCGTTCGCCACCGGCATCGACACGTTGCCCGTCAGCTGATTGGCGAGAAAACGGCCCGCGGGCTCGATCAGCTGGGTGAACAGGCCGCTCAAGAAGCTCCACGCCGCCCAGAGAAACCCCGCCAGGGTGACCAGTTTCCATTCGACTTGGCCCGTGCTGACGAGCAGCCAGAGCAACAGCCCGACCGCGACCAGCGTCGCCAGGCCAAGGAAGCGACGCACCAACCCGCGCGGGGTCTGTGATTCGTCGTTGGGCACGGCCAGAACCTAGCAGGGTGGTCCGGAAGTGGAAATGAGCATAGCGAGGGCGAGTGGAGTGGGCGCCGGACGCGTTGGGCGCCCACTCCACTCCGCCCACGCTGAAGTCCCTCAAGTTGACAGTCTCTCGGGTCCGGGCTAAAAACAGACACTTCCGACACCACCTGGAGCTCACGTGTCACACGACGTGTCGCGCCGCGAGTTTGTCGCATCGACCGGACTCGCCGCCGGTGCCCTGGCCATTCCCCATCCCATGCGGCCGCCGCGGCCGGTTGCCCCGTCGCGATGGGCCGCCCAGCCGGTGGTGATCACGTCGGCCAACTCGCTGCGACCGGTCCAGCGAGCGTACGAGCTGCTGGTCCAGGGAGCCGACCCGCTGGATGCGGCGGTCGAGGGCGTGAAAATCCAGGAGCTCGATCCCAACGACCAGTCGGTGGGCTACGGCGGACTGCCCAACGCCGACGGCGTGGTGCAGCTCGACGCCTCGTGCATGCACGGACCGATGAAGCGCGCCGGCGCCGTGGGGGCGCTCGAGAACATCAAGACGCCGTCCGAGGTCGCCAAGCTGGTCCTGAAATACACGAACCACATCTTCCTGGTGGCCGAGGGCGCGAAGCGGTTCGCGCTGTCGTACGGCTTCAAGGAGGAAGACCTGCTCACCGACGCCTCGCGCCAGGCGTGGCTCGAGTGGCGCGCCGATCTGAATGCCAATGACAACTGGCTCGACGTGCCTGGCCACACGCCGATGGTCGTGCATCCGCCGACCGGCACGATCAACTGCGACGCGGTGACCCCCACAGGGGACATCGCGTCGATCACGACGACGAGCGGGCTCGCCTGGAAGATCCCCGGCCGGGTTGGCGACAGCCCGATCATCGGGGCCGGCCAGTACTGCGACAACGAGATCGGTGCGGCGGGCTCGACCGGCCGCGGCGAGTCGAACATCATGGTGTGCGGCGGCTTCCTCACGGTCGAGCATATGCGGCGCGGCATGAAGCCTACCGACGCCTGCCTCGAAACGCTGAAGCGGGTGGTCCGCATGACCGAGAGCCGCCTGCTCACGCCCGACGGCAAGCCGCGCCTGCAGCTCACTTTCTACGCCGTGAACAAGCGCGGCGAGTTCGGCGCCGCGTCGATCTATCCGAGCCGTTTTGCGGTGCACGACGGCACCGAGGCGCGCTTCATCGAGACGGCGCACCTGCTCGAAGGGCCCGTCCCCAGTTGACTCGACGCATCGCCCCGCTGTCCGGCTTCCTGTTGGTGCTGGGCGTCGCCCATGCGGCGGCGCAGCAGTCGGAGGCGCCGCCCTATTGGGACTACACCTACACGCCGTACGGCTACTACAGCTCCATCGACGGCTGGTGGCTGGCGGCGTATGGGCGGGTGTACAGCCCGATCGGGTTTCAGGAGCGCCCCGAGTCGTTCCGCGCGGCGATCACGCTTACCGGCGGCGCCAGCACGAAGGGCAGCTATCTGGTGGAGCTCGACGCCCAGGCGCCGGCGCTGTGGGATGGCTGGCGCGTGGGCCTCACCCTCGACGCGCTGCGCGCCAACCGGCTGGGCTATTTCGGCATCGGCAACGGCACCCGGTTCGACACGGACAGCGTCACGCCGGCGAATCCGTATTTCTATCGGGTGAGCCGCACCTCACGGCTGGCGCGCGTGCAGCTCCAGCGACGCCTCACGGGGCCGCTGCGCGTCCTGGTGGGCGCCACGCTCGAGCACACGTCGTTCCGCGTCCTGCCTGGCGACGGCTTGTTTTCCCGGGATCGCAGCGGGGGTGTGGCGGATCAAGCGCCGTTCGATGACGCCGCCGTACGGGTGGGCCTCGTCGCCGACACGCGCGACAACGAGGTGGACCCGCATGCCGGACTGCTCGCCGAAGCCGTGACGGCCGCCGCCAAGCGGTACAGCCGCGCGACGGTCGGCGTTCAGGGCTACGTGCACCCGTTCGAGAGGCTGGTGTTGGCCGGGCGGGTCCTGGGCGAGCGCATGAGCGGGGCGCCCAGCATCTCGGTGATGCAGGTGATCGAGTCGACGGGGCGCCCCTATGTCGGGGTGGGCGGGTATCGCTCGCTGCGCGGCTATTACGATTCCCGCTTCATCGGCCCCGACAAGCTCCTGGGTGGCGTCGAGGTGCGGTATGCCCTCCTGTACGCGCCGACGGTGCTCGAGGTG
>JBGQFX010000057.1:0-18893 GCA_041497135.1 Gemmatimonadota bacterium | reverse complement strand
GGGGGTGGGGCTATCGGGGTGTTTTGGGGGGGGCCGCGGGGGCGGGGGCCGATTGGGGGGCGCGCGCCGGGGGGGGCGCGGGGGGGGGGGGGGGGGGGGGGGGGGTTGGGGGGGGGGGCGGGGGTGGCGGCGGGGCCCCGGGCTTGATGGACTCCAGCACTTTGGTGCCGCCGCCCTTGGCAACGCCGAGCGCGTCGTCCGTCGGCTCGAACACCAGCTGGACGTCGCCGAACCGGACCATGGTTCCGGGAGCGATCGGCGTTTCGTTCGAGATCCGCTCCCCATCCACATAGGTACCGTTGGTCGACTCGAGATCGACCAGCACCCAGATGCCTTCGCGACGCTGCAGCTTCGCGTGCGACGTCGACACCGATTCGTCCGGCACCACCAGGTCGTTGTACTCCGCCCGCCCGATGTTCGCCACCGGCGTCTTGACGATCAACCGCTGTCCCTTCAGAACCCCGCTGCGCACCAGGAAATTGGCCATCGGACCGGTGACAGTGGCCGCTGCCGGGCTGGGGGTCGGTGTGGTCGGACGAGGTGTAGCGGGCATGCCAAAGGACGTGTTCTGCAGACGCGCCGCCGCGGCTGGGGGGGCGGCCGCCGGCGCGCTAGCGGCCGGCCCCGCCTGAGGGGCCGCCTGATCCGAATAGAAGCGAAAGCTTTCCTCGCCGATCCGAATCACGTCGGCACGTGCCAGCAGGCGTTGTCCCTGGATGCGTTCGTCGTTGACGAACACGCCGTTAGTGCTCGAATCGACCAGCAGATAACCCTTGGGAGAGGCGACGATTTCGGCGTGGCGACGCGACACATCCTTTCCGGGTACGACGACATCACAGCCAGCTTCCCGGCCCAGCACGAGCGAGGCCGTGACGATCGTGTATTCCCGGCCGTCGGTGAGGGACACGAGTCGGCCACCGGTGGTCCCGACCGACTTGACCGCCCCGGGGGGCTTGGGCGGTCCTCCGCCCGCCGGAACCGTCATGGCCGGAACGTATTGCGTGCTGCCGCTGCGTCGCTCGTCCACGAAAGTGAGCTCGTGTCCGGCCACCTGCAGCTTATCGCCATGCAGCAACGGTGTCGGCTCGGCGCCCAGGCGCACGCCGTTGATCATCACCTCAGCCTCGGGCGATGCCTTGCGAATCACCACCTGACCGTCGGCCTTCCCCTGTAACAGCGCATGCTTCGGCAACAATCCAGGTCCGGTCAGCACGATGACGCACCCGGGGTCGCTCCCCAGGGCCACGTCGCCCATGGGGATCGTATACCGCTTGCCGCCGAGTTCGAGCATGGACATTACGAGATCTCCGCAGGGCGCTCGCCGCAGCCCGGAAGTTACGCCCCGGCGTGTAACCGGGCAAGACGACGTAGCTTACGGCCCCGACGCGGTCGCGGTCGGCTCCGCGCCGACCGTCTCCTCTCGTCCCACCAATCCGCGCCGCAGCCAGCGCCAGAACAAGAGCGATCCGAAAAACACCGTGGCGTAGCTGTTGATGAAACGCCAGAGCAGCGTGTAGCTGGGCAGCAGCGGACGCGGAACGTAGATAGACATCACCGCGACCGAAAGCACCTCCGCGAGGCCCGACGCTCCCGGCGTGGGCGCGAAATACAACAGAAACGAGATGAAGGTCTGAACCAGCAGAATGTCCACGAAATGCGCGGGCAGCCCCAGCGCCCGCATGGCGACGTAGCCGGCCAACAGCTTGTTGGCGTGGGACGGCGCCGACAGGATGATGGACCACACGATGGCCAGGAGGCCCCCCGGACTTCCGAAGGCGACCATGCATTCGTGCGCGCGGTCGATCCCCTCCCGCAGGCGATCGATCCGGTCCGCCGCGCGCTGGCTGCGGGCCTGAAGCCGGGTCGCCAGCCAATGCACGAAATCCCGCAGCAGGCGCGGGAAAAACATCGCGAACGCCATCACGATGCCGATCAGCACGAAGATGAGGAGGCTGGTCCGGAAGAGATCGTACAGCGTGATGCCCAACACCACGCCGTGCTGCGCGAGGGAGCGCCCCGCCCCCATCACGATCGCCAGCGGCCCGGCCACCGCGAAGAAGACGACCGTCGTCACGAACGTCATGAACGTCGAGATCATCGCCTCGGGAAGGCTCACGCCGGCACGGCGCATGGTCCACATCATCATCGGGCCCGCGCCCGACTGGAACGGGGTGAGGTAGGCGCCCCAGGCGCTCATCCCGCCGGAGATCACCATATCGCGCCAGCGCACGCCCGGGTGGACATGGCGGGCGACCACCCACAACCGCGTCCCGCCCCCCAGCCAATCCATGGACGCCAGCCCGAGCCCGACGCAGAACCACCCCCACTTGAGCCCGAGGATCGCGCCGACGAAGGCCTGGAAGTTGTCTCCGTACAACAACAACCCGACGACGCCGAGCGCGGAGATGATCGCGAACAACTCGAGGCCGCGGCGCAGCAGCCGGGTGGTGAGGAGAGCCATCGGGGGTTCAAACTAGGTCGTTCAGGGGACGCCGCCAGAGCACTCGATCCTCGGGGTCTGCTCCTGGTTAAGTTTCAAGGTTATGTCGCCCAGCTCCGATCGCGTGATACTTCGCAACGCGCGACAGCACAACCTGAAGGGCATCACCGTGGAGCTGCCGCGGCGGGCGCTCACGGTGATCACGGGTCCGTCCGGGTCGGGGAAAAGCTCGCTGGCCTTCGATACGCTCTACGCCGAGGGGCAGCGCCGCTACATCGAGTCGCTGTCGACCTACGCCAAGCAGTTCCTCGAGCGGATGCCCAAGCCGTTGGTGGACTCCCTGGAGGGACTGTCCCCGGCAGTCGCGATCGAGCAGAAGAACCCGACGACGTCCAGCCGCTCGACCGTGGGCACGGCGACCGAGATCTACGACTTCCTGCGGCTGTTGTGGGCGCGGGTCGGCACGCCGTACTGCCGGACCTGTGGCGCGATCGTGAAGGTGGATACGGTCCAGGAGGTTGTGGACGAATTAATTGCGGATGGTGGATTGCGGAATGCGGATTCCGCGATCTTGATTGCCTTCCCCTTGCCCGACAGCGCGCATCGCCCGGACGTGGATGCTCCCGCCCAGCTCGTGGCAGCCGGATTCGTCCGCGCCCAGGTGGACGGGGACCTGCTGCGCCTGGATGGCCCCGACGCCGCAGCCCGCGTGCGGGCCGGGCAGGAAGTGCTCGTGATCGTGGATCGGGTGGCGCCGACGGTCGCCAATCGCGGCCGTCTCGCCGACGCCGTGGCGACCGCGTTCAGCGAGGGCGAGGGAGTGGCCGTGGCGCTGTCCGACGGCCTGCGCCGCCGGTTCTCGTCGCACCCCACCTGCTCCGCCTGCGGCGCGCCGGCGCCGACCCAGACGCCGGCCCTGTTCTCGTTCAACAATCCGCGCGGCGCCTGCCCCGGATGCAACGGCTTCGGGGCCGTCCTCGAGTACGACGAGTCGCTGATCGTCCCCGAGCCCGCCCGATCGCTCGAGGCGGGCGCGCTCGACCCCTGGACCAAGCCGCGTTACGAAGGACGCCGCCGGCTGTTGCGGGAAACCGCGCGCACCCGGAACATCCCCACCGACCGGCCATGGCGGGATCTCGCGGAGCGCCAGCGGCAGTTCCTGCTGCATGGCGCCACGGGACGCTATCTCGGCGTGTTTCCGTTTCTCGAGCGCCTCGAAACCAAGCGCTACAAGCAGTACATCCGGGTCTTTCTGCGACAGTATCAGCTCGCCAAGACCTGCCCGGCCTGCCACGGCGCGCGGCTCAAGGCCGAAGCGCTGGCGGTGCGGGTCGCGGACCGGACCGTCGCCGAAATCGCGGCGCTCACCGCGACCGAGCTGCAGCGTTGGGTCGAAACCCTGGTACTGCCGCCGTTTCAACAGGCCGTGGCCCGGCACTTGTTGGCCGAGCTCGGCGCGCGCGTGTCGTTCCTGGTGGATGTCGGACTGGGCTACCTGACGCTGGACCGGCAAACGCGGACGTTGTCCGGGGGAGAAGCCCAGCGCATCGCCCTGTCGAACGCGTTGGGCTCGCGCCTGACCGACACCCTGTACGTGCTGGACGAGCCCTCGATCGGCCTGCACCCGAGCGATATCGAGCGTTTGCTCGGGCTGCTGCGACGCCTCACCGACGCCGGCAACACCGTCGTGGTGGTCGAGCACGATCCGGCCGCCATGGCGATCGCCGACTGGATGGTGGAGCTCGGTCCCAAGAGCGGCGCGGCGGGCGGTGAGGTCGTCTATCAGGGGCCCGCGAGCGGCGTGCGAGCGGCGGGAACGCTCACCGGCCAGTACCTCTCCGGGGAAAAGCGCATCGGTGTACCTTCGGCGCGTCGGCCCGCCACCCGATGGCTCACCCTGCGCGGCGCCCGGCTGCACAATCTGAACGGTGTGGACGTCCGCGTGCCGCTGCACACGCTCACCGTGGTGACGGGTGTGTCCGGCTCGGGAAAATCCACGCTGGTGCACGACGTGCTCTACCGGCAGCTGGAGCGGCGTGTGCGAGGAGCGCACACGGCCAAGGAGCACCTGGGCGAGCCGGTCGGCGAGGTCACGGGACTCGAGGGGTGGGAGGCGATCGGCGACGTGGTGCTGATCGATCAGTCACCAATCGGTCGGACGCCGCGCTCCAACCCCGTGACGTACGTGAAAGCGTTCGACGAGCTCCGAGGACTGTTCGCCGCCCTGCCCCGGGCCCGGGAGCGCCGCTACACACCCAGCACCTTCTCGTTCAACATGCCCGGGGGTCGCTGCGAGGCGTGTGAGGGCGCAGGCGCGGTACTAGTGGAAATGGTGTTCCTGGCCAACGTATTCGTTCCCTGTGAGGCGTGCGGCGGCCGCCGCTTCAAGCCGGACGTGCTCGAGGTGAAGCTGGACGGTCGCTCGATTCACGACGTGCTCGAATGGACGGTGGACGAAGCCCTGCGTCGCTTCCACGCCCAACCCCGCCTGGCCCGGGCGCTGTGGCAGCTGCAGCAGGTGGGCCTCGGGTACCTGCGCCTTGGCCAGCCGGCGACCACCTTGTCCGGGGGTGAAGCGCAGCGGCTCAAGATCGCGCGCGAGCTGACGCTGGCCGGCGGCCGGCCGGCGCGCGCCGGCCGCCACAAGCTCTACATTCTCGACGAGCCGACCACCGGCCTCCACCTCGACGACGTCCGCACGCTGTGTCGGGTTCTGGACCGGCTCGTGGACGCCGGACACACTGTTCTGGTCATTGAGCACCACCTGGACGTCATCAAGCGGGCCGACTGGTTGATCGACCTCGGCCCCGGCGCGGGAGCGGCTGGTGGGCACATCGTCGCGTCGGGGACGCCGGAGGACGTGGCGCACGTCCCCGCCAGCGTGACCGGTCGCTACCTCCAGGAGCTCGGATGACCCGGCGCCAGGCCGACGCCACCCTGCTGTTCGCCACGCTGCTCTGGGGCGTGAGTTTCGTAGTGGTCAAGCTGGCCCTCGCCTCCGCCACCCCCCTCGCCTTCGCCGCAATCCGGTTCGCAGTGGCGAGCCTCGTGCTCGCCCCGTTCGCGCGGCTGGGGACACGCTTCACCCGGGCGGAGCTCGCGAGCGGTGCCGGCCTTTCTCTCCTGCTCGGGATCGGGTTCCTCACCCAGACGACGGGACTGCAATGGACCACGCCTTCCCGCTCCGCGTTTCTCGTCGCCCTCTCGTCCGTGCTCGCCCCGGCGATCGCCGCCATCGCGCTGAGGGAGCGCCCGCGACGGGTGTTGCTGCTGGCGTTGGCGCTGGCGGGACTGGGTGTCCTGCTGCTGACCGCGCCGGAGCACGGCGGGCTGAACCGCGGCGATGGGCTCACGCTGGTCACCGCGGTGCTATACGGCGGACATATCGTGGTCACGGGCGTGGTGGCCCGGCGTCATGATCCGTTGCGGCTCGTCTGGCTGCAGATCGCCGGGACGACCCTGCTCGCCGCCTGTGGTACCGTTTTCGTCGAGGATGCCCGGGTGGTCTGGTCGTCGGGCTTCGCGGGCGCGTTGGCGTACACCGCGATCGGCGCGACCGTCGTGCCCCTGCTGCTCCAGATGAAGGCCCAACGGCACATGTCCGCGGCGCGGGCGTCCGTGCTGTTCTGCGGCGAGAGTCTCTTCGCCGCGGCTACGTCGTGGCTGGTGCTGGGCGAGTGGCTCTCACCGATGCAGTGGATGGGCGGCGGCCTGATTCTGGTAGGCCTGGTTCTAGCCGAACTGCGGAATCCGGTTGAACTGGCCCGGCCCCCCGACGATATTTCCGGCCGGTCAAGCTTTCCCGAGTAGCTCAGTTGGTAGAGCAGCCGGCTGTTAACCGGCGGGTCGGGGGTTCGAGTCCCTCCTCGGGAGCTTCCAGTGTGCCAGGATCGTGGCGTTTTTGGCCCCGGATTGCAGATTTAGGTCGTGACGCTCCCCGCCGCACCCGGCATCTCCGGTTCCCTCAACAGCAAGCTGCTCCAGGCCATCCTGGAGCACAGTTCCGACGTCTTAGCGCTGCTCGACGGCGCCGGGACCATCGTGTTCACCTCCCCCGCCGTGACGCGGGTGCTCGGGTATGGCCCGGAGGAATTGGCGGGTCGCAGTGCGTTCGAGCTGCTCCATCCCGACGACCTGCCACGGGGGCAGACGCTGTTCGCTGGTCTCCTGGCCCATCCGGCCGAGCTGGTGACCACGATTGTGCGGTACCGGCACAAAGACGGCAGCTGGCGCGACATTGAAGCGGTGGCCGCGAACCGCCTGGACGACCCCGTGGTCCACGCAATCGTCGTGAACTACCGCGACCTCACCAGCCGGCACGCCGTCGAGGCGGAGGCGAGGCGCACGGTCTCGCTGCTCCAGTCCACGCTCGAATCCACGACGGATGGAATCCTGGTCGTGGACGGGAAGGGCAAGATCCTCTCCTACAACCGCCGCTTCGTGGAGCTGTGGCGGATCCCCCAGTCGATTCTCGACTCCCGCGACGATGACCAGGCATTGGCGCACGTCGTCGATCAGCTGATCGACCCGGAGCAGTTCCTCACCAAGGTGCGCGAGCTGTACGCCAATGCGGAAGCGGCGAGCTTCGACATGCTCGAATTCAAGGACGGCCGGATTTTCGAGCGCTTCTCGCTGCCGCAGCGGCTCGACGGGACACCGGTGGGTCGGGTGTGGAGCTTCCGTGACGTGACGGCGCGGGCCCGTGCCGAACGGGCGCTGCGGGAGAGCGAGGAGCGCTATCGCGCCTTCATCGCGCAGACCTCCGAGGGGGTGTTCCGCATCGAGCACCGCCCGCCCGTGCCGCTGCAGCTGCCACTCGAAGAGCAAGTCGCCGCGCTGTACCGCACGGGCGTGGTCGCCGAGTGCAACACCGCGATGGCCCGGATGTACGGATACGACCGCGCGGAAGATCTCGTCGGGAAGGGGTTGGCGGAGCTGCACGACGTGAATGATCCGGTGACCCAGACCGCCATGCGCCGGTTCGTCCTGGACGGGTACCGCCACCACGACACCGAGTCGCACGAGCTGGATCGCCACGGACAGACGCGGATCCTCCTCAATAACTCGGTCGGCTTCGTGGAGGACGGCGCCCTGGTCCGTGTCTGGGGCACCCAGCGGGAGGTGACCGAGCGCCGGCGGGCCGAACAGGTGCAATCGGCCACGTACCGCATCTCCGACGCGGCGAACACCGCCCGGTCCCTCCCCGAGCTGTATCAGGCCGTGCACGCCATCGTCAGCGAGCTGATGCCGGCCCGCAACCTGTACATCGCGCTGTACGACGAGACGAGCCAGACGATCTCCTTCCCGTACTTCGAAGACGAATTCGACGCCGGATTCCCCGCCAAACGGATGGGCCGGGGGCTCACGGAGTACGTGCTGCGGACGGGTACACCCCTGCTCGCGACACCGGAGGTGTACACGCGGCTGGTCGAGGAGGGGGAAGTCGAGCTGATCGGGACCCCGTCGCTCGACTGGGTGGGCGTACCGCTCAAGGCCGGCGGCCGCACCATGGGCGTGATCGCGGTGCAGACCTACTCCACCGGCGTCCGCTACGGCGAGCGGGAGCGCCAGATTCTCGAATTCGTCTCGAGCCAGATCGCGCTGGTGATCGAGCGCAAGCGCGCCGAACAACAGCTCGCCGACAGTGAAGCCAAGTACCGGCTCCTGTTCGAAGCGAACCCCGAGCCGATGTGGGTGCACGAAGACGACTCGTTCCGCATCCTCGCCGTCAACCAGGCCGCCATCGCGAGCTACGGTTTCTCCGAGGCCGATTTCATGGCGATGACGGTGACCGATCTGCACCCCAAGCCCGAGCATCCGGCGGTCGACCTGCTGCTGCGGCGGCCGGGCGAAACGGCGGCGATCCGGAGCGGGCTGCATCACTTGAAGAAGGACGGGACCGCGATCGAGGTAGAGCTGCTGGCTCACGCCATCGAGTTCGCCGGCCGGCCGGCGCGGCTGGTGCTGGCGCGCGACGTCACCGAGCAGCGCCGGCTCGAGGCGCAGCTGCGGCAGGCCCAGAAGATGGAGGCGGTGGGCCGGCTGGCCGGCGGGATTGCCCATGACTTCAACAACCTGCTCACGGCGATCCTCGGCTCGGCGCAGCTGGCGCTGCGCGAGCTGGAGCCGTCACACGCGGTGCGGGAGGACCTGGAGGAGATCCGGCGCGCCGGCTTGCGGGCGGCCGACCTGACTCGGCAGCTGCTCGCCTACAGTCGGCGCCAGGTGATCGCGCCGAAAGTGATTGACCTCAATGAGGCGGTGCGGAGCCTCGACTCGATGTTGCGCCGCCTGATCCGGGAAGACATCGAGCTGGTCTTGACCCTCGGCCCCACACCCCTCGCCGTCCGCAGCGACCCGGGGCAGATCGAGCAGATCGTGCTCAACCTCGTCGTCAATGCGCGGGATGCCATGCCCCAGGGCGGGCGGATCTCGGTACGTGCCGAGTCCGTCGTGCTCGACGCCCACCAGCCCACCAATGCGCCGCCGGCCCCACCCGGGCCTTACGTGCACCTCGCGGTGTCCGACTCGGGGACCGGGCTGACCGCGGAAGCACGCGCCCACCTGTTTGAGCCGTTCTTCACCACCAAGGAGCTCGGGAAGGGCACCGGTCTCGGGCTCGCCACGGTGTACGGTATCGTGAAGCAGAACGGCGGTTTCATTTACGTCGATTCTGAGCCGGGACAGGGAACCACGATGCGGGTCTATTTGCAGCCCGCGACCGGCCCCATTTCGGCGGATGCCTCAGCTGCCGCGGCGGCGCCTGGCGGAGGCTCGGAAACCGTGCTGCTCGTGGAGGACGAAGCCGCGGTGCGGCAGTTCGCCCGCCGGGCGCTCGAAGCCAGTGGGTATGCCGTCCTCGTCGCCCCGGACGGCGCCGAAGCACTCTCCCTGGCCGAGCGCCACGCAGGTCCGATCCACATCCTGCTCACCGACGTCGTGATGCCGGGCATGGCAGGTCCGGAGCTGGCGCGACGGCTCGCCGCCAAGCGTCCTTCGATCCGCGTCCTGTATTGCTCCGGCTATACGGACGACGCCACAGTCTTGGATGGCGTAAGAGAGGCGGGGACGCCATTCCTGCAAAAGCCGTTCGCACCGGAGGACCTGATCCGGAAGCTCCGGGAGGTGCTCTCGATGCCATGAGTGGCCTTGGCTATGTGAGTGTGCGCTCACTTATCGTCGTAACCAATCACCATAAAATGACTTAAGCATCGACAAGCCCTGCATTGATGCCGTAAGCGCAACGCCGATATGCACTTGCATGTTGGACCCGCCGCATTTGATGGTACCCACCCTAGATTCCCGCCATGTCTCTTCGCCCTTTGTACGGTCACGAGGCGATACGGCGACGGCTCGCTCAGGCGATCCGGCTGGAGCGACTCCCCCAGACCCTGCTGTTCGAGGGACCCAAGGGCGTGGGGAAGCAGCGTTTGGCTCTGTGGCTGGGCCAGACCCTGCTGTGCGAAGCGATCAAAGCGGGCGAACCGTGCGGCAGCTGCCGCTCCTGCCGGCTCGTCGCGACCCTCTCCCATCCGGATTTGCACTGGTTTGTCCCGCTCGAGCCCTCAAAGAGGCCGGCGGACGCCGACAAGCAGATTGACTGGGCCGAGTCGGCACTGGCTGAGGAGATGTCGGCCCGACGCGAGCAGCCGCTCTATTTGCCCCCATCTGGGATGGCTGCTCACACTATCGCAGCTGTGCGGCTGTTGCTTCGCCGCATCAATCTGAGCCCAGCGATCGGGCCACGGAAGGTCTTCATCGTCGGGGACGCCGAGCGTCTCATCCCCCAACGATCCAGCCCTGAGGCCGCAAATGCCCTGCTGAAGGCCTTGGAAGAGCCTCCCGCGAGCGCGGTTTTTATCCTGACCGCCGCCGAGCCGGACGCCCTGCTGCCCACGATCCTATCTCGCGTTGTTCGCATGAAAGTGCCGCGTGTTTCAGACAGTGTCGTGACATCATTCGTGCAGAACGAGCTGTCGGAACTCCGCAGTGCCGATCGGATCGTGCCAACCGCAGAGGGCTCGATCGGCAGGGTTCTTGCCCTCAAGGTGGGGCCGGAGCGACGGGAACCAGGCGAAGCGTGGCTGGCAGCCGGGCAGCAGGGAGGCGTGGAGCGTTATGCCACGGCCCTGCGGCAGGCCCCGTTTCAGGCCCGGGGCGGCTTCACCGACATGCTGGACGGGCTGTTGGACCGATTACGACGTGAGGCGCGGGTCGCGGAAGACCCCCGACGGTTGGTCGACGCCATCGCGCTGGTCTTGGAAGCCCGCGAGCAGGCTCAGGGAAACGTGAACCCGCAGCTGCTCGCCGCCGTCCTGGCCGACGACCTGGCGGTACGCTGATGGAGCTGACGCATCTGGACGACGCGGGTCGTCCCCGGATGGTCGACGTGGGACAGAAGCCGGAAACGACGCGTAGCGCCACCGCCGAAGGCGTGATTCGGATGTCGCCCGCGGCGTTCCGGCTGGTCGCGGACCAGGCGGTCGCGAAGGGTGATGCCCTGGGGGTGGCGGAGATCGCCGGCACGATGGCCGCCAAGCGGACCGCGGAGCTGATCCCGCTGTGTCATCCGCTCGGCCTGGATCACGTGGATGTGCGGGCGAGCCTGGATGACGCGTTGCCGGGCGTACGGGTCCGAGGGGTGGTTCGCTCGGTCGGGCGCACCGGGGTCGAGATGGAGGCGCTCACCGCCGTATCGGTGGCGTTGCTGACCGTGTACGACATGGTGAAAAGTGCCGACCGCGGCATGGAGATTGTGTCGGTGCGACTGCTGGAAAAGTCGGGAGGCACCCGTGGCGATTGGCGCCGCGCGTGACCCCGCTCCGCCCCTCAAGGCCGTGGCAGTGGGTGGGTTGCCCGAACCAGTGAGGAGTATGAACCGATCATTGTTCGCACGAGCCGGGATGATCTTCGTCCTCGGGCTGATCGTGTCGGGGATCGGCGGGTGGGTCCGCCGCGCCACGGCTGACGAGCCGAGGCCACCTGCAACGCGGCAGGACGGCGTGGGAGACGCCCGAAGCCTGTCGCAGCAGCTCGAATCGGTCAGGGGCGAGCTGGCCGTGGCGCGCCTGCAGCTCGATCGGGCCGATGCCGTGATCGAGTTCTCCGATCGCTATGACATCACCGCCGGCCTCACGCAGGCCATCTACGACATCGCCCTGGCGGAGGGGGTCGAGCCGGGTCTGGCGTTCCGGCTGGTGAAGGTCGAGTCACGCTTCGATACCCGGGCCAAGAGCCGCGCCGGCGCGCTGGGGCTCACCCAGATCCTCCCCAGCACCGCACGGCTGTACGAGCCGGGACTCACCAACGAGCAGATGTACGACCGTGATGCCAATCTGCGCCTCGGACTGCGCTACCTGCACGATCTCCTGGAGCGCTACGACAACGACCTGGAGCGGGCGCTGTTGGCCTACAACCGGGGACCTTCGAAGGTGCAGGATCTGCTCGCGGCCGGTGTCGATCCGCGCAACGGGTATTCGCAGTCGGTGATGCGGGGGTATCATCGGCCCACCCGGGCCGAGTAACGCGGGGCGCCGCTACTCGCCCTGGGCCTTGCGAGCGCGCAGCGCCGGCGGGATCCGCAGTCGCTGCCCCGGCCGGATGACCGAATCCATATCCAGTCCGTTGTAATCGAGCAGCGTTCGTAGTCCCACCCCGTAGCGCCGCGAGATCTGGCTCGCGGTCTCGCCGGCGCGGACCCGGTGTGACGACCCGGGCACGCCGCGCGACGGCGTGACGGTCTCGACGGGCAGGCTCCGCGCCGCCATCGGCACCACGCGGCCGCTCATCGGGATGATCAGCCGCTGACCGACGCGCAGCGCGCGCGGTTTGAGCCAGGGATTGGCGCCCTGAATCATCGTCACCGAGACCCGGTACTGGTGCGCGATCTCCGACAGCGTCTGCCCCCGCGCCACGTAATGATCCACGAAGGTGATGCGCGCGGTCACCGGCAGCGTGTCGAAGCGCTCGGCCGTGAGCGTGCCGCGACCCCGTGGCACCCGGACCGTCACCTCCCGCCCGGGGGGCGTCACACCGCGGACGAACTGCGGGTTCAACTCGAGCAGCGCGGCCGTGGATGTGTCGGCCAGCTGCGCCAGCACGTCGAGCCCGGTGGCATCGGGGACGCGGATTTCGTCGAATGCGAGCGGCGCCAGATGCGGGATGTCCGTGAATCCATAGCGCGCCGGCTGTTTCGCGACCAGCGCGGCCGCGATCAACTTGGGCACGTAGTCGCGCGTTTCCCGGCGCAGGTAGCGGCGATCGGCGAGCTGAAAGAACGTCTCGTCGGTGAGCGAGTCCGTCTCGCCGGGGAGGCGGCGCACGCCCCGGTGAATACGCCCTTCGCCCGCATTGTAGGCAGCCGCGGCGAGGTAGACGCTGCCTAGGCGCTGCACCAGGTCGGACAAGTAGTTGACCGCCGCGTCGGTCGCCTTGAATGGGTCGCGGCGCTCGTCCACCCATGGATCCACAGCCAGGCCGTACATGCGCGCGGTCCCGGCGACGAACTGCCACATCCCGACGGCGCGCGCACGGCTCACCGCCGAGTTCGACAGCCCGCTCTCGATCAAGGTCAAATAGATGAGGTCTTCGGGGAGACCCTTGCTCCGCAACCGCTCCCGGATCATGCCCTCATAGCGTGACAGGCGCGACAGCCATATGGCGAACCGGTCGCGCGCGTCCACCTGAAAGAACTCGAGGTACTGAAGGACGCGGCGGTTCGCCGCGTAGCTCGTGACGTCGATGTCGAAGGTCGGGGCCTCGCCCACGATGTCGCGGCCTTCCGGCCCGAACAACCGCACCGCTTCGCGCTCCACTTCCTCGGTGCGCACGGTCGCCGCCAGCGCCGCACTGTCGCCGGGGCCGTCGAGCTCGCCCTGTGCCTGGGCCGTGTCGGGCGCGACGATCATGGCGGCCGGCGCGGGCGCCACCGCGACCGAGGTCCGCACCTGGCTCCCGGCACAAGCGCCGAGGGTGACGATCAGCAGCAACGATCTCATCGTGTGGTCACGTAGTTGCCCAGTACCCGGTTGGTCGCGTTCAGCACCGCCAGGGCGGCGGCGCGCGGCGGGTCGGTCTCCGTCAGATACGATCCGACCATGCGCCAGGCGTTGCCGTCCGATTGCACCGACAGACTCACGATCACCACCGTGGCATCGAAGGCGCGGACCGCCTTCACGCCCAGCAGCTCGAGCTGCACGCCGTCGTGCACCGCCCGTTCCAGCGCCTGCACCGCAGCCAGCGCCGAGCAGCGCAGCTCGCCGGCCTGGGAGGTCATGCCCTCGTTCTCACCCACGAACTCGCGGCCGTCGATCCAGGACAGCTGAACGCGCGCCCGGCAACGCCCGTTCGGGAGCCGGTCGAGTGCGAACACCTGAAACCGCAGCCGTTCTGCGACTGACGCCGTCGTTCGCCCGGTCATGAATCGATCTCAGTCAAAGTGAACCTCAATCTGCTGTCGCGATCCGGTATCCAGAGGAGCATCCACCACGTCCACCTGCATGTACGGCCTTCCCTGGTCGTCTCGTTCAGCGGCGATCACGAGAATGACGCCGCTCGAGAGCTCGACCTTGAGATGACGCAGATCCGATCGCACCGTCACGTCCCGGATCTGCTGGCCGCGGAGCCGCTCCACCGCCGCCACGACGCGCCGCAGGTCTTGCAGCGCCAATTGGTTCACAATCGCCGCTCCACCAGGAAGTGCGATAGTGCCGCGTCCGGGATCCTGTCGGCTTGCAGGAACAGTGCCGATTTCGACGTAGCCTCGATCGGGTACTGTGCCCAGAAAGCGTGGTCCCGCATACCGCCCGAAGTCCCGCGGAACGACAGCACCAGGTGCCAGAACCGATCATGGGCGGGACGCTCCGCCACAGGCTCCACGTGCCAAACCTCGTCCCCATAAGCAATTACGCGCCACGGCATGGCTCACCTCGGCGGCAGGGCGTGGATCTCACTGACCGCCCAATATGAAGCGTAACCTAATGTCCGGTCAAGAGTTGGGCTTACAGAAACTGGTCAGAGAACGCGCGGGGTCAGTCGTTCCGATTGGCGAGGGCCCGGAATCGGGCGCCGAGGTCCTTGGTTATCGGCCCGGCGGAACCCGAGCCGATCGAGCGCCCGTCGAGCCGAGCGACGCCGATGACCTCGGCGGCGGTACCTGTGAGAAACACCTCGTCGGCATTGTAGAGATCGTAACGGTTGAGGGGAAGTTCTTCGACGCCATACCCGGCGTCCCGCCCCAGCTCGATGATCGCGTCACGGGTGACCCCGCGAAGGATGCCGCTGTAGGGAGGCGGCGTGCGCAGCGTATGGTCCGACACGGCGAACAGGTTCATCCCGCTCGCCTCGGCGACGCAGCCCGCGCTGTCGAGCATGATCACCTCGTCCACGTTGGCGGCGATGCCTTCGATCTTGGCCAGGATGTGGGCGAGGTAGTTGAGCGACTTGATCCGCGGAGAGAGGCTCTCCTTGTGACTGATGGGCGTGGCGGCCGTCAGGCACACGAGTCCCCGCTCATAGCGATCCGCAGGCCACAATCTGATGGTATCGACGATGCAGATGATGGTCGGCGTGGAACACTTGCGGGGGTCGAGTCCCAGGTCACCGACGCCCCGGGTCACCACAACCCGGAGGTAGGCGTCGCGCATCGCGCTCTTGGTATACGCCGCGCTCACGATCGCGTGCAGCTCGGACTTCGCCATCGGGATATCGAGGCAAATGCCCTTGGCCGAGGCGTAGAGCCGGTCCAGATGGGCGCCCAACCGGAAGACGCGCCCGCTGTAGGCGCGGATGCCCTCGAAGACCCCATCCCCATACAACAGGCCGTGGTCGAATACGCTGACCACGGCCGTGTCGCGATCGTAGTACTTGCCGTCGATCCAGATGGTGGTCATGCCGGGAAGAAATGTCGCTCCCCCGGCAGACCGTGACAACCCTGGTCAGTGGCCTCCCCGGCTGTCGCCGCCGTGACCGCCGTCCGAGTCATCGCCCACGTCATGGTCGTCGTGGCCATCCTCATCCTCGTCCTCGAACGCGTGGATCGGGCGCCGGATGTTGTTGCGTACCAACGCGTCGTTCAGACCATTCGCGTTGGCGGAGGCCGGGTCGACCAGACCCGCGCCGCCCGGACCGGCAAACCAGCCGGAGAGGTCGAAGCGCAATGTGAGACTCGCGACCGCACCGGCGCCCACGGTGATCGGCGGATCGAGGGTGACCTCCTGCTCCACCTCCAAAGCGGACTCGTAGGTGAAGGTGGTGCGGGTACCGGCATGACTGAACGTGCCGGTGACCCGAATCGACACGCCGGCGAACGTGGGGTTCACTCTGAGGAAGGCCGAGTCGCGCGGCAGCTTGGGGGCGTGGATCTTGAAATGGAGCCTGTCGTACTGGCCGGCCGGTGCGCTGACGTCCACCAGCGCCTCGACCGCGGCGGTCCCCAGCGGGAGCGACACGAGCACGGGCCCCGCCTTGATCTCCTCGCAGCCTTCAGTGTCCTCGTCGGAATTCGAGTCGTTCACGTCAGCGTCATTGTTCTGACCGTCCTGTTCCTCGACGTCGTCGCTTTCGCAGGCGGGGACCTCGACCGGCTCCAGCTTGATGCGGCGCAGCACGAGATCGACGCTGCGCACGATGACGGTGTCCGGGTTAGCTGCAAGGACCGTCGTGTCGCCGGCCAGGAGAACGCTGGCAGCCCTGGCCCCAGCAGCCGGCTGCTGGCTCGACACCGCGAGCGCGATGCGTCCGCGTCCCGCTTGCGGACCGGAACCGTCGCCGGCGCAGGCCGCCAGGGCGAGAGCCGCCACCGGGATCCACCGAATGGCCTTCATTGGTCTGCTCCTTGAATCGAGTCAAATGGAGGGTCCGTGTTGTACCCGGAAGAATTGCAGACGGCGTGCCCACGACCACCGTCAGGCAGAATCCCCTGAACTCATTGTGAGGGAAGTACTTGTCCCGTGACCGGACATTCCGGCTAGCGGTGCAGATGCACCAAAACGGGTCACGTGCCCCGTCCAAGGACAGCGAAGGGCCGGGCTCCGGGAGTGCAAGCCACGGCCCTCGCGGCCGGTAAACGACCCGGCAGCTCAGCTGCCTTCGTCGTGATCGTCGTGTCCGTCGTGGTTGTCGTCTTCGAACGCGTCGACGGAGTTCTTGATGTTGTCCTTCACGACGCTTTCGTTCAGACCCTCGATGTTCGCGCTGTTGGGATCGACAAGCGACCCACCGTTTACGAACCAGGTAGACACATCGAGGCGAATCGTGAGGTTTGCCGCGACGCCATCGACCACCGACAGCGGCGGTGAGAAGCTCATCTCCTCAGACGCATCGAGGTCGGAGGTGTAAGTGAAGTCGCTGCGAGTCCCTCCCTGGCTGTAGGTGCCGGTCACCTTGATCGAGATGCCGCTGAATCCCGGGTTGGCGGTGATGAATGCCGCATCGCGGCTTGGGTCAGTCTTGTGGATCTCGAACTCGAGCTTGTCGTACTGACCGGCGGGCGCATTGACGGCGACCGCGGCGGTCGTGTTGGTGGCGCCGAGCGGGAATGAGGCGAGCACCGGTCCCGCTTCGAACTCTTCGCAGTCGCCGTTGCCTTCGACGTTGTCACAGGCGCTCGTTTCCAGGCGCTTCATTTCGATCTTGCCCAGCACCACATCGAGGCTGCGCAAGATCACGGAGTCGTTGCCCAAAACGATGACCGTGCTGTCTCCAACCATGACCACGGATGGGGCGGCTACCGAGCCCGTGACCGAAGCCGCGAGGGGCGGGGCCGGCGCCTGCCGGGCCGACAGCGACAACGACACGTTGCCGTGGCCGTTGCTGTCGGAACAAGCAACCGCACCCAGAAGGGCCAGGGCCGCCGAGAGTCTCAGAGTCTTCATGCTTGTCTCCAGTTGAGGTGTCGATATGACGGGCCAACCGCTGGTGCCAGTTCGCACGGCGCGTGCCCCGCACGTGGTCGTACCTCGCGTCCGAAGGCCTTGCTCGCCAACAGGTTGGCGAATGTGCTCAGGATCACACTAGCGGGGGATTGTCTCGAAACGGATCAGCGTGCGTCGTGGCGGGGCAGTGAACGCCTAGGGATTCGAGTCGTCGTCCTCGCCGTCGCCGTTCTGGTCGCGAAACGCCCGGATCGACATGCGGATGTGATCGCGCAGCAGATGATCGTTTGGACCGCCAGGAGCGGCGGTCCTCGGGTCCACCAGCTGCTTCCCGTCCGCGCTCCGGAACCACGAGCCGACGTCCACCCGCAGCGTGACGCGCAGCGACTCCGCTGCCGGGACGACGAGCGCGGGCTCGAGGCTGATCTCTTCCTGCTCGCTGAAGTCCGAAACAAAGGAGAACGGCTTGCGCTTGCCGGCGCGGCTGTAGACGCCCTCGGCCCGGACCGATGCGTCCCTGAAGTCGGGATGGGCCAGGAGAAAGGCGGTGTCGGCCGAGGTGGGGCGATGGATGACGGCCTGGAAGAGGTTATAGGAGGTGGCGGGGGCGGGCTTCGTGTCCCGGTGCACCACCGGGCGGTCGAGCGGCAGGTCAATCACCACCGGGTGCTCGTCGAACTCCACGCAGGGCGGATTGTCCTCCCCTTCTTCCTCCTCGCACTCGTTGGCGAGCGAGGGGGCGATCGCCAGCTCCGCCAGCACGATGCGGACCCGGTTCAGGAAGATGGTGTCCTTGCCCTGCGCGATCGCCTTGGCGGCGGGCACGCCGGCGGAAAGCTGGAACTCGATGAAGCCGCTGGACGGCTTCGCCTCCTTCCCGCGACAGGCGAGCGCGGGGAGGGCGCACAGGACGAGGAAAGCGATAGTCTTGTTCATGCGATTTGTCTGCTGCGCAATATATTGCGTCCCGTCGTGAGTCCACACGTTCCCTTCGCCTTGCGCCGGCCCTGGCTCCTCGCCAGGGATCTGCTCCAGAGCCGCTCCCGGCCGGACGTGGAGCGCTTGCAGGCGATGTCCGATCCCGAGGCGTTTGTCTGGACAATCCTCCCCCACGCGGCACGCACCTTCGCGCCATGCATCACGGTTCTCCCGGCTGAGCTGGCCCGGACGGCGGCGGTCGCCTACCTGTACTGCCGAATCCTCGACAGCTATGAGGACCTGATCGCGCAACCGGCGGAGCGGGAGGCAGCGTTGGCGACCTTCAGCCGTCGCTTTCGCCTCACGAACGGAGCCTCCCCGCAGCCGGCGCCGGCCATCGATGCGGGGCGCGCGCGCGACGCGAGGGATCAGACTCACGTGGTGCTGGTGAACCGATGCCACCTGGTGGACGAGGTGTTCCGGACCCTCGCGCCGCACGCGCGCCAGAACATCATCGAGCTGGTGGAGTCGATGGCCACGGGAATGATCTGGTCGTCCAGGGCCTTCGAGGAGCAGGGAGGCGTGTTGCGGGATGGGGATCAGCTGAGCCGGTACTGTCGCAACGTCATCGGGCTGCCCTTCCTCTTCGCCGTCCGCCTGCT
>JBGQFX010000056.1:0-18984 GCA_041497135.1 Gemmatimonadota bacterium | reverse complement strand
TGTCTCTCAGCTTCTTCTGCGCGCGCGCGAGACCGTCTCCGGTTTCGAGCGCGAATCCCACGACCACGCACCCGGCGGGCCGTTCCAGGGCGGCCAGGATGTCCGGGGTCGGCTCCAACGTTACAGCGAATCGCCCGCGCTGGCGAGGACGCTTGCGGCTCGCGGGTTTCGTGGGGCGGTAGTCCGCCGGTGCGGCCGCCATGAACAGCGCAGCCGCATCGGTCATCGCCGCCTGCAGCGCGCGCTGCATCTCCACGGTGGAGCTCACGCGCACCAGATCCACGCCGGTCGGGGCCGGAAGTGCGGTCGGGCCGCTGACGACGACGACCCGGGCGCCCCGGTCCCGCGCGGCTTCCGCGAGCGCGTAACCCATGCGGCCGCTCGATGGATTGGTGATCACGCGTACCGGATCGAAATGCTCCCGGGTGGGGCCGGCACTCACCACCACCTTGCGACCCAGCCACCGCGAGGCGACGCCGAGCAGTCGCTGCGCCGCCGACAGAATCGCCTCCGGCTCGCTCATGCGACCCGGTCGCTCGCTCGGGCCTTCGGCCAGCGCCCCGGCCTCGGGACCGACGAAGGCCCAGCCGCGTGCCGCAAGCGTGCGCAGATTGGCCTGCGTCGCCGGGTGCGCGTACATGGCGTCATTCATGGCGGGAGCGGCGAGCACCGGTCCGGTGCGGGCCAGAAGGAGGGCGCTCAGCAGATCGTCGGCCATGCCCATGGCGGCCCGCGCGAGCAGCTGAGCCGTGGCTGGTGCCACGATGACGAGATCGGGAGCCTTGGCCAGCCCGATGTGCGCCAGGGCGCGGCCGCGCTCCCACAGGGAGGTCAACACCGGCCGGCCGGTCAGGGCCTCGAACGTGAGCGGCCGCACGAATTCGGCCGCCCCCGCCGTCATGACCACGTCGACCGTGACGCCCAGCTCGGTCAGGCGCCGGGCCAGCGTGCAGCTCTTGTAACAGGCGATGCCGCCCGACACGCCGAGCACGACGTGACGGCCGGTCGCGGTCATCAGGTCTCCTGCTGCCGCCGCCGCCGCACCAGCTTGTACTGCAGATTTCCTCGCACCAGCTCCCCCAGCGCCCGCGTCGTGAGCTTCTGCTCGAACTCCACGCTGCGATCGCGCGGGAACTCGTTCACAAACCGGGCAAACTTCGCCGCGACGAGCACCCCGAGGTACTTGTTCTGCGTCTGATTGGCCACTTCCTGCGGTGTCACGATCCTCATTCCGTCTCCTTTAAGCTGGCCTGCAGCTGGTACGCCTCTTGTTCCAGGTCACGAACTAGCTCCGCGATCTGCTTGCTCATGTCCATCGTACGATGTTTGACCACATCCGGGTGGTCGACGATCTCCACCACACGGCGGACGGTCTGCTCCAGATCATCGTTGACCACAACGTGGTCGTAGACAACCGCCGCCTGGATGTCTTGCCGCGCAGTTTGAATCTCTTCAACCGCGATCTGCACCCGCCGCGCCATCTCGGATGCCGACTCGGTCCGACGGGCTTTCAACCGCTCCAGCAACACCTTGGCGCTGGGCGGGACCAGGAAAATCGATATCGACGTCGGTCCATATACCGCGCGGACCTGACGAGCCCCCTTCACTTCGATGTCCAGCAGAACGTTCAGGCCTCGTGCCAGCACCTCCTGAACCTCTCTCCGCATCGTTCCATACAGCTCGCCAGCGTACTGCGCCCATTCCAGGAAATCCCCGGCCTGTTTCCGGCGCTCGAATTCCTCGCGCGTGATGAAATGGTACGCTGCGCCGTCCGTTTCGCCGCGCCGCGGCTTCCGCGTCGTTGCCGACACGGAATAGCCAAACTGCGCCGGGTATCGGTCCAGCAGGGCCCGGGTTAACGCGGTCTTGCCCCCGCCCGACGGCGCGGACAGGATCACGACCCGCGGCGTCACTCCAGATTCTCCAGCTGCTCCCGGAACCGCTCCAGCTCACCCTTCATGGCAATCACCGTCTGGGTGATCGCCGCGTCGTTGGCCTTCGAGCCCATCGTATTCGTCTCGCGTAACAGCTCCTGCGCGAGGAATCCCAGCTGCTTTCCCACCGCGGCGTCGCTCTTCAGCGCTTCGCGGCACGCCGACAAATGGGTGCGAAACCGCACCAGCTCCTCGCTGATGTCGATCCGGTCGGCGAGCAGCGCGATCTCCACCGCCAGTCGCTGATCGTCCACACTCGTTCCCTCGGCGAGCGCCGCGACGTTCCTTTGCAATCGGGCCAGCTCCGCCGCCAGGCGCTCCGGGGCCCGGGCTTCGATCGTCCGCGCACCCGCCTCCAGCGCCGCCAGCCGCGCCCCAAGATCGTCTACCAGTGCTCGACCTTCCCGCTCGCGCATCGTGCGCACGTCCGCCGCCGCGCGCTCCACGATCGGCTGCACGTCCGCCCAGGTTACCGCCAGGCCATTCCCCGCCACCGCCAGCACGTCCGGCAACCGGGCGACGAACGCCAGATCGGGGTCGCCTTTCAACCGCAGCGATTTCTTGAGCTGCTTCAATGCCCCTACCACGGCGCGCGCGCGCTCGAGGTCCAGGGTGACCACGCCCGCCGCCGACGGCGCCTCGACCCAACGCGCGCTGACGGCCACGTGACCGCGCTCCAACAACGCGCGCAACCGCTCGCGCAGCTCGCCTTCCAATCCGGCGAGATCGTACGGGAGCTTGAATTGGGAGTTGAAGTAGCGGTGGTTGACGGTGCGGATTTCGACCCGCATCCGACCACTCGCCACCTTCCCTTCGGCGGCGCCAAACCCCGTCATGCTGCGCGGCACAAGATTTTAAGCTTAGTCGCTCAAAGCACTTAGGTCAATCCGCCTAGTTCCTGAAGTACCACTGCACGCCGTAATACTGCGCGTACTTGGGGTAGCTCAATCCCGTTACATAGCTGCCGCGCATGCCGTTGTAATTCCGTGTCAGCCAGTACGCCGTGAAATCGGCGATCCGTAACTGAACGTTGGACTCCACGAACGACGCCGGGGCGAGCGGTAGCTGGGCGCCCGCCGCGTCGCGTCCGCCCAGGTTGGAGCGGCTCCAGGATTCAGCGGCCACCTCGCCCCGGAGCGCGAACACGCCACTCTTGTACACGCGCCAGAATTTCGAGAAGAACGTCGCCGAGACCCGACTGTGCGTCGGCGGCTCGAAATCCCCCCCACCCCGGATCGGATCGAAATACCAACCGGACAGGTGCACGCCGGGCAGCGGCCGCAGCGCCACATAGAACGAAGCGTACCGGCTCCGGGGCGTCGGTCCGAGCGACGCCACCGGGCGAATCCCCGCCGCGAAGCCCCGCGGCCGGAACGAATCGCGCTGCACCACACCGCCCTCGAGCGTAATGAAGCGTCGCTCCCAGCGCGCGTAGGCGGCGACGTCCGTCGCGCGCTGGAAAGAATCACTCAGCACGAGCGGCGCCTGAAAATCCTCGATGCGACTCGCTTCGGCCCGGATCGACACACCGAACGGCAGCGCGAGGCCCGCCGAGACGTGCCCGCGCGTGCCGTGCCCCTTGTCGCCATACTGCGATCGGCGCGCATCCGCGGCGAGGGTGATAAACGGCACCGGCTGCCACGCGGCTTGGGCTTCGAGCTGGAACGGTCGTCCCGCGCCCTGAAACCGCGCCGTCACCCCCGCGGAAGCCCGCGGTCGCGTTTCGCTCAGCTCGACGCTGCCTTGGAGCAAGCGGCGATCGGGGATGAGCGAATCGTTCGATATGGCGGTGCGGGCGACAGTGACGGTCAGGCGGGCCCCGAGTCCATCGTCGCGCGATGCGAGGAAGCCCTGGAACAGGCCGTCCAGACGCCGCTGTTTCCAGGCGTCCACGACTGCCGCTCCACCGCGATCCCACGCGCTGCTCACGATCTGATAGGACACGCCGAGGCGGGGTTTGACGTATTCCCCCCGAAGCCAGAAATCCACCGAATTGAACGCGGTCGTTGAGCTGCCGGTGATCCCGTCGACGTTGCGGTAATCGGCCGAGAGCGACAGCCCAATGCCGGAGCGCCACCGCTTGGCAAAGCCGGCGCGGTACTGGGCGACCGAGTTGACCCCGGTGCTGATGCGTACCTCCGTGTGGGCAACCGATGAACGCGCCCGCCTCGTCACGAGAAACACCCGCAGCGTCGAAGGCAGCACCTGGACATCGATCCGCTCCAGCGGCGCCAGTGGCACGCGGGCGGGATCGAGCCAGATCGAGTCGCGCCCCAGGGGCAACACCGGCACACCGTCCCAATACAGCTCGAGCCCCAGCGGGCCGTGTCCGCCGTACACGGCGATTTCGGCGGCGCCAAACCAGCCGCCGCGCGCCACGTAGACGCCGGGCAGATGCCCCAGCAGGTCGCCCAGCGTCGTGATGTTCGAGAGCACCAGTGAATCCGCGTCGAATCCCCATCGCGTGCCGCGTGGCAGGGGGCCCCGCGCCATCGCGGCGGCGAACACCGGCAGAAACCGCTCGAGCGTGTCCGGGCTGGTGGTGTCGGGAGGAGTGGTGTCCGTTCGAGCGACCGGAGGCCGCGGCGGACCCGAGTCCACCTGCGCTCTCGCCGCGCTGGCAGTCGACAGTAGAGCCCCCGCGACGAGGAGGCCCCGCCGCATCACGATGCGGCGCGGCGCAGCAGGAACTCGCTGAACAACCGCACCCCGAACGCCGTCGGGCCCTTCGCCTGATGCGGCCCTTCTCCGTCGGTGTAGGCCGTGCCGGCGATGTCGAGGTGGACCCAGGGGAACCCCTCGACGAACTCGCGCAGGAACCACCCGCCGGCGATCGACCCGGCCCCGCGTCCGCCGGAGTTCTTCACGTCGGCGATGTCGGATTTCACGAGGTCGCGATACTCTTCCCACAAGGGCAGCGGCCAGCAGCGCTCTCCCGCCCGCTCTCCCGCGTCGCGCACTTCCGCGACCAGCGCGTCGTCGTTCCCCATGACACCGCTCGCCTGGGAGCCGAGCGCGATGACGACGGCCCCGGTGAGCGTCGCCGCATCCAGTACCGCGGCCGGCTTGTAGCGGCGCGCGTACGACAGTGCATCCGACAGAATCAGTCGCCCCTCGGCGTCGGTGTTCACGATCTCGATCGTCTTCCCCATGTGGCTCTTGACGACGTCGCCCGGCTTCAGGGCCGTCCCGGACGGCAGGTTCTCGGTCGAGGGAATCAGTCCGATCACGTTGAGCTTGGGCCGTACGCGCCCCAGCATTTCGAACGTGCCGAGCACCGCCGCGGCGCCCGACATGTCGTACTTCATCTCCTCCATGTTCAGCGCCGGCTTGATCGAAATACCCCCGGAATCGAACGTGATCCCCTTCCCGACCAGGACAACCGGAGCCGCCTCGCCAGCGGCCCGGTACTCCAAGGCGATGAAGCGTGGCTCTTGAGCGCTCCCCTGAGCCACCGCCAACAGCGCGCCCATTCCTTCTTTGGTGAGCTCGGCCGGTCCCAGCACCGACACGCCGAAGCCGTGCGAGCGGGCCAGCGCCTGGGCCTGTTCGGCGAGGTAGGCGGGCGTGCAGACGTTGCCCGGCTGCACCTGCAGCTGCCGGGCCAGCAGGTGACCGGCGGCCACCGCGTCGCCCAGCGCGCGACCGACCTCGGCCTGGGCCGCCTCGGAGCGATCCACCACGACGTCCACGCCTTCGATCGCTCCACGCAGCTCGTCGGAGGGACGCTTCATCTCGATGAACGCCCACCCGCCGTGCGCTGCGCCTTCCACGACGACCTGGACCTGATCGCGGGTCGCGAGTCCATTCCGTGCTTCGGCGCAGACGGCGAAGGCAAAGCGTCGCGTACCGAGGGCACGGGTTCGCTTGGCCGCGACGCCCGCCGCGCGCCGGACGGAGTTGCGGGTGACCTCGCCCGTCTTGCCCATGCCGACGAGCAGCAGGCGCCGCGCTTTGCCGCTGCCGTAGGCGAACACGGTCTCATCCCGTTTTCCCTTGAAATCCCCGCTCGCCATCGCCCTGCTGAGCGCGCCACCCGACGCCTGGTCGAGCGGTCCCAATGACGCGGGCAGGTCGGTGCCGGCGGCCACCGCGACCGCCAGCAAGGGAGTGTCGATTTCGGCGAGCGGCGTGCTGACCAGGGTGCTGTTCATCCGAGATGCGCGATGATCGCGTCGGCAAAGGTGGAAGTCGAGACGGTCGTCGCCCCGGGCATCTGGCGCGCCAGATCGTAGGTCACGTGACGCTTGGCGATGGCGCCTTCGATGCCGCGCTCGATGGCCCGCGCCACGTCGCTCCACCCCAGCTCCTCGAACATCATCACGCCGGAAAGGATGACGCTGCCGGGATTGATCTTGTCCAGCCCGGCATACTTGGGCGCCGTGCCATGCGTCGCTTCGAACACGGCATAGCCGTCGCCAATGTTGCCGCCGGGCGCGAGGCCGAGTCCGCCCACCTGCGCGGCGCACGCGTCGGAGAGATAATCGCCGTTCAAGTTGGGAGTGGCGAGGACCGAATACTCATCCGGCCGCAGCAGGACCTGCTGGAACATCGAATCGGCAATGCGATCCTTGATGATCACCCGTTTCTCATCCGGCGCTGCGCCCACCTCGCTCTCGGGAACGGTGCGGTCGCCGAACTGGGTCTTCGCGACTTCGTATCCCCAGTCACGAAACGCCCCCTCGGTGAACTTCATGATATTGCCCTTGTGTACCAGGGTGACCGAGGGCTTGCCGCGCTCCAGGGCGAAGCGGATCGCCTTGACGACCAGTCGCTGGGAGCCGAAGCGTGACATCGGCTTGATGCCGATGGCGCTGCCGGGGCGCACTTTCTTTCCCATCCGGGATTCGAGCAGCGCGATCAGCTCGTTGGCCTCCTTGCTCTCGGCCTGGAACTCGATCCCGGCGTACACGTCTTCGATGTTCTCCCGGAAAATGACCACGTTGAGCCGGGCCGGCTCCTTGACGGGAGCGGGCACGCCCGGAAACCAGCGCACCGGTCGCACGCAG
Source organism: Gemmatimonadota bacterium (assembly GCA_041497135.1). Taxonomy (GTDB): domain Bacteria; phylum Gemmatimonadota; class Gemmatimonadetes; order Gemmatimonadales; family GWC2-71-9; genus DASTHG01. The sequence goes on along the minus strand of JBGQFX010000056.1, from coordinate 12,041 downwards.
GCATAGAGATCGAGCAGCTGCCGCAGCGCGACGTTCAGCGAACGAATCCCGCCGCCGACCGGCGTCGTGAGCGGGCCTTTGATCGCGACCCGGTGCGCCCGGATGACGTCGAGCGTCGCGTCGGGAAGCCAGCTGCCGGTTTCCTTGAACGCCTTCTCGCCGGCCAAGACCTCCAGCCACTCCACGCGGCGCCGCCCACCGCCCGAGCGCGCGACGGCGGCCTCGAACACCCGCTTCGATGCCCGCCAGATGTCCGGCCCGGTTCCGTCGCCCTCGATGAACGGGATGATCGGGGTGTCGGAGACGACCCATTTCCCGTCGCGATAATCGATCTTGGTGCCCGCCATCACTCAGCCTCGTTTCCGCACAGGGACCCAGCGGCGATCCATGTGGCCCACGTAGTCCGCCCGGGGCCGGATCAGCCGGTTGTCGGCGTGCTGCTCCAGCACGTGCGCGCACCAGCCGCTGACCCGGCTCACGGCAAAAATCGGTGTATAGAGATCCAGCGGAATGCCCATGACGTAGTACATCGACGCAGAGTAGAAATCGACGTTGCAATACAGCCCTTTTTCGCGCTTCATCACATCCTCGATCACGCGCTGCATCGCGAACCACTGTGCCTGGCCGGCCTGCCGCCCCAGCTCCTCGGACATGCGGCGCAAGTGCGCGGCTCGGGGATCCTCGGTGCGGTACACGCGGTGACCAAATCCCGAGATCTTGCGCTTCTGCATCAGCGCGTCGTGGATCCAGCCCTCGGCGCGCTCCGGCGCACGGATGTCGAGCAGCATTTTCATCACTGCGGCGTTGGCGCCACCGTGCAACGGACCCGCCAGCGCCGCGATCGCGCCGGTGACGGCTCCGTGGACGTCCGCCAAGGTCGCCGCGATCACCCGCGCCGCGAAGGTCGACGCATTGAGCTCGTGGTCGGCGTGCAGGATGAGCGCCACGTCAAGCGCATGCTCGGCGTCTTTGGCCGGCGCTTCCCCCGACCACATGTAGAGAAAATTCGCCGCCAGGGACAATCCACGCCGCGGCGCGAGCGGTTTCTGCCCGTTGCGAAGTCGATGAAACATCGCGACCATGGTGGGCAGCTGCGCGATCAGACGCACCGCCTTGCGGTACTCGGCGTCCCGCCCGTCGTTGCCGCGATCCGGGTCGACGAATACCGACGCACTCACAGCCGTGCGCAACACATCCATCGGGTTCGCATTGAGCGGCGCGTCCCGAATGACGCGCTGGACCACCCGGTCGAGCCGCTGGGAGGTCTTCAGCTCGGTGACGAATTGCTTCAGCTGGGCGCGTGTCGGAAGGTCCCCGTTCAGCAGGAGATAGGCCGTCTCCTCGAACGTTGAATGATCGGCCAGGTCGTTGATGTCATAGCCACGGTAGATGAGCCGCCCTTCCTCGCCGAACACGTAGCAGATCGACGATTCGTTGGCGACAATTCCTTCCAAACCGCGACTGGCGGGGTGGTCGATAGCGGTCGGCATGGTGGCGGCGGAACACCCGTCCAGGGTTCGAGGTAAACTCTGGAAACGGTGCAGTTTACACAGACGGCCCCGGGTTGCGCCAGCGGCCGACCCCGGGATAGACTGTGAGTGCGATGCGCCAGCCTCTGCCGCGCGTCCGACGTCTGATCGTCCTGGCCTTCCCCTGCGTGTTTGCGGTGGGATCGCTGGGCAGCGTGTTGGCGTCACAGGCCTGCCGGCACATGGCCGTACATCACGCCATGCAACATAGGGCGCCTGCCGGCGGCGCCTGCTGGTGCGACCAGATGACCGGTAGCGGGGTCTCGCTGCAGCCCATCGTCGAGGCACTATCACCCTTGACGGCCGCCGCGGCGCCACCGGTGCAGCAGGCCGTCGCCCCGATCTATCGCATCGTCTTGGTTCCGGAATCCCCCAGCTTCGCCCCTACCCCGCCTCCTCCGAACGGGCGCCCGTCCTAGCGCTCCTGTCGTCCAACACAACTGACGTTTGATCGGAGGAAGCACCGATGCGCCATGCGCTTTGGGGCCTCCTGGCGTGCGGGCTCTGCCGGATCGCCGCCGCGCAGGATGTCACGTTTCAGGACACGCGTCCGCTGACCATCAGCGGCTTCGCCGTCGGGACCTATAACTGGGACCGCGACGCGCGCCGCAATACGTTCGCGGGGTCGAAGATCGCGTTGAGCCTGTTTCGGCCCTGGTCGGATAACCTGTACCTGTTCGGACAGCTGACCACCAGGTTGTTGACCGATGAAACGACCGGTGAGCCCGTTACCGAAATCGAGATCGACAACCTCATCGTGAGCTGGACGCCCCCCGGCGCCTCGGCCCTGAGTCTCGATTTCGGGCGGTTTGACGCACCGATCGGGTTCGAGCGCGATGACGAGCCGCTAAATCTGATCCCAACCAACAGCTTCAATTTCGAGCTGGCGCGCCCCGGCAAACTGACCGGTGTCGTCGCGCGCTACGCCGTGAGGCCCCAGGTGAGCGTGGCGGGGTACGTCGCCAACGGCTGGGAGGTGGCCCTCGACAACAACCAGGGCAAGACGACGGGCGTGCGGGTGGATGTGTTTCCCACCGATGGGGTGGCCATCGGGCTGAACGCATTGTACGGGCCCGAGGTCGCCGGGACCGACGCCCAACAACGCACCCTGCTGGCCGCCGACGCGACGCTGCAACCGACGTCCAGAATCATTTTCGGCTTTGAGGCGAACTACGGCCGCCAGCGCGTGGGCGGCGGGGCCACGGCCAGCTGGACCGGTCTCGTGGGCACCGCCTTCTACAAATTGGGGCACTCATTCGGACTGACGGTGCGCGGGGAGACGCTGCGGGACAAGGACGGCGTCGCCAGCGGCACCTCTCAAGCGCTGCAATCGCTCACCATCTCGCCCTGGTATTTTTACCGTGAGGCCCAGGAGGGGATTTTCTCCAGTATTGAGCACACGTCGTTCCGGCTGCCGGCGTTCTCGCTACGCCCAGCGCTGCGCATCGATCACTCCGACCAGGCGGTGTTCGCTAATGCAGACGGGACCTTTCGCGATACCAACGTGCGCGGGATCCTGGAGCTGGTCTACCTCTTTTGAACGGATACGTCATGCCCTACGATCTGGGCCGGGTAGATGTGCGGGTCAAGTGGCTCGTCACCTGTCTCCTCGCCACCTTCGGCCTCGCCTATTTGTTCGGCGGCGTGATGGTCGCGCTCTATTCGGGATTCACGCCGGCCCGCGTCGCGCGCAGCTACGTCGAGCCGGCGCAGAGCGTGGCTCCCGAATCGACTCTGGTGATGGAACACCAGATGCGGATGAGCGATTTCGGCGCCATGGATTCCAGCGAGGTTCACCTGGTCGATACCAAGCTGTTGGTGCAGGACACCCACGTCCACGTCCCCATGTACGGCGTCATCGCGGCCGTGCTCTCGCTTGTGGTCCTGGGCCTCGGCCTGTCCCGCACCTGGGGCATCGCGTTGATCACACTGCTCTTCGCCGCGCCCTGGCTCGACTTCGCCGGGATGTGGCTCACCAAGTTCGTATCGCCGCACGGCGCCCTCCTGACCGTCGCCGGCGGCTTCGCCATGGGACTCGGCTACCTCATCGTGACCGCGCTAGCAGTGCGACGGATGTGGCTCCGGCCGAGCCCGGAAAGGATCAACCGATGAAGCCGTTCTTCCTGGCTGGACTCGCCGCCCTGCTCCACATCACGCCGACCGTGGTGCTGGTCAAGCGAGAGGATGCCGTGCGGCACCTTCTACCAGACGCCGCCGAATTCACCGCGCGCGAGGTGCGTTTGTCGGGCTCCGATGCCCGCCGCCTCTCGGCGGCAGTGAACTGGAGTCCCAGCGAGGGCGTAGTCACCTTCTATATCGGCAGCAGGAACGGCCAACCGGTCGGAGCGCTGACGTTTCTCCGCGTCGACACGCCGCACGGGCCGATCGAAGTGGCCGTAGCATTGGCGACGGCCGGGACGGTCAGTGGCGTAGCGGTCACCAAAGCGACCACCGAGACGAAACCGTGGGTGCTGGATGCCCTGCGCGCCGGCCTGCTCGATCAGTATGCGGGCGTAGGGCCCGATCGCGCTCCCGGAGGCGAGGCCGCGATTCGCGGAAAGGTCGGTGCCCTGCCGGCATTCATCGCCGGTGAAGTCGACAAGGCGGTGGCGCGGGCACTGGCCGCGTACCGGCTGTTTTATCGCCCCTCGGCCTGAGCCGCGGGCGGGAGCACGTCGGCCGCCGCGGGTCCCACCACCGCGTTACGGCCGGCGTGTTTCGCTTCGTACAACCGCATGTCGGCCTGATTCAAGACTTCGAAGCCGTCGATGCCGTCGGCCGGCAGGCTGGCGACGCCGATGCTGATGGTCACCGGCACTGTCTGCTCGCGCCCCCGGCCGCCGGCGACGATGGGCGGCACGCGCAGGCGGATCTTGTCGCCGCGGGACACGGCGATGTCGGGTCGCGTCTCGGGGAACAGCACCACGAACTCGTCGCCGCCGTAACGCGCCACGATCTCCCCCTGCCGCACCGACTGTTTGATCGCGGCGGCAACGGCCTTGAGCGCCTCGTCGCCGGCCGCATGACCCCACGAGTCGTTGAACTGCTTGAACTGGTCCACGTCCAGCATCAGGATAGAGAGCGGGCGTCCATACCGGCGCGCGCGCAGCGTGGCGTCGTGCAGCAGATCGTCGAAAATGCCGCGGTTCAAGAGACCGGTCAGCTTGTCACGCGCCGCAAGTGACTGCAGCTCCCGCGTGCGCCACACCAGGGTCGTGCTCAGAAGCCCGGCCGCCGCGAGCAGAACGAGCCGGGAGATCTGGTCGCTCCAACTGACATTCCCAGCCGCGCCGGCGGCGGCGGCGCCGAGGATGATCCCCACATACTCGATCACGGCCACCGCACCGGCCACGGCGCAGATGCGCGGGTCGAAGCGGAGCGCCGAGGCGGCGATCGCCAGGAAGTAGAAGGAGAACACGGCCAAGCCGTTCACGGCGACGACCGGCTGCTGCAGTACCAGGAAGGTGCAGAGGACACCACTCACGAGTGTCACGTCGAGCACACTGGTGATGAACCCCAAGCCCGGCTGGTACCCCCGTTTCCGCACCGCGTGGTAGGCGATCAGCGCCGCGATGACGCCCAGTATCTCGGCGACGAGGCCTATACCGGCCGCACGCGATCCGGGCCGCCGGAAGGCCTCGATCACCGGGATCACCACCGCGAGGACGGTCAGCACCAGTCGCGCCCGAGCGACCAGCGTCTCGCCGTCGGCGCCCGCGGACACCAACGCCGCAACCGGGCTGCGCCAGAACTCCCGCCACCGGCTGATCTTCACCGGGAAGCTCATCGATGGGCGCGTGAAGCGTCCGGTACCGGGGCGACGCGGCGGGGGAATCGGCTGCGGGACGGTCATAGAGGCGGGGAATCTACTGCCCGAGCGCGCTAAGCGCTCAAGGGATATGGCTCGTTCCAGGCGATGTCGAAGAGACCGTTGCAGCGGGTGCAGCGCAGGTTGTTGGGGTGACCTTCCAGCGGCGATCGGCTGCGGCAACCGGGACAGACGCCGTAGCGCTCGCCCCAGCTGGTGGGAAAGCGCAGCGTGTTGCGGGGCGAGGAAACGACGGTCCAGCGCGTGGGCGGCGACTGGACGATTTGCAGCAGCGTGCGCGATACGGTCAGCGGTTGCCGATTGACTTCCAGCACCGCTTCCTGTGGCCCGAGCCGAAGGATGCGATACCACGCCCCGCGGCGCAGCTTCACGTTCACGTCGGATTGTAGCCGGCCCCACTGGTGACTCGTCATCAGCACCTCGAGCGGGAAAACGCATCCAAACGTTGGCGCGGGTCCCCCCGAAGCGTCAAGCCGCCCCCCTGCGGGGGGCGGCCGACGCGATCCCTGATACTGTTCTCCTGGTACCGATCCCGCGCGCCGTCAGTTGACGCTGAACGCGGCGCTGGTCGACGAAAGCAACCCGGTCGTCGTGGCCGACAGCCGGTAGGCGAAGTTGCCGCTGCCCGGCAGGTTGATGCTCAGGTTCGTGAACGCGGCCACTCCGGAGATCGCCGCGACGGTCTTCGTACCCGAGAGTACGGCGCCGGACGTCCCTCCCGAGATCGCGACCGTGATGTTCCCGATGAAGGTCTTCACCACATTGTTGAACTGATCGCGCGCGTCCACGGTCACTCCCCCGGTCGTGCCGTTGATCACCGCATTCGCCAGAGTCGTGGTCGGCTGAGTAGCCCAGTGGAGCGTGACGGCTACGTCGGGATTGATGACGAACGACGCGCTGGTTCCGCCGGCGACGCCGGCAGCCGACGCCGAGAGCTTGAACCCCGCACCCGCCTTCGTGATGCTGAGGTTGGAGAACGTGGCGACTCCGTTAACGGCGTTGACGGTCGTGGTTCCGTTCAGGACGGCCCCGTTGGCGCCGGACCCTGCGGTAATCGCCACCGTAACCGGCCCGGTGAAGCTCGTGACGGTCACGTTGGAAACGTTCTGCGCCGCCACCTGCACGGGCGGGCTGATGAACAGTCCGGCGGTGGTCGCCGCCGGCTGCGTCGTGAACACGAGGTGAAGCGTCGCGGCGGTCGTGATCGTGAAGGCCGAGCTCGTAGCCGGGGTCAGCCCGAGCGACGTGGTCGCCTGCATGGCGTACGTCCCCACCTTGTCGAGACTCAGATTCGGGAACGAGCCCTTGCCGGCGTTGATGTTCACGGTGGTCGTGCCCGACAGTATGCCACCCGCCGGGTTGGACGAGAGGGCGACCGTGATCGTACCCGTCAAGCCGGTAACCGTGTTGCCGTTCACGTCCTGCACCGCCACCACGACGCCCGGAATGATCGTCGCGCCGGCAGGTGTGGAGCTCGGTTGGGTGATGAAGCCGAGCTTCGTGGCCGGTCCGGCGACCACGCCGTTCACCGTGAAGGCGTTGCTCGTTCCGGTCGAGAAGCCCGTCGAAGCCGCGGTCAACTTATAGCCGGTCCCGGCTACGTCGATGTTGAGATCGGAGAAGGTGGCCACCCCGCTGACCGCGTTCACCGTCTTGGTCCCACCCAGCGTCGCACCGGCCGTCCCGGTGCCTGCGGCAATGGCGACCCTAATGGGGCCGTTGAACAACGTCATGACGGCGCCCAGGTTGTCTTTCGCCGTCACCTTCACGGCGGGGGCGATCGCTGCGTTCGCGTTCACCGCCGTCGGCTGAACGGTGAAGCTGAGCGCCGAGCCGTTGGTGATGTCAAAGGTTGGACTGGTCGCACCGGTCAGCCCGGCGGAGGACGCCGTCAGCGTGTAGCCGTTGCCCGCCTGATCGATGCTCAAGTTGGAGAAGGTGGAGACCCCGGCGACGGCCTTGACGATGAGCGTCCCCGCGAGGGTGCCCGGGATGGCTCCTGCGTTGGTCCCGATCGCCACCGTGATGTTGCTGGTGAAGGTTGTCGCGACATTGGCGGCGGCATCCAGGGCCGTCACCTTGACCGCCGGAATCGTAGCGGTCGCCGCCGTCGAAAGGGGCGGCGCGCTGAAGATCAGCTGCGTCGCATTCCCCGGCGTGATGTTGAACGGCAGGCTGGTGGCCCCCAGCAGCGTCCCGGACGACGAGATCAGCGTATAGCCGACGCCGACCTTGTCGATCTTCAGGGTCGAGAAGCTGGACACACCGTTGGAAGCCTTGACGGTCAACGTGCCCGTCAGCGTCCCGGACGTCGGCGTGCCGGCGTTGATGCCGATGGCCACCGTGATATTGCCGGTGAACGTCGTGACTGTGTTCCCGAGCGCGTCCTGCCCGGCCATTTTGACCGCCGGGCTGATGGCGCTGCCGCTCTTGGTCGCTACCGGTTGCACCGTGAAGCCAAGCTTCACCAATGCCCCGGGGACGATGGCGAACGCGGTGCTGGTCACGGCAGTCAGGCCAACCGACGTTGCCGTGAGCTTGTATCCGGCACCCGCCTTGTCGATGCTCAGGTTAGAGAACGTCGCTATCCCGGCGGCAGCGCCGACCGTGACCGTTCCCGACAGGATGGCTCCGCTCGTGCCGGTGCCCGAGGCGATCGCGATCGACACGCTCCCCGCAAACGTCGGCACGGTGTTACCGGCCGCATCCTGGGCCAATACCTGGATCGCGGGAGCGAGCGGTGAGCCGGCAGTGTCGGTTGCCAGCGGCTGAACGCTGATGAACAACTTCGTGGGCACTCCGATCGTGACGTCGAAGACACCGCTCGTCGCGTCGGTGACCCCCGTCGCGGTAGCGACGAGCGTGAGGCCCACACCGGACTTGTCGAACTTCAAGTTGGAGAAGCTCGCGATGCCCGCGCTCGCAGCCACGGCCAACGTGCCCGACAACGTCGCCGTCGAAGGGTTCGTGCCGATGGCCATCGTCACGCTGCCGGTGAACGAGGTCGCGACATTGCCCAGGAGATCGAGCGCCGTGACCTCGACGGCCGGAGTGATGCTCGCACCGGCGGCGACGGTCGACGGCTGCACGCCGAAGCTGAGCTGGGTGGCCGAGCCGGCGGTGATGTTGAATGCATTGCTCGTGGCGCCGACGAGACTCGTGGCGCTCGCCGTCAGGGTGTAGCCGGTCCCGCTCTTGGCGATGCTGAGGTTCGAGAAGGTCGCCGCGCCCGCCGTCGCGTTGGCCGTCGTGGTCCCCGCCAGGACGCCGCTCCCGGGATTGGTTCCGATGTCGACGGTGATGGCGCCCGTGAAGCTCGTGACAGGGTTGCCGCCGGCGTCCTGCGCGGTGATCTCAACCCCCGGTGCTACGGCGATCCCCGCCGTCGTGTTGCCGGGTTGGACACTGAACACCAGCTTGACGGCGCTGCCGACAGCGACGGCGAACCCCGTACTCGTAGCGGGGCTGAGCCCGGTGGCGGTGGCGCCAAGCGTGTAGCCCGATCCCGCCTTGTCGACACTCAACGTGGAGAAAGGCGCGACCCCGTTGACGGCCGCCACAGTCAGGGTGCCCGAGAGGACGGCACCGGCCGTACCCGTCCCGGAAGTGATGCCGACTGTGATACCGCCGTTGAAGCTCGTTGCCACGTTGCCCAGGACATCGAGGGCGACCAGCTGAACGGCCGGGGCAATGGAGGATCCCGCCACGGCATCGGTCGGCGGCACGGCAAACGCGAGCTGCGTGGCCGAACCAGCGGCGATATTGAAGCCGGCGCTCGTGGCGCCGGTCAGACTGGTGCCAGAGGCGCCGAGGGTGTACCCCGTCCCGCTCTTGTTGATATTCAGCGTACCGAAGGAAGCGACGCCGTTGACTGCACCAACCGCAATGGCGCCTGACAGGGTGGCGCCACTCGTGCCGGTGCCGGCCGTGATCGCGACCGTCACCACGCCGTTGAAGCCCGTGGCGACGTTGCCCATGCCATCGCGCGCGGTGAGCACCACGGCCGGTGCGATCTGAGCGCCCGCCGTGGCGTTGCTCGGCTGCCCGGTGTACACCAGCTGGGTCGCGGGGCCGGGTGTGATGTTGAAGGTCGTGCTCGTGACGACCGGGATGCCCGTCACCGTCGCCGACAGGGTATAACCGACGCCCACCTTGTCGATGGTGAGGCCGAAGAACGTGGCGACGCCGCCCACCGCTGCGACCGTATTGGTGCCCGAAAGCGTGCCGCCGCCGACGTTATTGTCGATCGCCAGCGTCACGTTGCCGTTGAAGCCGTTGGCCACGTTGTTCTGGGCGTCTTTCAACGTCACCTCGATCCCCGGGTTCACCCCGACACCGGCCACGGCTGAAGTCGGCTGGACGGTGAAGGCGAGATTCGCGCCCGCGCCCGCGAGCGTGTTGAACGGATCGCTCGTGGCACCGGTCAACCCGGTGGCGGTCACGCTCAGGGTGTAACCGATGCCGCTCTTATCGATGCTCAAATCGGAGAAGGTCGCGACCCCATTGGTGGGCGTTCTACTCGTCGTTCCGGTAAGAACGCCACTGCCAGGGTTCGCGAACAGGGCGACCGTGATCGAGCTGCCGAAGCCGGTGACCACGTTGCCGGAGCCGTCTGTCACCGAGACCTGGACGCCGGGGGTGATCGGCACTCCAGAAATGCCGGTGCTCGGCTGAACGGTGAAGTTCAGCAGCGCCGCAGAACCAACGGCGATGTCGAATGGCGCCGTCGTGGCGCCGCTGATGCCTCCCGCCGCGCTCGCCGATAGCGTATAGCCCACGCCCGCCTTATCGATGTTCAAGACCGTGAAGATGGCGACCCCGGAGACCGCGCTCATCGAAGCGATGCCGGACAGTGTCGCCCCGGGCGCCCCACTTCCCGACGTGATCGCGAGCGAAACGAGACCGTTGAAGCTGGTCGCGACGTTGCCCAACCCATCCCGGGCGGTCACCACGACCGCGGGAGCGATGTCCGCGCCCGCCGTCGCGCTGCTCGGCTGTATCGTGATGACGAGGTCCGCGGCAGGGCCGGGTGTGATGTCAAAGACTGAGCTGGTCGCGTCCGGCAGCCCGGAGGCCGTGGCCGAGAACGTGTAGCTCGAGCCGACTTTGTCGATGCTGAGATTCGAGAACGTCGAGACCCCGCCGGTGGCCGGCGCGGTCGTCGTCCCGGAGAGGGCGGCGCCCGCCGCCCCCGACCCACTCGTGATCGCCAGGGAGATACTGCCGCTGAACGTAGTCACCACGTTTCCCAGCGCGTCCTCGATCTCGACTTTCACCGCCGGACTCATGTTCCCGCCGGCGATGGCATTGTTGGGCTGCGCGTTGAAAGAGATCTGGGCGGCAGGTCCGGCGTTGATGTTGAAGGTGGCACTGCTCGCATTGGAGAGCCCCGAGCTCGTCGCCTGCAGCCGGTAGCCCGTGCCCGATCGGTTGATGCTCAGGTCAGAGAAGGTCGCCAGGCCGCCGACCGCAGAGGCGGTGGTGGTCCCTGCGAGCGCCCCGCTCCCCGGGTTCGTGCCGATCGCGATCGTGACGGACCCGGTGAAGTCGGTCACCGGATCGCCATTGGCAGCCCGTGCCTCGACTACCACCGCCGAGATGGCTAATGCAGCCGTCGCATTACCCGGCTCGACCTTGAACGCGAGCTGCGTCGCGCCCGGAGGGGGCGAGACACCGTCTTTCGTGCAGGTCACGGCGAAAAGGGAGCCAACGAGGAGTACCGCGACCCCCGCCAGACGGCGGGTGACGGGCACACGGGCAACGCGTGCGTTCGTGGTCATAGTGGGCCTCACGGCCGCGTGCACGCGCACTTTCCATGCCAAAGTACTTTATTCGTTGCGGCTTAGGTCGACCTTCCCAGCTCCTTCGCAGGTGTAGCAACTCGGCCACGCTTTGTGGCACCCAGGCTGACTCTGGAACGGTCCCGGGGTATGAAGCAGCGATGTCAACCCGTCCTTTTGTTTGGCTCGCGGTCGCGGCTCCCCTCCTCATGGCGGAGTCCGGCTGGTCCCAACGAGCTCATCCCGATGGCCCGATCGTCTACCGGCTAACCCCCGCGAGTCGATTGGATGTCGCCACGGGCAAGGCCGGCTTGTTCGGATTCGCCGGCCATGTGCATCTGATTCGCGCACGTGCCGTTTCCGGACGCGTGATTTATGTCCCCGATGCGCCCGCCAGGTCGCTGGTAGAAATCTCGGTGCCGGCGGAGAGCCTCGAGGTGCTCACGCCACCCGACAGCGAAGAAATCCGCAAGGTGACCGCAGCGATGCGGACCGACGTTCTGAAGGTCGAGCGGTTTCCAACGATCACATTCGTTTCGAAACGAATTGCGGTCGCCGACAGTGACTTCCGCCTGGTCGGGGCGCTCACGATCGCCGGGAGAACGTGGACGTACCGGTCGACATCCGGGTGACAGCCGGACCGGATACGCTGCGTGCCTGGGCGCACTTTGCCGTGAATCAAACGGCGTTCGGCATCAAATCGTATCGAGGCGGGCCCGGCGGGACGGTGCGGGTGGCGGACCGTGTGACGTTCGATATCGCGATCGTGGCCGTGCGGGAATAGCAGAAGAGATGCTCGGTGCGCAGCGACGGCTCAACTGAGGAAAGTGCCCGGGGCGGGAATCGAACCCGCATGCCGTTGCCGACACAGGATTTTGAGTCCTGCGCGTCTGCCAGTTCCGC
>JBGQFX010000055.1:0-18993 GCA_041497135.1 Gemmatimonadota bacterium | reverse complement strand
GTCCCGGCTGTCCTGCCAAGGGCAACGCCGGTTAGCGATGTCGCGCGGGGATAACCGCTGAATGCATCTAAGTGGGAAACCCTCCCCAAGATGAACACTCCCGGGTCGCAAGACCCCTAAAGGGCCGTGGGAGACTACCACGTTGATAGGCGGCAGGTGTAAGGCGCGCGAGCGCTTCAGCCGAGCCGTACTAATTGCCCGTGAGGCTTGATCTCTCCTTTGAGTTGGTTTCGATCGTGTGCTTCCCAAAGCATCACACATCTCGCGTCGTCATGTCATTTGTAAGTCGTCATCGGTTTTCAGTCATCGGTCTTCGGTCTCTACATGGAAGTGACTGACTACCGAAAACCGTCTACCGACGACGTTTGAGTTTGCTGGCGACTCGCGCGACAGGGCCACACCCGTTCCCATCCCGAACACGGTCGTTAAGCCTGTCAGCGCCGATGGTACTGCCCTCGACAGGGGGTGGGAGAGTAGGCCGCCGCCAGCGTCCCCTGCGAAGCCCGCACCACACCGGTGCGGGCTTCGTCGTTTGCAGCCGCCCTAGCGTGGCAACTCCCGCCGCCACACCGACGCGAAATGCTCCAACCGGATCAATGGTCGAGGGGAGGGGATGAACCGGAACACCAACGGTGTCACCGCATCGACGTCTTGATACTCGATGCGAAAGGTCGTGTAGAGACTGTGGCGCTCCCTGGTGACCCATCGAATCGGATGCACCGTGAAGTGGTATTCATCCGAGTGCAGCAGCACCGACGACCGGGTGAACTCGAGCGCGCGATCGGCATAGCCTGACGCCGTGGTCGTCCACACACCGATGAGCTCGGAAGGAACGACGGCCCGTCTGCCCAGAATCCGGCTGAACGCGGTCCAGACCGGCACAGCCACGAGCAATCCGACCACGACGACCAAGATCGTGCGTCGTCGCCGCCCTTCGCGCCGCCGGCGTCCACCGACCCGTCGTTCCCGCTGCCGTCGTTCCATCAGCCGGGCGGCGTCGGAAGATGGTTCAACGCTCGACGGATCGCCGACCCCAGGTCTCGAGGACTCACCGGCTTCATCAACAGTTCGCGGATGCCGTACGCCTGGCGCTCGTCCAAGCTCGGAACCTCCCCGAGACCGGTGGTGAGGAGAAGGGGAAGGTCAGGCCGTAGCTTGTGGGCCGCTCGGGCAAGTTCCATTCCGGTCAGTTGGGGCATCGTGTAGTCCGTGAGCACCAAGTCGAATTGCCCCGGATCGCGCTGCAACAGCGTCAGCGCCTCCACGCTCGACGTGTGTGCGGTGACCCGATATCCGTAGGGCTCCAAAACCCGCCGCGTGACGGCGGCGACCATCGGGTCGTCGTCGACCACCAGCACGTGCTCGCGTCCGGTGACGTCGACCGGCGTGGTGTCCGCGACTCTCTCCTCGCGTTCGCGAGCAGGCGGCAGGAAGACGCTGAACGTCGAGCCGGACCCCGGCGTACTGACGACGGCGATGTCGCCTCCCTGAGACGACACAATACCATGCACGACGGAAAGTCCCAGCCCTGTGCCAAGACCGGGCGCTTTGGTGGTAAAGAAGGGGTCGAAGATCCGCTCGAGCGTGGTTCGATCCATGCCATGCCCCGTGTCCTTCACCGTGAGCTGGACGTATCGACCAGGCGACAATGTGGCCGAGATGTTGGCGGAACCGGACTCGAGATCGACCATCCCGAGCCCGACCTCGAGCCGGCCGCCGTTCGGCATCGCGTGGCTGGCGTTGGTGCACAGGTTCATGAGGATCTGATGCATCTGCGTCGGGTCGGCCAGGACGGGCGCGGTATCGGGTGCCAGGTGCTGCGCGATCTGGATCGTCGACGGCAGAGTGGCGCGGAGCAACTTCAGCGCTTCCACGACGACTTCGTCGAGCTGCACGAGCTGGCGCTTCGCCTCGGTGCGCCGGCTGAACACGAGGATCTGGCGTGCCAGGTCGGCCCCTCGCCATCCCGCGCGCTTGACCTCGAGCAAGTCGTCACGGACCTGGCTGTCAGCTGGCAGGGCACCGAGGGCCAGTTCGACGTAGCCGATGACACCAGCCAGGATGTTGTTGAAATCGTGCGCCACGCCCCCGGCCAGGGTCCCGATGGTCTCGAGCTTCTGGGACTGACGCAGCTGAGCTTCCAGGCGGGCGCGCTCCTCCTCGGCGCGCTTGCGATCGGACGCGTCCCGCACGAACCCGGTGAAGACCATGCGCCCACCCAGCATGGCCTGACTGACCGACAACTCGATGGGGAAGGTCGAACCATCCCGGCGCCGAGCCAAGAGCTCCCGGGCTTCTCCCGGCGCGCGAAACAGCGCGCCGGAGGAAGCATCGGCGACCAGCGTTTCGATCGGCTGGCCGATCAAGTCCGTTCGGGGTGCACCGAACACCTGCTCCGCAGTCTGGTTCACGAATTCGATCGTGCCCGTCGCATCGGTGGTGATCACGCCTGCTGGAGCGGATTCCAAGAGCGTCCGAAGTCGCGTTTCGTTTTCCCTCAGGGACGCGCCGGACGCTTGGAGCTGGCGGGCCATCGCGTTGAACGAATGGGCGAGATCTTCGAATTCGTCCCCGCTGGTCACGTGCACGGGCTGCGAGAAGTCCAGGTTCGCCAAGCGCCGGGTGCCCTCCTGCAAACGGGCCAGCGGCTCTGTGTTGCGCCGGATGAGCGTGAATCCCAGCGCGAGCGCGAACAAGAGGGTGAGCAGCACCATGAGGGGGAAGGTGCGACGAAACCCCGCCATCGGAGCTTCCACGGAAGCCGCCGGGACGCTGACCGCGATGGTCCAGGGTTCCGCGGAAAAGCGACTTCGCAGGAACAGGATCCACGGTGTCGTGAGATAAGCCTCTGTGCCGACGCGCCAGGGGAATACCGTGGTACTTGAACTCGTCTGGGGCCCCTGAGCGCGCAGGGACGTCGGGACGCCCTGAGGACAATAGAGCGGCGCGCGTCGTGCGTCGAGGACGCAGAGATGCGTCCCGACGGGCAGCACCTCGGTAGACCGATCGATGCCCAGAAGGGACCCGGCGTCGATCTCCGCCCACAAGATGGCTGGGAACTGCCCCGGCACCGGGAGTGCAATCCAGATCTGCGAGGAAGGCGCGGTCAACAAGACGGGCTGGCCGGCGCGCAGGTCTCGATCCGCATCGGTAGAAAGACCCGGGAGCGGTGCCGGGTGGCCGAGGATGGCTTGCCACCCTTTGGGGGTGGCGACCGCCAGCCCGCGGATCCATGTGTTGGCGTCCGCGGTGGGCGCTGGGAGAGTACGGAGTGTGATCGTTCGATCAGCGGCTAACTCTGTCGCCATGGCGCTGAGCTGGTCGGCGAGATCGCTCAGCCGCTTGATCAGGGTGAGGCCTGCCTCCTTGCTCAGCTGGTGCAACCAACGCCCGGTTTGTTCGGTGTACTGCGCGTGCACGCGGCGGTACGAGAGCACGCCGAGTGTGCTAATCGGCACCAGGGCGCAGACGACAAAGAGGGCGAGAATACGCCGAGCGAGACGGGTGCGAAGCGCGGTCAGCTGCAAGCGTGGACTCCGCTACGCCGGGGTCAGAATTGGGCCGCCAGGCCAATGAAGCCGCCATCATTGGCGCGGATGATGTCATCTTGACTGGCTTTCGCAGTGATTGGCGCTTTGGCTTAGTCCATCCTTGCCCATGCTGTAGAGGTCGAAGTCGGAGTTGAGCGGATGTAGAAAGCGGTCCATGCGGGCACCGGCCACGTTGCCCTTGCCTTTGGCAGGTGGATACTTGAAGTAGACATAGGGGTTTCCCCAGGGGTCCAGATACGTGTCGCGATCGATCCCCGCCAGAGAGCTGGGGAGGGAATCGTCCCCCGCTTCGAACCCGATGAGCTCCACCTGGATCGCCTCGATGTCCCCGATGGCCTTGGCCACCCGCGCGTGCTCGATCATATCTTGAATCTTGATGATTGACAGGGAGGAGAGGATGCCGACGATACCGAGGACGAGCAGCAGCTCGATGAGGGTCCAGCCATAGACACCGGGTCGTCCCATTCGGGCACACACCTCGCTGGTATCCCTCGCCGTTTGACTCGTGAAGTATGAAGGCCAATTGGTGCCGGTTGCAAGGCGAGCCTCGGGTGAGTATGAGGAATCAATGAAGTTGAGATGTACGACCCTGCTTTGACATCGCCGCCCGCCCGCAGTAATTAACGGCCATGTGCCTGGCCATTCCCGGCAAGATCGTTGAACTCGTCAGTGACTTTCCGCCCGTCGCCATGGTGGACGTCAGCGGCGTGCGGCGCCGCGTGGACCTCGGCGTTCTGGTGGACGACCTGCCGCGCGTAGGGGACTGGGTGCTGATCCACGTCGGCTTCGCGCTCAGTAAGATCGGCGAGCAGGAAGCCGAGGATCAGATGCGGACCCTCCGAATGCTGGGCGAGGACCGGGCCGCGATGGAAGAGGTGCGCGGCTACGGTCTGGGAGAGCCGGATCGCCCATGAAGTTCGTGGACGAGTTTCGGGATCCCGACGTCATCAAGGGGACGCTCGAGGAAATCCGCAAACTCGCCGAGCCGGGCCGCCACTACCGTCTCATGGAGGTGTGCGGCGGGCACACCCATGCCATCTACCGGTTCGGGCTCAAGGACCTCCTGCCTCCCAATATCGAATTCATTCACGGCCCCGGGTGTCCCGTCTGTGTCCTGCCCATGGGCCGCATCGATGACGGCCTCGGTCTGGCGAAACAGGACGGCGTCATCTTCACGGCATTCGGCGACATGATGCGGGTGCCGGGGGCCCAGGGCAGTCCGCTCGAGCACAAGGCAAGGGGCCTCGACGTCCGGATCGTCTACTCGCCGACCGACGCCCTCAAGCTGGCCCGGGCGAATCCGGACCGGCACGTGATGTTCTTCGCGATCGGTTTCGAAACCACCGCGCCTTCAACGGCGCTGACGCTGATGCGGGCCAAGGCGGAAGGCATTCGCAACTTCTCCGTGTTCTGCAACCACGTCACGATCATCCCGGCCCTCCGGGCGATTATCGATTCGCCCGACATGCGGCTGGACGGTTTCATCGGCCCAGGGCACGTCTCAACCGTCATCGGGTGCCGGCCCTATGAGTGGATCAGTCAGGACGCCGGGAAGCCGATGGTGGTGTCGGGCTTTGAGCCGCTCGACTTGCTGCAATCGATCGTGATGTTGTTGCGCCAGTTCCGGGACGGCGTAGCGAAAGTGGAGAATCAGTACGGCCGCGTCGTGTCCTGGGAGGGCAACCGCGGGGCGCTCGCCGCCATGGCCGAGGTGTTCGAGCTGCGGCCCTACTTCGAATGGCGCGGCCTCGGCTTCATCTCCCAATCCGCGTTGCGGATCCGGGAGGCGTACGCGGCATGGGACGCGGAGCACATTTTCCCGGTGCCCGGCGTGCGCGTGACCGATCCCAAAGCGGCGCAGTGCGGCGAGGTGTTGAAGGGCGTGCTCAAGCCGGCGCAGTGCAAGCTGTTCGGTCGCGAGTGCACGCCGGAGCATCCCGTCGGCGCCCTGATGGTGTCCGCGGAAGGCTCGTGCGCCGCCTACTACACCTACGAGCATCGCAAAGCCGCGCTGGCCGACCTGTCGGTGCCGGTCTGAGTGGCCCGCGGCAATGGACGGCGCCCCCAAGATCCGGTTTCGTGAGCGGCAGATTGAAATGGCGCACGGCGCCGGAGGCAAGGCCACCCGCCGCCTGGTAGACGGTCTCTTCGTCCCCCTCCTGTTCGAATCGTCCCCGCAATACCTGGGCGACGCCGCCCAGGTTCAAATGGACGGAGTCCGCATCGCCCTGACCACCGACAGCTTCGTGGTGACGCCGCTCCAATTTCCCGGCGGCTCGATCGGCGAGCTGGCCGTGAACGGCACCGTCAACGACCTGGCGGTGTCCGGCGCCAGGGCCGAGGCGATGGTGGTCACGTTCGTGTTGGAGGCCGGGTTACCCGGCGACGTGCTCGAAGCCGAGGTGCGGGCGATGGGGCAAGCCGCCCGCACGGCCGGCGTGACCATCGTCGGCGGGGACACGAAAGTCGTGGAGCACGGCAAGACGGATCAGATGTACGTCACCACCTCCGCCGTTGGTCGCTTCCTCCCGGGACTAAACTTGGCGCCGAGCGCGGTCCGGGCGGGAGACCGGATCCTCCTCTCCGGCCCGATCGGCGATCACGGCATCACTATCCTGCTGGCGCGGGGGGAGTTGGACCTCGAGGCGAACCTCCAGTCCGACACTCGCTCGGTGCTGCCGCTGGTCGAGGCCGTCGCCAGGGTGGCCGCAGCGGATCTGCGTTGGATGCGGGATCCCACCCGGGGCGGCGTCGCGACGTCGCTCAACGAGCTGGCGCTGGACTGCGGTCTGGGGATCTGCCTGTACGAGGAGCGGGTTCCCGTGCGGGACGAAGTGCGCGGCGCCTGCGAGCTCCTGGGCCTGGACCCGCTGCATATTGCCAACGAGGGCCAGTTCCTGGCCGTGGTGGGACCGGACTCTGCCGACCAGGCGCTCGACGCGCTGCGCGCGGCGCCGGGCGGCGACGGGGCCGCGATGATCGGGGAAGTACGCCCGCAGCCCGCCGCCTGTGTGCTCGTGGAAACCAGGTACAGCGGGAGCCGGATCGTGGACATGCTGGTGGGTGATCCGCTGCCCCGCATCTGCTGACGGGATAACAATGGTGACCGCCCTCGACCTCTCGACGCAGGTGGAGGAAGGCCTCCTCGCTCGTAATCGGCTGTTCGAGGAATTCTTCGCGCGGGAGGCGGCTCGCCTCGCGGAAGCTTCCCAGGAAATGGCGCGCCGGTTTCTTCGCGGCGGGCGGCTGCTGGCGTTCGGCCGCGGGTGTTACGCCACCGATGCTCAGCACGTCGCCGTGGAGTTCGTGCACCCGGTCATCGTCGGCAAACGGGCTCTCCCGGCGCTGGATCTCTCACCGCTGTTCCGGCCCTGGCTCGAAGCCATTGTGCAACCAGACGACATGGTGATGGGCTTCGGACCGCCCGAAGGGGATCCGGAGGTCACCGCGGCGTTGCGCGTGGCCCACGCCCGCCATGCGATGACGTTCGCGCTTCCGGGAACGAGCGGATCGTACGCCGTCTCGGCCGCCACGACGGATCCGTTCGTGCATCAGGAGCTGGTGGAGATCCTGTATCACACGCTCTGGGAATCCGTGCACGTCTTCTTCGAGCATCGCGAGCTGGGCCATGAGGTCGGCCAGGCCGGATTCCTGTACCCGTTTCTGGGACAGGAGCGGCAGCAACCGGTTGCGCTGGCCGCGGACGTGGCCGCGTCGATCCGGATGAAGGTGCAGGATGATGCGACGCTCCGGGCCCAGGTCGCCCCGGAAGAAACCGACCGTATCTGTGAAACGGCGCTCGCCATTCACGATCGGCTGCAGCGTGGCGGGAAGCTGCTCCTGTTCGGGAATGGCGGATCGGCCACGGACGCCAATGACTGGGCCCTGGATTGCGTCGCGCCGCCGCCCTCGTTCCGGCCCATCCCGGCGGTCTCACTTTCCCTGGAGCCTGCGGTGCTGTCCGCGGTGGCGAACGACGTCGGGATCGAAGTCGTCTTCCTCCGCCAGCTCATCGCCCACGCTCGGCCGGACGACGTGGCGATCGGGATCTCCACCAGCGGAGGCTCCCGCAACATCCTCGCGACCCTGGCCGAGGCGCGGAAACGAAAACTGCTGACCGTCGCCCTGCTCGGGTACGACGGTGGCGAGATTAAGCGGCAGGGTCTCGCCGATCACTTCATCGTGGTGCGCTCGGATTACATCCCGCGGATTCAGGAAGTCCAGGCATCGATCTACCATCTCCTGCGCGAGAGTCTGGAGGCGTTGGGTCGTGGCCAGGCTTGAGCTGTACGGCACCGCGAGCTGCCCCTACACGCAGGAGATGCGGGAATGGCTGGAGCTGCGGCGGGCCGAATTCCAGGAGTACGACGTCGAGGCCGACCCCAAGGCGCGCCGGCGGATGCGGGTCATTGCCGCCGGCCAACGCACCGTGCCGATCCTGGTGGAAGACGGCAAGCTGATCCAGGTTGGTTGGCAGGGACGTGGCTGTCCGGTCGGGGATTGAGCGCCGCGTGACCAGCGCCGTGTCGGTTCGGGTTCGGGGCGTGGTCCAGGGGGTGGGCTTCCGGCCTTTCGTGTTCCGGCTGGCGCGCGCCCACGCTCTCACCGGCTGGGTGCTGAACGGGGAAGATGGCGTCGAGATTCACATCGAAGGTGCCGGGGATGGGCTGGATGCGTTCCTGCGGGCCCTGACGGCGCAAGCCCCGCCGGCGGCGGCGATTGCCGGGGTGGACGTCGAGTCGATCCCGCCTTCTGGCACGACGGAATTCATCATCCGTGAGAGTGCCGGGGGAGCGCCGCCGACCACCCGCATCGCGCCGGACCTCGCCGTGTGCGGCCGCTGTCTCGAGGAGCTGTTCGATCCAGAAGATCCGCGCTTCCACTACCCCTACATCAACTGTACCGACTGCGGCCCCCGCTTTTCGATCATCTTGAGCCTGCCCTACGACCGCGCCGGCACAACCATGCAACGCTGGTCGATGGACGAGCGCTGCGCAGCGGAATACCACGACCCGGCCAGTCGGCGCTTCCACGCCCAGCCGGTCGCCTGTCCAAATTGCGGTCCACACTATCGCCTCTGTCACGCCGACTCGGTCGTCACGGGCGATAACGAGGTTGTCGCGGCGGCGGTGCAGCTGCTCCGCGCCGGTCGGATCCTCGCCGTGAAAGGCTTGGGCGGCTATCACCTGGCCTGCGACGCCCAGCAGGCCGGCGCCGTCCGCACTTTGCGCGAGCGCAAGTTTCGCAAGGAGAAACCGTTTGCCCTGATGGTGCGGGACCTGGACGTCGCCCGTCGTCTCTGCCGGCTCTCGCCGCACGCCGAGGCGCTGCTCACCTCGACGGCGCGACCGATCGTCCTGGCGGAGGCCGCGGTGGACCTGCCGGGCGTGGCTCCGGACAACGGCGACTTGGGGTTGATGCTGCCCTACACACCGTTGCACCATCTGCTGTTCGCGGGGGGCGCGCCGGAGGTGCTGGTGATGACCAGTGCCAACCGCTCCAACGAAGCCATCGCGTACGAAGACGAAGACGCGCGCGCGCGCCTCACCGGTCTTGCCGACGCGTTCCTCGTGGGCGAGCGCCCCATCGCCCGACGTGTCGAGGACTCGGTGACGCGGGACAGCGCCTTTGGTCCGACCATGGTGCGGCGAGGACGCGGGGTTGCGCCCAGTGCGGTGGCTCAGTTGCCGACGAACCGGCCGATCCTGGCGCTGGGCGCCGATCTCAAGAACGCCATCACGCTCGTGGTGGAGGGGCAGGCGTTCGTGAGCCAGTACATCGGCGACCTGGACAATTATCAGGCGTTTCAGGCGTTCGAGGAGACGATTCGGGATCTGCTCGCGATGTACCGTGTCGACCCGGCCGAGCTGATCGTGGTGCGCGATGCACACCCGCAGTATCGCTCCACGACGCACGCGCAGCGGCTCAAAGCGGCGGAGCATGTGGCGATACAACACCACCGGGCGCATATCGCCTCGGTGCTGGCCGAGCGGGGAGCGTGGCAGCGGCGCGTGCTGGGCATCAGCCTCGACGGCACAGGGTACGGAGACGACGGGTCGATTTGGGGAGGTGAGTGTTTCGTCGGCAGCGTCGCAGCAGGGTTCGAGCGCGTCGCCCATCTACGCCCCGCTGTTCTGGCGGGTGGGGATGCCGCCGCCCGCCATCCGGTGCAGGCGGCAGCCGGCTTTCTGGACCAGCTCGATGGCGTGCCGGATCTTGGCGCTGCGCCGTTTTCCTTCCCTTCTCGATACGGGGACGCGGTGAAGCTGCTCAGGAGCGGGACCCGCGTATTCACGACGACCTCGATCGGTCGCCTGTTCGATGCGGCCGCGGCGCTGCTCGGATTCACTCGGGCGGTGAGCTTCGAAGGCCAGGCCGCCATTTGGCTCGAGCATCTCGCTCGCCACGGCACGCCGGCGGGTGCCTATCCATTCCCCTTTGAGGGCGGGGAGCTCGACTTTCGACCCTTGCTGCAGGCCGTCGTGCAAGACCGGCTCCAGGGTCGCGGGACATCCGAGATCGCCCGAGCGTTTCAACGGGGCGTCGCCAACGGCCTCCATTCTGCCTGCACGGTTCTCTGCCGGGCGCATGAAGTCTCGACGATCGTCCTGTCCGGCGGCGTGTTCCAGAACGGCCTGCTTCTGGATGATCTGAAACTCCTGTTTGACGGGGAGTCGATCGAGATCTGGACCAATCACACGGTGCCGCCCAACGACGGGGGTATCAGCCTGGGGCAAGCGGCGTTGGCCGCATTCCAATGCACGAGCTCTCGCTCGCGTTGAGCCTGGTCGATATCGCCCGCGAGGAAGCGGCCCGTCTGGGTGGACGGGTGAGCGCCGTTCACGTCCGGCTGGGCGCCCTGGCGGGTGTGGTCCGGGAGGCGCTGCTTTCTTCGTATGAGATGGCCAGTGCCGATACGCCGCTTCAAGGCTCGCGCCTGGTGATTGAAAATGTTCCGGTGGTCGTGATCTGCGACCAATGCGGGGAGCAGCCGGTTCCCGACGGATCGTACTGGATGGGCTGTCCCCGCTGCGGGGCTTCCGCGCCGGTCCTGCGTGATGGCAAGGAAATGGAGCTCATCGCCCTGGAAATCGATCAGTGAGTCAGGCACCCCGGCTGGTGGAGGTGCGGCGCAATCTGCTGAAACAGAACGACGTCGTGGCGCGCCGCCTGCGCGAGCGGTTTTCCGCAGCGGGGACATTCGTCGTGAGCCTCGTCTCGAGCCCCGGGTCCGGCAAGACGGCGCTGCTCGAGCGGATCCTCACGGAGCTCGGGCCCCGACATCGCGTCGCGGCTCTCGTGGGGGATCTCGCGACGGAGAACGACGCGGTCCGTCTCGCGCGCAGCCTGGCGCCGGTGCGACAGATCACCACCGGGACGCTGTGCCATCTCGAGGCGGCGATGGTCGAAACCGCCCTGGGCGATTGGGATCCCGCGCGGCTCGATTTCCTGTTCATCGAAAACGTCGGCAACCTCGTGTGTCCGGCTTCCTACGACCTGGGAGAGAGCCTGCGGTTCGTCCTCATGTCGGTGACGGAAGGCGAGGACAAGCCGCTCAAGTACCCGACCATCTTCAACAGCGCCGACGTCGCCGTGATCACTAAGGTCGATCTGGCGGACGCGGTCGAGTTCCAGTGGCCGCTGGCGATGCACAACATCCAGGCGGTTCGTCCCGGTATGGAAATCCTGCGTCTCTCAGCGAAGACCGGAACCGGCATGGCCGAGTGTCTCGCGTTCCTCGAATCCCGGCTGGCGGAATCCAGAGCGGTGCCGCGATGACCGGCATCCTGGCGATCGCCGCTCTGGGGTTCTTCCTCGGCATGCGGCACGCGACCGATCCTGATCACGTGATCGCGATCTCGACCATCGTCGCACGACAACGGAGCACCCGGGGGGCGGCCTGGATCGGCGTGGTCTGGGGCGTGGGGCACACGCTCACGATCCTCGTCGTCGGAGGCGGCATCATTCTCCTGGGTTGGGTCATCCCGGCGCGGGTGGGTCTCTCGATGGAATTGTCGGTTGGACTGATGCTGATCGTCCTGGGGATCATGAACCTCACCGGCGTGTTGGGACGGATCACCGAGCCGCTCACCCATGCGCATGCGCATCCACACGGCGACTACGTCCATACGCACGCGCACGGGCACGATCCGGAAGCGCACCCCCACGCGCCGGAGCAAACCCCTGTGGGCTGGCTCGACCGGCACTTCGGCGCGCTGGGCCTGTATCAACTGCTGCGACCCATGGTCGTGGGCATCGTCCACGGGCTCGCCGGGTCGGCGGCGGTGGCCCTGCTCGTCCTGACCACGATCCGCGACCCGGGCTGGGCCGTTCTCTATTTGCTGGTGTTCGGCGTGGGCACGATCGTGGGAATGATGTTGATCACATCGGTCATCGCCATGCCGATCGCGTACACCGGTGCGCGCTTCGTCCGTGTCAATCGGGGCCTTCGGGTGGCTTCCGGCCTGATCAGTCTGGGATTCGGACTGTTCCTGGCCTACCAGGTCGGGATCGTGAACGGCCTGTTTACCGGGCACGTTCAGTGGATGCCGCACTGACGCCAGAACATTCGCCCGCCTACTGACGGGTCGGGCCCATCGGCTGATAGTTTCTCTCCATGACGAAATGCGGCACCGTCGTCCTGGCCGGAAAGCCGAATGTCGGCAAGTCGACGCTCTTGAACGCTCTCGTCGGCGAGCGCCTCTCTATCGTCTCGCCCAAGCCGCAATCCACCCGGACGCCGGTGGTCGGCCTCCTCACCCGTGGCGATGTGCAGTTCATCTTCACCGATTCGCCGGGCCTGCTCGACCCGCAATACCGGCTCCAGGAGGTGTTGCGCCAGGTGGCCCTGCGTGCGCTCACGGACGCGGAGCTGATCGCCTACCTCCATCCATTGCCCGAGTATCCCGCGCCGGCGCTCGAGACGGCGGCCGGCGTTGCCCGGGCGCCGGGGAAACCGCTGGTCACCGTCTACACGAAGGCGGATCTCGTGCCGGCGGATCGGCGACCAGCCGTGTCGCCGGGCAGCGTCACGGTGTCCGCGGCGACGGGAGAAGGGCTTGGCGCACTGCTCGAGGAGCTGGAACGCCATCTGCCGCAGAGTCCGTTCCACTACGACGCCGACGAGCTGGCCACCCAGCCATTGCGGTTTTTCGCGGCGGAGTATGTGCGCGAAGCGGCCTTCGCGGTGTTGCACGAGGAGCTGCCCTATAGCGTGGCCTGCGAGATCGACGAATTTCGCGAGGCGGAAACGCCGGCGTATATTCGCGCGGTGGTCTACGTCGAGCGGGAGAGCCAGAAGGGGATTGTCATCGGCCAGGGCGGGCGTACCATCAAGGCAATCGGACAGGCGGCCCGAGCGCGTATCGAATCGCTGTTCGGACGTCCGGTGTATCTCGATCTGCATGTGAAGGTGTTGCTGCGCTGGCGTACGCACGACCCATCCCTCAAGCGACTGGGGTACGCTCCGTGAGTCTCGCCGCCGAACTGCTCGACATGCTCGTGTGCCCGAAGTGCA
This sequence comes from Gemmatimonadota bacterium, assembly GCA_041497135.1. GTDB lineage: Bacteria > Gemmatimonadota > Gemmatimonadetes > Gemmatimonadales > GWC2-71-9 > DASTHG01. The sequence goes on along the minus strand of JBGQFX010000055.1, from coordinate 5,925 downwards.
AGGGCGAGCTCGAATACCGCCGGGACCCGGAGCAGCTGGTCTGCCACGCGTGCCGCCTGGTCTACGCCGTGGAAGACGACATTCCCATCATGCTGATCGATGAGGCGAAGAGCTTCTGACGGATGGCCGGATGGCCGGATGGGCGGATGGCGGACCGCTCTTGCCATCGCAGCGCTATCCGCCCATCCGGCCGTCCGTCTATCCGCCCAGACGCAGTCGCAGAACGCCGGGGCGCTCTTTCTCTTGTTCCCCGTCGGGGCGCAGTCGGTCGGCATGGGGCAGGCGGCGGCTGCGATCGAAGGTCGGGGCGAGGTGGTGTTCCTCAACCCGGCCGGCATCGGCTCTCTCAGCACGAGCGAATTCGCCCTGCACACGGCACGACTGGCCGCCGGCGCGACCAACGCCATCACCGCATTCTTCCCCCGACGAGGGGTGGGTGTCTTCGGGGCCGCGCTCGATCTGGTGGATTATGGGGACCAGGACGTCAACGATTCCAATGGCACCACCATCGCCCGTATCGCCCCGCGCAACCTCGCACTGCTCGCCACCTATGCGGCACAGCTCACGGGCGCCGTCTCGCTCGGCGTCAGCTACAAGCTGATCGAGTTTCGCGTCGATTGCAGTGGCAGCTGCCCACCGCTCTCGGGCGGACACGGGGTGACGCACGCGCTCGATCTCGGAGGACAGTTCACGGTTGGTGCGGATCGCGCCCTGCGCGTCGGGGTCGCGCTGCGCAATCTGGGCTTCCCGCTGCAGGTCAACAATCGCGACCAGGCGGACCCATTGCCGACGCGACTGGTGGTCGGTGCCGCGTATCGGCTGCTGCTCCATCCAGCGGCTTTCGGGAACGCCGACGACCGGTTCGATCTCAACGTGGCGGCAGACGTCGAGAGTCCGTGGCGCGAAACGGGAAACCCGGACGTGCGCGTGGGGGTGGACGTGGGGTATCGCGAAGCGCTGCGGGTGCGGGGCGGCTATGCGTTCGTGCACGAGGGGCTGTCGGGTCCGAGCGTGGGCATCGGCGTGGCGACGGGGTCGATCGGGGTCGACCTGGCGCGCACGTTCTTAAGCGGCACCGATCTCGTGGTCCCCAATCCGACCTTCCTCTCGTTTCGAGTCGAGTTTTGAGCAGCGCGAAGCCAGCGAGGCTCGGAGTGGTCGGGCTGCTGGTGCTCGCGACGCGGCTGGTCGGACAGGACGTCGATTCGGCCCCGGCGGCTGCCCGGGCGCGACTGTGGCTCCGCCCGGTCGCCTCGCTGGTTGTTCCCGGGGCGGGACAGCTGGTGGCCAGGCAGGATCGGGGCCTGATCTATCTGGCGACAGAGGCATTCGTGCTGTCGCGATATCTCGGGCTCACGCACGATGCGCATCGCGGTGCGAACCGCTATCGCGATTTGGCGTATGCGGTCGCGCGCCGTGGATTTACGTCCACCCGTCGCGACACCGTGTTCGAGTATTACGAAACGATGGAGCGGTTCGCGACGTCCGGTGCGTTCGATCTCGATCCGGGGTCTGGTCTCTCGCCGGAGGACGACCCGACGACCTATAACGGGTCGGTCTGGTTGCTGGCCCGCCGGACCTTCTGGCTTGATCCGAACACACCTCCGCCTCCGACCTCTCCCGAATATCAGCTCGCGCTGCAATTCTATCGAAGCCACGCCGTGGGTCCCGATTTCCGGTGGTCATGGCGCGATGCGTTGTTGGAGCAGCAGGAGTTTCGTGCCACTATCCGCTCGAGCGATGACGCCTTTCGCCGGGCGCAAGGTCAGCTCGGCGTGCTCCTGGCCAATCACCTGGCGAGCGCCATCGACGCGCTGATCTCGAGCCGCCTCTCGGCCGGGTTGCGCCGCCCCACGACGGTCGAGACGACCTGGCTCGGCGGGCGCTGGACGCGGGTCCGCGTCCGGATCGGATTCTAGGGCCTTGGCGTTCTCCCGTCCCGACGGCCGCGCGGCGGATGCCTTGCGCCCGCTCAGTCTGGAGCGGGGCGCAGCTCCTCAGGCCGAAGGCTCATGTCTCGTCCGCATGGGGGGCACTGTCGTGCTCTGCACGGCCAGCGTCGAAGCCGGCGTGCCGGTCTGGCGCAAAGGGACGGGACTGGGCTGGGTGACCGCCGAGTATGCCATGCTGCCACGCGCCACGCAGGAGCGAACGCCGCGGGAGCGCAGCGGCGCCGGGGGACGGACGCACGAGATCCAGCGCCTGATCGGGCGCAGCGTGCGGGCCGCGCTGCGCGGCTTCGACTTCGGCGAGCACACCATCCGGGTCGACTGCGACGTGCTCCAGGCGGACGGGGGAACGCGGACGGCGGCCATCTCTGGAGCGACGGTGGCGCTGGCCGGCACGACCCGGATCTTCGCGGCGCAGCGGGCGGCACTGGGCCGCCGATGACCTGGCTGCGCTGGCTGCTCGTGGCCTTGCCGGTCTCGTGGCTCCTCGCCGCGACCGGCGGGCCCCCGCTCGCGGTCTTTGTGGTGACCGGCGTGGCGGTGATCCCCCTTGCCGCGGCGATGGGCGGCGCCACTGAGGTTCTGGCTCAACGGGCCGGCCCGGCGGCGGGGGGACTCTTGAACGCCACGTTCGGGAACGCGGCCGAGCTGATTCTTGCGCTCGCGGCGATGCGCGCCGGACTGTTGGATCTTGTCAAGGCGTCGATCACCGGGTCCATCCTCGGCAATCTGCTGCTCATTCTCGGTCTGTCGCTCTTCGCCGGCGGTTTGCGCCGTCCGACCCTGACCTTCAACCGCACCGCCGCGGGGATGGGCGGTGCGATGCTGCTGCTGGCGGTCGTGGGGCTCACCGTCCCGGCACTGTTCTCGGCCACGCATCCCGCGGCGACGGCCGCGGTCACAGTGCATCTATCTGAAGGCGTCGCCGCCGTCCTGGGATTGACCTACATCGCGAGTCTGGTGTTTTCGCTGGTCACCCACCGGGGGGTATTCGGGCATGCGGACCGCGGGGGCGTGGAAGCGGGAGGACGGGCAGGGGCTGCGAAGGCGGTCGCCACCTTGGCCGTCGCGACGGTGCTGATCGCCGTGCAAAGCGAAATCCTCGTCCACGCCACCGAAGCGATGGTGGCCCAGTTCGGCGTCTCCGAAATGTTCCTCGGGCTGATCGTGATTCCATTGATCGGCAACGCCGCGGAAAACGCCAGCGCGGTTGTCGTGGCTCGCAAAGGGCAAACCGATCTGGCGCTCTCAATCGCGCTGGGTTCGAGCACGCAGGTGGCGCTGTTCGTCGCCCCGCTCCTCGTGCTGGCCGGCGTTGTTCTCGGGCAGCCGATGCACCTTGTCTTCACGCCGTTCGAGGTCATGGCGGTGGGCCTGACCGCCCTGATTGTGACCGTGATCGCGCTTGACGGAGAGTCTCACTGGTTCGAGGGAGTGCAACTTCTGGCAGTATATGCCATCATGGCCATCGCTGCATGGTTCGTTTGACACGCGAGGGTAAGCGGCCTAAGTTTCGGTGCGCTCGACCCTTACGCGAGGTGCCGGTTGCGGACGCGCCCCAGGATTCTCTTCTATTCGGCGGCTGGCCGTCCGGTACCGGACTTCGTAACGCGCTGGATGGAAGGAAAAGACAAGACTCTGCTCCCGGTGCATGATCCCTTGGAGCTGGAGCAGATGGTGTTGCGGGCGCTCCCTGCGCTGGTCCTGGTCGATGCCGACGCGACGGGCGCGCAGGGGCTCGAGTTGTGCCGGCGCTTGAAGGCGGATCCCTATACGGCGATCGCGCCGCTGGTGGCGGTGACGGCGCGGCATGTGACCGAGCGGGTGATGGAGTGGTTCGGGGCGGGGGCGGACGAGGTGGTGACGCCGCTGTTCGAGCCCAGCGAGCAAACCGGACGGCTCGACGCGTTGCTCACCCGGACGGCGCGCGACGTGGCGGTGAATCCCTCGACACGACTCCCGGGGACGACCGAGATCGAGCGCGAAATCCGGAGCCGCATGGAAAACGGCGAACACTTTGCCGTGTGCTATGCGGACCTGGATCATTTCAAAGAATACAACGATCGCTATAGCTATTACGACGGCGATCGGGTCATCTACCTGGTGTCGCGTATCCTGCACGATGTCGTGAAAGGAATGGCCGAGCGGCAGGGGTTCGTCGGGCACATCGGGGGAGACGACTTCATTTTCATTATCCCCGTGACCGAGATCTCAAAGGTGTGCACCGAGACGCTCTCGGTGTTCGATACGCTGATCCCGTTTCAGTACAATGAGCAGGATCGCCGGGCGGGCTACTACTTTGGGAAGGACCGACGCGGGCAACTGCATCGGGTGCCGTTGATGACCCTCTCGATCGGGATCGTCACCAACGAATACCGGCGCTTCGCGCACCCGGCACAAGTCAGCGAGCTGGCCACGGAGATGAAGAGCTACGCGAAGACCCAGCCGGGATCCGTGTTCGTCGTCGATCGCCGCCACGATCCGGATCCGGGCACGGCAGAGCCCAATGCGAGATTGAGCGCGAGGTCGTCGGAGTGAACGTTACCTGCACGTCGTGCGAAACCGTCTATCGGGTGGATCCAGCCAAGGTGCCCGCGTCCGGGGTTCGGGCCCGCTGTGCCATATGCGGGAACGTCTTCGCCGTGCAGGTGGAGTCCGCGCCCGGTCTGACCCGTCAGCCGGCGGCCCCGGTGTTCACGCCCGCAGCAGCCGCCGCTCCGGCACCGGTCGTCGCCCCATTCGCTCGACCCTCCTTTGTCTCCGCTACACCGGTGGCCCCCAGGACCCCGGTCGCACCGCCGCCGCCGCGGCCTTCGATCCAGCCCAGCACTCCGTCCCCCATGCGTGCTCCGACCGCGCCGGCACGGCCGTTCGCCCCACCGCTCAGTCCGCCCATCAGTCGGCCTCCGCTGACGATGCCGGCACGCCCGGTTACGCCGCCGGTCATTCCGCCGACGCCGCCATTTGCCGCGCCACGGGTGGTTCCGAGCGCGCCACCACTGCCTCCACTGCCAGCGGCCGCGCCGCCACGACCGTCGCCGCCGCTGCCGCCGACACCGCCGTCGTTCGAGCCGGCCCTCCCGCGCGTATCATCGCCGACCGCGCCCAGACCGGCGATCTCGGCCATGCAGGCCCCGAGCGCGCCCGTGCCGTTCACGCCACCGGCCCCTGCCGCGCCCGAGCCACGCAAGACGGGACCGATGCGCCCGGTGAATCCCTTCCTGGTGCAGGATCCCAAGCAAAAGGCGCGGCGACTCGCCCGGGCGCTGATCTCGGATATGCTGGTGTACCATCCCGAAAAGCGGCAGCAGGGGATCCGGGATGGTACGCTGCCCCAGTTGTTCAAGGACGAGATCGAAAAGAGCTGGCTCGAGTACGTCGAGCAGGTGGGCAAGGACATGGCCGATAGCACGCCCTTCTGGACCGATGCCTTGAACGAGATCCTTTCGGGCGGCAAGAAGCTGTTCTGAGGGTGGTCAAAACGGGGTTAACCCCCTATGTTTCCCATAAGTTAGAGCCGCTCCCCGCGCGTCGGTGGGCGGCTCGTATCGTCATCGCCCGAACCAGGGAACTCGCGTGCCTTTGACCGACCGCTTTTCCGATTTCGATCGCCGGCTCCAGGAACTCCGGGGTTTTCTTTGACGTGGGAGGAAAGGCGCGTCGACTGACGGACCTGGAGCAGCAGATGGCTGATGGCTCGATCTGGGCTGATCAAGAGGGCGCCAGACGCATCGTGGAGGAAGCGAAGGGCCTGAAACGCTGGCTCGAGCCCTACTACGGCTTGCGCCGGCGCGTGGATGACGGGCTGGAGCTGTCGCAGCTGGTCGAGGCGGACTCCCACGTGGACTTGGCGATGCAGCGCCAGCTCGAAGAGGAAGCCGATGGAGTCGAGGCCCAGCTCGACGCGCTGGAGCTGCAGAACATGCTGCGCAGCCCCGACGATCGGCGGGATGCCCTGCTGCACATTCACCCCGGC
>JBGQFX010000054.1:0-19262 GCA_041497135.1 Gemmatimonadota bacterium | reverse complement strand
TTGAGCCGGTTGTTGAGATAACGCTTGCCCCTGCCGGTCTTCAAGAACCGCTCGCGCCGTCGGGCATCCCCGATGTTCAGGCACGCTTCGTAATAGATGAGCTTCAACGGCCGTCGATAGGCCGTGGAGTGGACGCGGCCAGAGTTGTGGTCTCGGAACCGCGTTCGCAGGTCGCGCGTCGAACCCGTGTAGAACCGCCCGTCTCGTTCGCTGAGTAGGACGTAGGTGTAATCCATACCGGGGCTCTTTTCGGCGTGAATAGTTGGAACGGCACTAGATCCCGCTGAACCGATCCAGGAACTCGCGCTCGTCTGCGCTGAGGCTGCCCGGGCCACCGGCGGCTAGTTTTGCCAGCACCCGCTCCGCCTCGCCGCGATTCACGGGATGCAGCCGATCGAGGGCAATCTGCTTCCAGCGCTCGACGGCGTCGGGAGTCGGTGGGGTGCGCGGCGTGGCTCCCGAATTATTGGACGTCGGGCGGGGGCCCGCCGACCGCACGCCGAACCCGCGCATCGCGAGCCAGCCACCCAGGAACCCGCCCAGGTGCGCGAAGTGGGCGATGTTGCCGCGCATGATGCCGGCGCCACCGAGCAGGGAGATCACCGTCATGATCACGATCATCACCCGGGCCTCGACCGGGAAGACGCCCCACACGAGGACCTGGGCGCGCGGCCAGAACCGGGCGAAGGCGTAGAACACGGCGAAGGTCGCCGCCGAGGCACCGACCAGACCGACGTGGGGCATGATCAGCGCGGAGGCGAGCGCACCGGTGAAACCACCGGCGAAGTAAAGGATCAGAAAGCGGTTTGCGCCGAGCCGCTGTTCCACCTGTGGACCGAAAAAGAAGAGGCTGAGCATGTTGAAGAGGATGTGCCCAAACCCGGCGTGCAGGAACATGTACGTCACGATCGTCCAGGGCTGTTGCAGGGCCCGTGCCGGCACGAAAGCGAGCGCGCCCGCTGGTTCGGGATTCTGTGACGACCAGATGTACACCGCGACATTGACGATGATGATCAGGCGGACCCAGGGACTCATGGCGGGGAACGGTAAGCGGGCGGCCAAGCGGGGAGCAAGCCTGTGGGTGGCATGACGCCGTCCCCGCCGCGTATCCTCCTCGCCGACGCCGACGCGTTTTACGTCGCCGTGGCGCGTCTCGTCGATCCCGAAGGGGCGGGCCGGGCCCGACTCCTCGTCGTGGGCGGCTCCCCCGAGCACCGCGGCGTGGTGACCTCGGCCTCGTACGAAGCGCGAGCCTTCGGCGTGCGGTCCGCGATGCCGATGGCCCGCGCCCTCCGCCTGTGCCCCGACGCGACCGTCGTCCCCGTTTCCTGGGAGGCGTGCGCCGACAAGGGCCGCGACATCCGTGCGGTGCTCGAGCGCTTCGCTCCCACGGTCGAGCAGGCGTCGAGCGACGAGTTCTATCTCGATCTCACCGGCACGGAAAAACTGTACCGCGATGCGCCGTTGACCGAGACGGCCCGCCGCATGCGGGACGAGGTGCGCGCCACGACGGCGTTGTGGCTGTCGATCGGCGGCGGCACGTCGAAGCTCGTGGCGAAGCTCGCCGCGGGCGTCGCCAAACCCGCACCCCGCGCGCCGGGCTCGGGGGTGCACGTGGTCGCCCCCGGCGACGAAGCGGAGTTCATGCGGCGCTTTCTGCTGGCCGACCTGCCGATGATCGGCCCGAAATTCCAGGAGCGGCTGGGGCGGTTGGGCTGGCGCGCGGTGACGGACGTGCAACACCTCGACCGGCGCGAGCTGGTGAGCCGGTTAGGCGAGCGCGAAGGGCAGTGGTTGTGGGAGCGGGTCCGTGGAATCGATGATGGCCTGGTCGCCGCGTGGACGGATCCCAAGTCGATCAGTCGCGATACCACGTTTGCGACCGATCTCGATGCCGAGGACGATCTGCTGCGCGAGCTGCTCGTGCAGGTCGACCGCGCCACCTCCGATCTGCGCGCCGACGGCCTCACGGCCCGCACCATCACCGTGAAGCTGCGCGACGCCGATTTCACCACCCGGCAGGCGAGCCGCACGCTGCCCGAGCCGGTGTTCACGGATCGCGCGGTCTACACGGTGGCTCGCGCGCTCCTGGGAAAGCTCCGGGCGGCGCGCCGAGTTCCCGCTCGACTCATCGGCGTGGCCCTGTCGCACTTGGAGCGGCTGGGGACGGAAACGCAGCTGGCCTTGCTCGAGGCGGAGCGCGTCCGGGGCCCCGAGACCGACAAGGATCGGTCGCTGGCGCGCGCCATCGACGCGGTGCGGAACCGTTATGGTCCGGACGCGCTCGGGCGGGCGCGGACGCAAGGGTGATCAGTCCTTGGGCAGCACCCGCTCGATCATGGCCAGGAGCGACTCGCGGTCGATCGGTTTGTGCAAGAAGTCCGCGGCGCCTTTGGCGCGGACCTCCGCTTCGATCTCCGGCCCCGGTCGGGCGGTGAGCACCACGATCGGGATCATTTGGGTCCGGACGGATTTCACCAGGCGCTCGAGCAAGGTGAGCCCGCCACCGGCGGGCATGTTGAGATCGAGCAGGATCAGGGCGGGCTGCTCGCGCTGGGCGAACATGAACCCCTGCATGGCATCGACGGCGGTGACGGACGGATAGCCGGCCCTCCGCAGGTGCCCGGCGACCAGCAGGGCGAATTGCGTGTCATCGTCGACGATCAGGATCTTCAGCTTGGCCGTCATCGCTTCTCAATAGTCGCCCGCCAGACCGTCCCCGGCCACCCCAGGCCCGTGCCGCTTTGCGCTTTCCCGGCGGGAGCGCCACTTTCTCTGCATGCCGATCCGTCGCCTCGTGGTCGCGTTCGCCGTCACGTTCGTGTGTGCGCTGGTCGTCTTCACCCTGCCGCGCTTTGCCTGGAACACGTTGCACGCGGGCGCCAGCCAGCGTCCCGATTCCGCTCCCGTGCTCATGGCTGCGCCACCGCAACTCGATACCGCTGTCGCGGCGACGAACCCGCCACGTCCGCTGGGCACTCGGATGGTGGGCGTGTTCGGCATCGCAGCCATTCTCGGTATCGGTATGCTGCTCTCGAGCAATCGCAAGGCGATCAGCTGGCGCGTCGTCGCCTGGGGCGTCGGGTTGCAGGCGGTCTTCGCGGTGTTCGTGCTGCGTGTGCCCGTGGGCCAACGGATATTTCAGGCGCTGGGCCGGTTCGTCACCGCGATCCTCAGCTTCTCCTACGTCGGCTCGTCCTTCGTGTTCGGCGAGATCGGCAAACAACACTCGAGCCTCGGCGTCATCTTTGCCTTCCAGGTGCTGCCGGCGATCATCTTCGTGTCGGCCCTGTTCGCGATCATGTACTACCTCGGCATCATGCAGCTCGTGGTGCGGGGGTTCGCCGTCGTGATGAACAAGGTGATGGGCGCCAGCGGCGCCGAGAGCCTCAACGTCGCCGCCTCCATCTTCATGGGGCAGACCGAGGCGCCGCTCACGATTCGCCCCTTCCTGCCGAAGATGACCCGCTCAGAGCTGATGACCGTGATGACCGCCGGCATGGCCCATGTGTCGGGCTCGATCATGGCGGCCTACATCGCGTTCGGCATCGAGGCCCGGCACCTCCTGACCGCCGTGATCATGACGGCGCCCGGGACCATCATGATGGCGAAGATCTTCGAACCCGAGACCGGGAAGCCGGAAACGCTCGGTAGCGTGAAGGTGGACATCCCGCGCACGGATGTGAACGTCGTGGACGCGGCCGCGCGTGGCACCACGGAAGGGTTGTATCTGATGCTCAACGTGATCGCGATGCTGGTGAGCTTCATCGCGCTCATCGCGCTGGCCAACGGCGGCTTTGCCTGGGTGCACAGCTACGTGGACTGGTTCCCGGCCAATATTCAGACGATTCTGGGCTGGATCTTCAGTCCCATCGCGTGGGTGATGGGGGTTCCGTGGCACGACAGTGGCACGATCGGCGGTCTGCTGGGGACCCGGATGGTGTTGAACGAGTTCATCGCGTATTCGCAGCTCGGACCCTTGAAAGCGACGCTCAGCCCCGTCTCGTTCACCATCGCCACGTTCGCGTTGTGCGGCTTCGCCAACGTGGGCTCGGTGGGAATTCAGATCGGCGGCATCGGCGCCCTGGCCCCCGAGCGCAAGCACGACCTCGCCCGGCTCGGATTCCGGGCCATGCTCGCCGGCACGCTCGCCAACTTCCTCTCGGCGACGCTCGCGGGGATGCTGCTCTAGTGCCGTTCCAACTATTCGCGCCGAGTCATCGGAACCCATGTCGAATCAGGTTGGAACGGCACTAGCGACGGGTTGCGGGGCCGCGGTCACAGGATAGGTTCACGGGCGATGGCTCGCCTCGCCCGCCTCTCCGGCTTGCTGTCTGGACTGCTGCTCGGTGGAGGCTCGGCATGCAGCGTCCACCCCGCTCCCCCGGCCGCCCAGGTGACCGCGCCGAGCGACTCCGAGATTCCGCATGACGGCTTCGGCGCCGCGGTGCGTCGTGGCCAGGCGTTGCTGACAGCGACGCGCGAAAGTCTCCCCACCTACGTCGGCAACGCGCTGCGCTGTACCAGTTGCCACCTCGAGGTGGGGCGGCGCGAGAACGGGTCCTGGATCGGGGTGTATGCGCGCTTCCCCCAATTCCGCAGCCGCCGCGGCGGGGTCGAGTTGATCGAGGATCGGATCAACGATTGCTTTCGTCGCAGCATGAACGGCCGGCCGGTGCCGGTCGAAGGCGCGGACATGCGGGACATCGTGGCCTACCTGGCGTTTCTCTCGTGGCGCGCGCCCGTGGGACGGCCGGCGCCGAACGAGCGGCTGAAGCGGTTCGCGACGCTCGCACCGGACACCACGGCTGGCCATCGAACGTTCTCGACCACGTGCGCGCGCTGTCACGGCGACGCCGGACAGGGAACCGCGGTCGGTCCGCCGTTGTGGGGGCCGCAGTCCTTCAACATCGGTGCCGGCATGGCCCGGGTCCGGACCGCGGCGTCGTTCGTCCGGGACAACATGCCGTTCGATCGCCCCGGCTCGCTCACCGACCAGGAGGCGTTCGACGTCGCCAGTTTCGTGGTCGCGCAACCCCGGCCGGATTTCCCGGGCAAAGAGCTTGACTGGCCCAACGGCGATGCGCCTCCCGATGTCGCCTACCCGACGCTCGCCGCATCGCGCCAGGCGGCGCGACGGGCGCCATAACTGTGTCGTCGTCAATCCACCCTACACGGAGGTTTGCCGTATGCTCGACCTGAAACTTCCCACTCACCGCCGCGGATTCCTGGGCAGCGTCGCCGCCACTGCGGCCGCCCTCGGCCTGGGTGAGCTCGTGCCCCGCTCGCTCGCGGGCCAGGACTATGCCACGCAGGCCGGTGGCGACGCCGCGTTCGCCGCCTGGCTCAATGGCATCAAGGGCAAGCACCGCCAGGTGTACGATGCCGTGGAGCCGAACGACGGGTTTTCGCTGATCTGGGCGCACGTCTTCCTGCTGACAGGCGCCCCCGCGTATGGCGTTCCCGAGAGCGACATGGGAGCAGTCGTCGTGCTGCGGCACGCGTCCATTCCGATCGCTTTCAAGGACGAAATGTGGGCGAAGTACAAGTTCGGAGAGTTCTTCAAGGTCACCGACAAGAGCACCAATGCGCCGGCTGTGCGCAACGTGTTCGCCAACATCAAGCCGGGCGACATGCCATTCCCGGAGGCCGCCGTGGAGAAGCTCCAAGCCCGGGGCGTCCAGCTCGGCGTTTGCAACATGGCGATCACGTTCCTCAGCGGCATCATCGCAGGGCAGATGGGGATGACCGCGGATGCCGTGAAGCAGGAGTGGATCGCCAATCGGCTCCCGGGAATCCCCCTGGTCCCTTCGGGTGTCCTGGCCGTGAACGGTGCGCAATCGAAGGGGTGCACCTACTGTTACGCCGGGTAAACTGAAGGCACGCGGGCCGGGCCGTGAACCATCGCGGCCCGGCTCGTTGTTTTGATACGCGGTGCTTATTTCGAGTCTTTCCAAAGCTTGACGTCGAACACGTCGGCCGCGATGGCCCCATTGGTTTGGATGTCGGCGTACTCCTCCATCCAGCGGCGTTGCCCGCTTGCCAGAAACAGCACCTGCGCGGATACCCATCCACCGCCGGTCGGCCGGTAGTCGTTGAACTGGATCTCGGATGTCGTCGCCGTGTCCCGCTGGCCCGGTTCGAGCATCCGCACGAAGACTAGTCGCACCTGGTCCACCCAGAACTGCCGGGTATGGAGGTCGCCGGCCTTCGCGCCGACTACCCATGCCGGCCGACCCTGCCACGTGTCCTCGTGCACCGTCGCGAGATCGAAGCCGACGTGCCGTAGCCGCTCGAGTGTCCGCTCGACCGGCTGGGCGTACACGTCGAAGCCGAGCACCATGAGGGGATGGATGAAGGCCACCGCCTGCGCGACCGAGTCGCCTTGCATGACGAATTGCGAGTCGCGGGAAAACAACAGGCCGTCGCCCGGCGGGAAGCCGGGTCCGTCGCGGAAGTCGATCCGCAGCGATCCGGGAATCGCGGCGCGCTCGAACCAGGTCGAGTGCTGGACGCTGTCACCCGGTAGATACGCCGTGTTGTGCTGGACGAAGGTCAGCGTTCGGTACCACTTCCCGGCGTACCGATCGTGCATGGTTCTCACGATCTCCTGGCCCGTGGGCGGAACGCCAGCGGCCAGGAGTCCCGCGAGCGCGAACAGAGAGGTTCTCACGTCCGTTCCTTCCGGGAGAGGGTGACGATCCGGTCTGCCACCACGCGGGCGAGCACCGGATCTGTGAGCGGGCCGACGCTGCGGTAGAGCTCCAGAGAACGTGCCCGGAGCGCTTCGGCCTCCGCCGGCGCCCGCAGCGCCTCGACGTAGAGGTACTCCGCGGCGAGCAGTTGTTTGGCCGGGTCCGGCTCGCCGGCGGTGGTGAGCAGGGTCGAGCGGCTGTTCCCATCCACGACGCGGATCAGGGCGAGGGGGACGCCCGCCTTCTGCGCGAATCGGTCCAGCTCATTCGCCGCCGCGTCGATCGATCGGTCGATGACGAGCTCGCGCACCCGCGCCATGACTCGGCCCAGCTGCTCCATCAGGCGGAGGAGATAATCGCGACGGTCCATGGGGTTCCGGCGGGTACCGCGTCACACCTGCAGCCGGTATCCTGCCTTGCGAACGGTGAGAATGTGACGTGGGGCCTGGAGGTCGTCTTCGAGCTTGCGGCGCAGCTCGGCCACGTGCGTGTCGACCGTGCGGGACAGCACGGCGGCGCTGTAGCCCCAGACTTCGGTGAGCAGCTCCACACGGCTCGCCACCGCGCCGCGCCGCCGGATCAACGCCAGCAGCAGCTCGTATTCCTTGGGCGTGAGCAAGACGGGCTGTCCGTGCCGCAGCACAGTGCGCGAGGCGCATTGCACTTCCGCGTCGCCGAACCGCTCCACCTGGGGTTGTTCGGATTCGGGGGCCGACGTCACCACGGTGGCCCGGCGCATCAGGGCTTCGACGCGGGCCAGGAGCTCGAGCACGCCGAACGGCTTCGTGACGTAGTCGTCGGCGCCCAGGCGCAGGCCACGCACCTTGTCGGTCTCTTCGCCGCGTGCCGTGAGAATCAGGACCGGCGTGCGGCGCCCTTCCTCCCGCAGCGCGCGCAGCACGCGGAAGCCGTCCATCCCGGGCAGCATGAGATCGAGGATGATGAGATCGGCGGCGCCGGTCCGCGCCCGCAGCAGGCCGTTGGGCCCGTCTTCGGCGACGTCGACCGTGTAGCCCTCGATCTCGAGGTTGTTGCGTAGACCGTAGGCGAGGTCGCGATTGTCTTCGATCACCAGTACGTGCTTCAAGAGCCCGCCTGTGCGGAAACCGTTTGCGGTGTTGACGCAGCCGGGGCGTCCGGCAGCGTGGTGAGGATGGCGGCCGGCAGCTCGACCACGAAGCGCGCGCCACCGCCCGGCGCGACCTCGACCCATACGCGTCCCCGGTGCAGGGCTGCGAGCTCTCGTACCACGGACAGCCCGATCCCGGTTCCGGCCACCGCCGAGCCGCGGTCACGCTCGAGCCGCCAAAACTGATCCCAAATGTGCTCGCGCTCGGCCGCGGGGATCCCGGGGCCCTGATCCTGCACCCATAGCCGCACGCGGTCGCCCGACGGGGGATCGGTTCCGACCGTGACGGTCTGGCCTTCGGGACCGTACTTCACGGCGTTGTCGAGCAGGTTGAGCAGCATCTGCCGCAGCGCGCCCTCGTCCACCCGGGCCACGACTCCGTCGGCGAGGTGAGTGGCGAGCCGGACATGGCGGGTTTCCGCCAGGGGTGAGAAGCTCTCCAGCACGGCCCGGATCGCCGGCCCGAGCACGATGGGGACCGGCGCGACGCGCAGCGATTGCCGCTCGGAGCGCGAGAAATGCAGCAGGTTTTCCACCAGGTGCGTGAGCCGGCGCGCCTCCTGGTCGATGATCTGGAGCGAGCGCTGGCGCTCGTCCTGCGAGCGAATCCGTCCCAGCATCAGCGTCTCGGCGAACATCCGGATCTGCGCCAGCGGCGTGCGCAGCTCGTGCGACACGCCCGACACGAAGTCGGTGCGCAGCGACGCCAGGTCGTATTCCCGCCCCAGCTGGAACAGCGCGATCACGATCAGGCCGGCGGTGAGGGCGAACAGGGCGACGAGCAGCGGCAGCCGTGACCGCGGCAGACCCCCGATCACGAGCCGTCCGGCGATCTCCGGACGCAACGACACGTCGACCTGCAGGTTCGCGACGTAGCTGCCGAGCGTGTCGTGTCCGGTGATGGTGGACGCGTATTGGACCGTGCTGCGATACAGGGGCACGCCGCGTGCGTCGCGGACGACGACCGAACCGATCGAATCGATGGCCACCCCGCCGGTGAGCGCGCGCGGCAGCAGCGGCCCGCTCGAATCCACGTACTTGAAATAGGGCATCAATGCGTCGACGCCGGTCACGTACCCCAGCACGCGGGTTTGCGCCCGGGCGGCAGCACGGGGGAGCGTGAAGACGGTGATGGCGCGGGGCTCACCCGTCGGGCCGCCTAAGACGGCGGCGATGTCTTCCATCATCGGCGGCAGGTGGTGCATTTCAGCGGCGATCGTGTCCGCCAGCCACCGCTGCCACTCCGCCGACGGCGTCGGTCCCCCGAACACCAGGCGCCTGGTCGCGGTGTCCAGCTCGTAGCTGTACTGAATGCGGCGGAAAAAGATTGCCGGGATGGAGTCTTCCGGAGGCCGCAGCCGCGCCGGGTCGGGCATGTGGCCTCTCCCGGCGGCGTGATCGATCGTCTTGATGGCGGGAACGAAGGCGAAGTACCAGAGGTTGTAGGCGGATCGCGACGCGAACCGGGCGGCGGCGAAGGCTGAATAGTCGCGCAGCACCCGCTCCGCCTGGGCTTTCTGGTATTGCGATGCGCCGAACGCCTGCAGCGCCAGCACCACGGCGAACCCCAGCGCGAGCACCAGGAGAATGGTGATGAACGCGGCGCGTGGCCGACGCCGGCTGGGGAACGGGACCTTCATGGCCCTTCCATGGTAACCGGACGCCTAAACGTGGGTGAGTGCCTGACCGATTCCTGACACGGCGTTTGCGCTTCGTCCATCCACCACGCGGCGCCTCCCCCGGGCTTGGTTTTTCCGGGAGCCAGACTTCACTTCCGCGCCGCCAGGTCCGCATACACGATCTCCACGAACTTCTCCGCCGAAATGAAGCCCGTTCCCCACATCGCATCGAACTGCGCCGTCGGCTTGGCCGCCTGCACCTGGGCGAGCGACTTGCCGTCGTGAACCATGCCACGAATCCGGTCGCGCACCACCACCAGCATGTCGCGGTACGCGCGGAGCGACGCCCGGTCCCCCAGCGGACCATGTCCGGGGATGATCTTGGTATCGGCGTCGGCCAGCGCGAGCCCGCGATCGGCCGCGCCGATCATGCCGTCGACTGATCCGCCACTCGAGAGGTCGACGAACGGATAACGCCCGTTGAAAAAGGTGTCGCCCATGTGCACCACGTTGGCGTGCCGCCAGTAGATGATGGCGTCGCCGTCGGTGTGCGCTGGGGGCACATGGAACGCGATAGTCGTGTCGTCATTGAGCCAGAACGTCACCGTGTCGCTGAACGTGATGATCGGCAACGCGCCGGCCGGCGAGGCGGGGACGCGGCTGTTGAACGCCGCGATGAATTGCTCGGTGCTCATGCGCCGTCGCACGTTGTCCTGAGCCACGATCAGCACGCCCGCCTTGCCCAGGTTTTCATTGCCGCCGGTATGGTCGCCGTGCCAATGCGTGTTCAGGAGGAAGCGAATCGGAGCCGAATCGATGGCGGCAACCGCCGCTTGGATCTTCTCGGTGAGCGGCGCGTACTCGTCGTCGACCAGGAATATCCCGTCCCGGCCGACGGCGACCCCGATGTTGCCGCCCGCTCCCTGCAGCATCCAGACGGAACCGGCCACGTGCTGGGAGCGAACCTGGACGGTGTCGAAGTTCTGCTGGGCGGACAGGCGGCTGGCGAGGCAGCCGATGGTCAGAAAAACCGCGCAACCAAGACGGCGCATGGGTACTCTCCGGTGTAAAGTCAGGACGGCGACCAGGGAAAGCGGGACCCGGGTCGGACGTTGCCGCCGCATGCGCCAACTCTAGCGGTATCGCTTGGGGGACGCCATCGTCGAGAATGCCCGGCCCCTTGTCCAAACAACGGATCATCGCCGCACCCGGATTCAACCGCTGGCTCGTCCCGCCGGCGGCGCTCGCCATTCATTTGTCCATCGGCATGGCGTACGGGTTCAGCGTGTTCTGGCTGCCGCTCAGCAAGGCGATCGGCATCACGCACTCGGTGCCATGCCCCACCGACGTGGGGTTCTTCGATCGCCTGTTCGTCACGACGTGTGACTGGAAGATCAGCACGCTGGGGTGGATGTACACCCTGTTCTTCGTGTTCCTCGGGTGCTCCGCCGCGGTGTTCGGGCGCTGGGTCGAGCGGGCGGGACCGCGCCAGGCTGGGGTCGTCGCCGCGTTCTGCTGGGGCGGCGGGTTCCTGATCTCCGCGCTGGGCGTGCACCTGCACCAGATCTGGATGTTGTGGCTCGGGTCCGGGGTGATCGGTGGATGCGGGCTCGGGCTGGGGTACATCTCGCCCGTCTCCACCCTCATCAAATGGTTCCCCGACCGGCGCGGTATGGCCACGGGGATGGCGATCATGGGATTCGGCGGTGGCGCGATGATCGGCTCGCCGCTGGCCAATGCTCTCATGAATCACTTCAAGACCCCGACGTCGGTGGGCGTGCAGGAGACGTTCGCGACGATGGGCCTCATCTACTTCGTCGCGATGCTGTGCGGGGCCTTCGGGTATCGGTTGCCGCCACCCGACTGGAAGCCCGCCGGTTGGACGCCGCCGCTCACCACCGGGACGATGATCACCCGCCGCCACGCCCACGTCAGCCAGGCGTGGCGCACACCGCAGTTCTGGCTGCTCTGGACGGTCCTGTGCATGAACGTGAGCGCGGGGATCGGCGTGATCGGGATGGCCTCTCCCATGTTGCAGGAGGTGTTCGGCGGCAGACTCATCGGTGCGATGGGCGCTCTCAAGGACCTGACGGAAGATCAGAAAGCCCGGGTGGCCACGATCGGCGCTGGCTTCGCCGCGCTGCTCAGTTTCTTCAATATCAGCGGCCGGATCTTCTGGGCCTCGTTGTCCGATTTCATGGGCCGGAAGCGGACCTACTTCATCTTCTTCGCGCTCGGGATCCTGTTGTATTCCCTGGCGCCGCCCGCCGGCCGGCTGGGCAGCATCCCGCCGTTCGTGGCCCTCTTCTGCGTCATCTTGACGATGTACGGTGGAGGCTTCGCGACGATTCCGGCGTACCTGGCGGACCTGTTCGGCACCCAGCACGTGGGCGCGATTCACGGCCGCTTGCTCACCGCCTGGTCCACGGCGGGGATTCTGGGTCCGGTGCTCGTGAACTACATCCGGGAATACGAGATCGATCGCGGCGTCGCCGCGGCGAACGCCTACACCGTGACGATGTACATCCTCGCCGGTCTGCTCATCATCGGCTTCGCGGCGAACGTCGCCGTCAAACCGCTGGGCGAGCGCTACTTCATGACTGATACCGAGCTGGCCGAAGAGCGCCGGCTGGCGCACGACGCCGGCGCGGCGCCATGAGCGGGTTAGACGGACCTGCGCTCGATGCGGTAGGCCTCCATCGCGAAGTATTCCGGCAGGCCGAGCCGATCGGCGTGGGCTGCAGTTTCCAGATTGCGCGTTTCCACGCGCTGCCAGAACTCGCGGTCGTCGTATCCGCCGGGGAACGGGGCGGTGTCCTTCTGTGACTGGTGCTTGAAGATCGCGAGGACCTTGGTGCGCAGCTCCTCCTGTGACAGCGGCACCAGGACGTCCGCTTCGGTGATGCTCCATTCCTGCCACGCGCCGCGATACAGCCACACTTCCGGACGGACCGCGGCGGTCGCGTCGAGCGCCTGGTCGATCGCGGCCTTGCACATCCGGTGCGTCCCATGCGGATCGGACAGATCGCCGGCGACGAACACGTACTCGGGGCGGACCGCTTCGAGCAGGCGCTGCACGATGGCGACGTCTTCCTCGCCGATGGGACGCTTGCGCACCTCGCCGGTCCGGTAGAACGGCAGGTCGAGAAACCGGGCCGCGGTGGGGGGCAGGCCCACCGACGCGAGTGCGGCGATCGCCTCCGACTCGCGAATGAACCGCTTCAGCTCCTGCACCACGGGCAGGTCCACGTCTCCGGGCGCCTTGCGGTCGAAATGGCTCAGGATCCGGTCGCGCACGCTTCCGACCGCGCCCGCATCGATCCCCAACGCCTGCGCCGCCCGGTCGACAAAGTCGAGATGGCGCCGCACGTCGTGGTCAAACACGGCGATGTTGCCGCTCGTCATGTACGCCACCACGATCGTGTTCTCGTTCTCCCATAGCTTGCGCAGAATCCCGCCCATCGAGATCACGTCGTCGTCGGGGTGGGGCGAGAACACCAGGACGCTGCGTCGGGCCGGCAGGCGGCGCCGGCCGCGGATCTTGTCACGCAGACGGTTGAATGCCTCTCCGTTGATCGGTCCGCACGCGCCGTGCTTGGCCAAGAGCGGGCTCAGGTGGTGCTCGGTATAGTCGCCCGCGGTGAGCTTGAGGATCGCCTTGCGGGTGCACTCGGCGAGCCAGACCACTGCGCGCTCCGTCGTCGCGGGCGTCCACTCCACGGGCCCCAGCACCCACGGTGTCTTGACGCGAGTCAGCTCGGCGGCGGCGGAACGATCGAGGTACACGGTGGCGTTAGGGTGTCGCTGCAAGTAGGTGGCCGCCACGTCGGCGGACGGCTCGCCTTCGACGGCGCGCCACACCACCGCCGACTTGTGCTCGCCGGTCGCGATGAGCGCGATCTCCCGCGCGTCCAGTATGGTGGCGACCCCCATGGTGATCGCCTCCCGCGGCACGTTGTCCTCGCCGAAGAAATCCGTCGCGGCGGCCTTGCGCGTCATGGTATCCAGGGTCACCAGGCGGGTGCGCGAGTCCGCGGCCGAGCCGGGCTCGTTGAATCCGATGTGGCCGCTCTGGCCGATGCCAAGCAGCTGGAAGTCGATGCCGCCCGCGTCGGCGATGGCGCGCTCGTAGGCCGCGCAGGCCTCCGCCAGCCGCTCGCGCGGCGTGTCGCCGGCCGGGATGTGAACGTGCTCCGGCCGGATGTTCACCAGATCGAAAAAGTTCTCCCCCATGTAGCGGCGGTAGCTGTGGGGGCTGTCCGGCGACATCGGGTAGTATTCGTCGAGATTGAAGGTGACGACGCGCGCGAAATCCACTTCACCGGCGCGATGGCGCCGGATCAGCTCGCGGTAGATGCCGAGCGGGGTGCTGCCCGTGGCGAGCCCGAGCACACACTGACCGCGGGCCGCCGTCTGGCGCTGAATGATGTCGACGATGCGGGCGGCGAGCAGCACGGCAAGGTGGTCATGTTCGGCGACGACCACCGTGCGCAACCGCTCCCGGTCGCGCGGGCCGTCCAGGACCTCGGGGACCGGGGTCGCGGCGGCGATTCCCACCCTACAGCTTCACTTCGATCGCCGCTCCGCGCTTGTAGCGAACGTACAGGAACGCCATCGGGACGATCAACAGGCCCGCGGCCAGGATCGTGAGCGCGAGCAGCACCGCGGCGAATACCACCCCCCGTTGGGACACTTCGGCGGCTTCGAACAACGCCTGATCCTGCTCCGCCAACAGGACGATCATCGCCTGCCGGGCTTTGTTGGTGGTCTGATAGTCGGTCGAAGCAAGCCCCTCGAGGACCTGCTGGACCAGGCTCGAATCCTGCTGCGAAGTCACCCCGGCGCCGAAACGGGACAGCCCGGACTGAATGTCGTGCTGGAGACTGTCGCGCTGGGCGATGGCTTCGGGTCGCAGGAACGCCGGGTCGGTGCTGGTCGCCATGCTGCGCCACACCTCATAACGCGCGTTGTAGCGGTTCAGCGATTCGCTCGCGTGGGCTCCCCGGTTCACCGTCGCGGAGGCATGCGACAGCGACTTGATGAGCAGCACGCCGATGATGAGCGCGGCGACCAGGGTGGTGGCGCTGATCGTCACCGCGACGCCCGGGCGGATGAACGTGTAATCCTTCATCGCGATCGCGAACGACGACCGCGGCATCGACATACGGGGAGGAGGAGTGGTCATAAGCTCCCACGCTATCCGGCGGCGCGGAGAGTGTCAACTAGGAGCGTGAGTCATTGCAGGGCGGCCGTCAGCGCGGCGGCGGCGCGCCGCACTTGGTCGGCATAACCCGCGAGCGCCGCCGCCACACGCGCCGCTTGCCCCTGGGCCTCGTCCAGGTGACGCGCCTCGAGCGCCTCCCGGATGCCAGGCATCGTCTTCACGCCGTAGCCCGTGTAGGCGCCGGGAGCGTAGATCTGGTGCCGAAACCACGGTCGGCGGGGGAGCCCTGCCGTGTCGGTCAGCGCCTGCTCACTCGCGGCCAGGAGGCGGTTCACCAAGGTGAGGGCGGGCCGGCGCCGGTCGAGCCTGGTGGCGCTCGGAAGGCCGGCGCTGGCGCGATCCCACGCCGCCGCGGCGCTGTCCAGTTGGTCCAGGGCCGCTCGCAGCGGGCCGAGATCCAGCGCCTTGGTGGTGTCGTTCTCCGCGGCCAGGCGCGCGAGCTGGTCGGCGTACTTGCGATAGGTGCGGGCCGGCGCGCGAAACTCGAACGGCAAGAGCGGCGCATCGGCCATGCGCAGTACGGCCGTCGCCATGGTCTGCGCCTCGGTAACGCCGTAGACGTACCCGGTATCGAGGAAGCGCTCGTAGAACGTGTAGCTGTCGTAGATCGAGTGGTAGATCCCGCTGTGCGCCGCGCCACCGTAGGAGAGGTTCACCGCGGCGAGCCCCACGTAATCGAGGAAGGCCGTGTAGTCCGATCCCGAGCCGAGCGCGTCGAGCGTGAAGCTGGTGTCGGACGACGTGTCCTTCGGCGCGCGTTGCGCGCGCGCATGAGTGAGCGATGCCGCGAGCGCGCTGGTCCCGGTTTTCGGGTCCGTCACGTCGCGCGCCACCTCCGTCACGAACTGCTCGAGCGAGTGTGAGCCGGAAGCGCCGATCCACCCGGCTCCATTGGTGTCCGAGTTATAGTAGACGACGGCCTTGGCGCGCAGCTCGTCGGCGTGGGCCTCGGCCCATTCGGTCGAGCCGAGCAGTCCCCACTCCTCACCATCCCACGACGCGAAGACCAGGGTGCGCGCCGGCCGCCACCCGGTCTTGAGCAGCATGGCGACGGCGCGCGCCGTCTCACCCAGTGCGGCCTGGCCGGAGATCGGATCTTCGGCGCCGTTGACCCAGGCGTCGTGGTGATTCCCGTAGATCACCCACTGGTCGGGCAGCTGAGCGCCGCGGAGCGTCGCGATCACGTCGTACAACGGACGGCTCTTCCACTCGAAGGCGACGGCCAGGTGCACGGTCGCCGGGCCGGGGCCGAGGTGATACGTGATGGGTAACGAGCCGCGCCAGGACTCCGGCGCCACCGGACCCGTCATCGCGCGCAGCAACGGCAACGCGTCCTCGTAGCCGATCGGGAGTACGGGAATCTTGAGCAACGTCACCGCCTCCGCCGGCGCCAGGCGCCGGCCGCCGGTAACCGACCCCCAGCCGGGACTCAGGGGGTCTCCGGGATACAGCGGCATGTCCAGCACGCTGCCGCGTTGCACGCCGGCCCCGGGCCGCATCGGGCCGCCGGGATAGACGTCGTCCACGAAGTAGCCGTCCTCGCGTGGATCGGAATAGATGATGCAGCCGATCGCCCCGTGCTCCGACGCCACCTTTGGCTTGATACCGCGCCACGATTGCCCATAGCGCGCGATCACGATCTTGCCGCGCACGCTGATCCCCAGGCTGTCCAGCACGCGGTAGTCGTCGGGCCGGCCGTAATTCACGTACACGAGCTCGGCGGTCACGTCGCCGTCGGCCGAGTAGGCGTTGAAGGTGGGCAGCTGATCCGTCTGTCCGGTGGTGGGATCCTGCGACAGCGCCGGCTCGCGCAGCGTCGCGGTGTAGCGCTCCGGCGCCACCAGCTCGAGCGTGCGCGACACGGGCCGCGGCATCCAGGCCTCGAACTGCTCGATGCGGGCGTCGAAGCCCATCGCCTTGAACCGTGCCAGCAACAGCTCCGCGACGTGGTGCGACCGCTCCGTGCCGGCTTCGTGCGGCACTGCAGACAAGAGCCGCACCAGGGCGCGTAGCGTGTCCCGGCTCGGCACGGCGCGCGCCAACGCCTCTCGCCCACGCTCGGCGACCAGCTGGTCGGAAGCGAAGCCGCGGATCGGCGCCGGAACTGTGGCGGGCGTCTGAAGCGAGAGCAGCACGGAGACGGCTGACAAAAACACGTAACCCCCAGAGATGGAACTAACTCATGATATCAGGCCGGGGGGGGCCTGGTGAGGCCTTGGGGGAGCGTGGCGCCGCGAGGAATCGGCGCCCACACTCCCCCGACCTGCTACCTATTGCACCTCGATCGTGCCGCTCATGCTGGCGCCGTGGACGGTGCAGTTGTACGTGTAGGTGCCTGCAGCGTTGAGCGTGACCGGGTAGGTGCCCGATATCAGGTTGGCCGAATTGGCCGGAAGTGTCGTCGGGGAGCTGGTCCAGTTGACGCCGTGCAGACTGGAGCCGGCCGCCCAAGTGAAGGTGACGGTTCCACCCACCCGGACCGTGACCGAGTCTGGACTAAACACCACTCCCGGGCCAACCGTCACGTCGGCAGTCGCCGGCGCCTGCACAATCGTGGCCGCGAAGGTGACGGGGGAGCCTTGCAGCGGAATCTTGGATGTGGCGGTGACCGTGTCGAAGCCGAGGCTCGCACCCAGATGGTGCACAGTGGATGCCGCACCGGTCGCGTCGGTCGCGTTGGAATCCGGAGCCACGGGGCCGCCGCCAGCGATGGCCGCCCACAGGATCGTGACGCCGGGCCGTCCATTCCCGTACTTGTCCCTTGCCTTAACGGTGTAGGTGAGCGCCGCATTTGCGGTCCCGGAGGTGGCGCTTTGCGCGCTCAGGGCGATCGCAAAAGCGTTACCAGGCGTCGCGGTCTCGGAGAATGTCACCGGCGAGCCGCTCAGGCCGGTCGATGCTGCGGACACCGTTTGACTGCCGGCCGCCGGTCCGAACGTGACCGTCACCGTCGCCGCCCCGCTCGCATCCGTGGTCGTGGTTGCGGTCGGGGAGCCGTTGACTTTCCCCCCGGCAGGAGCGGTCCAGCTCACGCCGACGCCCTGGACTGCGGCGTTGCTCTGGTCTCGGACGGACACCGACAGCTGGATGGTCAAGGTGGCCAGGACCGTGTCCGACTGGCCTGCGCCGGGACCTTTGATGAGCGAGTTGGTCGGTCCGGGTCCGGCGCCACCTCCCCCGCAGGCGGCCACCGCGGCGGCACCGAGGAACGACAGGAGAGACCGACGAAGCGTCGTCATAAGAGTGCACCCTCCGTGCTGGAAGTGACCAAGATTGTACCCTTTACGGGGCATAGTTGCTACTTTAGGTGCGCGTTTGACGGCCCTGGCGGATTGCCGGACCCTGTGCGGGTGGGGGTAGCGACGGAAACTTTCCGAGGCAACGCCGGGGAGATCCTCCGGCAGGCGAGCGTGGCCCTGGAGGGCCGGCCGGTGACGCTGTGGGAGGTCGGTGACGGCCCGTCGCTGATTCCCCGGGCCTCGAGCGACCTCGCTTCGCGACCACAGCCTTCCCACATCGATTTCGACAGTACGCTGAAGCGCTGGGGAGTTCCCATCCGCAGCGGCAGCCGTTACCTGGGGTGCCAACTGGCTGAGGACGGGTCCTGGGTGATGGCACCCGTCCGTCTCCGACCGGCCGCGGGTCCCCCGGGAGGGCGGGAGCGCCGCAGCCCGACCCGGCTGACGCTCGAGCTCGCCGGCTTGTGCCTGGGGCTGTCGGATCGTCGCGAAGCTGCGGAGATCGAGCGTGCGCCGGTCATCTCGATCGACCCCCTCAAGGATCTGCTCACGCTCCCGTCCGTCGTCGCCCACGAGGCCAGGAATCCGCTCACCGGAGCCAAGGCCGGGCTGCAGCTGACCATGGAGTCGCTGGGCCGCATGGAGGATCTCCCGGTGCCGCGCCGCCTCGAGCTGCTCGAGGAGCTGGGCGAGGTGCTCGAGGCTCTGACGCGCGCTCTCGACTTCCTGCAGGCGGTGCAGGATCGGGCCCGGGGGGCGATCCGCGGCCGCGAGCGCTTCGAGGTGGTGGGCGTGGTGCGATCGGTGATCGCGCTCGAGGGCCGCGTGCTGCGCCAGCAGGGGATCGACGTCGAGCTGGTCTCCACGCTCGACACGGTGCACCTGAACGGCGATCCCAATCTACTGTATGAGCTGTTGATCAATCTGGTCCGCAACGCGGCCGAGGCTTCCAGCGAGCGTCGTGCGCCGATCACCGTACGGATGGAGCGCGAGGGGGAGACGTTGCGGCTGTCGGTCACGGATCGCGGGGTCGGCATCCCGGCGTATCTCGTGGATCGGGTGTTCGAGCCGGGCTTCACTACCAAGTCGCCTGGTGATGGCGGAGCCGGACTGACCGTGGTCCGGAAAGTGGCCCAGGAGGTGTTTGGCGGAACGGTGGCCGTCAAATCCACGGAGGGCGCCGGGACGACCTTCGCGGTTTCGCTCCCGATTCCGGTGCAGCGCGCGGCTTTGCCACCCTTCTTTACGACGGATAGTTAGTAGTTCCTACCGAGCCGTCGGCCAATTACCACGAGGTTGTTCGTATGCGAATGAATCGAATGCGCATCGTATTGCTGCTGGCCATCGCCCTGGGGG
>JBGQFX010000053.1:0-19788 GCA_041497135.1 Gemmatimonadota bacterium | reverse complement strand
GGCAGCCCGGTGCCCCCGCGACCGGTCGCGTCCGCGACGCCCGGCGCCGCGCCGGTGGAAGAGCGCCGCCGCGAGAAGGGGAAAAAGCGCAAGAAGGGTCGCAAGTCCCTGGTGGACCAGGAGGCCGTGGCCCAGAACATCTCCCGCACCCTGGCGTCGATCAAAGGCCCAGTGGCCAGGAAGGGCGTCCGGCCGCGCGACGAGGGCCCGAGCTTCCGCGATCTCCAGGAAGAGAAGCGCGCGGCCGAGAAGGAGCGCGAGAAGACGCTGGTGCGCGTGACAGAATTCATCACCGTCAGCGAGCTCGCCAACATTCTGAAAGTGCCACCGACGCAGATCGTCACCTTCACCTTCAAAGAGCTGGGGCAGATGGTGACGATCAACCAGCGGCTCGATTTCGATCTCATCGAGCTGATTGCCTCGGCCTTCGGCTTTCAAGCGACGCGCGAGGAGGAGTACGCGGTCGCCGCTCCCGAGCAGCCGGTTGATGCGGCGGAGACGCTGAAGCCCAGGCCACCGATCGTCACCGTCATGGGCCACGTGGACCACGGCAAGACGTCACTGCTCGATTACATCCGCAAGGCGAACGTCGTGGGCGGCGAGGCGGGCGGCATCACGCAACACATCGGGGCCTACCAGGTCACGCTCAAGGATGGACGCTCGATCTCGTTCCTGGACACGCCGGGCCACGAGGCGTTCACGGCCATGCGGGCGCGCGGCGCACAGGTGACCGATCTCGTCGTCCTGGTCGTGGCCGCGGATGACGCGATCATGCCCCAGACGGTCGAGGCGATCTCGCACGCGAAGAACGCGGGCGTGCCGTTGGTCGTCGCCATCAACAAGATCGACCTGCCCTCGGCCAACGTGCAGAAGGTGAAGCAGGACCTGCTGGCGCACGGCGTGGTGCTCGAGGAGTTTGGCGGCACGACGCTCGCGACGCCGATCTCGGCGAAGAAAGGGACTGGCATCGACGGGTTGCTCGATCAGATCCTGCTGCAATCAGAGCTGCTGGACTTGAAGGCTAATCCCGATCGCCTGGCCATGGGCGCCGTGCTCGAGGCGACCCTCGATCCGGGCAAGGGCCCGGTGGCCACGATTCTGGTCCAGAACGGCACGCTGAGAGTCGGGGACGACTTCATCTGCGGCCAGTTCTCGGGACGCGTGCGGGCCATGTTCGACGAGCGGGGTCAGACCATCTCCGCCGCCGGGCCGTCGATCCCGGTGCAGATTCTCGGGTTCGAGGGCGTGCCCGAGGCGGGGGACACGTTCCAGGCGGTGAAGGACGCTGCCCAGGCGCGCGACATCGCACAGAAACGGCAGCGGCTCGAGCGGGAGGCGCAGCATCGCCGCACCAGCCGCGTCAAGACGCTGGAAGACTTCATGGCAGAGCGGGCCGCGGGCGGCGCGGCGGCGCTGCGGGTGATCATCAAGGCCGATCAGGGCGGCCCGGCGGAAGCGCTGGCGGACGCGCTGGGCCAGCTGTCGACGCCCGAGGTGAAGGTCGAGGTCGTCCACCGCGGCGTCGGGGCCATCACGGAGTCGGACGTACTGCTCGCCAAGGCCTCCGGCGCGATCATCATCGGGTTCCACGTTCGTCCCGACTCGAACGCGCGCACCTCGGCGGAGCGCGAGCGGGTGGAGATCCGGACCTACCGCATCATCTACGAGGCGGTGGACGAGGTGAAGGCGGCCATGGAAGGCTTGCTCGCACCGGAGAAAAAGGAAGTCGTGTTGGGCGAGGCCGAGGTCCGTCAGCTGTTCAAGGTGGCCAAGGTCGGCACCATTGCGGGCAGCTTCGTGCGCAGCGGCATCATTCCACGCACCGGGCGCGTCCGGGTGGTTCGGAGCGGGGTCGAGGTGTACGACGGGACGCTGGCCTCGTTGAAGCGGTTCAAGGACGACGCGCGCGAAGTCCGTGAGGGCTTCGAGTGCGGCATCGGCGTCGAGAATTTCAACGATGTGAAGGTCGGCGACCTGATCGAGGCGTACCGCATCGAAGAGATCGCCCGGTCGCTCGATGCCGGCGCGCCCAGCGCCGGAGGAAGCGCGCGGGGCGCCTGAGGTCGTGATCGTCGGCGTGATCACCTGGGAGCTGCACCTGGATGCCTGTCACTCGCTGAAGGAGAAGCGGCAGATCGTGAAGAGTCTCAAGGATCGTCTGCACCAGCGCTTCAATCTGTCGGCCGCCGAAACGGATCATCACGATCTGTGGCAGCGCGCCGAGCTGACCGCCGCGGTGGTGAGCACCGAGCGGCAGCATGCCGAGCGCGTGCTGCGCGAGGCCGACCGGCTGGTGGAGGGCGCCGCGGGCGCCCGCATCATCGACTCCAGCACGAGCTATCTCTGAGATGCGGGCGCGGAGCCACCGCCCCGAGCGGGTCGGGGAGCTGATCCGGGAGACCGTCGCGGAATTCCTCACGACCAACGTGCGCGATCCGCGCATCGGATTCGTCACCGTCACCGGCGTCCAGGTCTCGGCGGACTTGGGCCACGCCACGGTGCAGGTGAGCGTGATGGGCAGCGACGACGAGAAGGCACGCAGCCTGGACGGGTTGGCGAGCGCCGCCCGGTTTCTGCGCGCGCGCCTGGCGCGCGAGCTGCGGCTGCGCACCAGCCCGGAGATTCACTTTCAGCTCGACCGGGGCATCGAACACGCGCAGCGGATTGATCAGGTCTTGAAAGAGCTGAAGGAGGGCGACGGCTGACGGGCGGCGTGCTGCTGGTGGCGAAGCCCGCCGGTCCCACCTCGCACGACGTGGTGGACATCGTGCGACGGGCGCTGGACACGAGCCGCGTCGGGCATCTGGGCACGCTCGACCCGTTCGCGGAAGGGCTGCTGGTGCTCGTGGTCGGACGCGCGACGCGCCTCGCGCCGTTCGCGGCCGGGTGGCCCAAATCGTACGACGGCGTGATCCGGCTCGGCGTCGTCACGACGACCGACGATCGCACCGGCGAGACGGTGCGCGTCTCGGAGGCCTGGCGCGAGATCGATCGCGCGACGGTGGCGGCGGTCCTCGACCGGTTTCACGGCACGATTGCGCAACGGCCGCCGGCCCATTCGGCCGTGCACGTGGACGGCGTCCGCGCGTACCGGCGGGCGCGGCGCGGAGAGACCGTGACGCTCGCCGCGCGCCCGGTCGAGATCGCCGAGCTGACGCTCGAGCGATTCGAGGGCGCGGACGTGCGCTTCCGGGCGACGGTAGGCAGCGGGACGTACTTGCGCGCATTGGCACGGGACGTGGGCGAGGCGTTGGGGTGCGGCGCGCACCTCGCGGCGCTGACGCGGACGGCGGTGGGGCCGTTTCGCCTCGTGCAGGCGAAGCCGCCGGAGGCGGTGACGGCCGCGGACCTGCGCCCGGCGGGGCTGCTGGTGAGCGATTTGCCGAGCCGGTCGCTCGCCGGGGACGAACGGGAGGCGGTGGTCCATGGACGACCGCTGCCGGTGCGCTCGGCGGACGAGCGGGTGGCGCTGTTCGCGGCGGATGGCGAGCTGGTGGCCGTCGGGGAGCGGGAGGGCGATCAGCTGCGGCCGCGCGTCGTGGTCGCGGACTGATGGCGGGCGCGGTCGTCACCGTCGGTACCTTCGACGGCGTCCATCGTGGGCATCAGGCGGTGCTGGCGGAAATCGTGCGGCGCGCCCGAGCCGGGGGCGCGGAGAGCGTGGTGGTCACGTTCGACCCGCATCCGCTCGCGGTCGTGAATCCGAGCGCGGCGCCACGTCTGCTGACGCTTCCCGCGGAGCGGCAACGATTGCTCGCGGCGGCGGGCGTGAGCCGGGTGGTGACGCTGCCGTTCACGGCGGAGCTCGCGCGCCTCACGCCGGAAGCGTTCGTGCGCGAGGTGTTGGAGGCGCAGTTCGGGTTGCGCGAGCTCGTGCTGGGGCACGACCACGGGTTCGGGCGCGGTCGCTCGGGCGACGTGGAGACGGTCCGGCGCATCGGGGCGCACGACGGGTTCGGCGTGGACGTCGTGGATCCCGTGCGGGACGATGGACGGCCGATTTCTTCGACCGCCATTCGAGCCGCCCTGGCGCACGGCGACCTGACGTTGGCCGGCCGCTGGCTGGGTCGGGCCTACGGCGCCCTGGGCAGCGTGACGCACGGCGCCGGGCGCGGCCGGACGATCGGCGTGCCGACGATCAACCTGCCGGTGCCGGACGAGCGCAAGTTGCTGCCGCCCGACGGGGTGTATGCGGTGTGGGTGACAATTGAGGGACGGGGGACGGGGGACGGGGGACGGGGGCGATTCGGCGGAATGATGAACCAGGGCCCGCGGCCGACTTTCGGCGTGACCGAGCGCGGCCTCGAAGTGCACCTGTTCGACTTCACCGGCGAGCTGTACGGCGAGACCGTGTGGGTAGAGTGGGTCCAGCGCCTGCGCGACGTGCGGACGTTCCCGTCGCGCGAGGCTCTGATCGAGCAGCTGACGCATGATCGCGCCGCGGCGCGTGAGAGTCTCAACCTGGCGGGTGTCGGATGAAAGAGCTTCGCTATCGGATCATCTTCATCGTCGCGCTGTTGGTGCTGTCGGCGCTGCAGCTGCTGCCCAGGAACGTCACGCAACGGGTTCCCGACGCGCAGACCGGTCGGATGAAGGACACGTCCGTGCGGCGCGTGCCCATCAACCTCGGGCTCGATCTCCAGGGTGGCATCCATCTGGCGCTCGAGGTCGATCAGTCCAAGGGGCCCGTCGCGGACTGCGCCGACGCGATTCGCCGCGCCGAAACCGTGGTGCGCCGGCGGGTGGACGAATTCGGCACGACGGAGCCCGTGGTGCAGGTGATCGGGCAGTGCCGGCTCGTAGTGGAGCTCGCGGGCGAGAAAGACCCTGCCCGCGCCAAGCAGATCGTCCAGAAGTCGGCGTTTCTCGAGTTCCGCATCACCGACATGAAGAACCTGTTCCGGGACGCGTTGCCGGCGATTGACGCCGAGCTGCGCCGGGCTGGCGTCAAGGGCGGCCAGGCCGGCGCGGTGAGCGCGGTGTCGCAGCTGTTCGGTCGGGACACGACGAAGAAGGGAGCGACCGACACCTCGGCGAATGCAAACGCCCCGGGCGCCCTGTCGGCGCTCCTGTTCCAGGGCCAGATGCCCGGGGAGTTCCTGGTGCCGGTAGAGCAGGTGCCACGCGCCGAGAGCCTGCTGGCGCGCTCCGAGGTGAAAGGTGGCCTGCCGCGCGGGGTCGAGCTCCGCTGGGGGACCGAGGTCGAGTCACGCGGCGCGCGGCCCTACCGCGCCCTGTACGCCCTCGAGGATCGCCCCATCATCACCGGGGACGAGTTGACCAAGGCCTCGGCGAAGCGCGATCAGTTGAACAATCACTCGGTGGTTGTGTTCGACCTGACCCGGCGCGGCTCGCGCAAGTTCTGCGACGCCACCGGGCGGCACGTGCGTGACTACATGGCCATCCTGCTCGACGGTCGCGTCCAGGGCCAGCCGCCCATCATCAACGACCAGATTTGCGGCACGGGGCAGATCGATTTGCAGAGCAAGCCGCTCACCGAGGCGCAGGACCTGGCGCTGGTGCTGCGGGCGGGCGCGCTGCCAGCGCCGCTGCAGATCGTCGAGGAGCGGACCATCGGGCCGTCGCTGGGCCAGGATTCGATCCATGACGGAATCCGGGCCGGCATCGTCGGAGTCGTGCTGGTGATCCTCATCATGGTCGTGTACTACCGTCTCTCGGGCGTGCTCGCGGTTGCCGCGCTGAGCCTCTACGTGCTGCTGACGTTGGCCGGCCTGTCGCTGTTCGGGTTCACGCTCACCCTGCCGGGGATCGCCGGGCTCGTGCTTTCCGTCGGCATCGCCGTAGATGCCAACGTGCTGATCTTCGAGCGGATCCGGGAGGAGCTGCAACACGGCAAGACGGTCCGGCTCGCGATGGACGAGGGTTTCAAGCACGCGATGAGTGCGATCATCGATTCCAATGTGTCGACGGCGTTGACCGCGTTCATTCTCTACCTTGTGGGGACCGGCCCGGTGCAGGGCTTCGCGATCACGCTCATCATCGGCATCGCGGCGTCGATGATCACGGCCGTCTACGTCGTGCGGACGTTCTTCCTGCTCTGGATCCGGCGGCGACCCGACATGCAAACCTTGAGCGTCTGATGATCCGACTCTTCGCCAACGCCAACTACGACTTCATCAAGTGGCGCAGGTGGGCTTACGGGCTCACCGCGTTTTTGATCGTTCCCGGACTGCTGCTGCTAGCGACCAAGGGACTGAACTACAGCATCGAGTTCACCGGGGGCACGTTCCTGCAGATCGAGACCAGCCGGCCCGTTCCGACCGCCGAGCTACGCGCAGATCTCGATCAGGCCGGCATTCATGGAGCCGAGATCCAATCATTTGGAAGCGACACGTCGTACACCATCCGCGCGCGGCTGGGGGAAAGCGGGACCACACCCGGTGGCGGCACCGAGGAAACGGCCGCGGCGGTGGGGCGGGCGCTGGACGAGAAGCTCGGCGTCGGGAGCTACAAGGTCGTGCGCACCGAGGCGGTCGGACCGAAGGTGGGACGAGAGCTGCAGGGGAAGGCGTTTCTCGCCATCTTCTTCTCGTTCATCATCACGTTGATCTACCTTGCCATCCGGTTCGAGTGGCGCTTCGGCCTCGCCGCGGTGCTCGCGACCTTTCACGACATCCTGACGACCGTCGCCTTCATCCGCTACCTGAACCTCGAGGTGAGCCTCGTCGTGGTGGGCGCGGTGCTCACGATGGTGGGGTATTCGCTCAACGACACCATCATCATCTTCGACCGCGTACGGGAGAACTTGCACAAGTTCCGGCGCCAGAACCTGTACGAAATCCTGAACCTGTCGATCAACCAGACGCTGCCACGCTCGATCCTGACGCACGGCACCACCATGGCGGCGACGCTGGCCCTGGTGTTCTTCGGCGGCGAGGTGATCCGGCCCTTCGCCCTCGTGATGACGTTCGCGATCTTCACCGGGACGTTCTCGTCCATCTACATCGCGGCCCCGATTCTGCTCTACATCGAGAAACGCTGGCCCGGCGAAGACGCGCGCGGGGCGCGCACCTACAGCGGCCGAACCCCAGCGCCAAGTCCATCGCCGGCTCCGACGACGGGCAGTCGATCCAAGGCCGCTGTCTGACGTGCTGGGGCCGTACCAACCAGGTGGTCCGGGACCCGACGAGCCAGCCGATGGTGCGGTGACCAGGGTTGGAACGGCCCTGGTCGACGCCCACTGCCATCTCGGCGACGGGGCGTTCGATGCGGATCGGCCGGCGGTCTTGGCGCGCGCCAGCCGTGTCGCAGTAACACACATCGTGGTGATCGGCGAAACGCTGGCGGCGAGCAGCCGGGCCAGGACGCTCGCGGCGGCGACGCCCGGCCTCTCGGCCACGGCTGGCGTACATCCGCACGAAGCGGCGACCTGGGGGCCGGAATCGGCCCGGACGCTCGCCGCGCAGCTCGTGGCCCGGGAAGTCGTCGCGGTGGGAGAAACGGGTCTCGACTATCACTACGACCACTCTCCGCGGGACGCCCAGCGACGCGCCTTCGAAGCGCAGCTGGCGCTGGCCGCGGACGTGGGGAAGCCGGTGGTTGTCCATGCGCGCGAGGCGGACGAGGATGCGGCGGCGCTGCTGCGGGAATGGGGGCGGCGTCTTCCCGCCGTGGTGCTGCACTCGTTCAGCTCCGGACCCTCGCTGTTCGCCGCGGGGATGGACGTCGGCGCGTACTTCTCTTTCAGCGGCATGATCACGTTCAAGAGCTGGACCGACCAGGCCTCCCTCACCACCTGCCCGTTGGATCGCCTGCTGGTCGAGACGGACGCGCCCTACCTGGCTCCGGTGCCGCATCGCGGCCGCCGCAACGAGCCGGCCTACGTGCGGGAGGTGGCCGGACGGCTCGCGGATCGGCGCGGCGCATCGCTGGAAGACATCGCCCGACACACGACCGAGAATGCCCGACGGGTATTCGGAGAGCGGATCGCAACCCCTTTGGCCACCAGTGAGGACACCGCGTGACGACCGCCGTGAAGGTGCCGACCGATATCGCGATCGCCCAGGCGGCGAAGCTGCGCCCCATCGCCGACATTGCCGCCGAGCTGCGCTTGGCAGACGACGAGATCGAGTTCTACGGCCGCTACAAGGCCAAGATCTCCCTCGGCGCCCTGTCCCGGCGCCAGCCCACGGGCCGGCTCGTGTTGGTGACCGGCATCAACCCGACGCCAGCGGGCGAAGGAAAGTCCACGGTCACGGTGGGGGTTACCCAGGCGCTGCGTAAAATGGGCAAGAACGCGATCCTGTGTATCCGGGAGCCGTCGCTCGGTCCTGTCTTTGGAGTGAAGGGTGGCGCGGCGGGGGGCGGGTACGCCCAGGTCGTCCCGATGGAGGACATCAACCTCCATTTCACCGGTGACTTTCACGCCATCGCCAGCGCGCACAACCTGCTCTCGGCGATGCTCGATGCGCACCTGCACCACGGCAACGCGCTCGCGCTCGACACGCGCCGCATCACCTGGCCGCGCACCATCGACATGAACGACCGGGCGTTGCGCCAGGTCGTCGTCGGCCTGGGCGGCTTGAACGGCGGCCCCAGCCGGGAAGAGCGCTTCGTCATCATTCCCGGCTCGGAAGTCATGGCCATCATGGCCCTGGCGACGAGCCTCGAGGATCTCGAGCTCCGGCTGTCGCGCATCATCGTGGGACTCACCCAGGCCAAGGCGGGCGTGCGCGCCAAGGACCTCAAGGCCGAAGGCGCGATGACGCTGCTCTTGAAAGACGCCCTGCAGCCCAACCTGGTGCAGACGCTGGAGGGCGGGCCGGCGCTGGTCCATTGCGGGCCGTTCGGCAACATCGCCCATGGCTGCAACTCGGTGATGGCGACCCAGCTCGGGATGCGATTGGCGGACGTCGTGCTCACCGAAGCCGGGTTCGGCGCGGACCTGGGTGCGGAGAAGTTCTTCGACATCAAGTGCCGCATGTCGGGCCTGAAGCCGGAAGCGGCCATCGTGGTCGCGACCGTGCGCGCCCTCAAGATGCACGGCGGTGTCAAGAAGGATCAGCTGGGCCCGCCCGACGTCGCCGCCGTTCGGCGTGGGGCGGAGAACCTCACGCGTCACGTGCGCAACGTGAAGAAGTTCGGCGTCCCGTGCGTGGTGGCCCTGAATCGGTTCGTGAGCGATACCGACGAGGAAATTGACGCCGTGCGCGACGCGTGCGCGGCCGAGGACGTGGAGGCGGTGCGCTGCGACGTGTGGGAGAAGGGAGGGGACGGCGGGCTCGAGGTCGGACGGGCCGTGTTGAAGCTGCTCGATGAGGGGAAGGCGGCGTTCAAGCCGCTGTACGACGAACGGCGCCCGATCAAGGAGAAGATCGAAACGATCGCGATGGAGATCTACGGGGCCGGCGCGGTGGCGTTCGCCCCGCCCGCCGAGCGCGCGCTCGAGCTCCTGCCCAAGCTCGGGCTGGGCGAGACGCCGGTGTGCATGGCCAAGACCCAGTACTCCTTCAGCGACGATGCGTCGAAGCTGGGCGCGCCGTCGGGCTACACGCTGCAGGTACGCGACATTCTCCCGTCGGCGGGGGCGGGGTTCGTGGTGGCCCTGGCCGGCGATATCATGACCATGCCGGGACTCGGCAAGAGCCCGGCGGCCGAGCGGATCCGGTTGCATCCGGACGGCACGATCGAGGGACTGTTCTAGTGAAGACGCTCAATCCCGTTGCCACGGACAAGGCCCCGAAGGCGATCGGCCCGTACAGCCAGGCCATCGTCACCGATGACGTCGTGTACACGGCCGGGCAGGTAGCGCTCGATCCCCAGAGCGGTGAGCTGGTCGGCAAGACCGTTGCCGAGCA
Source organism: Gemmatimonadota bacterium (assembly GCA_041497135.1). Classification (GTDB taxonomy): domain Bacteria; phylum Gemmatimonadota; class Gemmatimonadetes; order Gemmatimonadales; family GWC2-71-9; genus DASTHG01. Next base: position 9,970 of record JBGQFX010000053.1, on the reverse strand, counting down.
GACCGAGCAGGCATTGAAGAACATCAGCGCGGTGCTCGCCGCGGCAGGCTCATCCCTCGGACAGGTGGTCAAGACCACTGTGTACCTGGCGGACATGGCTGACTTCGCGGCGATGAACGAGGTGTACGCGAAGCACTTCGGCGGGCACCGGCCGGCGCGATCGACGGTCCAGGCGGCGGGACTGCCCAAGGGCGCCCGGGTGGAGATCGACGCGATCGCCGTTCGCTAGTTCAGGGTCCGGCCTTGATCTCGACGGCGAGGATGGCCGCGGCAAACGAGCCGGTCCAGTTGGCGGACGGATTGGTCTGGTTGGCCGCGAACAGCGCCTCGATGATGGAGTTCGTCCCTTCGGCCGGCTTTTGCTCCGAGATCTCCGCGAAGCTGCCACCCGGGTTGATGCCTAGCGCGGAGCCGTTCGTTCCGACCACGCCATAGGCCACGTTGTTCGGACCGCCCAGCGGCGCGAGCGTCGCGCTGAGGCTGGTGGCCGCATCGGATCCGTTCGGGGTCGCGATCGTCCCGACGGCACCCGATCCGTTCGTGCCCGTCTGGTCCACTCCGGTCCATTGCGACACGATCCATGCCGCGTTCGACTGGGAGGCGGGGAAGGTGATCGTGATCGTGCCGCTCCCGGGCGCCGCGCTCATGGCGCGGAAGATCGTCATCCGCTTGAGCGGTGTGGCGATGCTGTTGAACGTCGTACTCGTCACCTCGACCCACGTCAGGCCGGCGCCCGCGATGGTCGGGCTGGCCGCCGCGGCCGATGAATTGTGGCCGATCACCGCGATCGTGATGAGCGCGTTCGACACGGGGGTGATCGACGCGGTCGTATAGACCTTCTGGTTCGTGATGTCGCTCCCCGCGGTCAGCAGGGTCTGGGTGATCCCGGAGGACGGCGGGGTCACGGTCACGTCCTGCGTCTGGATGATCGACAGCCCGCCCGCCAACGCGGTCAGCGTTTTCTCCTCGGCTACGCTCGAGGTCATCGTACCGGTCGCCACGCCGCTCGAGTTGGTCGATCCGCCTCCACCGAAGGCGACTCCGGCCGACGGATTGGCGCTGAAGCTGACGTTCGCCCCGCTGACGGGATTGCCGTATTGGTCGCGAACCGTCACAGTCAGGTTCGACGTTCCGGTCGTCTGCGTGATGGTAAGCGGACTCGCCGTGAAGCTTGATTGCCCGGCGTCCGGCGAACCTGCCGAGACGGTGAGGACGGGTTTCTGGTTGAAAGTGGTCGCACCGACCGCGGCCGTAATGGTGTGCGATCCGGCAACGGTCGCAGCGACGGTTCCGGAAGTGGCGCCTGACCCGTCCGTGGTTGCGGGCTGGGTGATGACGTCACCGCCGACTGAGGAAGACAAGGTGACGGTAACCCCGCTCATGGCGTTGCCGAGTCCATCCTTGACCACGATGTTGATCGCCGAGCTGCCGCCGGCCGTGAAGGATGGCGTCACCGCGCTCACCGTAGAGTTGGTAGCGGAGGGCTGGGGCGGCGTGATGTTGAACGTGCTCGACGTCGCGTCGGTCAGCGGAGATGAGCTCGCGGTGAGGGTGTAGCCGTTGCCGGTGTTGTTGATCGAGAGGTCGGAGAACGTGGCCACGCCGCCCACGGCGACCTGGCTTGTGGTCCCCCCGAGCGTACCGCTTCCCGGGTTGGTGCCGATCGCCATACCCACGGTCGCACTCGAATTCACCAGGTTGCTGTACGCATCCCGCACCTGTACGACGACCGCCGGCGCGATCGGCGCGTTCGCTTGGGCGTTGGTTGGTTGCAGGCTGAACGCCAGCACCGCCGCCGTACCCGGTGTGACCGACACCGTCTGCTGTTGATTGATGGCAACGCCGTTGATGGTCACCGAGACGGTCTTGTTCTCGGCCTTGGTCGAGGTCAGCGTGCTGGTTGCTTGACCCGACCCATCCGTCAGGCCCAGCGGGGTCAACGCATTGTTTGATCCTGTGACCGACAGTACGACCGTGGCGCCCGTAATCGGGTTATTGGACGCGTCCTTCGCCGTCACGGTGATAAGGGACCCGCTGCCGCCCGCCGTGATCGAGGCAGGGGACACGGCAACACTCGAGAACGAGGGGGATACAACTGGTCCGCTGGGCGTGCCGGCCTTGATTTCGAGTCCCAGCATCCCGGCATTGGAGCTTGCCCAGCTCGCGGCAATAGCGTTCTTGTTGGTGCCCCATTCTCCTTCGATCACCATCGATTCCCCAGAGGTGCCCTCACCGGTCTCGGTGAAGCCGCTCCCCGGAGTGACCGTCCCGGCGGCGCCCGCCAGGCCGAACCCGACGTTGTTGGCGTTCGCAAAGGCGGCGAGCGGCACGTTCAGCGTCGTGACGGAGTTGCCCTGTGCCGGGCCGGTCTGCCCGATTGCGCCCGAGCCGTTGCTCCCGGTCTGGTCGACGCCGGTCCATTGCGACACGAGCCACTGGGCGTTGGACTGGCTGCTCGAGTACGTGATGGTGATCGGGCCGCTGCCGGGCGAGGCGCTCATCGCCCGGAATACGACCACCCGCGAGGCCGGCGTCGCGATCGTGTTGAAATCCACGCTCGCCACCTGGGCCCAGGTGGACATGCCGCCGCCGGCGATCGTCGGGGTGATCGGTGCACTGCCGCTGCGGCCCAGCACGGCCACCGTGACGAGCGCGTTCGCCGCGGGCGAAATGGAGGCAGTTGTGTAGACTTTCTGATTGAGCCCGTCGCCGCCCGCAGCGAGCAGGGCCTGCGAGATGGTCCCGCCGCCACCCCCGCCGCCGCCCGAGTTGACGGTGACGGACGCGGTCTGCGTGATGGCCGTGCTGTTGATGTTGGCCGAAATCGTCTTGCCCTCGGCCACGGTCGAAGTCAGCGTGCTCGTGAAGACGCCGTTGTTGTCGGTCGTCCCCGAGGAGGGTGTGAAGGTGTTGCCGCTGCCGGAGGACGAGACCGACACGGAGGCGCTGGCCATGGTCGCGTTGCTACCGTCCCGCGCGGTCACCGTGATCGTGGACGAGCCGCTCCCGGCGGTGAAAGACGTGGGCGATGCCGACACCGTCGAGTTCGTCGCGGAGACAACCGGACCGCCACCGCCGCCACCAGCGGCGTGGCACGCGGTGGAGCCGGAGTCGGTGAACGTCTTGCCCGCCACCGGAACGAACTTCCAGGCGTAGCTGTCATCGTAGAGGTAGAGCTTTAGCACGCCGAACGTATCGCCGTTGCGGACCTGGCTGGTCGGAAAAGCGCCCGACACGTTCCCGCCACCGATGCCGCCCATCCCGGCGATGATCGTGCGTATGCCGTTGGTTGGGTCCGCACTGCCGTCCGGCTTCATCAGGGCCATACGGTCGTAGAAATGGCGGTGACCGTTGAGGACGAGATCCGCGTGGGCGGCATACAGGCGGTCCCAGAACGGTCGCATCGAGGCAATGCTCTGGCCCGACCCGCTGGAGCCGGAGGAGTAGAGCGGGTGGTGCCAATAAGCGAGTGTGCACTGGTTGGGGTGGGCGGCCAGGTCGGCCACGAGGAACTTGTCCTGCCTCGACCCCGCGGAGCGCGCGACGCTGCTGTTGAGCGAGATGATGTGCCAGGCGCCCAGATCGAAGCTGTAGAACCCTGCCGAGTCCGCCAAGCTCGATGGATGGGCGGCGGCACCAAAGTACTGGTAATAGCCAGTGGCGCCCGACGTGTTGTACTCGTGATTGCCCGTGGTCGGGTAGGTGCGCGCTTTGTGGCGGCCCCAGGTCGAGTTGTAGCAGGCGAATTCGGAGGTCGTACCGTTTTGGTAGGCGTCGTCGCCGATATTGTAGACGTAGCCCTCCGGAATCGCGTCGAGCAGCTTGGCGGTGGCTTCGTCGCCGGTGTTGCTGCAGCTCGAGATGTCGCCGGCTCCGGTGAAGATGATGGGCGGGTTCGCGGTGACCATGCCCGTCGGTGTGACATACGACGGCCGCAGCGTAGGTTGCATGGGGCCGTAGTCGTCGGTACAGGACGCCAGGACGAGGGCGAACGTCAGGACGACGGATTGGCGCACCAAGCGGACGACGTCACGGCGCATGCAATTACTCCCTGGGTTGTGCTACGGATGGTCTCGGCGGGCCCTAACCGCAACAATTGGGCCATCTTGTGACCGATTTCGCGAAACGCGTCGGCCGTGAGACAGGTCATGTCCCTCGGTCAGCACTCTAACCGTTGCACCTGCGCCACAGCGGATCGATGCTCGCGCGCAGCACAACGAGGCCAGTAGCACGGGACACTGGGACAGAGGTAGCGTTCGCGGTCCGCGCGGAGCCCCGTGGGGGCGGATCGGGTCTGGTGGTCCGACTGGTCTTCAAAACCAGCTGGGGCTCGCAAGGGCCTCGGTAGGTTCGATTCCTACCCGCTCCCGCCAGGTCTGCTGAATTGACGCCGTCTCGGCAATTGCCTTTATTCGGCGCTGGTGTCCATGACCGAACGCCTCTACGCCCGCTTGCGCGAAGACGTGAATCTCCGGCTGCGCCGGGGAGCCTGGTACCGCGTGCTCAAGGTCGAAGGCTTGAAGGCGATCCTGGAGGTCAACGGCCGGAAAGTGCTCGTCGCCGCGCCGCTGCTCGAGATCGTGAAGCGCCCACCCCCGCGCTGGACCGTCGTCACACAGGCCCCCGGGAACGCCCGGAAGGCGCCGCCCGCACTGGCCGAACGCTATGGGGTATGCCCGAGCTGCGGCGAGCGGGCAGCGCTCCACAAGCGGATCCGCCGCTTACGCTGTGCCTACTGCAGGTACGAGTTCGAGGTCGCCTGGGATGAGACCTACCTCACATGAGTGAACCGCTCTACGCCCGGCTGTGCGAGAACGTGAACCTGCACATCCGGCGCGGTGCATGGTATAGGGTCTTGAAGGTGGAGGAACTCCACGCCACGCTCGAGATCAACAAGCGGCCGGTACCGGTGGCCAAAGCCCTGCTCGAGTTCGTGAAGCGACCACCCGCCAAGTGGACCGTGGTGCAGCAGCGCGCCAGCTGGATCATGAAACCTCCGGCCGGTTTCACGAGCGAATACGCCGTGTGCCCGAGCTGCACCGAGCGGGCGCCGCTCTCGGCGGGGGCCAAGCGCATGCCGTGTCCCTCCTGCAAGTGGGAGTTCGAAGTCGGCTGGGACGAGCGCTATCTGCAGTGATGTGCCACACGCTCACGTCATCCTGAATCCCGCGGCCGGGCGCGGAGCGGCACGCCGGGCCAAGGATCCCGTGGCGCGGGCGTTTCGCGCGCAAGGGTGGACCGTGGACATGGCGGAAACTGAGCGCCCGGGGCACGGCAGCGAACTGGCCGCCCTCGCCGCGCAGGCCGGCGCGCGCTGCGTCATCGCCGTGGGGGGCGACGGGGCGGTGCACGAGGTGGCCAACGGGCTGCTCACGGCCCGTTCGAGCGCCGCCCTGGGGGTCGTGCCGATCGGTTCCGGCAATGACTTTGCCAAGCTCGTCGGCGTCCACGGCCACGATATCGCCCGCGCCGTGGCGCGGATGGCCACGGCCCGGGAGCGGCGCTTCGATGCCGGACGGGTGCTGGACGAATACTTCGTCAACTCTCTGGGATTTGGCTTTGGGCCTGCGGTCGTGCGCACCAGAAATGCGATGCCGGGACTGAAGGGCTTTCTCTCTTACCTGGTGCCGGTGGTGCGGACCTTTGCAAGCTTCCGGCCGCCGCTGTTCGAAGTGGACGCAGACGGATTCCATGAGCGGGGGCGCATGATGATGGTCGAGGTATGCAACGGGACCACGGCCGGAGGATCGTATCGCTTTGCGCCCGACGCCGATCCGGCGGATGGTTGGATCGACGTGTGCCTGATCCGCCGCGTCGGCCTGTTGCGCTTTCTGGCTGCCCTGCCGCGCGTGATGCGCGGCACCCACGGACGTATGCCGGAGGTGGCCCTGGTCAGGACCACCCGGCTCCGGATTCGCGCACCCGAAGCGCCTTTGGTGCTGCACCTGGACGGGGAGCTGCGCGAGCCCGGGGTCCATGAATGCACGGTGACGATGGAGCCCGGATGCCTGAACGTACTGGTGGCGCAGTGAGGCGGCGGATGGGCGGACGGACGGATGGGCGGATGGCACTCCTTGTGTCGCTGTGTCTATCCGTCCATCCGCCCATCCGCCTGTCCGCCCAGACGGTGACACCACCGGATACCGCGCGTCACGTCGGCCCGGTCGGCGCGTTGTGGCGCTCCATGGTGCTCCCGGGCTGGGGCCAGGCGGCGACCGGCCGCCACGTCACCGGGGCGGTGTTCGTGGTGTGGGAAGGCACCACGATGTACATGGCCCTGAAGGCCCGCCAGGAGGCGCACTACTTCGAGGCGGCCGGGTTGCCGAACCAGCAGGCCAAGCGCCAGGAAGTCCAGGACTGGATGGTGCTGTGGGGATTCAACCATCTCTTTTCCGGAGCGGAGGCCTACGTCGCCGCGCACCTGCGGGATTTCCCGCCCGATCTCAAAGTGCGCGCGTTCCCCGGCGGAGTCGGAGTGAGCTTCCCGCTGCCACATCCGTGAACGCGGCTCCGCTCGGCGTCTTCGACTCGGGAATCGGCGGGCTCACCGTCGCCCACGCGCTGTTCGAGCGACTCCCCCACGAGTCGGTCATCTATTTCGGCGACACGGCGCGCGTGCCGTATGGCCCCAAGTCGCCCGAGACGGTGCGTCGCTACAGCGCCGAAATCCTTGCCTATCTGCTGCAGCGCGGCGTCAAGGCGGTGATCGTCGCCTGCAATACGAGCACGGCGCACGCGCTCGACACGCTGCGCGAGCGGTCGCCGGTCCCCGTGCTGGGCGTGATCGAGCCGGGCGCACGTGCGGCCGTCGCCGCTACCCACGGCGGGGCGATCGGCGTGATCGGGACGGCGGGCACGATCGCGAGCGGCGCCTACGAGCGGGCGATCAAGGCGCTCCGGCCGGACGCCTGCGTCATCTCGCGCGCCTGCCCGTTGTTCGTTCCCCTGGTGGAAGAAGGGTGGTTCGACCATCCCGCGACCGAACTGGTGGCGCGCGAATACCTGCGGCCGCTGGAGGCGGCGGGCGTCGACGTGCTGGTGCTGGGCTGCACCCACTACCCGCTGCTCAAGCCGCTCCTGGGACGGGTACTGGGCGCATCGGTGCGACTGATCGATAGCGCGGAGGAGACGGCGGCGGCGGTGCAGAGCGAGCTGACCGCGCGCGCCCTGCTGGCCGACGCGTCGCAGCCGGCGACCCATAGCTTCGTCGTTTCCGACGATGAGTCGCACTTCCGCAGCGTGGGGGCGCGGTTTCTCGGGGAGCGGCTGCGGCAGGTCGAGGTGGTTCCGCTAGGCTGAGAAGGACTTCAGCTCCACCGCGTCCGGAGTGACGACCGCATAACGGCCGCCATCCAGGAACGCCCCCGGGTTCACATAGGCCCGGCCATCGGGCAGTCGGTCGATGCGGGCGCGATGCGTGTGGGCCATGACCACGAGCGACAGATCCGGCCGGCGCGCCAGCAAGTCTTTCGCATAGGCTGCCTGCGCCGCCTCTGCACGATCCAGCACGTCCTTGTCCTTGGTGCTGTCGGCCAGGGTGCCGGACAGCTTATGGGCGATCCAGTCGCCCACCGTCGGGTGGAAGGTGCGGAACACCGCCACCGTCACCGGTTGGCGCAACAGCCAGTGCGTCAGCGCGCCACCCCAATGCTGCTCGGTGAGCCCGTCACCGTGCACGACGAGGGTGCGCCGCCCGGCCAGCTCGAGCTCGGCTTCGCCCGTGTAGTAGTGAATCCCCAGGTCGTGCCGCAGGAAATCTCCCCCCCAGCGATCGTGATTCCCGCCGAGGAAGGTGACGGGGATGCCGCGGCGAACTACGCCCCCCAGCTTCATCGCGGTGACCACATGGCGGCGCGGGATGGTCGTGGCGTATTCGAACCAGAAGTCGAACAGATCGCCGTTGATCAGCAGCTGGTCGCCGGGTTGCGGAACCTGATCGAGGAAGGCATGGAACGCGACCTCGACCGCCGGCGGCACCTGCCCGAGGTGCGCGTCGGCGACGATGAAACAACGGGCCGAAGCGGTCACGCCCCAAGCTAGAAACCGCCTCGAGGGGTCGCAAGCCGCTGTCCCATTTGACTTTTCCTATCGCCCGTCGCATTCTCCCGAATCATGACCGTGACGCGCGGCGAACCGCGATTCCGGCGCCCCCGCGCCCCCGTAACGGCCGTCCCCGGCGATCGACCGGACGACCGTCCGCCTGCCGCGGTGGAGCGGAATCCGGGCACGCCGCTCGACCTCGATCTGATCCGCGCCATCCGGGTGAACCGCAGCGCCGTTGAGCGGCGCGCGGCGACGCTGCCGCGGCGACGCACCGTGAAGAAGGAATGGCAGGCCGCCTGGCTGCTGCGCGCCATCACCTGCATCGATCTCACGACGCTCCAGGGCGACGACACGCCGGGAAACGTGCTCCGATTGTGTGCCAAGGCGCGCGCCCCGCTGCGGCGCGATCTGGTCGAAGCGCTGGGAGTCGAGCAGCTCGGCATCACCGTGGGCGCCGTGTGCGTCTACCACGCCCTCGTGGCGACGGCGGTGCAGGCGCTCGCGGGGTCGGGCATCCCGGTGGCGGCCGTGTCGGCCGGGTTTCCGGCGGGACTCAACCCGTTTCCGCAACGGCTGGAGGAAGTCCGGGCTTCGGTCGAGGCGGGAGCGGACGAGATCGACGTCGTGATCACGCGCGGCCACGTCCTCACAGGGGATTGGGCGGCGCTCTACGACGAGGTGCGGGCGTTCCGGGAGGCGTGCGGCCCGGCGCGGATCAAGGTGATTCTGGGCACGGGCGAGCTCGCCACGCTGACCAATGTCGCCCGCGCCAGCCTCGTGGCCATGATGGCCGGGGCGGATTTCATCAAGACCTCGACGGGCAAGGAACCGGTGAACGCGACGCTGCCGGTCGGCCTAGTCATGACGCGCATGATCCGCGAATACCTGGAGCGCACCGGGGCCGCGGTCGGATTCAAGCCGGCGGGCGGGATCCGCTCCGCCAAGGCGGCGCTCGACTGGCTGATCCTCATGAAGGAAGAGCTTGGCGATTCCTGGCTGCATGCCGATCGATTCCGCCTGGGCGCGAGCACCCTGCTCACCGATATCGAGCGCCAGCTCGAGCACTTCGTGAGCGGGTATTACAGCGCCGCGCACCGCCACCCGATGGTGTGATGTGACGACGACCGTCGCCCGCATTTTCGAGACGATGGAATGGGGACCCGCGCCCGAGGCGAGCGGGCCGGCGCTCGAGTGGCTCCAGAAGCACGGCGGCGATTTCGGTCTCTTCATCGGGGGCCAGTGGGTGCGCCCCAAGGCCGGCGAGAGCTTCGAAACCATCAACCCGGCGACACGCGCGGTGTTGGCCCGGGTCGCCCAAGGTGGGGCCGAAGACGTCGATGCCGCGGTCCGCGCGGCGCGCGAAGCATTCCCCGCCTGGTCGGCGCTCTCGGGGCACGCGCGGGCGCGTCATCTGTACGCGCTGGCCCGCACCGTCCAGAAACATTCGCGGCTGCTCGCGGTGCTCGAAAGCCTCGACAACGGCAAATCGATCCGCGAGACCCGGGACGTCGACATCCCGCTCGTGGTCCGGCACTTCTACCATCACGCCGGCTGGGCCCAGCTCGCCGACAGCGAATTCCCGGGCTATGGCCCGGTGGGTGTCGTCGGGCAGATCATCCCGTGGAATTTTCCGCTCCTGATGCTGGCGTGGAAGATCGCGCCCGCACTCGCCGCGGGGAACACGGTTGTCCTGAAGCCGGCCGAATTCACGCCGCTCACCGCGTTGTGTTTCGCCGAGCTGGCGAATGACGCCGGCTTGCCGCCGGGCGTGCTCAATGTGATCACGGGCGACGGCCGACCGGGGGCCGCGCTGGTCGAGCATCCCCAGGTGGACAAGATCGCGTTCACCGGATCGACCGAGGTGGGACGCATCATCCGGCGCAAGACCGCCGGCACGGGCAAGAAGTTGACCCTGGAGCTCGGCGGC
>JBGQFX010000052.1:0-20210 GCA_041497135.1 Gemmatimonadota bacterium | reverse complement strand
GCCGCCGCCACCAGCTCGAAGAAGCCGCGGCGCGCATATTCGGCGACGGTGAGACCGGTGGTCTCCTGCACCAACGCGGCCCCGCCGAACAACCAGCGTGCCTGCACCGCGACGAATACCAGGAACAGGAGATCGAGCGCCCCGAGCACCGTCGCCGCGGTGGTGAACCGCAGGGCTGGAGAGCCGGCCCGCTCGCCCAGGGCAGCGACCGACGCGTCGCCGAAACAGACACCGCGCAGCGCGCCGGCCGCGAAGGCGGCGCAGACCCCCGTGAGCGCCACGTGGCTCATGAGCGTCGCCACGTCGAAGTGGACGCTCGTTACCAGCGACTCGAACGTCGCGTCCGCCGATACGAACAGCCCGCCGAACACGAGCACCAGCGGGATCGCGATCAGGAGGCCGATGCCTACGGCACCCAGCTCGCGCCACCGTCCTTGGATCGGCAGCTCGCCCCAGCGAATGTCTCCGAACACGAGTCGCGGCGCGCCGAACCAGGTGTGCGCCGCCGCGATCGCCGTGGCCAGGACGTAGGTCGAGACACCGCGCAGCCGTACCGAAGCACCTTGCGCAGCCAGCATCAACAAGGCGAGCGCGCCGACCAGGGCGAACAGATCGAGCATCTGCAACGTCGCCGAATCGCGGCGCACGAACGCTACGGCGCACAAGACCGCCGTCGTGGCGAGCCATGGCGCGTCCTTCGAGGCAGGCAACCGGTAGTGGCGAATCACCCAGGCGACGCCGGCAACGACCGACAGGGCGACGACCGTCAGGTTCAGCCCCCACGGCGTGACGCGCAGCAGCTGGTCTCCCAGCACGCCGAGGGCGGCGGCCAGGCCGAGCAGCGTCAGGGCGAGCCGCGCATGCGGCGTCGTGACGGCGTTCATGCGGACAGGCGGAACAACACCTTCCCGTGCAGGAAGGCGTTTTCGTGGGCGATCATGAGGCGGGTGGGCCAGTCACCGCTCGCGAGCATGAGCCGCGGATTCGTGGCGTCGGGTGGAAGATCAAACACGAAGTCGGTGCTGTAGGATTCGCCCGGGATGAGCTTTCGGGTCAGCGCGTCGACGGGGGCGGGGTAGCGGCGCCCCTGATCGTCGAGCAATGCCACCGCGCGGCCGTTCGGGTACACGGGGACGTCGCGCGGGCGCCAGCTCGCGATAGTGTTGGAATCGAACCGGATCCGCACGGTCACGACGTAGAACGTTCCCTGCGCGGTCCTGCCGTTCCATTGCCTGGCTGTCTGCACACCGGCCACCGCGTACGCCAGGTGACAGTCCACCTCGCAGATGTGCTTTTCCTCGCCGATCGCCAGCTCACGCGTGCGACTCGTGAAGGAAGCGAGCAGGAAGAGGACCACGTACAGCCCCAGTCCCGCGAGCTCGAGCCGCAGGATCCATCGGGCCCAGACGGCTTTCTTGAGCAGCAGGGTGAGCACGTACCCGGCGCCCAGCGCGAGCGTGCCGAGCACGGCGAGCATGAACAGGCCGAACGACACGGGACCCAAGCTGTCGGTGATCATGCGGTCTCCTTCAAGCCGCCATAGCGGCGATCGCGGGCGTGGAACCACTCGACAGCAGCGGCGAGCTCGGCGGCACCGAAGTCGGGCCACATCAGGGGGGTGAAGTACAGCTCGGCGTAGGCGGATTCCCACAGCAGGAAATCGGACAGGCGCTGCTCGCCGCCGGTGCGGATCAGAAGATCGACGTCGGGCAGCAGGCGGCCTGTTTCGATGGCGGCGCGGGCGGAATAATCGACGGCGAGCCGCAACACGAGCTTCGTGCCGGCGGCCGTCGCCGCTTCGGTCTTCTCGATGGCCTCGACCAGCGGCCCCGGGAGCCGGTCGCGTCTGCCCACCACGCGCAGGGCGACGCCGTTCTCGAGGCAACGCGGCGTCTCGGTGCGCAGGTGCCGGGCGAAGAGCCGCATCAGCGTGCTCACCTCGGCGGCGGGACGCTTCCAGTTGTCGGACGAGAAGGCGAACAGCGTGAGCGCGCCGATGCCCAGGTCCGGCGCCGCTTCGACCACGCGTCGCACCGCCTCGGCGCCGACGCGGTGGCCGGAGGATCGCGACAGACCGCGCCGGCTGGCCCAGCGGCCGTTGCCGTCCATGATGATTGCCGTGTGCAGAGTACTTTGTTTCATAAAGTACGACTCCAAATAAAAAGGCTCACCGCGTGGCGTGAATCAGCGCTTCCATGTGATCGAGATACCGCTCCAGCGCCCGGCGTCCCGTGGCTGTCAGCCGGTACTCGGTCTTCGGCATACGACCATCGAACGACTTCACGCAGGCGATGTAATCGGCGTCCTCGAGCTTGCGCGCGTGCACGCTCAGGTTGCCGTCGGACACCTTGAGCAGCGCCTTCAGTTCGTTGAAGCTGGCGCGCTCGAGCCCCGCGAGCGCGGAGACGATGCCGAGCCGCACGCGCTCGTGAATCAGCCGATCGAGATCGGCGGCCGCCCGGGCCGCGCCGCGCGCGGCCCCGCTGCCTGTGTCCACTGTCGGCGCGCGCCGCGCCGCGTTCGATCTAGCCACCATACCTCCGTGCGATCCAGAATCCGAAAACAATATGCAGGCCGCCGAAGCCGGCGGCGAGCAGCCAGTTGCCGAGCGTGGGAGTGAACAGGGCCACGGCACCGAGCGCCAAAAAGCCCAACCCCATCACCGGGACGACTCGCACCGAAAACGCCCCACCCGTCACCACACCGGTTCCGTAGAGCAGCAGCCACACCGCCGGGAGCAGGGGGCGCGCTCCACCGAAGTACAAGGCCACCGTCAGCAGCCCGCCCACGACGAGCGGCGGCAGGAAGCTCAACCCGAAGCGGCGCCCCGGCCCCGAGAGCAGGGTATCGTTCACCGCCCGCGCCTTGTGCACCATGGTCCAGCCACCGATCGCCAAAGCCAGAATCGCTTCGGCCAGCCAGACCACGAGCCAGTTCAACGTCGACTGTTGTCGTGCCGCCGCAAGCGCCGCCGCCAGGGCCGTGATCCCGACCGCCACCTGGCCCCAGCCGGGCACCGCGGTAAACGATCCCGCGCGCTCCATCGTCGCGCGGATGTAGCGCAGGTTGTCGAGCGCCTTTTCGGCCAATGGCTGCGGGGCGGCCATGCTGGGGGGCAATTTGGGGTCTGAGCTCATTATTGTCAAGTACTTTGTGAGACAAAGTAAACGGTATACTGTATGCGGTATACGGTTGACTCGCTCAACGGTCCTTCAATCTCCGAACCAGCTTCAAGCCCGACCACACCTCGTCCACCGCGCACACCTTTACGTCCACGAGACCGTGAGCCAAGGCCACCGCTCGCACGTCGTTCTCGGTCAGGTCGGTAGCCACGCCGGAGGCCTTCTTGGGCCATGAGATCCACAGCGCGCCGTCGGTCGACAGGGCGCGCTCGAGCATGGGGAACCGGGATTCGAGGGCCGCGCGCTGCTTGGTGAAAAAGTGAATGAACGGCATTGTGCCACGCAGCGTGGTCGCGATCGTGACGCCAGGCGGCAGCGTGCCCAGCGTGGTGCGGTAGCCGCGCGGCGCCCCCATGACGGCGATGCGGGTGTGAGGCTTGATGCCGAGTTTCTCAACGAGGCTTCTTGCAGAGTAGCCTGCTCTCATCCTGATAAATTGGGGCAGGAGACGTCGAGTGACTAGGGAGACGCCTAGCCGCCAAGCCGCCATGTGGTTATTAGGAACCAGGGGTCAGGAATCTTCTGACCCCTCACTCCTCACAACCACTCGGCGGCTCGGCAGCTGGGCGTCTACCTCGGCGTCTGAGCGTCTCAAGGGAGCACCGTGCGAGTCTATATCTCTGTGGACATGGAAGGCATCGCCGGGGTCGTCCACGAGGACCAGACGAACCCCGTCGATCCCCGCTGCGCCGGCGAGTATGCCCGCTTCCGCAAGCTCATGACCGCCGAAGCGAACGCCGCCATCCAGGGCGCCTTGGACGCCGAAGCCACCCGGGTACTGGTCAACGACAGCCACTGGGAGATGCGCAACCTGCTGGCCGAGGAGCTGAACGAGGCGGCCGAGCTCATGTCGGGGGGACCCAAGCCGCGCTCCATGATGGAAGGGATCGACGCCGGGTTCGACGCGGCGCTGTTCATCGGCTATCACGCGCGCGCCGGCACGCGCAACGCCGTCCTCGATCACACTTACGCCGACCGCATCCTCGACGCCCGATTGAACGGACGCTCGGTGGGCGAGCTGGGACTGAACGCGACGCTCGCCGGGAACTTCGATGTCCCGGTTGTCCTCGTGAGCGGTGACGCCGCGCTCGCCGCTGAGGCGCACGATCTGCTGGGGGAAGGCGTCACGACGGTCATCGTTAAAGAAGCGGTGGGACGGCACGCCGCCAAGAGCCTGGCGCCGGCGGTGGCGTGCCGCCGCATCCGCGAGGCGACCGCCAAGGCGCTCAAGCGGCGCAAGGCGCGCCGCTTCACCGTAGAGGCTCCGATCACGCTCGAGGTCGATTTCTCGAAGACGGTCGAGGCGGACATGGCGGAGGTCACCCCCGGGGCGCTGCGCACCGGGGGTCGGACGGTCGCGTTCACGCATCATGACTATCGTGAGGTGTTCAGGGCGTGGAGGGCGATGCAGAACCTGGCCACGGTCTGGTAGAGGCATCAGAACGCGCCGTCGGCGCCCGTTCACCGCTGGCTTGCCGATCTCCTACTGCTACCCGTGCGGCTTCGCGAGCTCCACGAATCCTGGGTAGTTTCGGCAAAAGTAGAAACCGAGCCGTCGGTGAAGGATCTGGTAGAAGGCGCCTTCGCTGAAGGACTTCCTGAGTAGCGTCACCATGAGCTCGCAGTCCTCGAGTGCACCTGCGACATAGGCCTGGTGCCAGGTCCGCTGCCATGATTCGGGCCATGGCAGGCGCCCGAGGTCACGCATGATGCGCAGCGCCTCTTCCCGCTCCCCACTGCGAGCGGCCGCGATACCGATGTCGGCAAGATCATGGGGATCGGAGTCCTGTGCGTAAAGCTGCCGTAACATGAGCTGCGCTTCGTGCCAGCGGCCCAGGAACAGCAGCACTTGGGCAAGATCGTGCGCATTATCGGCATTGGGCGCAAAAAGGCGAGGCAAGGTCCCCGTTCTCGGTCCCTGAGTCTCTACTGCCACCCGCCGGAGTCCCTCGGCCCGCTCCAGCATTCGCCGGGCGGCTGAGTCGTGACCGTGCCAGAGCAGCTCGTTCCCCACGATGAAGAGGAAGGTTGGCTGGTCGTACCACCCGTCGATCGGGCCGAGGTCACGTACCTCTTCAACGGCGGCTTCCAGCTCCGAGATCCGCCCCAACGCTGCCAGCGCCGTCGTTTCCATCTCGTAGAAGTTGATGTGGCCCGGGTGCGCGCGCTTACCCTGTCTCGCCAGTGCCAACTCACGCTCGTGGGCGCCCAAGAAGTGGAGTGCTGCCGTCACCTGCTTGGTCGCCAGGGGGTCGGGGGGCTGCAGAATGGCCGGCGTTGAATCGGAGAGCCACACGTCTACCATCTCTTGATAACGGCCGAGGTTGAACGCTGAAATGGCGAGAAAGGGCCGCTTGTCGGGCGCATAGAGGGCTGCTTTGCGAGCCGCGCGGTATTGAGCTCGCCAGTCTTGTCGTCTCGCCGCCTCCATGCCGTCGAGGGTGTAGCGGTCGGCCAGCGACATGGTCTTGCGCAAGCGTCGCAATGTCGTGTAGGCCGAGTCAACCCAGGCATTCCAGTCTCTCGTGGTGTCGGCGTCGGGGCTGTTGCCGATCGCTTCGAACCACGCGCGGGTGAAGGACGGATCGAGGTCGGTGGCGCGGACGAAATGACGGCCCTTTTCCTCCCAGTCGGTCGCTTCGAGGCCCTGCACGTATTCGAGGTATGCCTCGTACTGTGGTGGCTGGCGGATGTCCGACGCCCAGGGCGCGAGACGCTGGTCGAGCCGGACTGCCAGCAGTCCCATGACCCGCTGCCGCAGCGTCGCCAGCCCCTCGCTCATCGCTCGAGGGGAGGCGCGCACAGGCCCCACGGCTCCAAGCAACGTACGATCCCTCGTATTCGTCACCTGTGCTTGTATGGCGAGCTCGTCGCCACTGCGGTAGTAGGAACCCCAGATCACGGTGTTCGCTCCTACCGCCCCGGCCAGCGTGCGGGCGCCGGCGTTCTCGTGGGTTGAAGCGCTGTCGGTCGTGTCCAGCGCCTTCAGTACGGTAGGAAGCGTGATGATTTGCACGAGGCCAGACTGCGCCAGTCCTTCAGTGACCCAGTCCGCCGTCATTTGCCCGATCGGCGCGAGGGAAGGGTCGCCGGTCTCGTTCGCGAACGGGATCACCACGACGCGGTTCGAAAGGAGCGCACTCTCGCTGCGGCCAATTCGGGAAAACGGCAGATAGCCCTGTCTGATCGCGAGCGTTCCAACGGCCAGGATCGCGACGCCCAATCCGGCGAACGTCCGTGCATGGCGGTGTGGTCGCCAAGCCGAGCGACCACGCTCCTGGAGGGGTCCTGCCAGGGAGCCGCTGTCCCGGTCGCTCGCCGCCACGCCTACACCAGGGGGCAGCTCAGCACGTGGCGTCCTCGTGGCGACCACTCCAACCTCGGCCCTCCCGGAGGGCGCCACCCGTGCCCGAACCGTCTCAACGAGCGACACCGTCTCGGGCGCGGGGTCGACTCCGTCCTCCGCCAGCAAGTGTTGGGCGAATACTCCGTAGGTGTGGATCGCGCCGGCCCGGTCGCCCACCCGGTCCAGCAGCGCGACGACTCGTCGCAGCAGGCCTTCGTCGTCGGGAGAGAACTCCGCGGTGCACCGAGCCCAATGTGCCGCATCAACCGTCGACCCTTCGGCTTCCGCCGCTTCCGCAAGGGACCACGCTGCCCTGGCAGCCCGCTCGCGCAACAGCGCACGCCTTTTCTCCATCCAGCGCTCGAACTCGGGACAGCGCGACAAGTGGAAGCCGCTGAGGAAGTGGCCGCGATAGCGGTCGAGCGCTTCACGGGCCTGCCCTTCTTCAAGCAGCCTCTCGAACATCGCGGTATCACACTGGAGCAGAGCCGGATCGAGCCCGACATCCTCGGCCCCGCGGGTGAGGATCACCCCGTTACCAAGTGCGTGCCGCAGGAAGTGGAGGGCCTTGCGGAGGGCGGTGCGGGCGTGCTCCTGGTCGCGCTCGGGCCAAAACAGCACTACCAGCTCGTCTCGCCGATGGAATCCTGGTGGCACGGCGGTGGCGAGGTACGTGAGCAACGCCACACGCTTGGGCTGGGCGAGCAGGGACGAAACTTCTCGCCCGTCCGGTGTTCGGAGGTCCAGTACGCCTAAGGTCCTGAAGTCGAACATACCACATGATCCTGGCAGTCGGCCCACGCCGCGATCCCAGTCACGCCCAGGGAACGGCTAGGGAACGATCCGTCCGTAGGGATATAAGGTGCTGCCGGGTGTGGTATCCGCAAGAGCAGCACGAAACTCAACGTTGGACGTGCGAACACTGGCCCGGGTGAGAGAGCAGTCGGTCAGTCCATGTGCACCGGGAGGCCCCGCCCGACGCGGGACAGGAGGTAGCAATGAGAACCCAGAGCTGCGTGCTGCTCGCGGGCGTCACGGTAGCGATCGGCGCATGTGGTGAGTCGGTGGCGGGGCCGGCGGCTCGAGAGCGCCCGGCCTTCGCGGTGCAGATGGTCGCGACCTGTCCCACTGGCGCCAATGTGGTCGCCAGCGATGAGGCCGGTCTGGTCGCGGCGCTTAGCGCCGCGAGTCCCGGGGATGTAATCGGCGTGGACGGCATGATCACGGTCAGTGCCGACGTGATCATCAACGTGCCCGACGTCACCCTCACCTGCGCCCGCCCCGGGGCCGGGCTCGCGGCCCACACCGGCGCCGGGGTCTTCGATGTGATCAAGGTCCTGGCCGAGCGAGTCACCGTGGATCACCTGGTCCTGGACGGGAGCCAGGCGACTGATTTTGCCTACGCGGCATATAACGACCCGGACCTGCCTGGCTCCTCCGCCCGGGACGTCAAGTTCACGAACAACCGGGTCACCTCCTCGGCCGGCGCGTTCTTCGATGGCGCCACAGGGATCGTGGCCGACAACTACTTCGAGGTGGCGGTCTGTGGCGCGGGTATCTGGCTCCAGGGGCCCTTCCCGCGCCGGATAGACGGGACCCGGGTAGAGCGCAACACGGTGGTCACCACCGGCCCGTGCACCGACCCGTCCATCACGGGGAATCGCGGCATCCGCCCTAGGGATGGCACCAACGTTGTGATCGCCGACAACATTGTGCTCGGGCCGTTCAACATGTCGATCTCGCCGGCAAACCTCTCACGCAGCGTCTTCGAAGGCAATCGGATCGAAGGCACCCCACTTTTCGGCATCCGGTTCACTATCAATTCCCAGTTCCCTGGCCAGACAACCCAGATGCGGGACAACGTGTTCCGCAACAACCGGGTGACGGGGGCGGGCATGGCGGCCATCTTCGCCCGGGGGGCGTGCGGCAATCTCTTCGTCGGCAACAGCCTCCAGGGGAACGCCCGTGACCGGGGGCTGACCTTCGACGTATTAAGCGGCGCGAATACCGTGGTCGGCAACCAGAATGTGGTAATCGACAACGGGGCACTTGACTGCAACGGTGACGGCATCCTCGATCCGAATGTGATCACCGGACCTGGGACGGTGTTACGCGATGCAAGGCTTGGCGCCGACGTGAGCGAGGGGATCGTGATGGCGAACCGCCTTCGGTAGGACGGCAGGATTCGACCTAGCAACCCGCGAAAGGTACGTTCCCGTGAGGACATCGACGCAGGTACGCTTGGCAGCCGTCGCCCT
Source organism: Gemmatimonadota bacterium (assembly GCA_041497135.1). Classification (GTDB taxonomy): domain Bacteria; phylum Gemmatimonadota; class Gemmatimonadetes; order Gemmatimonadales; family GWC2-71-9; genus DASTHG01. The sequence goes on along the minus strand of JBGQFX010000052.1, from coordinate 11,424 downwards.
TCTGGCAGCCTGTAGCCGTGAGCCTGCCGGCCCGCGCGGACTGCCCCCCGTGTTGCACCCAGCCGCGGCGGCGCAGCTCGACGTCCTCGCCCAGGACAACTGGACTCTCATGAGCCCGGCCGCAAGTGCATTTCCGCGATTCGATCATGCGATGGCGTACATCGGCGACGACCAGGTGCTGCTGTTTGGTGGGTTCACCGGCAGCCTGATCGATGATACCTGGGTCTATGACCTGAGCGACAACACCTGGACCCGGAAATTCCCGGCCTCGCGTCCCTCGCCGCGGGATTTCCATGCGATGGCGTACATCGGCGGCGACCAGGTGCTGCTGTTTGGCGGACTGGGTGCGGTGGGTGCGGGTTTTGATCGCAGCGACGAGACCTGGGTCTATGATCTGAGCGACAACACGTGGACTCAGAGATTCCCGCCCACGAAACCATCGGCTCGACTCTTCCACGCGATGGCGAACATCGGCGGCGACCAGGTGCTGTTATTCGGCGGGTCTGATGACCCTTCTGGCAATGGCAGCGATGAGACCTGGGTCTATGACCTGAGCGACAACACCTGGACACTCAAGAGCCCGGCATCGAAACCGCCAGGACGACACTCCCATGCGATGGCATCCATCGGCGGCGACCAGGTGCTCTTATTTAGCGGGGGCCCTAGCAACGATGAGACCTGGGTCTATGACCTGAGCGACAACTCCTGGACTCAGAAATTCCCGCTCACGAAACCATACGCGCGGTTCATCCATGCGATGGCGTACATGGAGGGCGACCAGGTGCTGCTGTTCGGCGGGCAAGCTGTAGTTGGTGTCACGGAGCCGGGCGGCTCGGACGAGGCGATCGTCGACGATACCTGGGTCTACGACCTCAGCGACAACACCTGGACTCAGGAATTCCCGGCAACGCATCCGTCAAAGCGGTTTTCTCATGCGATGGCATCTATAGGCGGCGGCCAGGTCGTGTTGTTTGGCGGGGCGGACTACGACGCAAATTCCAATCTCCTTGTGAACAATGAGACTTGGGTCCATGCCGCCGGACCTACGCCGAACCGGTCACCCGTCGCCGGCCCCGGTGGCCCCTACAGCGGGACCGAGGGCACCGCGCTGGCGTTCGACGGCGCCGCCTCCTCCGATCCCGACGGCGACCCGCTCACCTTCTCCTGGGACTTCGGCGACGGCACGTCGGCCGCCAGCGGGTCATCCCCGAGCCACACTTACAGCACGAGCGGCACTTTCACCGTCACGCTCACCGTTTCCGATGGGAGCCTTTCGAGCTCTGCCGCCACGACCGCGACGATCGCCAACGTCGCACCGACCGTCTCCCCGCCTTCCGACGGGTCGACAACGGCGGGCGAAGCGTTCGGCTTTAGCGGCAGCTTCAGCGACCCGGGTACCGGCGACGGCCCGTGGACCTACACCGTCGACTGGGGCGACGGCAGTCCCAACGAGATGGGGACCTCCAGCGACCCCTCCGCTCCGATCAACGGAAGTCACCTGTACGCCGGGTACGGCTCGTTCACCGTGACATTGACGGTGACAGATAGTCACGGCGCGACCTCCAGCTCGACGTTTCAGGTCTCGGTGGCCGACCGGCCGCCTTTAGCCAACGCCGGAGGACCGTACGCCGCTGCCGAGGGCGCCCCAGTTAACCTGGACGGCACAGGCTCGTCCGATCCCGACGGCGACCCGTTGACGTACTCCTGGGACTTTGGCGATGGCTCGCCGGTGTCGACCGCGCAATCGCCCAGCCACACGTACGCGGACAACGGCAACTACCCCGTGACACTCAGCGTCAACGACGGGCACCTGACGGCGACGGCCACGGCGTTGGTTGCGGTCGCAAACGTCCCGCCCGGCGCCACGTTCACGACCAACAGTCCCGTGCGCGAAGGGGCCGACATCAAGCTGGCGCTGATCAACCCGACCGATCCGTCGTCCGCGGACGTCGCGGTCGGCTTCATGTACGCGTTCGACTGCGGATCGGGATACGCAATCTTCAGCGCGTCCGCGACTGCCATCTGCCCAACCGTGGATAACGGGCAGCGCGCCGTGCGCGCCAAGATCCGCGACAAGGACGGCGGCGTGAGCGACTATGCGGCGATCGTCACGGTGACCAACGCGCAACCGCTGGTCCAGCTCCGGACTGATCGCCTGGCCGGGCGGGCGTTGACGGTCATCGGCACGTTCACCGACTTCGGCAGCGCCGACGCGCCATGGACCTACACCATCACCTGGGGTGATGGCGCCAGCTCAATCGGCACGGCATCCACACCGTCCGCGTCGATCACGGGCAACCACACGTACGCGGCGCACGGGGTCTACCAGGTCCGGCTGCGGGTGAAGGACAAAGACGGCGGGACTGGCGCATCGAACGTGGTCGCGGTGCAGGTGCGCTAGGTCTTCCGGCGCAGGAAAACAGCGATTGCTGACAGGACGGGGATGGACGCGTATGACAACTGCGTGGCAATGCGCTCGAGGGCGAAGGTCGAGGAGGAAGACGGAGAGTGGTCTCCGTCCTCCTCCCGACCCCATCGTCCAAGGGCGGTAGGTGACCAGGAAAGGCGAACGCCAAGCCTAACAGCTGTCGACTATCCAGCCTATTGCCTACAGGGCCCATTCGGATCCGGTTTCGGCTTGTCCACCACCACCCGGTGATCCAGGTTCGCCGTCGCCTTCGCCACATCCCCGATCAGCTGCGCCACGCGCGCCAGGTGCGCGTAGTCGATGTACTGCGGCTCGTCGGTGACCTGGTGATAATCCTCGTGGTTCCCCGTCGAGAAGAACACGATCGGGATGCCGTAGCGGGCGTACTCGTAGTGGTCGCTGCGGCAGTAGTACTGCTCCGGGTGCCCATTGGCATCGAACTGATAGTCGAAGGTGAACGGGTGCGGCTCGGTCTTGTTCACCGTCTCGACCAGGTCGCCCAGCTCGGTCGAGAGGCGGCGTGATCCGATGAGCTGCAGGTAGGCGGGCCCGCCCCCCGGAGTGTCGGCCGAGTCGCCGCGGCCCACCATGTCGATGTTCAGCTCGGCGACGAGCGAATCGCGTGGCACGGTCGGGTGGTCGGTGAACCACTGCGAGCCGAACAGTCCCAGCTCCTCTCCCGTGTGCCAGATGAACAGCAGCGAGCGCTTGGGATGCGGCCGCGCCGCCGCGAACTGCTCGGCGATCTCGAGCACCGTCACGGTGCCCGATCCGTCGTCGTCGGCGCCGTTGTCGATCGAATCGGGGCGCGCCGGGTGCGCCTTGCGCAGGCTGTCGAGGATCTGCGCGATGCGCGCCTGTTCCTCGGCCGTGGCCGGACGCTCTGGTGAATCGGCTCCGCTCCGCCGGATCACCTGGTTGTGCGCGCGCAGCGAATCGTGGTCCACCGGCGAGTTGTCGAACCCGATGTGGTCGTTGTGCGCCCCGATCGCGACGTACTCCCCCTTGAGCTGCGGATCGCTGCCTGGCAGGACTGCGACGACGTTGCGCGCCGGGGCTTTCACTTCCAGGAAGGCGAAGCGGCCGCGCACCGTCTTCCCGCTTGCCCCGACTTTCACGCTGTCCAGCGGCGCGCCGAACAGCTCGCGCGCCGTCGCCGCGGTGATATAGAGGTAGCTGGGCAGCGGCGTCGTGTCCGCTTGGGCCGCGGGTGCTCCCTTGAGCTGCGGAAATGGATTGCGGAGACTGGCCCGGAGTTGCGGCGGCATGTAGTCCATGCTGGCCACGGCGATCCCCGCCGCTCCACGGTAGCGGTTGGTGACCGCGAGCCGGGACACGAACCAGCGCGGTTGGCCGTTGGGGCCCGTGCCGGTCGGCACAGCGACGACCACGAGCTTGCCGGACGCTTGTTCGGCAGGGAGCATCGTGCTGTCGCCCCACACGCCGGCGAAAATCGTCTGCGAATCGGCCAGCGGTCGCATTGGCGTGCCCTGGTCGCGCGGGATGAAATCCTTCCACGTCTCGAGCGCCACGCCGTCCACGGTCAGCCCCGAGGTCGAGTCGAACGCCGACTGCACCAGCGGCACGTCCTGGAAGAACGTCCCGCTGTCACCCGCCGGTTGCAGGCCCATGCGTCGCGATTGCTCGGCGATGTACGCGGTCGCCTTGAGGTTCCACGTCGTCCCGGTCTTGCGTCCCATCATGGAGTCGTCGGCGTAGATGTAGAGCCGCGTCATCAGATCGGCGGGGGTGATCGCGGGCGCGGTGGGCGCCGGCGCGTGCTTCAACGGCAGCGAATGGGTAACCGGGGCCGCGGCTTGCGCGGCGAGACCGCTCGCTACGAGTGAGGCCGCGGCCACCATACGAACACGGGCAAACATGAGGTGCTCCGTCTCTAGGGGGGTCACAAGATCGAGGGATTACATCGTCAAGATGCGAACGATAGCCATGATGGTCGCCGCAGGCAGGTGCGAGTCTTGTCAAAACAGGACGGATTCCGGGGCTCAAGCCCCGGCTCGGCGCTTCGCGGATCACCCTGAAGGGTGCAGAATTCCGCGGTCTTTCAAGACCCATCGCGGCAGCGCCGAGCCCCGGCTTCAGCCGGGGGTCACGGTGGGGCTGACCTCACCTCCCGCTCTTCGCCCATTAAAAGAGCACCAGGCCGAAGTCCCCCTTCCGCTCGAACCCGATACCTACGTAGGCGCGCTTGGCGTCCTCGCGCTCGGCGAACAGCACGGCGCGGGTGACACCCCGGCGCCGCGCTTCGAGCAGCGCCCCGGCCACGACTCCTCGCCCGTAGCCCCGGCCGCGCAGGTCGACGGGGACCCAGACGCCGCCGATCTGCACGATGTCGGGCAGCTGCGCGTTGAACGCCGAGTAGGCCACGACGGTCGCATCATCTTCGAGGACCCAATCCGACTGCTGCTCGTGCAGCAGCGTCACTTCATGGCGACACTCCGCGCGCAGCCCGGGCGCGTCGGGGCGCTTCAGCGCCTCGAGAGCGAAGTCGACGCGCCAATTTGTCAGGGGCTCGAGCTCGTCAACGCGCGGTTGACGGATGGACCAGCGGCCGTCGGTGAGCGGCTTCGGCACCACGAGGTCCGCCAGGTCCAGGGCGAACAGCTCCTCGCGACCGAACTTTGGCGCGGGACGATCGTCGAGCCCCAGCGCGTGGCGTGCCGCCGCCACCTGGTCGGCCTGGCCGGAGAGGCCTGCAACGGGTCTTCTCGAATGTGCGACCGCGGCGCGCGCGACGGCTTCGATCTGCACCGGCGCCTGGACCAGCACCATGTCGTTCCAACAATGCGCCACGACCGCCACGATGCGGTCGCCGTCGAACGCCGCGACGTACTCGGCTTGCAGCGGCTTTCCCTCGTACGCGACCCCAGCCGCCCGGGAGTTCGAGCGGAGGAACATGGAGGTGTCGGCGTGCTGCTTCAGGAACGATTCGAGCGCGGCCTCGTCACCCGGAGAGAGCGCGCGGATCAAGGCGATTGGTCGTCACGGGAGGCCATGAAGGCGGACGACGGCTCGCCGTCCGCGAATCGTCCGGGCATCGTACCAGAACTCCACGCTGCGAATCACCCGCTCACCGGCGCGCAGGTCGATAGCCCGCGTCTCGCCACCGGCCGGGATAGTGTATCGCATTTCCACTTCCTGGTCTCCACCGTTGGCGAAGTGGACCACCACGCGGTGGAAATCGACGCCGGCGCGACGCACGGTGATCTTGATGGCCTTGAAGTCACCCCGCGCGATGGTCACGGGGATGACGTCGTGGTCGAGCCGGTCCGTGACGGTGCGTTCACCCAGCAGCACCCAATCCGGTCCTTGCGCCCCGTATCCACGCGGCGCACAGGCGAAAGCGGCGACAAACAGCATCGGTCTGGCCAGCGTCCACAGGACACTCATGTTGATCCCTCGCATAGGTGGTTATCGAGACTGCCCCGCTCCCACGGCCGCTACCCGCACGGCTTCCGCCACCGCGTTGATGCGTTCCGTCAGCCGACCCAGCTCCTGTGCCGCCGTGGCCCAGTCGCCCCGATCGACTGCCTCGCGAACGCCCGGCAGCTCCATCGCGGCATAGGTGTACTTCGGTGCGTACAGGGCATGCCGGAACCAGGGACGTCCTGGAATACCGTCCGGGAGGAGCCAGGCCTGCTCTACCGCGCGGAGCGCCTGGTTGAGCCGGTCGCGCCCCGCCAAGTCAGCGGTCTCGATCGACCGCCGCATGGCGATGTCCAGCTCGCCCGCCGCAACCTTCCATTTCTCCTGTGCCGCTCTGGCTGCGGAAAGGTCGAGATGGTCGCCCACCCCTGGCACCGAGTCGAGTTCGTCCAGGAACCGGCCCACGAGATCAGCGTATCGCGGGAAATCGAATGGCAGGACCTGGGCGTTGGCCAGTCGCAGCGCCATGCGTCCCCACAAGTCCGCCATGGTGGTCATGTAACGGAAACCGGGATCGCCGAAATGGGTCATCCAGTACGCGTTGTCATACTGAGAATGGTAGACGCCGTACGGGCCGTCGAAGGCCATGTCCACGACCGGCAGTCCCAGGAAGTTCAGGAACACGGTGTAATCCGAGCCACTGCCGAGCTTGTTTTCGACCAGGTCGATTGAATCCCCGCTGTGCCGGACCCACGCCTCGAGGACGCTGCCGCCTGCGGGATCAGCCACATCGCGTGCCGCCTCGACGATCAGCGGATTGAGCGTGGCCACGGCGCTGGCCTCGAAGTCGGGTCCACTGGTGGAGCCGTCCACGTTGAGATAGGCGACGGCTGAGCTGCCCAGCTCCCTGGCGAACTGCTCGCCCCACTCCGTCGAGCCGGTGAGGTGCCACTCCTCGGCGTCCCAGCTGGCGAGCACGATGCTCCGCTTGGGCCGGTGTCCTTCGCGGGCCAACCGGCCGAGCGTCCGAGCCAGCTCCATCTCGGTGGCGGTACCGCTGCTCGGATCCACCCCGCCGAACACCCACGCATCCCGGTGGTTGCCCAGCACCACCATCTGCTCGGGGTGTTCGGCGCCCCTGATTCGCCCTTCCACTACCCAGATGGAACGGGTGCTATCGTCCATCCTCACGTTGACCCGAACGGTGGCGGGGCCGGCGCCCACCCGGTAGGTGAATGGCAGGGCGCCTTGCCAACCCGCTGGAGCGACCGGGCCGGTCAGCGCCTTGAGCAGGGGAGCGGCATCATTGGCCGAGATCGGGACGGCGATGATCTTGGGAACGGAGGTGGCTTCGGCGACTGGAATCCGCCGGGCGCCGACAACCGAGGCCCACCCCGGCGTCAGCGGATCGCCCGGGATGATGAAGTCGTAGGTGATGGCCCCGCGCTGGATGTGGCTCTCCGGTCCCCAGGGGCCGTTGGGGAAGGTGAGCCCCTTCCGGTACCCGTCCTCCTGTGGATCGGAGTAGATCAGCAGGGCCTTGAGTCCGCGCCGCTCCGCCGTCAGCGCCTTGAAGCCGCGGTAGCTGTAGGGATTGGAATAGCGGACGATGGCGATCTTGCCCCGAAGATCGATCCCCTGGGCCTCGAGCCAGTCGTAGTCGGTGGGATTGCCACTGCTGGCATAGACCAGCTCACCGGTCACGTCGCCCGAGGCGGACATGCCGAGATAGGTGAGCTCCGGCCCGACGCAGGCGTGGGGATCCTCGGGGTAGCAGTCTTCTTTGAGGGTAGCCTCGAATCGGGTCGGTGATATCATCGTGACGCCGATCTGCTCGGGCCAGGGCAGCAGGACATCGTAGCGGTGCAGCCGAACGTCCTGCAATCCGAACGCGCGCCACTGCACTGCCATCCACTCCGCTAACCACCGGTTGCGCTCGGTACCGGCCGGATGGGGCTCGGCAGTCAGCTCCCGGAAGAAGGCGCCGGTGGAATCACGGCTGAGCAAGGCGGCGAGGCGGTCTTCAATCTCGTGCTGTTGACGGGCAGCGACTGCTGAGAATCCGGTGATCGACCGCACCGGCGTGCTCTGGGCCCGGAGTGCGCCGGCAAGCAGGAGCATCACCGCCAGTGCCGTTCCAACTTGTTTCGCCAAGCACGCCGAGAGCAGCGCATGCGGGCCGACGGCCACCACGGGCTCCTGATGACTGGGCGCGAATAGTTGGAACGGCACCAGCCAAGACCCGATTGCGCGCGATGGGACGGACAGCCAGACTGCGGGAATCATGACTCTGACGAAACTATGCCTTGCCGCGATCTTCGCCACGGGGTGCTCCCCGGCCCATCGTCCGGCGGTCGATCTCGTGCTGACGGCGGGGGAGATTGTCACGCTCGATTCGAGTGCGCCGCGCCCGACGGCATTGGCCATCGGAAACGGGCGGTTCGTGGCGGTCGGGGACTCCAGCCTGGTTTCCGAATCCAGTTCTGGTACCAGGGTAGTCCGGGTTGATGGCGCGGTGGTAGCTCCAGCCCTGATCGATCATCACGTCCACCTGTTCAATGTCGGCCTGGCGCTGCTCAACGACCGCGATCACGGTCGGTTGCTGCTCGATCTGGGCGGCGTCAGGGGTCTCGACGAGGTTGCCCGACGGATCAAGGCCCGGATACGGACGGCAGCGCCCGGGGCGTGGATCGTGGGTGGGGGGTGGAGTCAGGCTGCATGGGGCACCCAGGCGCTGCCCACCAATGAGGTGCTGAACGCGTCGGCGCCCGACAATCCGGTCTACCTGGCCCGGACCGATGGCCATGCGGGATGGCTCAATGCAAAGGCGCTATCGCTGGCGGGCATTACGGCCTCAACGCCCGATCCGTATGGCGGCGCCATTCGCCGCGATCGTTCAGGAAGGCCGACCGGCATCCTGCTGGAGCGGGCCAACGAGCTGGTGACCCCGTTGGTGCCGGCGCTCTCGGATCAGGATGTGATGGCCGCGTTCCGGCTTGGTGCTGAAGCGCTGGCCGCCCGAGGCGTGGTGGAGGTGTACGACGCGGGTGTGCTGCCGGTGCCGGCACTGGTCGCGCTCAATGCCGACTTCGGACGGTATCTCGCCCTGCTGCGCCGGGCTGATTCACTCAGCCCGTTTCCGCTGCGGGTGAACCTGATGGTCCCGGCACCGAGCGCGTTGGCGGATTCGCTGCTGGCGGCAGGGGACACGAATCGCGTGCTCTCGCCGCGACTCCGGATCACTCACCTGAAGCTCTTCGCCGATGGCGCGCTCGGCAGCCGGGGTGCGGCGCTCACCCGTCCATATGCCGACGACCCCGCCACCCATGGCGTGCCGCGGATGACCGCGGAGGAGATCACCGGCCTGTCGCTACGCGCCGTGGACGCCGGCCTGGGCGTAGCGATCCACGCCATCGGCGACGCGGCGGTGCAGCGGGCGCTCGATGCTTGCGAGGCGGTAATCAAGCAGCGCCCCGGGCTCGACCCGAGCCGACTGCGGATCGAGCACTTCTCCTACGCCCGGGAAGAGGACTTTGGCCGGGCGGTCCGGCTCGGCGTGGTGCTCTCGATTCAGTCCAACTTCAACTCTGCCGTAACGGACAACCCAACGTTCGGCGCCATGCGGGTCGGCGAAGCCAACGACCCTCGGGTGTACGCCTGGAACCGGCTGCAGCGGATGGGGGCACGGCTGGTCGAAGGATCGGACTACTTCACACGGCCGGGCCCGGCGCTGGCGGGGTACGTGGCGGCCCTGACCCTGCACAACGCGGTCGGCGACGGCCGGCCCGACGTCGAGGCACGGCTGGTGGCGTACCGGATGGGCGCGGTGACTGAGAGGATCCGCCCCGGCGATGCCGCCGACCTGGTCATCCTGAGTGGCAACCCCCTGACCGCGCCACGTGACAGCTTGGCCGGCATCGAGGTGCTCGCCACCATCAGCAACGGCCGGGTGACCTGGGTGGCTGAGCGGTTGCGCGACCAGCTCCCCTGACCACTGTCTGCGACTGGGATTGAAACCTCCCATCGAGGAATTCGGAGTCCTGACGGTTTGACGACAGGGCCGCCGGGCGCTACTTGATCCTAGCGCATGCGGCCGGGCGGGCCGGCCATCGACCGAATCACCGGAGGAACATGAATGAAGGGCGTCCTGGTTCTGGCGGTGCTCGTCGCCGTGGCGTTGGGCCTGTCCACCCTGTATTTCCGTGAGCATGACACGACCGCGCGGCTCCGCGCCGATTCTCTGGCCGGGGTCGCGGACTCCCTCAAGTTCGAGGCCGGCGCCCTGCGGGCGCGGAACACCGCACTCGGCGCAGCGCTCGACACGCAGATGACCGCGGCTTCCCGCCAAAAGGAAGCGGAGATCGGCCAGCTCAGGAACACCTACGACCAGTTGGTGCAGGACATGCAGTCGGAGATCGCTCAGGGACAGATTCAGATCACCCGTCTGGCGGATCGCCTCAATGTGAGCTTGGTGGACCGGATCCTCTTCCCTTCCGGCGAGGCGGACATCACGCCGGCGGGCTTCCGGATCCTGCAGCGCGTCGGCAATGTGCTAAAGACGACGGAGGGCAAGATCATCCGGGTCGAGGGGCACACCGATAACGTGGCGATCAGCGAGCGCCTGCAGGGCACGTTCCCCACGAACTGGGAGCTGTCCACCGCCCGGGCATCCAACGTGGTCCGGTTCCTACAGGACACGGTCGGCATCGACCCCGTGCGCCTTCAGGCGGTGGGGCTCTCGGAATTCCATCCGATCGCGAGCAACGCGACGGTAAAGGGCCGGAGCCAGAACCGGCGCATCGAGATTGCCCTTTTACCCCTCACGGCCCCTTCGCCGTCACCGTGAACACGCCCCCATCGCTGCGACCATTCACCCCCGGGTTGTACATCTCCTCGGCGTGCACCGGCGGGCGCACGAACACGCCCGGTGTCGTCGCGCGGGCCACGTAGGTCATGGTGTAGGTCCCCGGCCAGAGCGTCGTCGCGACGTAGACCACCCGATCGTCGCGCAGCTCGCGGTGATCCCACGGCGACCACCAGCCGAACTCCCAGTATCCATAGTACCACCCGGCCGCACCCGCACCGGCGACTTCCTGCTGCTCCAGGTCGGGATTCTGCTCCGCTGCCACGGGCGGCAATCCGGCGGTGCGGAGCGAGAGATCCACGGCCTCGAGCCCCGCCGGGAGCGCATCGTCCACGACGATGAAGTTGCGCAGCACGGGAACGGTGACGCGCAGCTTCACCCGGATGAGCTGTCCCTCGGCGACCCGGGTAATCGGGGTCGGCGTGTCATAGCGCTCGTACCAGCGTTCCACCTTGATGCCGGCATCGAACGGAGTCACCGGTCGCGCCCGGGGCACCTCGCGCACGGTCAGGTAATAGAAGACGGGCAAGCCGGTCCCGGGCGAAACGAGCGAGACTTGCAGCGCCTGCTTCCCGTCAGGACGGGTGGCGAGCAGCCCGGTGAGCGCGATCGTTGTATCGCCGAACGCGCCGCCGGCCGGTTTCTCGAACAGGACGCGTGCGCCCCGGCTGACGCGCAACGCCCGCGCCGCGGCTCGCTGGCGGTACGTGTCGTAGCGCGCCAGCGCCTCGACCGCCGACGCATAGTC
>JBGQFX010000051.1:0-20733 GCA_041497135.1 Gemmatimonadota bacterium | reverse complement strand
TCCACGTAGTAGCCCGCCTCGACCTTGGAGCCGCGCTCGCTGATCTCGGTGCGGATGCGATACACGTCGAAGTCGACGTTGACGCCGTCCGCCACGGCTTGTTCGTGGCCGTACTCCATCACCAGGTTCTGGTTGAAGTAACCGAAGGTCTGCTTGGATGGGGTCGCCGTGAGGCCCACCTGAAACGCGTCGAAATACTCGAGCACCTGGCGCCACAACGTGTAGATCGAGCGGTGGCACTCGTCCACGAACACGACGTCGAACATCTCAATAGGAATGGCGGGATTGTACGATACCGGCACGGGCGCCTTGACCAACGCGTCCAGGCTCTGGAGCGGAGCTTCCTCATCCTCATCTGGAAGGTCTTTGCCTTGCAGCATCGCATACAGCCGCTGGATGGTGCTGATGCAGACTCGCGCGACGGGGTCGATGCGGTTCGAGGTGAGCCGCTGCACGTTGAACAGCTCGGTGAACTTGCGCCCGTCGTCCGGGGTGACGTACTGCTGGAACTCGCGCAGCGCCTGGCGCCCCAGGTTGGCTCGGTCCACGAGAAACAGCACGCGCCGCGCACCAGCGTGCTTCACCAACCGGTAGATCGCGTTGACGGCCATGAACGTCTTGCCGCTCCCCGTCGCCATCTGGATCAGCGACCGCGGCCGGTCCTCGGCGAACGACTTCTCGAGGTTGCGCACCGCGGTGAACTGCGCGGGCCAGAGACCGTTGGGTGAGAGGTCGGGGAGGTTGCGTAGTCGCAGCCGCATCGACGCCGGTCGCCCTTCGAGTGGGTTCGAGGCCGGCAGCAACAGGGGCTCCGCCGCGAGCCACTCGGCCAACGTCTCGGGCCGGTGAAAATGAAACACCTCTCGGCTGCGCGGCTCGGGATCGAGCAAGCTCGTGAACCGTGTCTCGACCCCCGTGGCTTCATAGAGAAAGGGCAGGGGACGGAGCGCGGCAGGTAAGGATGCTGGAAGTCCGGCGCTGTACTTGGCCGACTGCTGCTCGACCCCGGTGAGCGGGGTCCCCACTTTCTTTGCTTCGACAGCACCGACCGCCTTGCGATCCACATACAACAGGTAGTCGGCCTTGCCGTGTCCCGGAGCGAGGGTGACTTCGCGTACGGCTACGCCGCGTGCAGCGTGAAGGTTGACCGCGGCTGCGTCTTGGACGTCCCACCCGGCTTGAGCGAGCTGACGATCGATGTCCTGGCGCGCTCGATCCTCAGGCTTCATCGCGGCTCAACTCTCGGGCTCCGGCTCCGCCGGCCGTCCCAGCGTCCTTGCCAACATCCCCAACCCCGCCCCCTGTCCCTTGCGGCGCCGCGGGTCGCGCCAGATCGCGAGCAACGCAATCCAGGTGAGCCAGCTGATCCGCTCCGGCCAGGAGATGGTGCGGAACATCAACCAGAACTGGGACCACCCCGCCGAGAGCGCCGGCAGGTCGCCCTGCTGTAAGGCCAGGGGGCGGGCCACGACGTGATTGCTGGCGAACCCATGCGCGCCCGCGATCGACAAGTTCCACACGCAGGTCACTCGGCCCCAGCCGTGGTTGTCGCTGGCGCCGGTAACGAGCAGATCGTGATGGCGTGCCATGTCGATCACGTCGCCCCGGGCGCTCGTCGGGAACGCGAGCGCCTTGGGCGCACAGTTCACGACTTCGAAGCCGTCCACGCCCGCCGTCACGAACTGCTCCAGATCTTCGCGGTGGTTCACCCAGTATTCGGGGAGCGACGCGATGGCGAGCGCACCCTGCACGTGCACCGCGTCGAACAACCCGAGCATGCCGGGCGTGTCGTACGAAAACGGGGCCAGATCGAGCGGGGCCACAGCGCCCAGCGCCACGATGTGCTGGCGGTACACGCTCCATTCGACGCCGGGGAGCAGCGGGATGACGGCGTCGGTCGAACCCGGGGAGGGCTTGTTGTGGTCGGTGATGTAGGCCGCCTGAAATCCCTGCGCCGCGTGCCACGCCGCGACGCGATCCAGGGTCCAGCCATGGCGGCCGTCGTGTGATGCCTGGGTGTGAGAATGGAAGTCGAGCACGCTGACCGCGCGCTCCAGCGTCATCAGACGTGGGACGGGCCGGGGCAGCAGCACGGCCGCCACGGCAAAGCCGACCGGGATCAAGGCACCCAGGATGGCGCGCAGCAGTCGGCGCCGACCGCTGCCGCGGCGCAACGCACCCAACCCGAACAACAACACCATCCAGGTCACGAGCAAGGCCTTCGCCCGGTCGAGACTCAGGAAGGTCAGGGCGTCGAGCGTGTTCGACAGCGGAGCCAGCAGGACATAGCCCGTGGGACGGACCAGTTCGGCATCGCCCGGCGGGGCGCCCGTCAGCACGTCCACGACGCCGGGCAGCGACACGAATGCGGCCGCGAGCACGGCGAGGCCCAGGGCCACCGCGAGCAGGTGGCGGCGGAGATGCGTCACCTCTAGAATCCCGGCATGGACGGTCGCCCAGAAGCTACCGAAACAGCGCCGCACCTGTCGAGCGGCCCCGGATGACGCCCGTCATCTTCATCGCCTTGGGCGCCGGCGCGGCCGCCGCGATCGGCGCCGCGGCGTTCGTCGCCGACCGCCGGCGCCGGGCGGCGCTCGCCGAGTACTGTCTCGTCCGGGGCTATCGGCTCGAGCTGGAACGTCGCGGGGCCCAGGAGGCGCTCGCCGAGGCGTTCGCGATCTTCCGCCAGGGGCACAGCCGCCGCTGGCGCTGGACCATCAGCGGCTCCATCGGCAACCGCCCATTCACGGCGTTCGAGTACAGTTACGTCACGGGCGGAGGCAACAGCAACCACCGCCACCGCTTCGCCATGCTCCTGTGGGAAGCCCCCGACGCCCAGCTGCCCCGGTTCAGCGTCGTGCCGGAGGGGTTCTTTCGGCGGCTGGGGCAGCGCTTTGGCGTGAAGGATTTCGACTTCGACGAAGATCCCGAGTTCTCTAGGCGCTATCAGCTGCAGGGCGACGAGGAGGCCCGAGTGCGGGCATTGTTCACGCCGGGGCGACGCACGTTCTTGACGGCTCCAGGGCTCGATGGGGACAAGCCGCCGCGCCACCATCTCGCCGGCGCGGGCCCTCGGCTCGTGTGGTGGCGCGATGGGGGGCTTCCCAGCGCCGACCAGCTGGACCAATTCCTGGCCGAGGGGGACGCCGTGCGACGGCAGTTCCTGGGATAAGGAAAGCGATTATGACGCGCTTCGCCGATCTGGCCGACATCGTGTTGCGTCCCTTCGCGGATCGCTCCGATGACGCCTGGTACGTGGCTCCGCCCGGCAAATGGAACTCGGCGCAGATCGTCGAGCACCTGGCCATGGGACTCGAGTGGAGCGCCGCCGGCTTCGAGGAGCGGCGCGCGCGCAACCCGATGGTGCGGCGGCCGCCGACCATGTACGAGCGGGTGGCCCGGTTGCTCGTGATGCACATCGGCTGGATTCCGCCCGGGCTCAAGGCGCCGTCTCGGGCGATCCCGACGCCGCACGTGGAGCGCGCGGTCGCCGAGATGCGATTTCGCCGCGGTGTCGAACGGAACCTGGAGCTGACCCGGCTATTGTTGCCGGCCCGGGCCCGGGATCTCTTCGTGAAGCATCCCCGCATGGGAGATCTCACGTTGCCCGAATGGATGGACTTCCATGTGATCCATGCCCGGCATCACGCGCGACAGATGCGACAGCGACTGCCGAAATGAGTCGCCGTAAGAAGGAGAAGATGACGGTGCGGGTGCCGAACCCTCGCGCACCCGTGAAGCGGCGCTTGAAGGTGCCGTCGCACAAAGTGCATCGCGACGAGAAGGGCTATCAGCGACGCCCCAAGCACAAAGGGCGGGAGCAGGAGTAAGGCGCCGCTCCTTCTAGAATGTCTTTACCGGAAACCCTTCACGACTTGCCGCCTCGTTCAACCGCTGGTCCAGGCTCACAAACTCGAGGGTCGCCGGCTCGTGCCCCGCGGCGATGATGGCCGCGGCAAGCTGCAGGCTGTCTCCTGCGCGCAACGGGTGTACTCGCAGCAACCGCTGCGCGGTAGTTCGAATCGAGTCGCCGGGCACGACCTCCTGCCACTCCACGGCGAGGTCCCGCAGCCGTTGCAGGACTGCGTCGGAGTCCACGACGCCGAGCGCTCCATCCCGTTCGCGCCGCGCAACGGCCGATGTGCACTCGACCCGCGTTCCCCACCACACGAGCATCACCGGGTCCCGCTCCAGAAGCTCGAGCAGGGCATCGCGCGGTGCCTCCGGGAGCAGGAGCGGAACGATTGCGGAGGTATCCCAATACCTCACCGGGCGTCGCGCCGCTCCTCGAGGAGCGCTTGGAGCAGACTCGTATCCGTGCGCAGCGCCGGCGCGCGGAGGTGATCCAGGTTGAGCGGTCGTGTCGCCCGCCGCAGCAGTCCGGCGCGCTCCAGTCGGTTGAGCCGATCGTCACCCGTCTCGTCGTCCCCCGTGCCAGCGCCCCTGCCGCCCACCCGCTCGAGCCGCGCCACCGGCTCGTCCCGGTCGAGAATGAGGATCGTTTGGCCTGCCCGCACCTTCTTGAGGTAAGCGCTCAGGCGCGCCTTCAATTGGGATATTGTGGTCCTTTCCATATGACTATATTAGTCATATTAACAACGCGCCGCAACGTCTAAAGCGGTAGCTGGAGACGTGCCTCGCAGCCCCGGGCTCCGGCGCGATTCGACAGCGTAAGCCGTCCCCCATGCGCCTCGGCGATTTGGCGCGACAGCACGAGACCGATCCCCGATCCCGTCGGTTTGGTGGTGAAGAACGGCACGAACAGATTCGCCGTCTCGGGCAGACCCGGGCCGTCGTCCTGAACCACGACCTCGACGCTATTCTCGGATAGCCCCCACTGCACCCGCACACCACCGCCCGTCGTGAGCGCGGCATCCGCGGCGTTGGTGATCAGATTGATCAACAGCTGATCCAGCTGGTCGCCGTCCGCCCGCAGCTTCACCAGAGGCCCCAGGACTACTTCCACCGGCAACCTGGTTTCCAGGCGAGCGACTCGCTGCACCCACTCCGCGACGTCGACTCGACCGAGTTTGGGCGTCGGGAGCCGGGCGAGTTTGGCGTAGGAGGCGAGAAAGCGAGTCAAGGACTCCGAGCGGCCGGCGATGAGGTCGAGGCCGCGCTGCAGGTCCTCGCGCGAAACCTCACTGGCACCATTTCGAGCGACGAGATCCTGGAGCTGCTGCGCCACCGACTTGATCGGCGTGAGCGAATTGTTGATCTCGTGACCGAACACGCGGATCAGCCGCTGCCATGCCCGGCGCTCCTCCTCCCGCAGCGCCCGGCTCACGTCCGCCAGGACGATGAACTGGTGTGGGCGGCCACCCTGCCGGAACGCGCCGCGCCGCACTTCCCAGCGACCGCGCGCCGCTGGAAAACCCAGCTCCAGGACGCGTGGCGCGTCGCCCTGGAGGCAGGCGCCGAGGCCCAACTCTTCCGCTCGGCGACCGAGCAGTCGCTCGGCGGGTTGCGCCAGCAGCCGCTCGCCGCTGGCGTTGACGAGCCGTAACGCCTGATCCTGGTCGAAGGCGAACACCGCGACGTCGATCTCGGCCATCACTCGCCGCAGCAGTGCGGTGGCCTCGAGGGCGCCCAAGCGGCGCTCCTTCAGCTCGTCGGTGAGCACGTTGAGCTCGAGCATGACGAGCCCCATGGCGTCGTCCGCGTTCTGGCGGCGCGCGCGCAGCGAGTAGTCCTGCTCGCGCAGCGCGGCCAGCATGTTGGAAAGCGTCTGCAGCGGACGCACGACCCGCTCGCGCAGGGTGAGGGCGAAGCCGAGCCAGGTGCCGACCAGGAGCAGGGCAACGGTCCAGCGGGCGCGGTCGCTCACGTCGCCGGCCCACAGGAGCCACAGCACCACGATGATGGCCGGCAGCCCGCCCAGCAGAGCGAGCCGGAACACCTGCTGCTCGTGTGGAGTCTTCAGAGACCGTGACGTTGGATCCGCCGATAGAGTGCGCTGCGCGAGAGGCCAAGCGCCTTCGCCGCGGCGCTGACGTTGCCGCCGGCGCGCGCAATCGCCTTCTGGATCAGCACGCGCTCCACCTCCTCGAGGCTCAGGTCCTCGAGTCGCGCCGGCCCGTCGCCCGGTGGCCGCAGATTGAGATCGACCACGCGGACCGTATCAGCCTCGGCCAGGAGCGCGGCCCGTTCCACCGCGTGGGCCAGCTCGCGCACGTTGCCGGGCCACGAGTAGGCCAAGAGAGCGCGTATCGCGTCGGGATGAAACCGGGTAATCGGCTTGCGGTAGCGCGTCGCGTACTGGGCGAGAAAGTGCACGGCCAAGGGGGCGATGTCATCGCGACGCTCGCGCAGCGGCGGCAGCCGGATCTCGATCGTATTGATCCGGAACAAGAGATCCTCGCGGAACCGGCCCGCCGCCACCTCGGCGCCCACATCGGCGTTGGTCGCCGACAACACCCGCACGTCCACGTGGCGGGTCTTCGAGGAGCCGACCCGCTCCAGCTCCCCCGTTTGCAGCACGCGCAGCAGCTTCGACTGCTGGGCGAGTGACAGGTTCGCGATCTCGTCCAGGAACAGCGTGCCGCCGTCGGCGAGCTCGAATCGACCGACGCGATCGGTCTTCGCGTCCGTGAACGCGCCGCGCATGTGGCCGAACAGCTCACTCTCAAACACCCCCTCGGCTAGGCCGCTCAGATTCACGGTCACGAGCGGCCGGGCCGCACGGGCGGAGGCGGCGTGAAGCCAGCGTGCCACGACTTCCTTGCCGGTGCCGTGCTCGCCCGTGATCAGCGCGTTCGCATCGGATGGCCCGACGCGCTCCATCAGTCGGAGCACCGGCTGCATCGCCGGGGAGTTCGCGATCAGCTCGGGGGAGCCGTCACGGCGCAGCGTGCGGTTCTCGCTCTCCAGTCGCTGGCTGGTGCGGATGGCCCGGCCCAGCTCGATCTGCGTGCGCAGTTGTTGCAGCAGCCGCGCGTTGTCCCACGGCTTCTCGATGTAGTCGCGGGCGCCGCGGCGCATCGCCTCGACGGCGCCCTCGATCGAGCCCCAGGCGGTCATCACCAGTACCGGCAGGGTGGCGTCGAGTGTCTGGAGCCGCGACAAGAGGTCGAGGCCTTCGATCCCTCCGGTCGTGTCGCGCGTGTAATTCATGTCCATGAGCAGGGCATCGAAATCGCGGGCTTCCACAGCGGCGAGCACGCCGCCTGGGGAAGCGGCCGTTTCGACCTGGAAACCTTCGCCCTTGAGTAGGAGTCGCAACGCCTCGAGGACGGCCGGATCATCATCGGCGACCAGCAGGCGGGCGGGGGACGGCATGGAGCTAAAGGTGTCTGGGGTTAGGGGTCAGGGGCCAGGGCACCGTTCCTTGAGTCGCCGAGCCAGCCCGGCGAGCATTCGGCCGATCTCGGCTGTCGTGGAAAGAACACTCTTCGACTCCGCTTCGTCGATATAGCGCAGTCGAGCCGCAGCCAAGACCTGCGTTTCTAGCTCGACCAAGGAGCCCCTCGCAAGTGAGAGATGACGGAGATACTCGCGGGTGTGGGCCCGTGCGTGCCCCTCTGCGATGTTGGAGGGAATCGAAATTGCGGCGCGGCGGATCTGGCTCACGAGCCCGTACAGCTCCGCCCGGGGCAGTTTTTCGGTCAGCCGATAGCTCGCCACGACCAAGTCCATCCCCTTCTGCCAGACTTTGAGGTCGCGATAGCTGGTAATGGTAGTGGTCGGGGTCATGGATATCCAAGCTTGCAGGGCAGGCTCGCCGAGCAAGGATCATCGCGACGCAATTGACACCAAATTGTTGCGGTGGGCTCAAGCCGCTCGGCCTAGCCCCTGGCCCCCGATCCCTGCCTTTTCCTTTATTCATGCCGCAAAGCCACCATCGGATCCACCTTCGTCGCCCGCCGCGCCGGGACGTAGGCCGCAAGCGCCGCCGCGGCCAGGAAGACGAGGACGACCGCCGTCAGCGTGAGCGGGTCATTGGGACTGACGTTGAACAGCACGCGCGTGATGAGCCGGCCGGCGACCAGGGCCAGGAGCAGACCCACCACGATCCCCGCCGCGCTGATGATCACGCCGCGCCGCAGCATCAGGCGCCGCACGTCCGCGGCATTCGCACCCAGCGCGATCCGAATCCCGATCTCGCGTGTGCGCTGCGAGACGGCGTACGCCAGCACGCCGTACAAGCCCAGCAGCGCCAGCGCGAGACCGAGCGCACCGAACAGACCGAGCACCATGGAGCCGACGCGCTGTGGCAGCATCGCAAGGCCGAGATGCTGGTCCATGGTGGCGAGCTGCACGGGGAGATCCGGATCGAGGGCCCGCGCTTCACGCCGCAGAGCGGGTAGCATCGCGGCCGGGTCCCGCTCGGTGCGGACGATGACCGTAAGATCGATCTCCGGGCGCATGGAGTCGGGTGATTGCAGCACCGCGATATAGAAGAATGGTCGCGCTTCCTCACCGAGTGAGCCGTACTTACCGTCACGAGCGACGCCGACGACCTGGAGAGGCTTGCCCCAGCCATCATCCAAGCGCTTTCCGATCGGGTTCTGGCCGGGCCAGAAGCGCCGTACAAAGGTTTCGTTCACGACGGCGACGCGCGGCGCCCCCGGGCGGTCCTGCTCGGTGAAGGTGCGCCCGCGCACGATAGGAATCCGCATCGCTTCGAAGTAGCCCGGCCCGACGCTGTTGGCGGCGAACTCCATGTCCTCCCCCGGTTGCGGCTGGTAGCCGGGAACGGAAATCCCGCGCCGCACGAAATCGAGGCCGAGCGGCAGCAGCGTCGCGGTGGAGACCGCCACGATGGACGGATCGGATGCCAGGCGTTGGGCGAGCGTCGCGTAAAACTGTCGTGCGCGGGCTTCCGGGTAGCTTTCAACGCTGGGGTCGAAGCTCATCAGGGCGAGCCCGCGTGGGTCGAACCCGAGGTCGATCTGTTGCGCGTTGCGCAGGCTGCGCAGCAACAATCCCGCCGCCACGAGCAGCACCAGGGACACGGCGACCTGACCCGCCACCAGGACGTCGCGCAGGGCGAACCGCCGCCGCCCGCCCTTTCCCGGTGGCTGCTGCTCGCGCCGCAACGCGGGCACGAGGTCGGGCCGCGTGGCGCGCAGTGCCGGTATCAATCCGAAGACGAGTGCGGTGGCGACGGCCGTGGCGAGCGCGAAGCCGAGCACACCCGGATCCAAGTGCAGGTCGAGCACAATGGGAACGGGCGCCGGTGGCCGGACCGCCCCCAGCAGTCCCGCGATCCATTGGGCGAGCAGCGTCCCACCTAAGGCTCCAAGGCCCGCCAGGACCAGACTCTCGGTCAGTAACTGACGCACCAGACGCCAGCGTCCGGCCCCGAGTGCCAGCCGCACGGCGACTTCACGCTGCCGCGCGGTCGCGCGCGCCAACAAGAGGTTGGCGAGATTGGCGCAGCAAATCAGCAGCACCAGCCCGGCCACGACCATCAGGATCGAGAGGAAACCGACGAGCGAGCCACGAATCTGAGGGAAGATCCGGGCTTGCTGTTCCGGAACGAGGCTGATGCGACGGGGGGCCTCGTGGACGTCGGTCCAGTTCTGCGCGTACGCGCTGTGCAACTGTCCCGCCAGGACGGCGAATCGAGCCCGCGCCTCCCGGATCGTGACGCCGGGCTTGAGTCGCCCGACCACGAGCAAGAAACGCGCGCCCCGCGACGTGAGATCGGACGTGCCGGGTTGCAGCACCGCCAGCTGGGAAATCGGCACCCACAGTCCGACATCGAAGCCGTTCAGGAGACCGGTGAAATCCTGCGGAGCGACCCCGACGACTGTGACTGGGTGACCGCTCAACCGGATAGTCCGCCCAATCACGGTGCTGTCGCCGCCGAAGTAGTGCTGCCACAGTCCCCAGCCCAGCACCGCGACCGGATCCGCTCCGGGGGTGACGCCCTCGTCCGATCGAAACGTGCGCCCGAGTGCCGGTGTCACGCCCAGGACGCGGAAATAGTCGCCGGTCACGAGCTCTGCGAGCGCGCGCGTCGGCTCGCCACCGGCGCTGAGGCTGACGCGACGATCGCTGTACACGGCCAAGCCGCTCAGCACGTCGACCTGCTTCGCGAAGTCGAGCGCATCGGGGAGCGACGAGCTGCCGAAGGGCGGGCCGCTGTAGTCGCTCGTGAATATCCCGACGAGTTGATCCGGTTGCCGCACTTGGGGCGGCGGTCGCAGCAGCAGGCCGTTGATCACGGTGAAGATCACCGTCGTGCCGCCGATGCCGAGCGTGAGCGTGAGCAGCGCCACCACGGTGAAGCCCGGGCTCTTGGCCAGCTGGCGCAGCGCGTAGCGGATGTCTTGGAGCAGGGTGTCCATGGATTCGCTCCAGGGGACAGGGATTAGGGGCAAGGGGTCGGCAGCCGAATCCCTGACCCCAAGTCCCTAACCCCTATTCCGTTCTCAAACTCACCATTGGATCGACTCTGGTTGCCCGCCGCGCCGGCAGCCAGGTCGCGAGCAACGCGACGGCCGCGAGCAGCAGCGACGTGCCGACGAACGTGGGCACATCGAACGCCGAAATGCCGAACAGCATCGTCGTGAGCACTCGGGTCGCCACGAAGGCGATGATGAGTCCCAGTCCGACGCCCGTGGCCACCCGGACGAGACTCTCGCCGAGCAGCAGGCGGACCAGATCCGCCGGCCGAGCACCCAGCGCCATGCGGATGCCCAACTCGCGGTTCCGTTGCGCCACGGCGTATCCCGTGACGCCGTAGATCCCGACCAGCGCGAGCCCCACGGCGAGCAGTGCGAAGACGCCGAGCAGGGTCGTGTTGAAACGCCGGGCGGCGGTCTGCCGTCCGATCAACTGCTCGAGGCTCACGATGTCGCCGATCGGCTGCTGGGGGTCGGCGAGGTGGACGGCGTCGCGGATCGCGCCCGCCAGCTTGAGCGGCGCGCCCTGTTTCGAGCGCATGGCGACCCACATTTCCGGCTGGCCACCTTCCTGGAGCGCCGACGTATACAGGGCGGGCCGGGTGTTGGCGTCGTCGAGCGACCCGGAGCGCACGTCGTCCACGACACCCACCACCGTGATGAGCACGGGCCCGGTGCGCGGGTTGCCGAGGCGGAACTGCTTGCCGATCGGGTCGGTGTCGGGCCAGAGCGCGCGGGCGAACGCCGTGCTCACCACTGCGACCTTCGGCGCGCCAGCGCGATCGTCCGCGGTGAACGCGCGTCCGCGCCGGATGGGGATGCGCAGCGTCGCGAAGTACTCCGGGCTGACCACGCTCGACAGCGCGATCATGATCGGGTCGGGAAAGTCGGCCCGGACGGAATGTGGATCGAACGCGATGATCCGCATGTTCCCCGAAAGCGGCAGCGTCACGGTGAGGCTGGCCGACGCTACGTCGCGCCGCGCGGCGAGGGACGCCAGCACGGAGTTGAAGAACTGCTCCTGCAGCGGTCCCTGCTGGTAGCGCGAGGGGGTAAGCCGGATACGGGCCGCGAGGACGTCGCGCGTGTCGAAGCCCGGATTCACCCGGTTTAACGCGATGAAACTGCGCACCAGGAGCCCGGCGCCCACGAGGAGCACGAGCGCGAGCGCCACTTCGGCCACGATCAAGGTGCCTTGCAGACGGCGCCGGCGCCGGCCGGGACCGCTGGTGCCCGAATCCTCACGCAGTGACTCTTCGATCTGCGGCGTCGTGGCGCGCAGTGCCGGAGCCAGGCCGAACAGGATGCCGGTCAGCACCGCGAGCACGGCGGTGAAGGCGAGCACCGTCCCGTCCAACCCTACCTCCAGGCTGCGGGGCAGGGCTCGTGGCCACAGGGCGAGCAGTGCGTCCAGCCCCCAGCTCGCGAAAATCAGACCGACCAGGGCGGCGGCGAGCGCCAGCAGCACGCTCTCGGTCAGCACCTGGCGCACCAGGCGACCGCGACTCGCCCCGAGCGCACGCCGGATCGCCATCTCACGGCGCCGGGTGGTGGCGCGGGCCAGCAACAGGTTCGCCGTGTTGGCGCAGGCGATGAGCAGCACGAGACCGACCGCGCCGAGCAGCACCCAGAGCCTGGTGCGCACGTCGCCGATGGCGGCGTCACGCAGCAGCGTCGCGCTGAAGCCGAGGTTGTCGAGCGGCGACGTGCCCATCCGTGGGCCGCCCGGACCGGGTCCCGGGCCGGCTCCGGTCACGGCGACGATGCGGCGCTGACCTCCTGCTGTGTCACTGCGGGTTTCCCGCGCGATGCGCTTGGCCAGCACATCGAGGTCTCCCTGGACCTGGGCCTGCGCGACCCGCGGGGCGATCCGCGCCACCGCGTTCAGCATGTGGAAGCCGCGATCGCTCAGCGCTCTCGGCTCGTCGGCCAGAATGCCGCCCACCGGAGTCCAGATCTGGATGTCGTCGTCGGGGAAGTGGAATCCGGGCGGCATCACCCCGACCACCGTGTAGCTCTTCCCATCCAGGGCGAGGCTCTTCCCCAGGATGCCCGGGTCCTTGCCGAAACTCGTCGCCCACAACCCGTAGCCCAGGATCGCCACCGGGTCGTGCTCCTGCGCGGCGGTGAATGCGCTCCCGATCTGGGGATGCACGCCCAGCACGTCGAACAGATCCGCCGTGACGAACGCGGCCTGAACTTCCCGCGGATCGCCCGCGCCCGTGAGGTTGTAGCGCTGCGTGGAATAAGCCGCGACGCCCGTGAAGTCTCGACTCATCCCGCGCAGGTCCACGAGATCCGGATACGACACGCCGAACCGGATCCCCTCGGCCGCATGCGACGTCACCTCCACGAGGCGGTCGGATTGCGGATAGGGAAGCGGCCGCAGCAGCACGGCGTTCACCGCGCTGAAGATCGCGGTGTTGGCGCCGATGCCGAGCGCGAGCGTGAGCACCGCGACCGCGGTGAAGGCCGGGCTCTTCACGAGTTGTCGCAGCGCAAGGCGGAGATCTTGGATCAGGTCATTCATGGCGTCGGGCCTCCTCCATCATTCGCTTCGCAGCGCCACGATCGGGTCCACTCGCGTCGCCCGCAGCGCCGGCAGGTAGCTCGCCACGAGCGCGACGGCGACCAGCAGCAGCGCGATGGTCAGGAACGTGAGCGGATCGGTGGCGCTCAGGTTGAACAACATGTTTTTCATCACCCGGGTCACCGCCACGGCGACGACGAGGCCGAGGACGACGCCGGTGAGGGCGAGGCGGAATCCCTGTCCCAGCACGAGGCCAAGCACCGCGCGCGGGTCGGCGCCGAGCGCCAGGCGCACCCCGAGCTCGCGGGAGCGCTGCGTCACGGTGTAGCTCATCACCCCGTACAGTCCGATCGACGCCAGCACCATGGCCAGCAGGGCAAACCCGCCGAGCAGCAGCATGGCAAAGCGCCGCGATCCAGTGGATTGGTCGATCAGGCGCTCCATCGTCTCCACTCCGGCAACCGGCAGGTCGGGATCCACCGAGCGGACCGCGGCGCGCACGGTACCCAGAGCGGCCAAGGGGTCGCCTGCCGTTCGCACCGTGAGGCCCAGAAACGGCAGATCGTTCTGGGCCAGCGGGAAGTAGACCTGGATCCGCTTCTGGGCATCGAGTCCTTCGTGCACCATGTGCCCGACGACCCCGACCACCTGGATCCACTGGACGGACGAGTCGGTGAGGCTATTGAAGCTGATGCGTTTGCCGATCGGGTCGCTGTTCGGCCAATAGCGCCGCACCATCTCCTCATCCACGATGCCCACCGCCGGGGTCCCGGCGCGATCGGCGTCGCTGAACTGGCGGCCGGCCTTGAGCGGCGTCTGCATGGTCGCAAGGTATCCCGGGGTGACCAGGCGCACGTCGCCCCAGGGCATCGGCGTGTTAGGCGGTGCCTGGTAGCCTTCGACGTTGAAGCTCGACGTGGACCAGTTGCCGCCGAAGGGGATGTTGCTCGTCCCGCCGGCACTCACGACTCCCGGCGCAGCGTTCAACGCCGCGGTGAGCCGCTGCAGCATCGCCACGCGGACGGTGTCGTTCGGATATTTCGCGGCGGGGAGCGAGACCTGGAACGTGAGCAGGTGGTCGGGGCGGAACCCCGGGTTCACGCCGACGACGCGAGCGAAACTGCGGATCAAGAGTCCGGCGCCGACCAGCAGCGTGAGCGCGAGCGCGACCGTCGACACCACGAGGGCGCGCCGCAACCGCAGGCTCGAACGGTGGCCGACGGAACGGCCCCCCTCCTTCAACGACTCGTGCAGGTCGGTCCGCGCCATCTGCAGGGCCGGCGCGAGCCCGAACAGCAGCCCCGTGCCGAGCGAGACGATCAGTGCGAACCCCAAGACTCGCGCGTCCACCCCCACCCGCGCCGTGGCGGGCAGATTCCCGCCGTTGAGCGACAACAGTGCCGGCACGCCCCACAGCGCGAGCAGCACGCCCACGGCTCCGCCGGCAAACGCCAACACGACACTCTCGGTCAGCAGGTAGCGCATCAGCCGCCGCGGCGAGGCGCCCAGGGCGACCCGGACCGCGATGTCGCGCGCGCGGGCGGCGGTCCGCGCCAGCTGCAGGTTGGCGACGTTGGCGCATGCGATCAGCAGGACGAACCCGACCGCGCCCAGCAGAATCAGCAGTCCGGACCGCACGCCGCGCGAGGCCTCGGCGGATAACGCCGTGACCTTGAGATCCCAGTCGCTCGAGTAGCTGTTGGTGTACGTCGTGCGCAGGCGCACGGCGAAGGCGTGCATCTCGGTCTGCGCCCGGTCCAGGGTCACCCCCGGGGCCAGCCGGCCGATGAAGGACAGGAATTCGTTCGTGCGCCGGCTGTCGGCGAACGCCGCCGGCGGGAAGATGACCGGCATGAACAAGTCCGTGCGCCGCGAAAAGAAATCCTGAAAGCTGGCGGGCATCACCCCCACGATCTGGTAGTCCTCGTTGTCGAGCGTGACTTTCCGCCCCAGCACGCCGCGATCACCGCCGAACGTCCGTTGCCAGAAGGCCCACGTCAGCACCGCGACGTGGTTCTGGCCCGCCTGGGCTTCGTCGGGCTGCAGCGCCCGGCCCAGCACCGGAGCGACACCGAGCATCGGGAAGAATTGCCCGGTGACCTGTGTGACGTTTACGCGCTCCGGCTCTCCCGCGCCCGTCAGGTTCATCGCGATGCCATTCTCGACCGCCGCTCTGGCGAAGATGTCGGTGCGGGCGGAGTAGTCCCGGAAGCCCGGCACCGATACGGAGGCGCGCAGGTTGTTGAGCGATGGGTAGAAGTGATTCACCGTGACCAATTGGTCCGGCTCCCGATAGGGGAGCGGCGCGAGCAGTACGCCGTTCACCACGGAGAAGATCGCATTGTTCGCCCCGATCCCGAGCGCGAGCGTGAGCACCGCGACGACGGTGAACCCCGGGTGATTGAGCAACGAGCGGACGGCGTAGCGGAGATCCTGGACCAGCGTTTCCATCTGACTCCTCTCACGAGGTGTCCGGTGTCCGGGATCCGGTCACCGGGTTCCTGATCCTATTTCACGATCCAACCATCCTTCAGCTGGACGATCCGATCACCGAACGCCGCGTTGGTTTCCGAATGCGTCACCTGCACGATCGTCGTTCCACCGGCGTTGAGCCGCTTGAACAGCTCCATGATTTCCCGTCCCTGCTCGGAATGCAGATTCCCCGTCGGCTCGTCGGCCAGCAGCAGCTTCGGTTTGTGAATCAACGCACGCGCGACGGCCACGAGCTGTTGTTGGCCGCCCGAGAGCTGGCGCGGATAGAGATCCTTCTTCGCCACCATGCCGAAGCGGTCCAGCGCGTCCGCCACCACCGCCTGCCGCTCCGATTTCTTGACGTCCCGATAGGAGAGCGGGATGTCGAGGTTCTCGGCGACGGTGAGATCGTCGAGCAGGTGGTACTGCTGAAACACGAATCCGACGTACTGCTTGTGCAGCGCGACCCGGTCCTTCGGCTTGAGCTTGTGGACGTCCTCGTCGAGCATGCGGTATTCGCCGGTCCACTCGCCGTCCAGCATGCCCAGGATCGCGAGTAGCGTGGACTTCCCAGCGCCTGAGGGTCCCATGACGGTGACGAACTCGCCCGCCTTGATGTCGAGCGTGACCTGGCGCAGGACGAAGACGCGGCCGGCGCCTTGGGGATAGGACTTTTCGAGATTGCGGAGAGAGATCATCAGGGGCCAGCGGTCAGGGATTTGGGGTCAGGGGATCGACGATGCCCGTGGCAGGGAGCACGCATTGCACTCCCTGACCCCTGGCCCCCGACCCCTTACACCTACTCATACCGCAACGCCACCATCGGATCGACGCGAGCGGCCCGGCGCGCCGGGAGATAGCTCGCGAGGAACGCCGCGCCGGTGAGCAGCACAGCGATGCCGGCGAAGCTGAGTGGATCGGTCGCCGACACGCCGAACAGGAGGCTCTTGAGCGCCCGCGTGATCCCGAAGGCGCCCAGGAGGCCGATCGCGGCGCCGATCCCGGCCAGCGCGAGCCCGCGCCCGACGATCAGCCGGAGCACGTGGCGGACCTCGGCGCCGAGCGCCATACGAAGGCCGATCTCGTGGGTGCGCTGCGCCACGGCGTAGGACATCACGCCGTACACGCCGACGGCGGCGAGCAGCAGCGCGATGACCGCGAAAACGCCCAGCATGAGTCCCACCAACCGTCGCGGCCAGATGGAGCGCGCGATCACGTCCTCGTAGGGGAGGACATCGAACAGCGCGATGCCCGGATCGATCGCCCGGATCGCCGCGCGAGCGGACGGTGCCATCGCGGCCGGGTCGCTCGAAGTGCGCAACAGCAGCGACATGTGGTAGCGGGGCGAGTCGGCGTAGGGGACGTACACCTGTGGCTCGGGAGTGGCGTCGAGCTCGCTCGCCCGGACGTCGCCGACGACACCCACCACGGTGCGCCACCGCACGGCGGTGTCGCTCGTAAACCGAAGCCGATGTCCGAGCGCCGCCGCGCCGGGCCAGAAGCGTTTCGCCGCGGTCTCGTTCACGACGACGACGCCGGCGCTTTCGGCGTTTTCCCGCGGCAGGAAGGTCCGGCCGTCTCGCAACGGGATCTTGAGCGTGCGGAAAAAGCCGTCGGTCACCGTGCGAAACCCGGCCACCGGCTCCTCGCCCGGCGTCACGGCTTGACCCTCGACCGCGACCGGCACGCCGCCACCGCCCTGACCGATCGGAACGCCGTTGGAGGCGGCGGCCGCTTCGAGCCCCGGGAGCTCCTGCAGTCGCTGGAGGGCGTCGCGATAGAAGGCGATCCGCGTGGGCGCGGGTTGATAGTGGTCGCCGGTCAGATAGAGCCGCATCGTGAGCACGCCGCGCGGGTCGAACCCGGGATTCACCCGAGCCAGCCCCATGAAGGTCCGGATCATGAGCGTCGAACCGACGAGCAGGACAAGAGACAGGGCGATTTCCCCGATCACGAGGGCGCTGCGCAACCGGTGCCGCCCATGACCACCCAATCCGCCTCGGCCACTTTCTTTCAGCGTTGCTTGCAGGTCGGGTTTGGACGACTCGAGCGCGGGCAGCAGCCCGAACACGAGTCCGGTCAGGACGGAAAGCCCGACGGTAAAGAGCAACGCCCCCTTCTCGATCTCCCACCGTACCCAGTAAGGCGTCTCTTCGAGGATGCCCAGCTTGGAGAGGTCGACGCCGACGTAGGCGAGCAGGATGCCGAGCACCCCGCCTGCCAGCGCGACGACGATGCTCTCGGTGAGCAGCTGCCGCACCAGCCGCAGGCGACCGGCGCCGAGCGCCGTGCGCAGGGCGATCTCGCGCTGCCGGACGGTCGCCCGGGCGAGCGCCAGATTGGCGACGTTGGCGCACGCGATGAGCAACACGAACCCCACCGCGGCCAGGAGCACCCACAGGTTGAGACGCGTCACATCGTCGACCAGCTCGTCCTTATACGGCGCGACGCGCATGCTGCGCCCGCCGTCCGCCGTGGGGTACAGGTCGGCGAGCTGTCGCGCGATTCCTTGTACCTCGGTCGTTGCCCGCTCGCGCGGGACGTCGGCCCGGCGCCGGCCGACGACCGTGTAGCAGCACGTCTGGCCGCGGGGGGTTTTCGGGTCGACGACCAGCGGCACCCACAGCTTCTGGACGTAAGGAAATGTGAACTTCGGTGGCAGCACGCCGATGATGGTGCGCTGCATTCCGTTGACGAGCAGGGATTGGCCGATGACGTCGGGACGACCGGCGAAGTGTCGCTGCCACAGCGGGTACGACAGCAGCACCACACCGTCCCGGCCCGCTTGGTCTTCCTCGGGGAGGAAATCCCGTCCGAGAATGGGACGCACGCCAAGCATGCCGAACAGGTTGGCCGTGACCTCGGAGCCGTCTACGTACTCGACCTCCTCGCCCGCGGCGAGGTTGTAGTTCTCCTCCCCATAGGCGGCAAGCCCGGTGAACGAACGGCTTTGGGCGCGGAGATCGAGCAGGTCGGCGTAGAGCAGCGAGCCGCGGTCGAAGCCGCGCTTCGCATCGGTGCGATACACGATGTCGATCTGCCCGGGATGCTCGAACGGCAACGGGCGGATCACGAGGCCGTTGATGACGCTGAAGATCGTGGTGTTGGCGCCGATCCCGAGCCCCAGCGTGATCACCGCGATCAGGGTGAACCCGGGACTTTTGCGCAGCGTGCGCAGGGCGAAGCGGATATCGGCGAGCAGAGTGTCCATGAGAGGCCGGTGTCGTTCAGCTCCTGGTCGCGGTGGCGGCAGCGGACTGGTCGTGGTCTTCCACGACGCGGCCGTCGAACAGCTCGACCGCGCGGTCGGCGTGGGCGGCGTAGCGCGGGTCGTGTGTCACCATGCAGATCGTGGCGCCGCCGCGATGCAGCTCGCGCAGCAGCTCCATCACCGCTTCACCGTTCGAGCTGTCGAGGTTGCCGGTGGGCTCGTCGGCCAGCAGGATGGCGGGATCCCCGGCCACCGCGCGGGCGACCGCGACGCGCTGCTGCTGGCCGCCGGAGAGCTGCGCCGGGTAGTGTTTCACCCGGTGCGCCATCCCCACCTTTTCGAGCCCGTCAGTCACCCGGCGCTTCCGCTCGACGCCCGACAGCCCGCGGTAGGTGAGCGGCAGCTCGACGTTCTCGTACACCGTGAGATCGCCGATCAGGTTGAACGCCTGGAAAATGAATCCGATCTGCCGGTTGCGGACGCGGGCGCGATCGGCCGCCGAGAGATTTGCCACCGGGCGACCGTCCAGCACGTAGGCGCCGTCGGTGGGCGTGTCGAGCAGCCCAAGGATCGAGAGCAGCGTCGTCTTGCCGCAGCCCGACGGTCCCGCGATGGCGACGTACTCGCCCTGCTTGATGTCCAGGTGAACGTCTGACAGTGCGTGTGTCTCCACTTCGTCGGTATAGAAGACTTTCTTGATGCCCTGGAGCTGAATGAGTGATGCGCCGTTCGTCGACATCCGGTCTCCTTGTGGGGCTGTTGTCGGTAGTCGGTAAACGGTGGTCGGTAGAGTCTTCACCGACTACCGATAACCGAAAACCGTTTACGGTTTCATTTCAGTCTCACCCGATCCACGTTGTCCCACTGGGACATGTCCGACAGAATCACCATGTCGCCGACGACCAGACCGCGGCGGATCTCGATTGTGGTCACCGAGCTGCTGCCGACCTGTACCGTTACCCGGATCGCGTAGCGGCCCCCGTCCGTGACCTTGAACATCCCGATCGTGCTGTTGGACTGGCCGTAGGCGGGCCGTCCGGTGAAGAGGACGTGCGGCAGGCGCTCGATCTCGATCGTGCCATCGACGCTGAGATCGGGGCGCGCGCCCTGGGGCAAGGAGCCGTCGAGGGCCACGTCCACGGTCACGGTGCCGTTCTGGGCGTTGGCATCCGTGCGACTGACGTGCCCGCGCACGATTCCGTTTCGGGTATCGATCGCGGCGCGCTGGCCGATGGCGACATCCTTCGCTTGGGTCTCCGGGATCTGCAGCACGGCCTTCAATCGACCGGGCTGGACGACTTTGGCGAGAATGGTCCCTTCGGTCACCCATTGCCCCTGCTGCAGCGAGAGATCGGTCAGAGTCCCCGCGTCGCCGGCGCGGACCGACAACGAGCGCACGCGGGTTCGTTGGAACGCGGCGATGGCACGGAGGCGCTCCACTTGGGAGGCCTGCACCGACACCTGCGAATCGAGCGTCGAAGTCATCAAGGCGAAACGCTGTTGCTCGATGCGGTAGCGGGTCTCGAGCTCCAGGGCGCGGTCCTTCGCGAGCGCGGCGTCGTTCGGTGCGATCAGCCCGTGGGCGGCCAGCGTATCGGCCCCCAGGGCGTCGCGCCGCGCCCTCTGGTACTCGACGTGGGTCGTCGCCACCAGGCCTTCCTGCGTGAGCCGTTGGTTCTCGAGCGATGTGCTCAAGCTCAGGAGCTGCGCCTGGGCCGCGGTGAGCTGTTGCTCGGCCTGGAGCGCCTGGATCTGCACGTCGGGGTTCGACAGCTCGAGCAGGATCGTTCCGGCTTGCACCTGCTGACCGGGCTGCGTGAGGAGGCGCTCGACGCGCGCCGAGGCGAGGGCGGAGATGAAGCGGATGTGCTCGGGGACGAGCGTTCCCGGCCCGCGCACTTCCCGCACCATTTCTCCCACGCGCACCGTGTCGAACAGCAGGGTGCCGCGGTCGACGGATGGCGCGGCAGGCTTCAGGCTGGACAGCAGCAGCGTGATCACCACAATCACGCCGAGGCCGATGCCCACCTGCCACAGGCGACGGCGGTTCTTGACTGGTTCGCGGGCGATGTCCACGAAGCGCAGCTAGGGCAGGCCGCGTGCCATCGACTGTGTTGGGAAGTGATGGACGCGAAAGCGGTTACGGGTCAGCGTGTCGTGCTCAACGC
>JBGQFX010000050.1:0-20773 GCA_041497135.1 Gemmatimonadota bacterium | reverse complement strand
TCGACGGCCGTTGAAGCTCATCTATTACGAAGCGTGCCTGAACATCGGGGATGCCCGACGGCGCGAGCGGTTCTTGAAGACCGGCAGGGGCAAGCGTTATCTCAACAACCGGCTCAAGGAATCGCTTCAGGTATTTCGGGCGAACCAGTTGGAACGGCACTAGGCCGGCGCCCCCGCCAGTCGCAGCAGCCGCTTCCACTGCGCGGCACTCGCGGGAACGACCGACAGACGCGGCATCCGGACCAGCGCGAGATCGCGGAACGCGGCATCGGCTTTGATCACCGACAGCGGCACGGGTGCCGGCAGTCGCGTCCCGGCCGCGAGAGCCACCACGACGAGCTTCGGATCCTTCTGCTTCGGGTCGGGATACGCCGCCCTGGTCACCCGCGCGCGACCTACCACCGCCTTCTCGTCGCCCGTGTGATAGATCAACAGTTCATCGCCCGGTTGCATCGAGCGAAGGTGTTTGAGCGCGAGCGGGTTCTTCACGCCGTCCCAGACGGCGGTCTTGTCCCGGGCCAGCTGCTCGAAGCTGTAGGCGGTCGGCTCGGTCTTGAGGATCCAATAGTTCATTCGATGCGTTCTCCCGAAGCCCATTCTACCAGTGTATCCACGACCTCCGTGAGTACCTCGTCCGAGCTTCTGCCCGTGCGCTTGGGAACCGTGAACGAATGGTCCCCGCCGTCCACGGTATGCAGTGTTGCCCGCTGGCCAAGTTGGTTCAGCACCTGTCGCAGCAAGGTCGGCTCGGCAAACGCGTCGCGATCGCCCTGAACAAACAACATCGGGATCGTGATCTGCTCCAGGTGGACGGCGCGCGACACGCCCGGCTTCCCGGGTGGGTGCAACGGAAAGCCGAGGAACGCGAGGCCACGCACGCCGGGGAGCGGGTGCTGCGATTGAGCGGTCGAGGTCATGCGTCCCCCGAACGACTTGCCGCCGGCAATGAGCGCCAGCTCCGGCGCCGCGCGCGCGGCAGCAGCCACCGCGGAGCGCACCGCTGCCACGGCCACTCCCGGCGGATCGGGGCGGTGTTGCCCCTTCTCCATATAGAGAAACTGGTAGCGCAGCGTCGCCACGTTCCGCTCGCCGAGCAGCGCCGCGATGCGCTCCATGAAGGGATGGCGCATGCCCGCCCCCGCCCCGTGCGCCAGCACGTACAGCACCCGCGCCCGTGGCGGCACCAACAGCAAGCCCGACACGGCGGCGGAGGTCTCGTCAACCGGAATCGACAGGGACTCGATGGATTGAGTCACAATTTCGCCTGCAACCGTTGCAGCGCAGCGACGAGATCGGGCTTCTCATCGAGCACCCCGAGCAAGGGATCCTGCTCGAGTTTGCCCATGCGATCCGGGACGGTGCGAATGGTGAACGCCCGGATGTCGAGCGTGGGGGTGACTTCACTCCAGCTGAGCGGCGTCGACGCCGGGGCCCCCGGCAGCGGGCGGGCGCTGAACGGCGCCACGAGCAGGCGGCCATGCCCGTTCTGCACGTAGTCGAGATACACCTTGCCGCCGCGCTTCTGGACCTGCCGGGTGACGGTCGCGATATCGGGCAGCTGTGACGCGATGACGCGCGCCAAGAGGCCGCCCAACGTGCGCGACTGCTCGTACGTGCATTGGCGCCCCAGCGGGATCAGCACGTGCAGGCCGGTGGAGCCGCTGGTCTTGATCCCGGTAGGAAGCCCGATGTCGTCGCACAGCGCCTTCACGGCCTGGGCGACCGTCACGACGTCGGTGAAGGGCGCCTGTTTCGGATCGAGATCGAGAATGCACCAGTCCGGCGTCTCGAGACTCGACACGCGACTGGACCAGACGTGCAGCAGAATCGCGCCCATGTTGGCGATGTAGAGCAACGAGGCTTCGTTGTCGCATACGAAATAGTCCAGCTCGCGCTGCGAGTCCTCGCTCCAGATGGTGACCGTGCGCACGAACTGCTGCGCGTACTCGGGCGCGTCCTTTTGAAAAAAAGACTTGCCGTTGATGCCGTCGGGATAGCGGGTGAGTACCAGGGGCCGGTCGGCGAGATATGGCAGCATCCAGCGTGAGACCGCCCGGTAGTACTCGATCAGATCGCCCTTGGTGTAGCCTTCGGCCGGCCAGAAGACTTTGTCGAGGTTGGTAAACTGAACCGGGGGAGGGGGGACGCGGGACGTGGGACGAGTGGGCTCGATGGCAGGTTCATCGCCCCGTCCCTCGTCCCCCGTCCCCCGTCCCGGAATCCCGCACTCTTCCGGCTTCTTGTCGTCCCGGAACCTCAAGAACACCGGCTGCCGCAACAACCCGTCGCCGGTGATCTCTTTGTAGCGCACTTCCGCAACGAGCGAGGGGTGAACCCAGTGACTCTCCGCCTCGGCGGGCACGGGAGCCTCGAACGGCGGCTTCGGGATCGCAAGCCGCTCGAGGTCCGCGGAGACCTCCTTGAGCTGCTTGGCGCTGAACCCGCTGCCGGCCCGCCCCACGTAGACGAGCGTTCCGCCCGCATAGCCGCCGAGGTGAAGCGCGCCGAATCCACCGCGACTCCCTTTGGGCGCCGTGTAGCCGACGACGACGAAGTCGCCCGTCTTATCGGCGCGGATCTTGAGCCAGTTGTCGGAGCGCCCGCTCTTGTAGAGGGAGTCGGCCTTCTTGGCGACGATCCCTTCGAGGCCCAGCCCAACCGCCCGGTCGTAGAGTGCTTCACCGTCCTTCTCGAAGTGGGCCGAATAGCGCAGCGGTCCCGCGGCCGGGAGCAGTTTCTCGAGCAGCGCCTTCCGCTTCACGAGCGGCAACCCGCGCAGGTCGAATCCCTCGAGCGCCATGAGGTCGAACAGATAGATGGTGCCCGGGGTTTCGACCGAGGCATGCCGGATGTCCGGCGCGCGCGACACGCGGGCGCGATTCTGGAGCCGCTGGAAGCTCGGACGCCCGGCGTCGTCCAGGATCACGAGCTCGCCGTCCATGATGAGCCCGTCGTACGGCAGCGCGCTCACGGCGCGCGCCAGCTCCGGAAACGCCGCCGTGTAGTCGTTCCCGTTCCGGGTAATGAGTCGAGCCACCCCGCCCGAGCGGACGACGCGCATGCGGTATCCGTCCAGTTTCACTTCGTACACCCACCCGGCGCGCGAGAATGGCTCTTCGCGCGTCTCGGCAAGCATGGGCGGGACGTCGTCGGGTTGCACGACGCGCTGTGGCACCTTGAGTCGTTTCAGCTCGGCGCGCAGCTTTGCCGCCTTGTCGGCGCCGCTCTTCAGCTCCTCCACGGTGAGTCCCGAGAGCACGGACCCCGGTGGGAATTCGTCGCCGGTGGTGGAGACGTAGCCATCGCGCTCCTTGATGAGCAGCCATTCCTTGACGCCCTTCTTGATCTTCACGAGCGTCCAGATGCCTCGGAGCTTGTAGCCGCGCAGCTCGAACAGGAGCTTGCCCTTCTGCAAGCCTGCGATCGGATCCTCGAGCGGCACCCAGAGCCCGCGATCCCACACGATCACGGCGCCGGCCCCGTAGTTCCCCTCCGGGATTAGCCCCTCGAACTCGCCGTATTCGATCGGGTGGTCTTCCACGTGGACCGCGAGGCGCTTGTCGGCCGGGTTCCTGGACGGCCCCTTGGGGACCGCCCACGACTTCAGCACGCCTTCCATTTCGAGGCGAAGGTCGAAATGCAGGCGGGTCGCGGCGTGCTGGTGTACGACGAAGCGTCGGCCCGGCGCCGCACCCACCGCTCCGGAGGGTTCGGGGGTGCGCTCGGCGGAGCGCTTGGCGCGATAGGTCGCGAGGGCGTCACTCGCCGGTTTCTCGGGTGGGCTCACGGGATTT
This sequence comes from Gemmatimonadota bacterium, assembly GCA_041497135.1. Lineage (GTDB taxonomy): Bacteria > Gemmatimonadota > Gemmatimonadetes > Gemmatimonadales > GWC2-71-9 > DASTHG01. The sequence goes on along the minus strand of JBGQFX010000050.1, from coordinate 16,979 downwards.
CAACCTAGATGGCTACACGACCACCCGCCAATCAGGTTTGCGCCCCACCCGACGCCTTCATAATTTGGACCATCATGGCCGCTCACCCCATCGGCTCCGCCACGATCTCCTTCGGCCTCGTCTCCGTGCCGATCAAGATGTTCTCAGCCGGCGAGGCGTCCGCCGCGATCACGTTCAATTGGCTCCACAAGAAGGACGGGTCCCGTCTGGAGCAGCAGTACTTTTGCAAGAAGGACGGGGAAAAGGTCGAGAAGGACGACAGGATCAAGGGATACAAGTTGCCCTCAGGCCAATATGTTCTGTTCACACCCGACGAACTGAAGAAGCTGCAGATGGATGAGAAATCGAGCGACTCGATGAACATCACCGAGTTCGTGGATGCAGATACAGTGGACCGGATGTACATGGACCGAGCGTACTTCCTCGGACCAGACAAGGGCGGCGAGCGTGCGTTCGGGCTGCTGGGCGAAGCCCTGAAGAAGACGGGCAAGGTGGCAATCGGCCAGTGGGCGGCACGGGGCAAGCAGTATCTCATCATGATCCGACCGCTCGGGCCCGGCCTCGTGATGGAGCAGCTCCGTTACGCTGACGAGGTACGCTCCATCAAGGACGTGCCAATCAGTAAGACGGAATTGAAGAAGACCGAGATCGATATGGCTGTGCAACTCATCCAGCAACTGGCGGGGGACCAGTTTCAGCCAGAAAAATACGAGGACGAGGTCAAGAAGCGTATCCTCGAACAAATTGACCGCAAGGTCGAGGGCAAGGAGATTACCGAAGAGCCCACCGAGGCGCCCAAGACGCAGATCATCGATCTCATGGAAGCGTTGAAGGCCAGCCTCGCCAAGCCTGCGAAACCCGCCAAAGGAGCGACGCCGAAGCGGAAAGCGGCCAGCGCCTAGGGAGACCCTGGAGCGCGTCAGGCCGCGAGCAGCCGGGCGACGACCGCCGCGTCTACGTGGCGCAGGACCGCGGAGTACTTCACGTTTCCCCATTTGATGCCCTGCGCGGCGCAGAGGGCGTCGTACCGGTGCACGGCGCCCGGTTGGAAGGCGACGCGCACGGGCCCGAGCTGCCCGAGGAAACGGGCCTGCCGGTAGTGGAATGCCTGCAGCAGCTCGGACTCGAGTCGCGTCGCGCACCCCGCCGAGCCCGATCCAGCCTGGTCGGCGACGCACAGGTAATACGGGGCCCCGGCATCCGGCTGGACCGGAACCAGGAAGGCGAAGGCCCGGTCCGGGAACAGGCGCCGCAGGGCCGCGCGTACGAAGGCCTCGTTCAGTTTCTCGCCCACCAGATCACTCACGTCGCGCGCGCGCCCGATGAAGCGCAGGCAAGGGGTGCGCAGGAAATGCCCATACACGCGCACCCGGTCGTTCATCCGATAGCGCGACAGGCCGCCCTGTTGCGTCACGATGACTTCGTATTCCAGGCCGTCCTCGAGCTCGTGCAGGAGCCGGAGGTCGCCGGCCGCGTCCTCGAACTCGAAAAACACTTCGTCGACCAGCGGCACCGGAGCCGGGGCCGCCAGCAACGGCACCGTCATCGGCGCTTCAGTCGCGAGCAACCCCTTCCCCTGCATTCGCACCCCGGGAAAGAGGCCGCCCAGCCGTTGGGCGAACGGCTCGGCGCCGGCATCGGTCCAGCACGAGATGAGCTTCAGTCCGGGCCAGATACTGCGCCAATCGATCGGGGTCCGCGCCAGGGCCGCCAGACGGCCGGCGCCCAGTGCGGGGAAGTTGACGACGCGCCCCTGCACCGTGATAGCGCCGCGCCACAGATCGCCCAGCAGCTGTTCCCTTTCCAACTCCGCGAACTCGAGCAGCGAGGTGAGGTAGGTCGGGTGCCAGACGAACAGGACCTCGAGCCGTGGCTCCGCGACGAGGGTCGCCGCGAGGAGCCTGCGGTACTGCAGCGGATCGCGGAGGCCTTTCAAGCCGGGGGGCTGCACGAAGCCCGACCCGAACAGCCGACGCAGCAGCGGGGACAGATAGGCGGAATCGTCCTCAAAGCCCACGGGGACTCCGCTCGGCGTGCAGCGCTCGTCCCGCAGCGGCGGGGAGATGCTGAAGAACATCTTGCCGGTCGTGAAGCGCGGGCCGTGGGCCAGCACGTCGTACGCCCAGAGAAACGCCATCCGGCCGAATGACCGCAGCAGCGACGGGGTGTAGGGAATCAGCTTCTGGCGACCGGTGCTCCCGGACGTCTCCTCGAACACGCGCACGGGCTCCGTGACGAGCACGGGCCCGCGTGAGCGGGCCTGATGCACGATCCACGGCTGCAGGTCTTCATAGGTGACGATCGGAAGGCGGCGCCGGAAGGCGGCGTAATCCTCACGACCGTCGATGTCGTGCGCCCGGCCGTACGCGGTCCGGCCGACCTGTCGCAACACGCGGCGCAACACCCGCCTTTGGGCGCGCGCCGGATCAGCCAACTGCCGGGCGAACCACGCGAAGCGTGGGGCGAACACGGTCGTGAACGCGGACTGGAACCAGTGCGCCACGGTATCTGCTAAGAGGGAGAGCCGAGGCCGATGGGCCGCGGGATCGCCTGTCGACCCGCCAGCCCGCGCGCCAGGCGCCACGACCGCTTCAGCGCGAACTGCGCATAGGCCGCGGCGTTGACGCGCCCGATCATCGCCAGCTCGTCACCGCGCTCGCAGCCGGGGTTGGCCCGCAGGAAGAAGCGGATTTCCGGCAGGGCGAGCAGCTGCGGGGTGAGCGGCGCGACCCGGCGCTTCACCACGGTTTGTGGTCCCTCGCTGCTGACGACGCCTCGGTGGGGGTGCCACGCCGCACCGAACCGCTCCCGCGCCAGCGAGTCGATCAGGCTGCGCTCCCACAGCGGAAGCGCGCGCACGTGATGGGGCCAATGGTCCGGGAAGGTCCGCACCATCGTGAGGTAGGTGCGATACCCCGAGCAGATCAGGAACCAGTACAGGCGGGTGAGGGGATGCCGCAGCTTCCAGGCGAGCAACGCCCGCAGCACGGCTTTGTGCAGCGCCTTCTGGCCCCAATACTCCGGATGGACGATCGTGTCACCGGAGAAGTAGACGCCGATGGTCCGCCCGGCGCAGCGATGGCGATAGATCACCGCGGTCGAAAATCCCTTCACCGCCCCGCTGCCGGAGTCGACGCCCACGAACACGGACTGCTTGTTCGCGAGATCCGCTTCGAAGACGTCTCGGCGGACGTTATCGTAGTGCTCGGCGTACAGCGTCCACATTCCCTCCACGAGACGCGCGTCGAGCGCGCGCACCGGGATCGACACCACTTTGAGCTTGCCCGCGGACATAGTGCACCTCCCTCAGAGCTTGTAGACCACCTCACGGCGTCGTGGCGTCTCGGAGGGCTCGTGGCCTTCGAGGTGGCGCCGAATGGCACGTTGGATCCAGGTGGCCGGCTGGTCGGCGACCACGGCCCGGAACGACCGACCGCCAAAGCGCCGGATCGTCTCGGCCTGATTCTCGAGAATCGCTTTGTCCTGAGCGACGACCTTGCGAGTGACGTGCTCCACGACGCGCGTCATCAGCCAGGTGACCGCGCGGTAATAGACCCCCATGCGGGTGTAGACGCGCGTGTGACGATCGTCCTCGGGCGTGCAGACGAGGACCGTCACGATGTGGGCGAGGTTCCCCATCCAGTAATCGACCCGCAGCGTGTGCGGCAAAATCAGCTCATCCACGTGCCGGACTTCCCGTTTCAATCCGAGCAGCGAGCGCACGTCCCGCGCGGGGTCGCTCGGGGGCTCGGTCGTCTCCACCCGCACCCCGGTCGGCGTTTCCGCGATACGGGCCGTGGCGTACCGCGTCGGCTCGGACCGGAACAGACCGCGATGCGCAAACCCGGTGTGGCTGCAGTCCATCCCGTTTTCGAGAATCAGATCCAGCGGCGCGTCCATGACGTTATGCAGCTCGAACCATCCGTAGCGCGGATCCATGGGGTAGCGCGGCGGCGGATCGAACGCCGTGCCCGTCTCCGCGAGATCGACCCAGATCCAGCCATCCTGCTCCACCACCGGGTAGGGGCGGATCGCGCACTGCGGGAGCCGCTCGTCGGGCGAGTGACAGGGGACGTCCACGCACGCTCCAGCGGGGTCGAACCGCCACCCGTGATAGCGGCACTGCAGCGTTTCGCCGACCACCGCGCCCATCGAGAGGGCCACGTTCTTGTGCGGGCAGCGGTCTTCCATCGCCGCGACGCGGCCCGCGGCCGTCCGGTACAACACGATCGGCTGGCCAACCATCGTCCGGGCCAGCGGGTGTCGACCCAGCTGATCGCTGCGCGCCGCTACGTACCACCGGTTGTGTGGCGTCATGGGGCACCTCCTGTCGCGAATCTCGTCCGGAACCGGCAAGAACCAGTCAAGCCCACGAACCGCGGGATTACACGAGCGCCGTTTCGTAGTGCAGCGGCCGGTCATCGAGCGGGGGCCCGGCATACCGACCGGCGCACGTCGTCACGTAGGCGTCGATATCGGTGGACAGCGCGAGCAGACCGCGCAGCGCTGCCGCCAGGGGGTCGCAGCGATCGAGACCAACGGTGAAGAAGACGTATCCCGAACCGCGGGCCGCGGCGGCGGCGTGGAGCAGGAGCGCGCGCAGCACGTCCGGCCGCGACGGCGGAACGCACACGTGCAGGCCGGACAGATGGCGCAGCGGCGCCCCGGCCGGCGGGAGCGGCGGGGCTCCGATACTGCGACCCAGCGCGCCCATGGCTGCCCGCAACAGCGACCCGCGCCACCCGTAACGCAGCACGCGAAGCTGGGCGCACGCACTCCGATCCCACAGCGCCACGAATCCCACGAGGCGTCCGTCCCGACCGCGGGCGAACCAGTACGAGCCGGGTGACAGCCCCGGGACGTACGCGCTCCAGCGCGCCAGGGCCTCCGCGTCCAAGACCGGCGCGAATTGTCGACCGGGCGCCACGCGCCGCCAGCACTCCGCCATGTCGTCCATGTCACCTGCTTCACCTGGCCTCACCGTGAGGCCATTCGCGCGGGGGATGGGACGATGCCACAGCAGCGGCATGGCGTGCAGGCGCAGGGCGGCAATTCTCGTCACACGGGAGAGCGCCCGCGGACCCGAGAGCCATCGTGCCATCGCGGTGTTGCCGGCAAGGACGGTGAGCAGCACCGGCACCAGGGGCCCGCGAGCGGACGCGATCTCCTGCACGAAACGGGTCAAGCGCTCGGCCACGCCGCGGCCGCGAAAAGCAGGGTGCACCTTCAAATCGCTCACATAGAAGGTGCTGGCGGGTGCGCCCCGGATATGCACGGTCCGCTCCGCCAACGACACACACCCCACGACGCCGGCGACGGGATGCTCCGCGATTCCCACCGCCCAAGCGCCCCCGTCCAGCCGGTTCAACGTGAAGAAGTCCGGCTGCCGGTCGTTGCAGACCACGACCATTCCCGCCATCGGGCACGCAGCCGTCAGGGCAAGCAAGGCGGTATTGTCGGCCGGCGATGCCAGGCGGAGCTGGAGTTCCATGGGGCCACGATGCCCTCGCCGGGTCAAGGGGCGGTCAAGCTTGATCGGGACTTGACGGCGCCGCGCGAGGTTGCGGCCGACCCAACATCGAGCTGTCTGTGGATCTGGCCGGTCTCATCGTTCGGCGTCGCGGATGGATTGTCGCAGGATGGACGCTGGCCGTCATTGCTGCGGTGCCACTAACCGCGCGCGTCCAGCGGTCACTGGAGGTGGCCGCGAGGGTGCGGGGGAGCGAGTCGGCCGTGGTCGAGGCGGAGCTCGCGACCCGGTTCGGCGCTCCGTTCGCCCAGTACGCGGTGCTCGTCTGCCGCGGGCTTCCGTCTCCGCTGGACCCTGACGGGCGCGCCGTGATGGACACGCTGGTCGCCGCGATCGCCGCCGTGCCGGGCGTGACGCGCGTCCGAGGCTACGAGAGCCCGAGCGACACGCTGTTCGTCGCATCAGGCGACACCACCGCCTTCATCCTCGTGGGGCTCGACGGCGTACATCGTGTGCCCGACGACATCATTCCGGCGCTCCGCGTGACCACCCAAGTGCTGCTGGTCCGATTCGCCAAGCGTTATCAACGCGTCACGCTCCGCTGGACCGGCCAGGCCGCGCTCAACGCGGATCTCCGTCACACCAGCGCGGCCGCCGCGGCCAAGGCCGAGAGTCGGGCGCTGCCGCTCACTCTGCTCCTCCTGGTGCTCGCCTTCGGGACACTCGTGGCGGCTGCGCTGCCGGTGCTGGCCGGCGCCCTCACGATCACGATCGCCTTGGGCGCCGTGGCCTTGATCAGCCGCGCGTGGCCGCTCTCGATCCTGATCCAGAACTTCATCACCATGGTCGGCCTTGGACTCGGGATCGACTACGCCCTGCTGATGGTCAGCCGATTTCGCGAAGGGCTGTCTCGCGGGCGCCCCGCCCCCGAGGCCGCGGTGGACGCCGCCCGGCACGCTGGACACACCATCGTGCTGTCGGGCGCCGCTGTAGGAATCGGATTCCTCGCGATGCTCGCCGTTCCGCTCGCCGAGATGCGCTCGCTCGCCGTGGGGGGCCTGCTCGCGGTCGTCACCGCGATCCTGTTGTCGACCACCTTGCTCCCCGCGCTGCTCGCCTGGTTGGGCGGGGCGATCGACCGCGGGCAGTTATGGAGGACGCCGGCACGGCTCGGCGGCTTCCGGTGGCGACGGTGGGGGCAGTGGGTCACCCACCACCCCGGGATGGTCCTGATGCTCGCAGGAACGCCCCTCGTCGCCCTGGCGTGGCAGGCGAAACGGATGCACGCGGGCCTGCCCCACGGGGACTGGCTGCCGCTGGCCATGGAATCGGCGCTGGGCTGGCGGGACCTGGAGCGGATGGGGCGCAGCAACCTGCTGCAGACGATCCGTGTGCTGGTCGATCTGCCCGCGGGGGTGGACCCGATCGCGCCCCAGGGATGGGCGGTGTTACGCCGGATCCGCCAACGGCTGCTCGCGGACCCGCGCATCGGTGACGTGTTCTGTTTCGCGCCGCTCGATCACCAGCGCCCACCGTCCCGGCTGGCGTTTTTCGTCACGCCCCAGGCGACTCGGGCGGCCTACGTCACAGCCGACCGCCGGGCGGTCCTGCTCGAGGCCGTGCCGCGGGAAGGGGTGGACCCCGTGGCGCTGGTGGCGTTGGCCCGCGCGCTGCGACGGGTCGACGACTCCGATCTGGCCGGAATGACCGGCGTGCGGGTCCGCATCGGCGGACTTCCCGCCTTCCGGGCCGACTACCTGGACGCCGTCGGCGGGCGCCTGCCCCTCGTGATGGCGCTGGTGATTGGCGCGACCTTCGCGGCGCTGTTCGTGGGTTTCGGGTCGCTGTTGATCCCCCTCAAGGCCCTGGTGCTCAATTTGCTGTCCGTCGCCGCGGGATTCGGGGCAGTCGTCTTGGTGTTCCAGGACGGGATCGGGGCCTCAGTGCTCGGCCTGGCGGCGCCGGTGGACAGTGTGTTCGCGGTCATCCCAACGCTGGTGTTCTGCACGGTGTTCGGGCTCAGCATGGATTACGAAGTCTTCCTCGTCGCGCGCGTCGCCGAGGCCCGCCGTGACGGCCGCGAGGAGCGTGCGGCGCTCGTCGACGGTCTCGCGCACACCGCGCCGGTGATCACCAGCGCGGCCGCCATCATGGTCGTGGTATTCGGCGCCTTCACGCTCGGAAACTTCCTGGTGATGCAGATGCTCGGTCTGGCGCTCGCGGTCGCCGTCCTGCTCGACGCCACGCTGGTACGCACGGCCATCGGTCCCGCGCTGCTCACTCTCGCGGGCCGATGGAACTGGTGGCCGGGGCGGCGATGACTGCTCATCCGCGACGCTACTTCTCGCAGCCTTACGGCTTTCGCGACGGGCTGCTGTGGCTGGTGCACAATCTGCTCGGGCCATCGCATCGTCATCGCTCGCTCACCCCGTGGCTCCCATCCAAGTGTACGCTCAACGCGGTCCGGCCGGCGCGCCAGCTCGCCTTCGTGGGAGATGTGCTGCCCACCCGGCGGACGGCGGTCCGAATCGGCGATGACGTTCGGGAATTCCTCCGCAGTGCCGACCTGTTGGTCGCCAATTTCGAAGGCACGATCGTGGACGGCCCTACGCCGCCGGTGTTCATGGGACAGGCGCACTCGCCGGCGGTGCTCGACCTCCTCGCACAGCTATTCCCCCCGGAACGAACCGTGCTCTGCTGCGCCAACAACCACGCCGGCGATTATGGCCGGGCGCAGTTCTGCCGATCGTGGCAGCGCCTCGAAGACCGCGGCTTCACGGTCATTGGGCGAGCCGACCGGCCGGCGGTGATCGTGGACGGTCCCATCGCGATCGCCAGCGGGACCATCTGGTCGAACCAACCGTGCGACTACGTTTCCCGACTCCACGAGGCGGCGGCCCTCGATGCCCGCGCCGCGTTCCGCGTCCTGTGCCCGCACTGGGGGTACGAGCTGCACCGCTATCCGGACCCTGAGCAAGTGGACCTGGCCCGGCGCCTCCTCGGACGATGGGACCTGGTGGTGGGACATCATTCCCACTGCCCTCAGCCCGTGACCCAGCTCGATGCCGGAACCAACACGCGCCGTGCGGTCGCCTATTCGCTGGGGAACTTCACGTTCGGTCTCGACCTCCGACACCATCTCCAGGGCCTGGTGCTGAAGCTGTCGGTGGGACCAGGCCCGACCGGCCGCTGGGGGGTGGGGCGGCTGGAGTGGCGTGCGACGGAAATCCGATTCGAGCGCCGCCATCGGGCGACGGTGCGCCTCGCTCCACGTGATGAATCGGGTGCCGACCCTGTGCTGACGCAGAGACGATAGGGGCGTAGCTTATCGCGACGTGGACCACGTTCTCACCCGCCTGACCACGGCCCTCGCCGGCCGCTACACAATCGAGCGCGAAATCGCCCACGGCGGTATGGCCGTGGTGTATCTGGCCCAGGACGTCCGCCATCACCGGCCGGTCGCCGTGAAAGTGCTGCGGCCGGAATTGGCCGCCATGCTGGGCCCGGACCGGTTCTTGCGCGAAATCGAAATCGCGGCCCAGCTCAGCCACCCCCACATCCTGCCGGTGCACGACTCGGGAGAAGCCGGTGGACTGCTCTATTACGTCATGCCGTTCGTCGAGGGCGAGTCCTTGCGCGACCGCGTCTCCCGCGAAGGGGCGCTCCCCGTCTCCGAGGCGATACGCGTGCTGCGCGACGTGGTGGACGCGCTGGCGTACGCGCACGACCATGGCGTGGTCCACCGGGACATCAAGCCGGACAACGTGATGCTCGCCGCCCGGCACGCAACGGTGACGGACTTCGGCATCGCCAAAGCCGTCAGCGACGCGGCCGGCAGCAGCAAGCTCACCACCGCCGGCGTCTCCATCGGCACGCCGGCCTACATGGCGCCAGAACAGTGCGTGGCGGACCCGAACGTCGATCACCGGGCCGATCTGTACTCGGTCGGGGTGCTCGCTTACGAGATCCTGGCCGGCAGGCTCCCGTTCACCGGACCCACCGCTCAGGCGATCCTGGCGGCGCATCTCACGGAGCCCCCGACCCCGCTGCAGCAAGTTCGCCGTGACGTGCCGGGGCCGCTTGCCGCGCTGGTGATGCGATGCCTCGAAAAAGATCCGGCGGATCGCTGGCAGACGGCCGGCGAGCTCTTGAACCGCTTGGAAGCCCTGCTCACGCCGACCGGGGTATCGATCGTCCCAGACCAGGCCCCGCGCCGGGCCGGGCGCAGGCTCGCCCTTGCCGGGGTGGCGGTTGTGGCGGTCGCGGCGGCGTTCCTCGGGCTCCGGAGCAACGCACGCGTCCGCTGGGTCCGCGAGCAGGCGATCCCGCAGATCCGCCAGCTCGCCGACAGCGGGCAATTGGAGTCCGCCTACCAGGTCGCGCGTCGGGCGAGTGCGATCCTCCCGCGTGACTCGATGTTGCGGCAACTGTGGCCGCAGTTCGCCCAGGCCGTGAGCATCCATACCGAGCCACCGGGAGCCCTGGTCTACCGCCGTGAGTACGCGGCGAGCGACACTAGCTGGGAATTGCTCGGCACCACTCCAATCGACAGCCTCTGGTTCCCGCAGGGATTCTCGCGTATCAAGATCGAAAAGCGCGGCTTCCGCCCCTATCTGGGGGCGGCGTCCCCGCCATGGCTTCCCCGTCGACCGTTTCAACTGGACAGCGGATCGAGCGCGCCCGCGGGGATGGTGCGGGTGCCAGGCGTGGATCGCTTCCAGCTGTTGCTCCCCGGTCTCGACCATCTCGATCCGATTCCGCTCGACGACTATCTGCTCGACCAGCATGAGGTGACAAACCGTCAATTCAAGGTGTTCGTCGATTCGGGCGGCTACCGGCGGCGAGAGTTCTGGGAGCACGCCGTCCTGAACAGCGGCCGGCGACTGTCGTGGGACGAGGCAATGGCCGTGCTCAAGGACAAGACCGGCCGGCCCGGACCCGCGACGTGGGAAGTGGGCGACTACCCGGCCGGCCAGGCGGATTACCCGGTGACAGGCGTGAGCTGGTACGAGGCGGCGGCCTTTGCGTTGTTCGTGGAGAAGGCCCTGCCCACGATCTACCATTGGAGTCGAGCGGCGGAAACCCGGGCCGCTTCCTGGATCGTGCCCGCTAGCAATTTCGCGGGGCACGGCCCGTCCCCGGTCGGTTCCTACCCGGGGCTCGGTCCGTTCGGCACGGTGGACATGGCCGGCAACGCGCGCGAGTGGTGCCTCAATGAGACCGGTGGCCAGCGCTATGTCCTGGGCGGCGGCTGGGACGACGCCACCTACCACTTCACGGAAGCCTTCGCGCAACCCCCGCTCGATCGCTCACCCACCAACGGCTTTCGCCTGGCGTCGTACGCTCCCGGTGACACCACGGTCGCCCGGGCCGGCCGGCCCGTCGAACGTCTTGTCCGGGACTTCGCGCGAGAACACCCGGTTGCCGACGCGGTGTTCGAGATCTACCGGCGAGCGTACGACTATGATCGCGCGCCGTTGCACGAGCGCATCGAGGAAACCGACTCGAGCGCGGAGAGTTGGGTGGTCCAGCGTGTCAGTTTCGACGCCGCCTATGGTCGCGAGCGGGTGACTGCCTATCTGTTCCTCCCCAGGACCGGGCGGCCGCCCTACCAGACCCTCGTCTACTTCCCGGGGGCGATCGCGCTGCACAGCCGCACTTCCCGTGGCTCGCTGGAGCTCGATGCCATCGATTTCATTTTGAAGAGCGGGCGGGCGGTCATATATCCCGTGTACAAGAGCACATATGAACGGGGTGACGGACTCGATAGCTGGTACGCCAACGAGACCAACTCCTACCGGGAACACGTCATCTTCTGGGCAAAGGACTTTCGACGCGCGATCGACTACCTGGAGACCCGCTCCGACATCGATCGGGAGCGCCTGGCGTACTACGGCAGGAGCTGGGGCGCCTTTCTCGGCGGCCTGCTACCTGCGCTCGAGCCGAGACTCAAGACGTCGATCCTGTACGTCGCGGGTTTGGAGCTGCAACGAGGACAGCCGGAGGTCGAGCCGATCAACTTCCTGCCGCACATCACCATACCGGTTCTGATGCTGAACGGACGCTACGACCACTTCTTTCCGGTCGAGACGTCCCAACTCCCGATGTTTCGCCTGCTGGGCACCGCGCCGGAACGAAAGCGCCACGTCATCTACGACGGCGGACACTTCGTGCCGAGGACGCTGCTGATTTCCGAGGTATTGGACTGGCTCGATCGATATCTCGGGCCGGTGGCGCGTTAGGCTGGGAACAACCCGGCGAACTTCTGCGCCAGCTTCGGGCCCACGCCTGACTCTTCGTGCTTGAAAAACACGAAGCCCTCCTTCCACTGCTGCCCGAGCTGCTTGACCGTTCCGGCCCATCGCTCCAGATCTGTTTTCTTGTATCCCTCGTCGCGCAACCGGAAGTAGCCGAAGTCGGCCGTGGCGACGAGCGGGGTGTGGCCCGCCTCCGTATCGGCGACGCACAGGGCGGCGTTGGCGCCGCGCAGAGCCTCGTACGTGTCGTCGGCGAACCAGGACGCGTGGCGAAACTCGAAGGCGCAACGCAGGTCGGCCGGGAACAAGGTGAGAAAGTCTTTCAGCCGGGCCAGGTCCTGCTTGAAATTGGGCGGTAGCTGCACCAGGACGGGGCCCAGCTTGGCGCCCAGCGGCCGAATCGTCTCGGTGAAGTAGCGCAGCGGGTCGTCCACATCCTTCAAGCGGCCGATGTGGGTGATGCGCTGCGGCGCCTTGAGCACGAACGTGAAACCGGCCGGAACGGTGTTGTCCCACCCCGCCACCGTCTTGGCGTTCGGCATCCGATAAAACGTGTAGTTGATCTCGACCGTGTCGAGCCGCTCGGCATAGTAAGCCAGCATCTGAACGGCGGGGAGCTTCTCCGGATAGAAGGTCCCCTTCCACTCGGGGAAAATGAAACCCGAGGTCCCGACACGAAGGCGCATGAGACAAGTATATTGTCAAAATCCCTCTTTCGAGGTCCGCCCGATGCGGTCTCTGGCTCTCTCCGTCGCCATCAGCACACTCGCCGTTCCGCTCGCCGCCCAGCAACCGGCGAGCCCGCCGCCGGAGTTCAAACCGCTCGCGATCGGCGCCCCGGCACCCGATTTCGCCCTGCCGGGCGCGACGCGGTTCGGCCTGCTCAAGAACCCGGTGCACCTGAGCGACTTCAAGGGAAGAACGGTCGTGCTCGCGTTTTTCTACAAGGCGCGAACACGGGGCTGAACCATTCAAATGAACGCGTACCGTGATCAGTACGCGCAGCTGTTCAAGGGCGGTCGCAACATCGTGCTCATCGGGATCAGCATCGACCCCGACACCGCTCAGGCCTCATGGGCGCGGGATGCGGAATTCCCGTTCCTGTTCGGCAGCGATTCGGGGGGCGTGGTGGGGAAGGCCTACGGCGCCTACAACGACCGCTACCAGATGGACACCCGCAACCTGTTCGTAGTGGGTCCGGACGGAGCTATCGCGTGGCGGGCGACGCCGTTCCGGGAGATCGATCCAACGGCGTACACGGAGCTCGGTGCCGCGATCGACAGTCTGGTGCCAAAGAACTAAGACGACGTGGTGAGTGGGTGGGTGGTACCTCCCGGTGCGTAACGCAACTCGCCGGCGCACCGGAACAAACCACTCACCACGCACCACGCCGTTTTCGGTTCTACTTCACCACCCTCCGCACCGCCGCTTCGATATCCTGCTCCTCGCCGATCCCCGTGTAGGCGACCGTGCCGTCGCGATCGAGTACCACGACAAAACTCGTCGCTGGAGCCTGGAAGGCGCGGACCGCATTGCCGTCGCTATCCCAGAGGAATCGGAACGGAATCGGGTGACGCGCCAGATGGCGCTTGACGGCGGCCGGGGTCTGGCCTACAGCGACGGCGATCGCCACGAAATCCACCTGGTCGCCGAAGCGGGAGCGAGCCGCTTCCATTTTGGGGAGCAGCGCGGCGCAACGGGGACACCAGGTGGCCCAGAACTCGAGCAGCACGGGCCGCTTCCCGATGATCGTGCCGAGATCCACCGGCTTTCCGTCCAGATCCGCGACCGTAACGGCGGGAGGGCGCGCACCGACCGCGATCCCCACCTCATCCTCTTGGGCCAGTGCCGGTCGGGCCGCACCGAGGCTCAACGCGAAGACTGAGAAAACCGCGCACCGCGCACTACGCACGCCGTTCACAGTCCTTTCCCCATCTGCACGAAGTAGTACTCGGCCATGGCCAGAAGAACCCCGCCGGCCGCGCGCTTGATCCAGGTCATCCACGGCCCGGGCTTGGGGAGCGCGGTCAGGGTCCCGGAGAACAGGCCCACCACCGCCAGCACGGCGGTCATCCCGATCGAAAACGTGAACAGGTACAGGAACCCCAGCACGCCGCTTCCGGTCGTCGCGACCCACGTGAGCACGGCGGCGAACGCGGGCGCCCCGCACGGCGCCGCCACGATGCCCGACGTCGCGCCGAGCAGCAGTGCCGCCGGGTACGACCCGCCCTGCAGCCCGCCGGCCCACGCCGCGAGTCGTCGCGGTACGACCACGGGAATCACATCGAGCTGCGCGAGCGCGAACACCAGCAGCAGGTTCCCCATGGCGAACAGCACCCACGGGTTCGTGGCGACCGTGCCGAATAGCGACCCGGTGAGCCCGGCCACCAACCCCAGAACGGAGTAGAACAGTCCCACGCCCAGGACATAACTGAAGGTCAGCCCCACGATGCGCCGCCGAGGCGCCGCAGAGTGGGCGGAGCCGCCGATCATCCCGGCGGTGATCGGGATCATCGGCCAGACGCACGGCGACAGGCTGGTGGCGAGTCCGGCCCCGAACAATGCGGCGAGCGCAATCAATGGCCGGTGTTGCAGCGCGTCGCTGAGCCCGGACGCAAGTACGAAGGCGAGCGTCATCGATTCAATCTACATTCACACTATGAAGCGTTGTGCCTGGCTGGGCGACAACCCGGCGATGCTGGCCTACCACGACGAGGAGTGGGGCGTCCCGGTCCGTCGCGACAAGCCGCTGTTCGCGAAGCTGATTCTCGACGGGTTCCAGGCCGGCCTCTCCTGGGCCATCATCCTGCGCAAGCGCGACGGGTTCCTGCGCGCCTTCGACCGGTTCGATCCCGACACGATGGCGCGCTATACCGCCGCGCGGCGCCGCCGCCTGCTCGCCGACGCCGGCATCGTGCGCAACCGGCAGAAGATCGATTCCGCAATCGCCAACGCGCGGGCCTTCCTCGAGATGCGCGATGCCGGCGTGTCGTTCGGCGCGTTCCTGTGGGATTTTGTGGACGGCGTACCGAAGCAGAATCGCTGGGATTCATTGAAGCGCATCCCGGCCAGGACACCGGAGTCCGAGCGCATGAGCAAGGCCCTGATCGAACGGGGATTTCACTTCGTGGGACCGACGATCTGCTACGCGTTCATGCAGGCGGTGGGGATGGTGAACGACCACATCGTGGCGTGTTTCCGGCACCGGGAGGTGCGGCGGCTGGCGGCGAGGCTGCCGCATCCACAAGATTAGGCATGAGCGACGTCGCTCGGCTGATCACCGCCCTCGCCGACCGCTACCGTGTCGAGCGCGAGATCGGTCGGGGCGGCATGGCGACTGTCTACCTCGCCCACGACGGGAAACACGACCGCAAGGTCGCCATCAAGGTCCTGCACGACAGCTTCGCCTCGGCGATCGGCCCCGAGCGGTTCCTCAATGAGATCCGGGTCGCCGCACAATTCGCCCATCCCAACATTCTCGGTCTCATCGACTCCGGTAGCGTCGACCTCGGCGGCCCGTTTCCCACTCCCTATTACGTCATGCCCTTCGTCGACGGAGAATCGCTCCGCGAGCGCCTGACCCGTGAGCGGCAGCTGCCGGTCTCGGACGCGCTGCGGATCGCGCGCGAAGTGGCGGACGCCTTGAACCACGCCCACACCCATGGCGTCGTCCACCGCGATATCAAGCCCGAGAACATCCTGTTGAGCGGCGGGCACGCGCTCGTCGCCGACTTCGGGATCGCGAAGGCCGTGGACAGCGCGGGTGGGAAGAACCTGACCACGCAGGGTATGATCGTCGGCACTCCGGCCTACATGAGCCCGGAGCAACTGAGCGGGGAGCGCTCGCTCGACGGCCGCGTCGACATCTATGCCCTGGGCTGCGTGCTCTACGAAATGCTGGCCGGCGAGCACCCCTTCGAGGCTCCAACCCCCCAGACGATGATGGTGCGGGCGCTGACCGAACGGCCCCGGCCGCTCCGCGCCGTCCGCCCGGCCGTCCCGCCCGCCCTCGAAGCCGTCGTCGCCCGAGCACTCGAGCGCTTCCCCGCGGATCGCCACGCGTCCGCCGCCGATCTCGCCCAGGACCTGGCGGTGGCTCAGGATGCCGGGCTCGATCCGCGCAGCCGCGTGGCCTGGCGGACGGTTGCCATCGTGGGGCTCGCCGCAGGGCTGCTTGCCTGGATCGGGACGGCGGTGCTCGGGCACCGCGATCACGCCGGGGCCACGTCGCCGGCAGTGCGATCCCTCGTGGTCCTGCCGTTCGCGAACACGAGTGGAAACCGCGAGGATGAATACTTCAGCGACGGAATGACCGACGAGCTCGCGGCCGCCCTCGGCAAAGTGCCGGGGCTGCGGGTGGCCGCCCGAAGCTCCGCCTACCAGTTCAAGGGGCGGAGCGTCGATGTGCACGAGATCGGCCGTCGGCTGGCAGTCGGCTCGGTGGTCGACGGCTCGGTCGGACGCAACGGCGACACGCTGCATATCACCGCCCAGCTCGTCAACGTCACCGACGGGCTCACCCTCTGGTCGGACGCGTATGTGCGGGAAGTCAAGGGCGTCTTCACGGTGCAGGACCAGATCGCGGCGGCGATCGCGAGGGCGCTGCGATTGAGCGCGAGTGGCGCCGGGCACCCGGGCGCCGGCACCACCAGCCTCGAGGCACACGACCTGTACCTCCGGGGCCGGTTCTTCTGGAATCGGCGCGATCGGGAGGGCTTTCGCAAGGCGATCGAGTATTTCGGACAGGCGATCGCCCGTGATTCGGCGTACGCGCAAGCGTGGGCCGGACTGGGCGAGGCGTACAGCCTGATGGGCGGGTTCGGGTACATGGCTCCCACGGAAGCGTTCGCGCGCGGACGCGCCGCCGCCAATCGCGCGCTTACGCTGGACAGTACGCTCGCGGACGCCCACACCGCCCTCGGGTTTATTCATCTGTTTTACGACTGGGATTGGGCAGCCGCCCGGGAACGTTTTGAACGGGCACTCACCCTCGATCCGCGCTACGGCGAAGCCCGCCTGTTTCACGGCTGGTATCTGCTCGCGACGAACCGGCTCGACGATGCGATCGCGGAGCTGCGCGGAGCGGTGGCCGACGAGCCGGTCTCGCTCATCCTGAACACCCGGCTCGGATCGATGTTGATGTTCGCCAGACGGTACGACGAGGCGCTCGCCCAGTTCCGCCGCGCGCTCGAGCTGGACCCGAACTACCCGCTCGCGCATCTCGATCTCGTCCGGCTGGAGGCGGCGCGAGG
>JBGQFX010000049.1:0-21400 GCA_041497135.1 Gemmatimonadota bacterium | reverse complement strand
GCGTCCTGGACCCGCGGGTCATCATGCCGGTG
The DNA here is from genome assembly GCA_041497135.1 of Gemmatimonadota bacterium. GTDB lineage: Bacteria > Gemmatimonadota > Gemmatimonadetes > Gemmatimonadales > GWC2-71-9 > DASTHG01. The sequence continues at coordinate 21,368 of JBGQFX010000049.1, read as the reverse complement.
CGACTCCCGAATCTCGGAGTCGGCGAGCAATTCCCGCAGCATCGCGGCGGACCGCTGCTGGAATGGGTGCGGTCGCGCGTCGTGGATGCGGGCATCGAACGGGACCGGGGTGCCGCGAACCGCTTCCAGACTCATGGCCGCCCCGGCGTGCGCCGTGCGCCACAGGATCCACGCGTCATGGACCAGCAGGGCCGCCAGCCCGGTTTGCGCCTGTGTTCCGTTGACGAACGCGATCCCCTCCTTGGCCTCCAGCGTGACCGGCGTCAGCCCGGCCTCCCGCAGCCGGTCTCCGTCGGCACCTTCACCGATCAGCGCCAGCGCCAGGTGCGAGAGCGGCGCCAGGTCGCCCGACGCGCCCACGCTCCCCTGCGACGGGACCACGGGATGGACTGCCGCGTTCAGCATCGCCACGAGCGTCTCGGCGAGGACCGGCCGCACGCCGCTCGTCTCCATGAGCAGCACGTTGGCGCGGAGCACCATCATGGCCCGAACCGCCTCCACGGGAAGCGGAGTCCCCACCCCCGAGGCATGGCTGCGGATCAAGTTCAGCTGCAGGTCACGCAGGCTCTCGGGCGGAATGCGAACATGGGCGAGCTTCCCGAAACCCGTGTTGACCCCGTAGATCGTTTCTCCCCGTGCCAGCGCCGCTTCGATACCGGCGCGCGCGCGCGCCACGCGCTCCCGTACGCCCGGCGCAATCGCCACTCGGGCTCCCTCGCGGGCCGTTGCCACGACGTCGGCGATCGACAGCGAGCGGCCGTCGAGGATGATGGTAGAGGGCATGCTGAGGCAGGAAACTACGCGGCGAGCCCGGCCTGCGCCAAGACGCCGGGATCGCCGCGCCAATTCGGGAAGCGACTATCGAGCCCCGGCTACCTCGACGCCGGTCTCCATGGACGTCGGCAGGTTGGCGTGAATGACCAGTTCGGGATTCCCCTGATCGGTCTGAAGGCTCCAGTCGAAAATGAGGTAATTCCGGCCCACGTGCGTCACCCGCAGAGCCGCATAGCGCAGGGTGGAGCCGTCGACGATCTGAAACACGTAGCCGTAGCCCGGGGCCGCCTGGATCATGTTGCGGGAGTAGCCGCCCACCGGGGCGAAGTCGATGTCCGTTAGATCCGTCACGGGTGCGGACGAGTACAGTCGCATCGAGGTCCCGCTGAACTCGGGCACGATCCACAACGTCGAGTCGACGGGATCGCGGTAGACCCAAAAATCGATGTCGGTGCGATTGCCGTCCTGTACCAGCCCCAATTCGGAGGGCTGGGCGACGCCATCCTGGTTGACATCATCCCAGAAGCGGAATCCCGACTGCACCGGGGTGGCATCGAACGCCGACACCAACAGGTTCCGGGCGTCGGGGCGCGGCGTATCCTGGCGCAGCGGTGACCACAGGCTTTCATATCCCTCGACGCTGATCGCCGAAACGCCGAAGCAGCGCGGCACGCCGTTCGCGAGCGCCCCCGCCACGAACTCGGGCGAGACCGTGGAGCCTTCGAGCGCCCAATCCGCGCCGCACAGCCCCTGATCGAGATCGTAGGATGCGCTGTAGACACGATACCAGTTGAAGCGTGATGGATCGGCCGCGTAGGCGTTGTCGCTCCAATCGAGATGAATGGCGCCATTGAGGGAGATCGAGCTCAGCCTGGCGGGTCGCTGCAGCTGCAGCCGCTCGTCGACCGTGATGAGGTTGCTCGGATCGCTCTCCCCGCCGTCCTGGTCCACGACGGTGACGTAGTAGTCGAGGTGCGGGACGCCGTTGTCGTGGAAGGTGTTGGAAGAGGTTTCGCCGCGCAGCCCGAAAGACCCGTTCGCGCTGCCGCGGGAGTACACGCGATAGTTCGCGAGCGCGGGATCCGACACATCGTCCCAGCGCAGCAGGATCCCGGCCGGCCGAACCGGGTCGCCGCTCGGATCGAGGGTATAGTCGAGGTTCGCCGGCGGCGCGATGAGACCCGGCGACCCGATGATGGTTGTGGTTTCGCAGCCTGCCACGACGAGGCCAACGGCCAGCAGAGCGACGAGCGTTCGGGCGGACATGGACATCCTCGCAAGAGTTGACAGTCGTACCAGGGCGAGGGCAGAGCCTGTGCCGACCCGTAACCGCTTGCCGATCTGCGCGTTATCGAAGAGGGAGGGAGCGATGGCTGTCCCACCACGAGGACAGCAAAACGCAGCGGCGGCGCTTCAGGGATTCCGGAGGTAGCTCTGCTGGTCGTAGTCGAACTTGATGTCGGGCTGGTCGAGCAGCGCCACGTAGAAATTGAACGCGAAGTTACCGCTGGCCGTCCGGCTGAACGCAAAGCTGGCGTGCCAGCGGTGCAGGTCGCGCTCGAGACGTAGGAAGTGCTGGCCGAAGCGACGCGTGTCGAAGTCGTACAGCGTGTTCCAGGAAGCCGTCCAGTGTGCGGTCGGACTGAACCCCAGGTTGAGGGTCATCTGCTGGCGTCCGCCTGACAGGGAGCTCACCCGCGCCGGTGCCGCGATCGTGTCGCGCGTTTGTTGACTGGAAAACTGTACGTTGAGGGTGAAGCCGCGACCACCGGCGCCATATCCCCCGTACGACCCACCCCGCCCGCCGAATCCGCCGAATCCGCGCGGCCCGGGTCCCGTGCGGGGCTGCCCGCCCGCCCCCGGTGCTGGCGCCGGCGCCGGTGGGGGAGCCGACGGGTGTCCCATCCCCAGCAAGCCGCCGATCGCCGCCAGCGTGCGTGAGCTGATCGCAAAGGATGCCGACAGGTTCTGCAGGAACGGGTCGAACCGGGTACTCGCGAGCCCTACCTGGCCGCGCCACAGATCGTGTGTGATCTGGAGGTTGAACCCGGGCAGCAGGTCCGACGCGAACGTATTGGTCAGCGTCTGGGTCTGCCAGCCGACGCGTCCGGGCTGCTTCGCCTGCTCGAAGTTGTAAGACACGCCGGAGGTCGCGATCGACAGCAGTCGGATCTTGCGCGGCTCGGCGTTCGTGGTGTCGCCCGCCGCAGGCTTGAGTTTGGCTTCGAAGTTCTGCTGTAGCCCCAGGGTGATGGTCTGCTGGGGATCGCTGCGCGCGTTCAGGAGCCGGCCCGCGGGATCCAGCGCGCGGGCGAATTCAGCCGGCACCTTGGCGCCGGGCGCGTACTGATACGAGACCAGCAGGGACACGGCATGGCGAATCCGCGCGAACGGCCCGACCCCCGGGAAGAAGCCGAAAAACGTCGGCGCGAGCCCAAGGCTGAACTGCAGCCGCTTCCCCTGCTGGAGGAACTGCCCGCCGGTGAACTGGTTGCGCAGCATGTACGGTCCCGCGCCCGTCTTGTTCACGATCTGGACCCCGGGCTGGAGCCGCCATGTCCCGCTCAGCAACTGCGGGAGATTGATCCCCGTGATCCAATCGACGCGGGTTTCGAAGGTTTGGTCGTAGATCAGGCGGTGCAGCAGCGTGGGATCGGCGGAGTCCGGAATCACGAACTCCACCCGCTGGTTGCTGGTGCGGTCGATGACCGAGAAGTTGTTGACCCAGTTCCAGCGCCCGACCCGCAACGGCGTTCCGAGCGACAGGTCCGTGACGCGGTTGTCGAAATTCAACTGCAGGGTGTCAAGCCCGCCACCCGTACGCGGAACGAGCAGCGATCCGGCCCCCGGATTGTGAAAGCTCTGCGTGTTACCGAACGAGAAGGTCGGCGACCAGGTGATCCACGGCGCAAGGTCGATCGGCGCCGGGGTGATCGACAGCCGCGGCAGGTCCTGCTGCCGGAGGTTCGTGGACAGGTTCTGCGTCATGCTGCCACCAACGTTCAGCGTGCCCCACGCGAAGCGCTTGTCGAAATTCGCCTGCGAGCTGAGCTGCGCCGTGGTCAGAAAGGGATCGATCGTATTGCGCTGCACCACGCGTGCGCTCGTGGCGTAGTTGACGCTTGCCGCGAACCGGGTGCGGCTGTTGAAGCTCTGGGAATGATTCCACAGGATCTGATCGGAATGCGCGGTGGCATCGAGCTGAGTGAGCCGCGAGTACCGCAGTCCGCCCTGAACGAAGCGGTCCAACCAGCGATAGTTGAGCTCGCCGCGCACGGTGAAGCTTCTTCCGGAGGCCCAGTCGGCGGAGCCCAGGACATCGATGTAATCGTTCAGGACCAGGTAATATCCGATGTTGTACACGTGACGCTGGTAGCCGCGCGTCGGCCGCACGAGATCGTTCAGCCCGAACCGGGGCACCAGCATGCCGCTGCGGCGGCCGGGGCGGATGTCCTGAAAGATGAAGGGCAGCCACATGATGGGGACGTCCCGCACGTACAGGACGGCGGGCCGCGCAACCATGACGGTCTTGTTGAGCCATTTCACCTCGCCCGCGGCAAAGTGATACCCCGGCACGGGCCGATCATCGGACGTGATGTTGCTCTTCGCGCCGTACATCCGGGTGGAACCCGAGTCCAGGGCGAGGTTGCCACGCATGAACCAGGTGGCCCCGCCCTGCTGGAAGTCCGTCAACGCCTCCGTCACCGTCCCGCGCCGGATGCAGGTGTCGTAGCGCATCCCTTCCCCGACCAGGATGGTGCCGTGGTCAAACAGTCGGGGAGCACCGGCGGCATCGAGCCGGCAGCTCGATTCCCGGTAGTGTACCGAGTCGGCTTCCAGCTTGGTGCCGTCCCGGTCCACGAGCGCCTCGCCCGTAAGGATGATCGTCGCGCTGTCCCCGAGCACCACCAGGGTATCGGCCACGTACTGGGTGATGCGGTAGCCCGTCAGCTTGAGCAGCGAATCGAGAAACGCATCGCTGGGCGGGAAGCTGCGCGTGGGCCCGGTCGGCAGTCCCAGTCGCCGGGCGGTCGCGGAATCGATGGGTCGACCCGCGGTGAGGGCCGAATCGAGGGCGCGGCGGACCGAGTCAGGCTGTTGGTTCTGTGCCCCCAGTGATCGGGGTGCGGCCGCCGAGGCGACCAGAAACGCCGCGACGAGGGCGGCGCCGGCTCGCGCGGCGGCGCTGGCCCGCCGGCGCGTCACGATCCAGGAGCACCAGATACTCACCTCGTAGAGCAGCAGCAGCGGCACCATCATCATCAGCATCGAGAGCACGTCCGGCGGCGTGAGGAACGCCGCGAGTGCCGCGGCCACCAGCAGGGCGAACCGCCGGTTCTTCCGCAGGCCAGCAGGCGTGACGACCCCCGTCGCCGTGAGCAGAATGACCACGAGCGGGAGCTCGGTGACGGCCCCGAACGCCAGGATGATCTGTGCCGCGAAACCGAAGTACCGATCCGCGGTGATGATCGGCTGCAACGCCTGATTCTGAAACCCGAGCAATACCGCCAGGGCGCGCGGGAGGACCAGGAAGTACCCGCCCGCCGCTCCCGCGACGAACAGCAACACACCCGCCATCAGCGCGGGCACGATCAGGCGCTTTTCCCGCTCGTACAACGCAGGGGCGAGAAACGCCCACAACTGATACAGCACGAAGGGAGACGCGAGCACCAGACCGATGATGAAGGCGAACTTGAGCGTGATGAAAAACGGGTCTGTGGGGCTCGTGTAGTTGAGCCGCCCGCCCGGGAGGTGGGGGGCGATCGGTCGCATCAGCAAGCCGATCACGTCGATGCGCCCGACGATCACCCAGCCGACGACCGTCGCCAGCACGATCGCGAGGAGACTGTACAGCAGACGCCAGCGCAGCTCCTCGAGGTGATCGAGGAACGGCATTTCGCCGCGATTCGACGCGTCGGTCACGGCGGGGGGCTAGCGCCCCAGGGCTTGCAGCTTGTCGCGCGCGAGGTTGGCTTCGTCGGAGCGGGGATATCCGGCAACGACGCGCGCGTAGAAGGTGCGCGCGGCCGCTTTGTTGCCCCGCTGCTCGGCGAGCAGCCCCAGTTTGTACAGGGACGATGGCGCCCGCGGCGAATTCGGAAAACGCTTCACGACCTCCTGGTACACCGCCGCCGCCGAGTCGGCGTTCTCCGGCGCGAACGACTCCCCGACGTAGTAGAGCGCGTCGGCGGCCCGGTCGTCGTCCGAATAGAGACGCAGAAACTCGCGGAATCCGAGCCGCGCGGTCGCGAAGCTGCCGCGGCGGTACTGCTGCAAGGACAGGTCGTACATCTGATCCGCGCCGGGCGGGGCGACGGAGAAAGGTGGGTTGCCGGCCGGCGGCATGGCGCCGGTGCTGTCGGCCGGCGCTACCGGACTGGGGGCGACCGGCGCCTGGGTGGCGATCCGGCTGCGCAGCTCCGACAGCCGCTGCTGACTCTGCCCGGTCAGCTCCTGCAGCGTCCCGAGCTGTTGCTGTACCGCCTGGAGGTCGGTCCGCACGTCACCGCGGATCTGGGTGAGGGCGGTCTGCTGCGCGACGAGCGCGGCCTGAAGCGCCGCGAGCAGCCGGATCAGCGAATCGCGCTCGACGCGGCGCGCGCTGTCGGACCGGGAGGATTCGCTGCGCAGCGCCTCGACCTGGAGCTCGACTTTCCGGACGTCACCCCGCAGGGCGCATCCGGCCACGAGCCCGAGGCCGAGGAGCCACGCACGTGAAAGCGGCACGCCGGTTTACGGCTTCTGCAGCATGTCACCGCCGCTCAAGATCTCGAATTCGTCCCGGCGGTTCTGCGTCCAGGAGTCCTCGTCGTGCCCCATCGCCATCGGGCGTTCCTCGCCGAAGGAAGCCGTTTCGATGCGCGATGCATCGACGCCATGACTCACGAGGTACTGCTTCGCCGCAGTCGCGCGACGGTTGCCGAGCGCGAGGTTGTATTCGTCGGAGCCCCGTTCATCGCAGTGCCCGCTGATGCGGATGCGCAGATCGGGGTTGGCGTTCAGAATGGCCACCTTCTGATCGAGCGTCGCGGCATCGTCGCCGCGAATGTTGGCCTTGTCATAATCGAAGTGGACCATGGCCGCGAGCATGTTACGCACCTCCGCCACCGCCGCGGCAACCGAGGCGCTGGAATCAGCGGCTCGCTGGCGCGCGACGCGCTCCGCTTCTTCTTGCGCGCGACGGGCCGCATCGGCTGCGGCCGAGTCCGCCCGGACCCGTTCGGCAGCGGCGATCGAGTCAGCATTGGCCTGCGGCGCTGGTGTCTGCGGCTCGGGGCTCTTGCCGCATGCCAGCAGCGTCACGCCGAGCCCCATCAGGATCAGCGAGGGGACGCGTTTCATCGTGGATGTTCTCCCGTTCAGGGGTTGACGGAGGCAGTCTCCGCTATTCGTGGAGACCAGGCCGGCAGCCGGGCACCGCTTTGCTGCAGCAGCGGACGAATGCGCCCAGTCTCCAGATCGATCACCCATAACTGCCGGTAGCCGCTGCGGTCTGACACGAAGGCCAGATGACGGCTGTCCGGCGCCCAGGTGGGGTCCTCATTCCGTCCGAGCGACGTGAGCTGCCGCACGGTCCGACTGCGCACGTCGAGCACGAACACCTGCAGCGTCCCGCCGACATCTCGATGGAAGGCCACCGACTGCCCGTCGGGAGACCATTCCGGCGCGTTGGACGACCCGGTGACCCCGTAATCAAAGGGGGCGAACAGCTGCTGGTCGGTCCCGTCCGCACTCATGACGTACACTTGCGGCAGCCCGGGCCGCGTCGAGACAAACGCGATGCGCTGACCGTCCGGGCTGAAGGTCGGAGACAAGTTGTCCGAAAATCCGCCCCTGGTCAAGCGCTGGAGACAGCAGTTATCGCGCGCATTGACGGTATAGACGTCGGTGCCCTCCTCCGTCGCGCGACTGAACGCCAGGGTCAGTCCGTCGGGGGAGAAAGCCGGCGTGAAATCGAGCGTCGCGCCGGTGGTGACGACGCTCACGCGCCGGTTGGTCATGACGTCCTGCATGAACAGCTGGCCGTGCCCCCCCGCGAACTCCATGTAGGCGAAGCGACGACCGCCCGGAGCCCAGGCCGGTGACATCGCCTGCCGATCAGTGGAGGAGACGAGCGTCCGGTCGGCCCCGTCCTGATCGATGCGATAGACCTTCCCGTCCATCACGAACAGCAGCCGGGTCGCGGCGAACCCGGGGGTGCCGAGCGTCGCCTGGAGCACCTGATCCGCGATCCGGTGCACCGCGAGGCGAAACCCCGGGTCGCCGGCGGCCGCCAGGCGTTGGCGGAACGTGCGCCGGATTCCGCCGCTCCCGACGTCGTACACCACGACCACCGACGTATCTCCCGCCAACCGTGCTTCGACCGCGAAGTCGGCGCCGAGCGCCTTGTACAAGGCGTAGTTCAACCCCGGGGCGATGCGCGGACGCCCGGAACCGCCGGCGGCCGGCCGGGTCGTTCCCGCCTCCGTCCCTCCGAGTCGAATCGAGTCACCGCCCGGAAGCGTGATCACCTCGAAGCGATCGCTGTAGTCGAGGTCCCGATTGAGAATGGCGCGGACCGAATCGAGCGCGGGTTGGCGCACGGGAAGGACGACGAGCCCGGGCCGCACGCCGGGCCGGTAGATGATGCCGATTCGCACGCCGCGATCGATGGCAGCGGTATCCTGGGCGGATAGGTGGATGGGCGGATGCGCCGACAGCAGGAGCAGCGCGAGCACCGCCCTTCGATGCGTGATCATTGGCGCTTGCCAGAGAAGTAGAAGCGCACGAAGAGCACATCCGGGATCCACCCATCGGGAAGCTCGCCGAACGACTTGTACTTCCCGGCCTCCTCGACCGCGCCTTGCGCCTCGAGATCGAAGGCGAAACTTCCCGACCGCTTCACGAACTGCAGGTCGGTAACGGTGCCGTCGCGATGCACCATGAACGACACCTCCGCCTCCAGTGGCGTGCTCTCCAAGGGCCGTTGCCAGCGCCGCAGCACCTGTGACACGATGTTCTGCAAGTACTCGGGGTGCGGAAACTCCACCCCCTCGGTGCTGACGGTGGCGGCATCGCTCCCGGTGCTGGGCGCCTCGCCAGGCGCACGCGGCTGAGGCGTGGTGCGGGGCGCGGCCTCCCGCTTCTTGGTGTCCGCCACCCGTGGGGGTGCCGCCGGGGAGACCGTGTTCTGCGGCGGTGGCTTCCGGGAAGGGACCGGGGGCTGCGGCGACTCGGCCTCGCGCTGCACGGCAGGCGGTGCCGGGCGCGACTCAGGAACGAGGTCGGGAGCGGCGATGAGGCGGACCTGGTAGGTGGGGGGCTCCGAGCGAGCGCCGGTAGCCGAGACGAGAAACACCGCCAGGGCGGCACCATGGATGCCGATCGTGCCGAGCAATCCGAGCGGCACGTTCGCGCCGATCCTGGGCGTGCGCGTCACGGGGCGAGGGCCTCGGGCTCGGCCACCAGTCCGACATCGCTGACCCCGGCGCCACGGATCACCGCGAGCACCTGCACGACGGTGGCATAGGGCACGCGCCCGTCGGCACGCAGATAGACCCCGGTCGGGTGCCGGCTGCGCACGAACGCCGGGAACGTGGCGCGAAAGTCGTCATACGACAGCGATGATTGATCGAGGAAGATCCGGCCGCTGCGGTCCACGGTCACCACGAGGCCCGATTTCGGCTCGATGGGACGGGCCTCGGCGTGGGGGAGCCGGACGTCCACGCCCCCCTGCATGATGGGCGCGGTGATCATGAAAATGATGAGCAGCACGAACGCCACATCGACCAGCGACGTCACGTTGATGTCCGCGTTGAGCGGCAACTCGCCGTGCCCACGCAGACCGCCGCCCCTGCCCACGAGCCCCGCCATCTAGAGACGACCCTCGCGTGCCAGGCTGCCGATGATCTCCTGCGCGAATCCCTCCAGCTCGCCGGCGAACAGGCCCAGTCGGTTGACGAAGATGTTATACGCCATGACGGCCGGCACGGCGACCGCGAGCCCGGCGACGGTGGTAACCAGGGCTTCGGCGACCCCGGGGGCGACCGCCCCGATGTTCCCCGAGCCACCGACCGCGATCCCGATAAAAGCGTCCATCACGCCGAGCACCGTGCCGAGCAAGCCGAGCAGTGGACTCACCGAGCCGAACGTCGCCAGCCACGGGATGAAGCGCGCCGCGGCGTCGCGCTCGGCCGCTACCTCCTTGGCCAGGATCATGCGCAATGCTTCGAGCTGTGTCATGGTCAGCGCCGATGCGGGCACGGCAGGGACAGCAGAATCCTTGAGGAGACCGGGCTTCAAGTGCGAGAAAAACTGGACGCCCTCGCGCAGCAGCCGATTGTACGGGCTGGGTGGCAACCGCACCGCCGCGTGATAGGCTTCTTCGAGTCGTTGCGTCTTTTCGATCTCGCGCATGAAACGGTCGGCCTGGCGCCGCATGTGGCGGAATTGCCACCACTTCAGAATGATCAGATACCAGGACACGAGCGAAAACACCACGAGAATCGCGAGCACGATCTTCGTCTCGCGACTGGAGGTGAGCACCAGCTCCCACGGCGAGGTAGGGACAGCCCGTCCGACTTGGAGCAGCACCCTAGCCCTCCGCGATCCAGCGCACGGTGCGCGCCAATCCTTCAGGCAACGGGACCTGAGGACGCCAACCCAGCTCGCGCGCCGCTTTCCCCACGTCCAGCGCGCTGCGCAGGATCTCACCCGCACGGGCCGGCGCGCGACGGATCTCGCACGCCCGGCCCGTCGCGGCGGCGATCAGCTCGGCGAGGCGGTTCACCGTCGTTTCGACTCCGGTACCGACGTTGTAGGCGCGCGCGTCGAGCGACGTGAGCGGCGGCAGTGGCTGCTCCGCGGCCAGCACGTTCGCAGCGGCGACGTCTTCGACGTACACAGGTCCCGCGTCTGCTCGCCATCACCGTAGATAGTGACCGGCTCCCCCGCCAGCATGCGCCGGCCAAAAATCGCCACGACCCCGGCCTCGCCATGGGGGTTTTGCCGCGGCCCGTACACGTTGCTGTAGCGCAACGCCACGGCCTCGAGCCCGAACAACTGCGTGAACGTCGCGAGATAGTACTCCGAGGTCAGCTTGGCGGTCCCATACGGGGACGCGGGGAGTTTGGCGGCGGTCTCCGGGGTGGGCGCCTTGGCGCCGTCGCCGTACACCGTCCCCCCCGAGGAGGCAAACACCACACGCCGTACGCCGCCAGCCCGGGCGCCCTCGAGCAGATTGATCAGGCCCAGCACGTTCACCTGCGCGTCGAACACGGGGTCCTCCACCGAGCGGCGCACGTCCATCTGCGCCGCGTGGTGATTCAGGATCGTGAACCCCCCGGATGCCGCCAGCGACCGCGCCTCAGGCGAGCGTACGTCGGCCTGCACCAACGGCACACCCGACGGCAGGTTCTCCCTCCGCCCCGAAGACAGATCGTCCAGCACCGTGACCGCATCCCCGGCCGTCTGATAGGCCCGTACGAGGTGCGAGCCGATGAATCCGGCGCCACCAGACACCAACACCTTACGCTTCATGCGTGAGCGTTCTCCCTCGGGTTCACCTGTGCGGCCGCCGGGCGCCGACATACGAGCCGCAGCGCCCTTCGCCTGAGCAGTCCCAGTATGAGCGGTATCCCGTCCACCCGGGCGCCGGTCGAACCCGGCGTCCAGGATGGAAAGTCGTCAGGAGGGCATTTTCTTGATCAAACGCACCGGCATGCCCGGGGTGAGTGCGGGGTTCGCCATGCCGATGACGAGCGCCGAGGCGGAGTGCTCGCGCGTGTGCACGACGAGCAGCTGTACACGCACTTCCTCGGAGCGCGCCCCGATGTCGCCGGACGCGGGACGAAACGCCTCGAACACATCGCCCATGGCGACACCGTCGGCGCGACCCTTGTCGATGAATACAACCTGCAACGAGCTCGCGAGCACGTGGTGGTCCCGAAGGATGATCACGCGCCCCTCGAGACCCTGCTCCACCGCGGCGGGGCGCACCTGGCCCGGGTCCTTGAACGGCTCCAACGGCAGCGCGATGCACTCGCCACGGATGCGCCCGAACTGCATGATCACCTGCGCCAGCACCTGATTGGCCTGCACCGCCGTGACCCGCACGACGCCCTGCGGCACTACCACACCGCCCCACGGATCCAGCTCGCGATCGATCCGGGCGACCAGCAGCGAGTCGCCGATGTGGTAGGACGCCTGGGGAGGCGGCTTGAGGGCAATTTCGTCGAACAGGCCGGCGACAGTCGGATCCGCGAGCACCGGAATGGAAGGCTTGGCGGTATTGCCGATCACCTCCGCCCATGGCAACCGCTCGCCCTCGGTCAGGAACCCAGCCGAGTAGAACTCACCGCGCCGGACGGGGCGGTAGATCTGGTGCGCGTAGGCATGCAAGACGTCCTGCACCTGTTGCTGCCGCTCCGCCTGACGATCGAAGATCGTCCCCGGACCTTCCGGCTCGGATGGCGGTGGCGGCAATTCGGCCACGAGCGTCGTATCCGGCGCGGGCAGCGCCGCGACCGTGTCCGCGGCTGCGGCCGGCGTGGTGTCGACCGGCATGGTGTCGGCGATGCCCTGGGCAACGGTCTGCGCCGTGTCGGTCGGCGCCTCGGAGATCCCGCCGAGATCCAGGACCTCGCCCGGATAAATCCAGTGCGGGTCCTCGATCACGCCGGTGTTGCGCCGGTAGATCTCGGGCCACAGCAGGGGATCGGCGAAGTATTGCTGGGAAATGGACCAGAGGGTTTCGCCGGTAACCACGACATGGCTGCCGGCGAGCGGCACGGCCGTGGTGGAGTCCTGCGCGCCGACAATCGCCGACACGAACGGCAGGGCGACCACCACGGCCGCCGCGATACGGCTAGAAGGGCAGATCGTCGTCCTCCTCATCCAGCGCCTCCGGAAACGCGTCGAGCGACTCGGTCTTACCCTCGGGCGTGACTTTTGCCGCCGCTTTCGAATGTGCGAACTCCCCCGAACCCTCGCTCCCCGCACCTCTGGGCGACAGCAGAATGACCTCGCGCGCGATGATCTCGGTCACGTAGCGGGTCTGTTTCTCACGGTCTTCCCAGGTGCGGTATTCGATCCGCCCCTCGATGTAGACCTTGTCACCCTTCTTCATGTACTTCTCGGCGAGATCGGCGAGCTGGGCACCCTTATTGTTCCAACAGATCACCCGGTGCCATTCCGTTTTTTCCTGCTTCTCGCCCGCCGGGCTGGACCATTGCCGGCTGGTGGCGAGGGACAGATTGGCCACGCGGGACCCGTTGTTTGTACTGCGGACTTCGGGATCGGCCCCCAGGTTGCCGATCAGCATGACTTTGTTCAGGCTCCGGCTCACAGCTGCCTCCAGACGATGGGCGGCGGGGCCCAAGGATGCCACACATTATATGACGCGCAAGTCATTCTGTCAACCAAAGATACGCCACTTGTACCATTCCTACGCCGGGACAAAATCTGCGGGAATGACGGCCCGCAGGATGACCGCGTCCTCGACCGGTCGTCGGTAGTACCGCGGTCGTCGACCGACCTCACCAAAGTCAAACGACTGATACAGGGCGCGCGCCGGGAAGTTCGATTCACGCACCTCCAGGAAGGCCGAACGCACCCCGGCGCTCGCAAAGGCCGCGAGGAGCGCGCCCACGAGGGCCCGCGCGACGCCATGACGGCGCGCGCGCGGCGCGACGCCGAGGTTCAGGATCTCTGCTTCGTCCAGCACCGACCGCCCGACCACATAGCCGACCAGCTGCGTACCCGTTTCCGCCACGAGCACCGACATGCCGGCCGCGAGGCACTCGGCGAAGTCGCCTGGCGACCAGGGGTCGGTGAACATGATCCGTTCCAGCGCGACCAGCGCTGGAAGATCAGCCGCTTGCGCGGGACGGATCCGGCAGGGGTCGTCCGTGACGGGCTTCCCAGCGAGCCTGCGCCTCAGCCTGGCGACCGTATTCCGGCTCGGCCGTCGAGAGATCCTCGAGCCACCGACCCGCCCCTGCAGCCCCGTGCAGGGCAAGCATTGAGCCGGTGGCAGGCCTGAGGTCGACGGGAGAAAGGAGTGGCGCCCCCGACCACGATTCCGCGAACGCAGCGTGGCGCATCGTGTCGGCCACCACCACGCGCGGCCGCACCGGCGCCCGCGCGACCATGTCCTCCGGCTTCCCGACACCCGGAGCGACGATGGTCTCAACACGGTCGCGCTGCACGACGTACATCGCGCCAAACACCTCCCCGCGCAGGGCGTCGATCCAGGACACGATCGGCACGGCGCCGACGATCGCCGCGGCTCCCGCGGCCGCCGCGAGCAACGAGGGGATGGCGAGCAGCGGCAGACTGCGTTCCTGCGCCAGCCCTTTGGCGGCGGCCCAGCCGATGCGTAGCCCCGTGAATCCGCCCGGGCCGTCTCCTACGATGATGCCGGCGAGGTCGGCCGGACCAACACCGAGGGGTGAGAGGCAGCGGTCGACAAGCTCGATGATCGCCGCGGCGTGCGCGCGCGGACCCGCCAGCTGCGTGACGCTCTCAAGCCCCGGAGGAACGCCGGCCGCGATGGACGCCAAGTCGGTCGCGGTGTCGATCGCGAGCCAGCGCGCGCTCACCGCTCCTCCAGCACCCGAAATACGGGATCGGTGTCGTGGCTCAGGTAGAAATAGCGATCCAGCGGCGGCATCATGTGGCCGGCCTTCTCGGGCCACTCGACGAGCAGGATGGCGCGCTGTAGCAGGATGTCATCGAGACCCAGGTCCCGGGCCTCCTGGGACGACCGCAGGCGATAGCAATCGACATGGTAGACAGGGCCCGCGGGCGATTCGTACTGGTGCACCAGGGCGTACGTCGGGCTGGTCGCGGGCACGGCGGCGCCGAGTCCGCGACAGATCGCCTGCACCAGGGTCGTCTTCCCGGCGCCCAGATCGCCGGAGAATCCGATGATCGCCGGCGACCGGAGACCGCGCCCCAGGTCCTCACCGAACCGGTTGAGTTCGTCCTCGCGCAGGCGCACGACGGCCTCCTCGGGGCTCGACCTCGGCTTTGAGCTCGAGCAGTTGATCGCGCAGCAGAGCGGCCTGCTCGAAGTCCAGCGCCTCGGCGGCGGCCTGCATCTGGGATTCCAGCAGCCGGATCATCGCCTCCCGCTCCGCGGCATCGATTGGACGCCGTTCCGGCCCCGCAGGCACCCGGCTGCCGCGGGCGTCCGCGAAGCGAGTGACGAATCGGATATCCATAACCGACTTGACGATCGAGCGCGGGATGATTCCATGCTCGGTATTGTGGGCCTGCTGTCGGGTCCGGCGGCGCGTCATTTCGTCGAGGGCGCGCTGCATCGAGCCCGTCACCCGATCCGCGTAGAGGATCGCTTTTCCGTGCAGGTTGCGCGCGGCGCGACCCACGGTCTGGATGAGCGAGCGGTCCGACCGGAGGAAGCCCTCCTGATCCGCATCCAGCACGGCGACGAGGGAAACCTCCGGGAGGTCGAGCCCCTCGCGCAACAGATTGATCCCCACCAGCACGTCGAATTCGCCCAGCCGAAGCCCCCGGATGATCTCGACCCGCTCGATGGCGTCGATCTCCGAGTGCAGGTAGCGGACGCGCACTCCGTGCTGTTGCAGATAATCGGTGAGATCTTCCGACATGCGCTTGGTGAGCGTGGTGACCAGCACCCGTTCACCGGCGCGAGCCCGTTCCCGGATCTCCGTGAGCAGGTCGTCCACCTGACCCTTCACCGGGCGGATCTCCACCTCCGGATCCACCAGGCCCGTGGGACGAATGATCTGCTCCACCACCACGCCTTCCGAGAGCTGCAGCTCCTTGTCGCCCGGGGTGGCGGACACAAACAGCATACGGGGCACCAGCTTCATGAACTCGTCGAAGCGCAACGGGCGGTTGTCGAGCGCGGACGGCAGGCGAAATCCATAGTCCACGAGCGTTTGTTTGCGCGAGCGATCCCCTTCGAACATCCCGCCGATCTGCGGCAGCGACTGGTGCGACTCGTCGATGATGCACAGGAAGTCGTCGGGGAAATAATCCAGCAGGCAGCTCGGACGCTCGCCCGGCTGCCGGCCGGTGAGGTGCCGGGAGTAGTTCTCGATGCCGCTGCACCGCCCCACTTCGAGCAGCATGTCGACATCGAACAGGGTGCGGGATTCGAGTCGCTGTGCCTCGACGAGCTTGTTCTGGACGCGCAGCTCGGCCAGCCGGCCGGCCAGCTCGGCCCGGATCGCCGTCACGGCGCGCTCGACGGTGGCCCGCTCGGTGACGAAGTGCGTGGCCGGGTAGACCACGGCCCGCTTGAGCGGGGCGATCGTCTGTCCGGTGAGCGGGTCGATCTTGGTGACGCGCTCGACGGTGTCGCCCCACAGCTCGATCCGCACTCCCTGCTCGTCGTAAGCCGGGAAGATCTCAATCGTGTCGCCGCGCACGCGAAAGGTGCCACGTTCGAACGCCACGTCGTTGCGCTGATAATTGATCCGGACCAGATCCTCCAGAATCGCATCCCGTCCGCGCGCTTCACCGCTCTCGACCGTGAGCAGCAGCCGCCGGTACGCCTCGGGGTCACCCAGGCCGTAGATCGCCGACACGCTGGCGACGATGACGACGTCGTCGCGCTCCAGCAGGCTCGAGGTGGCGCGCAGCCGCAGGGCGTCGATGTCGTCGTTGATCGACGAATCTTTGGCGATATACGTATCGGTCGCCGGAACGTACGCTTCGGGCTGATAGTAGTCGTAGTACGAGATGAAGAATTCGACGGCGTTACGCGGGAAGAACGCCTTCAACTCCCCATACAGCTGCGCGGCCAGCGTCTTGTTGTGCGACAGCACCAGGGTGGGCCGGCCGTGCGCGGCGACGACATGCGCCATGGTCATCGTCTTGCCGGAGCCGGTCACGCCGAGCAGGGTCTGGTAGCGGTCTCCGCGCTCCAGGCCTTCCATGAGCGATTCGATGGCGCGCGGCTGATCCCCGGCCGGGGCGAACGGGGAAACGAGATCGTACAGCATGACGCAAGATAACGGGGCCGGACAGCCCCTCAGGGGGCCACGCCGGCATCGTGGCGGGCGACTTCGGTCACGCCTTTCACGCGGCGCACGGTGCGCAGCACCTTGTTGAGGTGGGTGTGGTTCTCCACTTCCACCAGCAGGTGGCCGTGCACCGCGCCATCGCGGGACGAGAGCTCCGCGTGCTTGATGTTCGTGCCCGTCTGGTTCACGGCCTCGCAGATGTCGGCGTACAGCCCGCGACGATCCTCACCCTCCACAGCCAATCGAACCACGAACGTCTCGCCCTGCGACTCCTGCCAGTCGATCTCGACCCGCCGCTCCCCTTCCGCGGACAGCGGCAGCAGGTTGGGACAGTCGCCGCGGTGAATCGAAATGCCCCGGCCCTGCGTGACGTAGCCGACGACGGGGTCGCCCGGGACCGGCTGACAGCACTGCGCGTAACGCACCATGAGCCCGTCTACCCCCTGAATCCGGATGCCGCGGCCCAGCCGCAGGCGTTGGATGACACGGCCGAACGCCGTGGGCTTGGGCGCCTGCAGATCCTCCACCGGCAGCTCCGGAAACAACGCCCGCATCACCTGCCCCAGGGCGACGTCGCCGCGTCCCAGGACCGCTTCGAGCTGCTCGGCCGTGCCGACCGACAGCGTGGCCGCGGCCCGGGCGAGCCGCTCGGCGTCGGGCGGCGCCAGGCGCCGGCGACGCAGTTCGCGATCGAGAATCTCCCGTCCCAGCGCCACACTGCGGTCGTGCTCCTCCTGCCGGATCCATTGGCGGATCTTGTGCCGCGCGCGCCCCGTGTGCACGTGGGCGAGCCAGTCGCGTGACGGCCGGGCCTGGGGGCTGGTCATGATCTCGACCGTGTCGCCGTTTTTCAGGGGGCGATGCAGGGGCGCGATGCGCCCGTTCACGCGGGCGCCGTGGCAGCGGTTCCCCACCTCGGTGTGGACCACGAACGCGAAATCGATCGGCGTCGCTTCCTTGGGCAAGCGTTTCACGTCCCCGCGTGGCGTGAACACAAAGATCTCGTCCTGATACAGGTCGACCTTCAGAAACTCGAGGAATTCCTCCGGCGAGTGGGCGTCCTGCTGCAGCTCGAGCAGCTGGCGGAACCACGCGAGGTGGCGGTCGAGCTCGTCGGGGGCTTTGCCCTCCTTGAAGAGCCAGTGCGCCGCGATACCGTACTCGGCGGTGCGGTGCATGTCGCGCGTGCGGATCTGGATCTCGTACAGCTGACTGCCGGGCCCAAAGACAGTGGTGTGCAGCGACTGGTAGCCGTTCGACTTCGGACTCGCGATGTAGTCCTTGATGCGCTCCTGCAGCGGCGTCCATTGATGATGGATGACGCCCAGCGCGTGGTAGCAGTCGGCCACGGAGCTCACGAGCAACCGCATGGCGAGCAGATCGTAGATCTCCTCGAACGGCTTCTCGCGCCGCTGCATCTTCTTGTGGATGGACCACAGGTTCTTGGGCCGCCCGGTGATCTCGAAGTCGAGCAACCCCGCCCGCCGCAGATCTTCCTCCAGGGGCGCACGCAAGCGCTCGATCGTCTGGTCCCGTTCGGTGCGCTTCGCCTGGATCTTGTGGACCAGGGTCTGATACGCTTCGGGCTCGAGGAACCGGAAGGCGAGGTCCTCCAATTCCGACTTCACACTCGCCATCCCGAAGCGATGGGCCAGCGGGGCGTAGATCTCCTGCGTTTCCTGAGCGATGCGACGCTGCTTGTCCTCGGTCAGGTGCTCCAGCGTGCGCATGTTGTGCAACCGGTCGGCCAGCTTGATGATGATGACCCGGGCATCCTTGGCGATCGAGAGCAGCAGCTTGCGATAGTTCTCCGCCGCCGCCTCCTCCGCCGAGCGGAAGGTGAGCCCCGAAAGCTTGGTGAGACCGTCAACCAGGTCGGCGACCTCGGTGCCGAATTCGCGGCGGATCTGGTCCAACGAGACATCGGAGTCCTCGACCACGTCGTGCAGCAGGGCGGCCGCGATCGTCGTCGAATCCATCTGCTGCTCGGCAAGAATGGTGGCGACCGCCACGCTGTGCGACACGAAGTCGTCCCCCGACTGCCGCTTCTGCCCGGAGTGCGCCTGGGCGCTCGCCCGATAAGCACGCGTCACCAGGTCCAGGTCGAGGCGCTCGAGCAGCGGCGCGACGGCCTTGGCCAGCTCGGGGGCGAGGCTGGGCGCGGTAGTCGTCACCCGTGGAGGATGGCGAGGAGCACGCGCCCAGTCAACGCGACCTACAGCAACCCCGCCTCAGCGAAGCTCGTATAACGCTCCCCGCCGACGACGACGTGGTCGTACACCGGCAGGTCGAGCAGCCGCCCCGCCTCGACCAGCTGCCGGGTGACCGCCCGGTCGTCCGTGGAGGGGGTGGGATCGCCGCTGGGGTGGTTGTGCACCACGATGATCCCCGCCGCCGCTTCGGCGATGGCAGCCCGGAATACCTCACGCGGGTGCACCAGGGAGCTGTTGAGGATCCCGCGCGTGATGAGGAGATCCGCCAGCACCTGGCTCTGACTGCCCAGGGCCAGCACGTGAAACTCCTCGACCGCGAGATCCCGCAGCCTGGGGGCGCAGAGCCGGTATACGTCCGCCGGACCCTTGATGCGCTCGGGCGGTGGTTCCCGTTCGACGCTCAACCGCCGTCCCAGCTCGAGTGCGGCGGCGAGCCGCGCCGCCTTGGCCCGGCCGACGCCAGCGGTGCGGGCCATTTCGATGGCCGGGCGGCCGGCCAGTCGGGACAGTGATCCTTCGACTCGGGCGAGCAGCGCCCCGGCGACGTCGAGCGCGTCGCGCCCCGCGCATCCCGTGCCGAGCAGAATCGCGAGCAGCTCCTGAGCGGTGAGCGCACCGGTCCCCAGACGCCAGAGGCGTTCCCGTGGACGGTCAGTGGTGGGATGTTCGGCGAGGCGGAGTGGCACGGTGCAACTTATCGCGAATGCGGGAGCCACCCGTACCAGAAATACGCGAGTGGGGGCTCGGTTTTTCGAGCGCCTACCTCATGCCGCCCCGTGGCATTTCTTGAACTTCTTGCCGCTGCCGCAGGGACACGGATCGTTGCGGCCCACGCCCGCGTAGGGATTCAAGGCGGGCACGCCAACGGCCAGCGGCGCTCCAGCCGGTGGCCGAGGACCGGTGGCCGTCCCGCCGCTGACCAACCCGTCGGCGTCGGGCTTGCTGGCCACCATCGGCACGGCCTTCTTCGGCGCGGCCAAGCCGCCCAGCGGCCCCGTCGTCGTGGGTGCGGCTCCGCGCGGCGGGCCGAACTGGATTTGCAGCTTGAGCCACCGCTCGGTAAACGTGCTGCGCAGGTCGTCGATCAGCCCCTTGAACATCTCGAACGCTTCCTGCTTGTACTCGACGAGCGGGTCTTTCTGTCCCCAGGCGCGATACTGGATGGCGGCGCGCAGCTGATCGAGATCGTAGAGATGGTCTTTCCACTTCTCGTCGATCACGCTCAGCGTGATGTGCGCGAGCGCCTGCTCGCCCAGTCGCACGGCCCCGACTTTCGCCTCGACGTCCTTGAAGTGGGCCAGCTTCGCATCGAACGCGGCTCGACCGGCCTGTCGGGCAGCGCTGCGCAGCGCCCCACGATCCCTGACCTGGTGGGGATCGGTCAGGCCGGGAACGGAGAGCAGGTACTTCTGGAGAAACTCCGTCTCGATCAGGTCCCGATCCCAGTCGGCCGGGTCGCCGTCCGCCGTGTGCCCGTCCGCCAGCCGCTCGACCGCGGCGTCGATCATCCGGAGCGCCTCGGCCTTGAGCTCCTCCCCGCCTTCGAGGGCGTACAACCGCTGGGAGTAGATGACTTCGCGCTGCTGGTTCATGACGTCGTCGTACTCGAGCAGCCGCTTGCGCGCCTGGAAGTTCTGGATCTCGACGCGCTTCTGGGCCTGGCTGATGGCGCCCGTCACCCACGGGTGGGTGATGACCTCACCCTCCTCGGCGCCACCCTTGTCCATCCAGCGGGCGATCCGGTCCGACCCGAACAGCCGCATCAGGTCGTCTTCCAACGAGAGGTAGAACACACTCTGGCCGGGGTCGCCCTGACGGCCGGATCGACCGCGCAGCTGCCGATCGATGCGGCGCGCCTCGTGTCGCTCGGTACCGACGATCACCAACCCGCAGGGCGGATCGTCGTTGCAGCCGAGCTCCTTGATCCGCTCCGGCGCCAGGTCCGCCGTCTCGAGCGCCTGGCCGAACGCCGGCTCGCCGCGGGCGCGGATGCCGCACACCTGACACTGTTTGACGCCGGGGCCGAGTTTGATGTCGGTGCCGCGGCCGGCCATGTTGGTCGCGATGGTGATCGAACCCGACTGTCCGGCCTGGGCCACGATCTCGGCTTCGCGCTGGTGGTACTTGGCGTTCAGCACCTCGTGCTTCAATCCGCGGCGCTTCAGCATGCGGGACAGTGTTTCCGACACGTCGACGCTCACCGTCCCGACCAGCACCGGGAGGCCGCGTTTGTGGTGGCGCTCCGCTTCGTCCACGATGGCGTTGTACTTCTCCCGCCGCGTCTTGTAGATGAGATCGTGATTGTCCACCCGGCGCACCGGCCGGTGGGTGGGGATGACGACGACGTCCAGCCGGTAGATCTGGAAGAATTCCGTCTCCTCCGTTT
>JBGQFX010000048.1:0-22129 GCA_041497135.1 Gemmatimonadota bacterium | reverse complement strand
GGAGCTCCTGATTGCCCTACCGAGCGACGCAACAGTCAACCGGCGGCGTCAGGATGAAGAACGGAGGGAGCAATCCCCCGGCTCCGGGTAGCCGATGTGCGGAGCCCCCGGGCGGCCTATCGAGCCGCCCCGGGGGCTTCGTGTTTCCTTCATTCTCTTTTCATTTGACCATTCCCAGTCTTGCAGGGTCCCACTGGGAACCCATGCGTCTCGCCCTCGTCACCGAATTCTATTATCCGCACCTGGGCGGTGTCACCGAGCACGTGCACCATCTGGCGCGCGAGCTGCGCCGCCGCGGTCATGACGTCACCATTATCACGTCGTCCATGCGCGGTCAGGCGGCTGACCCTCCCTATGTGCGCCGCATCGGGACCAGTCGCGTGATCTACTCGAATGGCGCCTTTGCCCGGATCACGACCGGGTGGCGGTTGCCGAGTCGCATCGAAGGCATCCTGCGCGACATCGGCGCCGAGGTGGTGCACGTCCAGGATGGCCTGGCGCCCGTGCTGGGCCCAGTGGCGGCCGGCGCCGCCCATCGCCTCGACATTCCCGTCGTCGCCACGTTCCACAGTTGGTTTCCACGCTCGCTCGGTTGCCGCGTGTTCCGCCGCCCCCTGCAACGGCGTCTCGATCGCCTGGCGGCCACCATTGCCGTCAGTGAGCCGGTCGTGCGCGCTTTGTCGCGCTACTTTCGCGCGCGCTGGGAGATCATCGCGAACGGCGTGGACGTGGACCTGTTTCACCCCAATGGCCGGCGACCCGCCGACCCCCTCGAGCAATCACCTCGGCTGCTTTTCCTGGGTCGCCTCGACCCGAGGAATGGCCTCGATACGGTTCTCGCCGCCATGTCGAACATCCTGGCCCGCTACCCCGCGACCGAGCTCGTCGTCGCCGGGGATGGACCGTTGCGGGCCTGGTATGAGCGGCGTGCTCGACCCCTGGGGCGCTCGGTCAGGTTCATCGGTCGGATCAACGGTGAGCGGCCCGAGCGGTACGGCAGCGCGGATCTCTATCTGTGTCCGACCACCAAAGCCTCGTTCGGAATCACCCTGCTCGAAGCGATGGCGTGCGGGATTCCGCTGATCGCTTCGGACATCACGGGATTTCGTGAGCTGGTGGACGGTGGGGCCGAAGCTATGCTGGTTCCCCACGATGACCCGGCGGCGTGGGCGGAGGCGACGGTGAAACTGCTGGCAGATCCCTCGCGCCGCGCCGCCATGGGGCTCGCGGGACGGGGCAAGGCGGCGCGCTACGCCTGGCCGGTGATCACCGATCGCATCATGGCCGTGTACGAGCGGGTTCTCGGTTGATCGCTCCACTGCTGGCCGCGGGTGCCGCCGCGGCGACCCTGGGCTGGGGTGCGTACGATCCACGCAGCCCGCTGTTTGGGGCGGTACTCGCGCGGGGATCGCCGCAGCGCCGTGCGCTGTATCTTACGTTCGACGATGGCCCGCGTCCCAGCGCCACCGAGCCGATCCTCGAGATCCTTGGTTGTGCGAGCATTCCGGCGGCGTTCTTCCTCGTTGGCGCCGCCGTGCGCCGCCATCCCGGCACCGCCCGGCGTATCGCGGCCTCTGGTCACGAGATCGGCAATCACACCCGGACGCATCGGAAGTTGCACCGCCTGGGACCGGGCGGAATTCGGGCGGAGCTGGTGGGTGGGCACCAGGACCTGATGGAGGTCACGGGCGAGATTCCCCGGGCGTTTCGGCCGCCGCACGGCTACCGCAACCCGTTCGTCGGCCGCATGGCTCGTCGCATGCGCTACCGCACCGTGGCGTGGACGTTCGGGGTGTGGGATTCGGATCGCCCCCCGGCCGAGGAAATCCGGCGCCGCGTCCGGGTCCGGCTGCGCCCGGGGGCGATCATCCTGCTGCACGACGGAGACGGCTACGATCCCGACGGGCGCGATCCCCGTGGGGATCGGTCTGCCACGGCCGCCGCCCTCCCTGGAATCATCGTGGACGCGAAGGACGCGGGGTACGAGTTCCGCGCGTTGGCGGAGCTGCTGGTATGAAGCGGTGGATGTGGGGCCTGGTGGTGCTGGCAGGGCTCGCCGCGGCAGTCCGCCTGCTCGCGCGGTTTCCGTGGGGCGACACCGGCGCCGCCCTGCTCGGGGCGCACCTGCCCCTGCTCGCCGCCGCGATTGGCGTCAACCTCGTCTCACCGGTCGCCAAGGGCTGGGCCTGGCACCTGCTGCTCCAGCGCGTGGCGCCGCACCGCTGGCGCACCGCGCAGGAAGCGACGATTGTCGGCACGGCCGTCAACTCGGTGAGCGTCGGCGTCACGGGCGACGCGGCCCGGGTCGCGCTGCTGGTCCGGAAGGAAGGCGTGCCGGTGCGCGCGGCGACGCTCGCGGTGGCCTGGAGCCGCGTCGTCGAAGCCATCGGGCTCGCGCTGTTCCTCGCGCTCGCTCCGCTCGTGCTGCACCTCCCGCCCGCGTTGCGCGGCGTGCAATGGGGCGCGGCCGGCGCGATCCTCACCGTGTTCGTCCTCGCGCGCCTGCGCGGCTGGGCGCGGCTGATCGTGCGGCTGCCGCGGAGTTTCCGCGGACCCGCTGTCGAGCTGGCACGGATGGGACTGGGGCCGCGGCTCGTGGCGCCCGTCGCGCTGGCCTGCCTGAACTGGCTCGCCCAGTGGGCGACCTACTACCTCGCGCTCCGGGCGACCGGCCTCGACGTGTCCGGGGCGGCGGCCTTCACGGCGCTGCTCGCGGCGAACCTGGGCTCGCTCGGCCGGTTGACGCCGGGCGGCGTCGGCCTGATGCAGGCGGCGATCGTCGGGGCGTTGCTGCCGTTCGGCATCGCGGCCGAGCGCGCGGTAGCGGGCGGGCTGGTGCTGCAGGCGATTCAGGTGCTGCCCGTCCTCGGGCTCGCCGGAGCGCTCGTCGGGTGGTCGGGAATCCGGGCGTCGCTCTTGGGAGAGAAGGAGATCGAGGAGGCAGCCTAGAGAACTAGAGCTCCACTTGCGCCCCGACCTCGAACACCTGGGTCGTGGGAATCTGGAAAAACGCCGTCGCGCGCAGGGCGTTGCGCGACATGAACGCGAACAATCGCTCGCGCCAGCGGGCCATGCCGGGGCGGTCGGTGGAGATCAGTTCCTCACGGCCGAGGAAGAACGTAGTTCCTTCCAGCTGGATCACGAGTTTCTTCTGTCGGCAATGCTCGATCATATCCTGGATGCTCGGATCCTCCATGAAGCCGTACCGCGCGATGACTTCGTGGAACCCCTTTCCCAGATGCTTGACCGTCACGCGCTCGGCGGCCGGCACGTGCGGGACTTCTTCCGTGATCACGGTCAGGAAAATGACCTTCTCGTGCAGCACCTTGTTGTGGGCCAGATTGTGCATCAGCGCTGGCGGGGTGCCACCGGGATTCCCGGACATGAAGACGGCCGTCCCCGGGACGCGCGGCGGCGGATCGGCGGCGAGATCCCCCATGAGGATCTTGAGCGGGATGGACTTTTCTTGCAGCCGCTTGGAGAGGATCTGCCGGCCGGTCTTCCAGGTGGCCATGAGCGTGTAGATCCCCGCTGCGATCAACAGCGGAAGCCAGCCGCCCTGCGGGATCTTCACGATGTTGGCGGCGAAGAATGCAAGGTCGATCACCAGGAAGCCGGCCGCCACCAGCGTCGCTCGAGTGAGACTCCACCCCCACACCTCGCGGCTCACTACGTGCAGCAGCAGCGTGGTGATCACCATCGTGCTGGTCACCGCCACGCCGTAGGCGCCGGCCAGTCCGCTCGCCGAGCGGAACCCAAGCACCACGGCAATGGTGACGATCATCAGCCACCAGTTGACGGACGGGATGTAGATCTGTCCGATTTCCTTCGAAGAGGTGTGCTCCACGGACACGCGCGGGCTGTAGCCGAGCAGCACGGCTTGGCGCGTGAGCGAGAACGCGCCCGAGATGACCGCCTGCGACGCGATGATCGCGGCCGCGGTGGCGAGTGCCACGAGGGGGTACTGTCCCCACCCCGGCGCCAAGTGGTAGAACGGGTTCGCGGCGGCGGATGGATCCGCCAGCAGCAGCGCCCCTTGGCCGAAATAGTTCAGGAGCAGCGCCGGCAGCACGATCGTGAACCAGACGAGGCGAATCGGCCGCGCGCCGAAGTGCCCCATGTCGGCGTACAGCGCTTCGGCCCCGGTGAGAATCAGGAACACCGCGCCGAGAACCAGGAACCCCTGCAGCCGGTTGCGGATGAAAAAGTCCACCGCATGCCACGGGCCGATCGCGCCGAGCACCTCGGGATGTTGGACGATGGCGACCAGTCCCAGCAGGGCGATGGTGGCAAACCAGATGAACATCACGGGCCCGAAGATCGCTCCGATGCCGCCGGCGCCGCGCTGCTGCAGCAGGAACAGGCCGATGAGGATCACCACGGCCAGGGGGACCACCAACCTGGACAACCCCGGTTGCGCCACCGTGAGACCTTCCACGGCGCCCAACACCGAGATGGCCGGAGTGATGACGCCATCCCCATACAGCAACGCCGCTCCGAACAGGCCGAGCAGGAGGATCACGTAACGGGGTCGCCGCCCGGGCCCTCCACCCGGGTGGGTGAGCGCCATCAGCGCCAGGATGCCGCCCTCGCCCCGGTTGTCCGCGCTCAGCACGAACGCCAGATATTTCACCGAGACGACCAGCACCAGTGACCAGAAGATGAGCGACAGCACGCCGAGCACGTTGCCCGGCGTAGTGGTCATCGCGTGCGGGCCGAAGAAGCACTCCTTGAGCGCGTACAACGGGCTCGTCCCGATGTCGCCGTACACGACGCCCAGGGTGGCGACGGATAACGTGGCCAGATACCGCCGCGTCTGGCTCTCGAGGGCGGCGGTCATTCCGGAGGCCTGCCCCAGTCGCTCGTGCCCCGGTAGGGCCGGCGGTGGTCGAGCTGCCAGACCCGTTTCTGGGAGATCAAGCCTTCGCTGAAGGCATCGGCATCGCGCAGCGCTTCCGCCATGCTGGCGGTCTTGGCGCTGGCGTTGTCGGCCCAATGGAGGACTTCCGCCTCGAGGGTGAGGGGGGGCACGGGACTGCCGTACTCGAGCCGGCCGTGATGCGACAACACCAGGTGCAGCAGCAGCTGGCGCTCCTCAGGCGTGCAGGGGGGCGGGGTCGTTTCGTCCAGCCGACGCTCGAGCGCCAACGCGCCCAGCACGACGTGTCCGATCAGGTAGTGGGCATCCGTATAATCGAACACGCCGTCCCATTGGTAGGCGTCGAGCTTGCCGATGTCGTGCAGCAGCACCCCGGCCAGGACCAGCTCCAGGTCCGCGCCGGCCGCTCGCGCAATGGTCCGGGCGATCGCGCCGACTTCCACCGTGTGTTGCAGCAGGCCGCCCAATGCGGCGTGGTGGCCGGACACGCTGGCGGGGCACCGTTCGTAGCGACGGCGGAAATCGCCGTCTTCGTAGAAGAGGGCGAGCACGGCGGCGAGCCGCGGCCTGGTCAGCTCGGCGCGCCACGCATCCACGGTCTCCCAATAGCGCTCCACGTCTCCCACCGAGGGGAGGAGCCGCATCAGCTCCACGCTGGCCGGCGGCAGGAGCCGCAGCGAGCTCACACGCAGCTGGCGGCGCCCTCGGTAGTCGGCCACCTCACCCAGGACCTGTACCACGTGGCCGCGACGCACGCCCTCCACCATGGCCTGGTCGCGATCCCAGAAGGGGGCGCTGGCCAGGCGGCCGGTGGCGTTACCGAACGTGATGACCGTGCAGCCTCCGCCCTCGAAGCTCTTCTGTTCCGTTTCGAGCACCAGGAAGGTGTCCTGCACCCGCTCACCGGGCCGCAGGGAAGGAAGGTCGAGGACGCGGGACATGGAGGCGGGGGGGAATATAGGGGGAGCGGGGAGCGGGGAGAGGGTCGTTTTCGCGCGTGACGTAACCCTGTGCTGCACCGTCAGGAACCGCTCCCTGCCCGTGTCCTTTAGGGTCCCCGCTCCCCGGTGCGCAGTCGCGGCAAGTCCGTCTCGCGATCGTGCTCCTTGTGGAACGGGAGTCGAGGCCCGCGAATCGGGACCAGATGCGCGATCGAATTGGCGTAATACTGGAGCAGCGGGCGGCCGCGGGGCAGAATCACGAGGCTGCCGCCGTCGGCGACGACGAGGTGGCGCAACCGCAGCATGCGCCAAGCCCGGTCCCAGACCTCCTCGATGCGCGCGCCGCCGCGCACGACCTTGGCGTTGACGTCGCGTAGGCGGTCCCTAATCACGTCCATCCGATCCAGCAGCGCATCCCGACTAATCACGGTCTGCTCGAACGACAACAGCGCGGCCGCGGCGAGCGGCACCGGAGTCACAGGGATGACGGCGCCGATGCGGCGCAGCATTTCACGGCCGAGCCGCTCCAGCTCGGGCAGCCGCCGTTCCTTGGGCCAATCGAGCACACCGGCCGGTGCGGTGGCGAGCCAGGCGCGGAGCGACAGCGGTGTGCCGAAGTTCACGGCCGCTCGACCGTAGCGCTTGAGCCGTCCCGTCAACAGCCGCAGCGTGTTACCGAAGACGTAGCTCAGCACCGTCGTGAGCTGCGTGAAGCGGCCGGGCCGGTCGCCTTCGGCCACCAGCTCGCGGATCAGCGAGCGGTCCTCGAGCACGCGGTCGTAGTTCAAGGCCACGGGGACGAACCAGATGTCGCGGCCAAAGTCGGGATCTCGCGCGGTGCGGCAGATGTAATCGAGTAGTCCCAGCTTGGGGGGCCGCAGGGTGCCGTCGCGCGTGAGTCCGCCTTCGGGGAAGATGCCCTGGGTGACGCCGTTCTTCGTGATCAGCTGGACGTAGCGCTCCAGGACGGCGTGATACAGGGGCTCGCGGAAGCGGCGCCGGATGAAATACGCGCCGAACGACTTGAACACGTATTCGAGCGGCCAGGCTCGCGCCCATTCGCCCACGGCGTAGCTCACGTGCGTGCCGCGCGCCAGGACGTACGCCACGACGATGTAGTCGGCGTTGGAGCGGTGATTCATCAGGTAGACGACGACGTCCTTCCTGGGGATCCGCCCCAGGGCGGCCTCGTCCTGGTAATCGACGCTGACCTTGTACAACAGGTTCAGGAACAGCTTCGCCGAGTTGTACCCGACCTTGTAGTAGGTGAGGACATTGAGATAGGGAACGATCTCGTCCACGTAGCGCGCCACGCGTCGCCACACCCGCGCTTCGTCGAGGTGGTGCTCCTGTACATGCGAGGCGACGGCTTCACGAACGACCGGATCCGCAAGCAGCGTCGCCTTGGCCTGGCGCCGTTGTTGCAGGTGATAGCGCGCCAGCCGGGTGCGGAACTTGAGCACGGCGCGTTGCGCCGCGCGCCGCAGACGATTGCGCGCCAGGTACAAGATGAGACTGCCGCCGGCCAGCGCGCCGAGTCCGGCGAAGGCCCAGTGCCGGGCGGTCATCAGGCGGTGGGGAACTGCCCCTCGGCCTTGAGGCGCTGATAGGCCATCCCCTTGAGGCGCGCGATGCGCGCCGCCATGGGCGGGTGAGTGGCGAGCAGGTTGGAGAGGCCGCCTTCGTGCAGGTTGACGCGGCGGCCCAGCGGGTCCGCGATGCAGAGATGGGCGGCCCCCCGCTTGATGGAGGAGGTCGGGGATTCCGCTCCCTCGATCTTCTGCAGGGCGGTCGCCAGCGCCATCGGGTTGCGCGTGAACTGCGCCCCCATGGCGTCGGCCAGGTACTCTCGCTTGCGGCTCACGGCCATCGCGAGGAACTGGGAGATGATCGGCGCCAGGATCCAGGTGATGACCCAGAGCACCAGCAGCACGATCACCAGTTGTCCCAGGCCACCCTTCTTCCCGCCACGCGAGCCGCCGCCTCCGCTTCCCCCGCCCCCGCTGCTCCCCGAGCGGAACCCGCTCGTGATCAGCCGGCCCATGCCGTCGTGCATCAGGGCGACCGCGCCCACCAGTGCCGCCAGCGTGGTCATCAGCCGCACGTCGAGATTCTGGACGTGGCCCAGCTCGTGGGCGATCACCGCCTGCAGCTCGTCACGACTGCACAAGTCGAGCAATCCTTGCGTCACCGCGACGTGGGATTTGGCCTGGTCGAGCCCCGTGGCGAACGCGTTCGGGTCGGCATCCGGGACCACCCAGATGCGCGGCCGCGGCAGCCCCGCCGCAATCGCCATCTCCTCGACCACGTTCACGAGCTGGCGCTCCTTGTCGGTGGCCGGCTCTGTGACCTCGCGGGCGCCCGTCGACCACAGCACCTTGTTGGGGCCGGTGGCGAACCCATAGCGAGCGATGCCGGCGCCGACGGCTGTGAGCAGCAGGCCGAACCATGGGAACGCGTGGTGGTAAGCGCTGGGGTCGGCGTCCCGCGTCGACAAGTAGTAGATGAGGTCCGCGCCGAAGCCCAACCAGGCGAAGAACAGCACGAAGCCAATCACCAGCCAGGTGGTGCGCCGGCGATTGGCTTCCTGTTGCTGAAAAAGGTTGAGCCCGGTCTCGTCCGTCACGCCTTGGGTTTCATCGAGAGATCCACCTGCGGCACGGCGCGCTCCGCCTCGTCGGTGATCTCCCACAGCTCGGCGGGCGACGCCTTGGCCAGCCCGGCAAACAGGTTCGTCGGGAACTGCTGCTGCTTCGTGTTGTACTGCGTCGCCGTGTCGTTGTACGCCTGGCGCGAGAAGCCAATCCGGTTTTCGGTGGAGGTCAGCTCTTCCTGCAGCTGGGCCACGTTGGCGGTCGCCTTGAGCTGGGGATACTGCTCCACCACCACGTTGAAGCGCGACAGCGCCGCCGACAGCTGGTTCTCCGCTGCGCCGACCTGCTTCATTGCGTCCGGCCCGGCATTCGCGCCGGCGGCCACCGCCTGGTTGCGGGCCTGGATCACGGCTTCGAGCGTCTGCCGCTCGAAGTCCATCGCGCCCTTCACCGCGTTCACCAGATTCGGGATCAGATCATGCCGCCGCTTGAGCTGCACGTCGATCTGTTTGAACGCGTTGAGCGTCTGGTTCTTGAGGTTGATCAGCCCGTTGTAGGCGCCCACCCCAAAGAGCACCACGACCACGAGGATGATCAAGAGAATCAACGAACCGCCCATGGTCACTACTCCCGGATCAAGAGACGAAAACCTACGCGGGCCACTGTGGTAACAGTTTCGCCAGGGCCTGGCGCACGACCTCGGCCACCCCGGCCTCCTCGGGGCCGAGCCGGGCCAGCGGATGATCGACGTCCAGGTGCAGCTCGACCCCCCGCCCCACGGGGATGCGACGCCAGCTGCTCGGACTCCCCGGCTCGCGCTCGACGTCGCGCGCCAGCCAACCGCTGATGGCCCGGCCGGAGCGCCCGCGCGGCAGCTCCTCTCCACCCCGCAGCGACAACCGGTCGGGGGGCGGCAGCCCGGGACCCAGGTTTTGCGCGGCCCGCCGCTCCAGCACGTCGCCCGTCTGGTCCTGCATGTCGCGGACGATCGCGGCCAGCGTGGCGCCCTCCATTTGCCGCAGCTTGATGCACAGCAGCTGCAGGAAGTGACGGTAGGTATAGGTCGCCGCGGTGCCGCGCCCCTCCGGCGGCGACACGAGCCCCTTGGCCACGTAGAACCGGATCGTGCGCTGGCTGGGGGTGGCGCGGGCGGCGGCGTTGATCGGGGTCACGGCCGATGCCTCGAGCACGGCGCCCACCAGGACCGACAGATCGTGGAGGTTCCACGGAGCGAGGTTGCGGTACTCGCGCAGGGTATGGAGGGGATCGCGTTGCGGTGCTGCGGTCATCGGCCTCAACATACCGCGTCCCGCCGTGGGAGGTTAGGCCGAAAACGTCGCGCCGTCGCGCGCTTTTCGGGCCGGCACCGCGTGCATTTGATGACGCGCCCCGTCCGGTCTTCCGGTATCGTCGGCTCGTGCGCAACGGATTCACGCTCGCCGAAATGATCGTCGTGATCGCCATCATGGCGGTGCTGGCGGCCCTGATCGGGCCGCGGCTTGGCCCGGCGTTCGATCGCATCGCCACCGACGGCGCGGCCCGCGATGTGACGACGGCGCTCGCGGTCGCGCGCGCCGCGGCGGTGATGCAGGGCACCCGCGCCCGCGTGCGCATCGCGCCCGATTCGCTGCTGGTCGAGCGCGAAGCGTCGGCTGGTTGGCAACGCTACGCTCGCTGGCCGGGGCCCGCGGCCGCGGGGGTGACGCTGTCGGTGTCCAATCCGGAAATCGTGTTCGGCCCGCTGGGGATCGGCTGGGGAGCGGCCAATACCCGGGTGGTGCTGCGTCGCGGGTCCCAGATTGCAACGATTACCACGTCGCGGCTGGGACGGGTGAAGCGCCAGTAGTGAGGCCGATGCAACGATTCGCCGGGTTGGTGCGTCTATACAGGTGGCAGTCGGCAGGGACTGAAACCATACAGCAGGTGCTTGCGTCAGGTCGGCGCCTGAAGACTGATAGATCAAGAGGTCGCGGTCGGAGTGTGACGGCCACTTCGCCCGACCCGCCAGCCCGGGGTGCGAAAGCCCCCGGGTTTGGTTGTTTCAGGGTTTTGAGACGCCGCCCTCCTCGAGAAACACGAGCGACCGCCGCCGTGTGACCACCTCGGCCAGTGCCGCATAGACCTTCGGGTCCAGCACGGTCCCCACCATCTCGCCCATCCGCCGCACCGCCTGTGCCGGGGTCATCTTGTCCTGGTAGGGCCGTGAGGTACACAGCGCATCGTAGACTTCGGCGGCCCCGATGATCCGGGCGGGGAGCGGGATACCGTCTCCGCGCAGCCCGTCGGGGTAGCCGGCGCCGTCCCACCGCTCGTGGTGGCTGCGCACGCCGCTCAACACCGGGGCGAGGTGGCCGAGCGGGGTCAGGATCTGTGACCCGATCATCACGTGCTGTTTGACGTGGTCGTATTCGTCGGGGGTGAGGGGTCCCTGTTTGTTCATCACCGCCTCGCGCGTCCCGATCTTCCCGATGTCGTGCAGCCGGCCGGCGAGGCGAATCTGCTCCACCTCGTCGTCGGACAAGCCGAGGTGGGCAGCGATGGTGGCGGCAAGGTCGGCGACGCGGGACGAATGGCCGCGGAGGAATGGATCGCGCGCCTCCATCGCGTTCACCAGCGCCTCCAGGGTGGCCACGGTGACCCGGTGCGTTTCGGTGCGCTCGTGTTGCCATTCCGTCGCGCGGGCCGCGAGCTCTTCCTTCAGATTGACGTCGAGGCGGCGTTCCTCGATGGACGCGGCGCGCCGGCGCAGCGCCCGCTGCAGCGCCCGCTCGAGGTCGTCCAGCTCGATGGGCTTGGTGAGGTAGTCCATCGCTCCCCGCTGCATGCAGAGCGCGGCGGTCGTCGCGTCGTTGATGGCGGACAGCATGATGACGGCGAGGTTCGGTACGATGTCCAGCGCCTGCGGGACCAAATCGACTCCGCTCATGCCGGGCATCCGGATGTCGCTCAACATCAGGGCGATGTCGTGCCGGGCCAGGACGGCGAGTGCTTCGTGGCCCGATCCCGCCGTATGCACCTCGAGCTGCCGCCCGGTCAGAAACCGCTTCAGAGCGTTGCGGATCGGTTCTTCGTCGTCCACGACCAGCACAGCGACGGACTGCTTCTCACCCACGCGTCGATTCCTCGTGCCAGTGACTCGGGGCCGCTAGGCCGCGATGAACTCCAGCGCGACGGGTCCGGGCAAAAGCCCCGCTCGCCCGGCTCGCGCGAACAGCTCCTGCACGGCCTGGCGGCCGCGTTCTCCGTAATCCACGGTGTAGTCGTTCACGTACATGCCGACGAACCGATCGGTCCGCACGGGATCGAGTCCTCGGCTGAACTGCTGGGCGTGCGCGAGCGCCTCGGCCCGATGGGCGAGCCCGTATTGAATGCTCGCCTTCAGGTCATGGGCCACCTGGGCCAGGAGCGGTTGACCCAGATCGCGTCGCACGACGTTGCCGCCCAAAGGCAGAGGGAGGGCAGTTTCTTCGTGCCACCAAAGGCCGAGGTCTACCCAGAGATGCAGCCCCCGGTCCGCGAAGGTGAGCTGGCCCTCGTGGATCAGCAGGCCGGCGTCCGCGCGGCCCTCCGCGACGAAGTCTTCGATCTGATCGAACGGCACCACGACGTGCCGGGCTTCTGGCTGACACAGCCGCAGGGCGAGGAACGCGGTGGTCAGCTCTCCCGGGACGGCGACGGTCAGCCCCGCGAGCGCCCGCCGCGGGTCGATCGGTGCGGCATGCCGGGCCACGATGCGCGGGCCGTACCGGTCGCCGATGCTAGCCCCGTGCGCCAACAGCGCGTATCGGTCGGCGAGGTAGGCGTAGGCGTGCAGCGAGACGGCCGTGACCTCGAGCTCACCCGCCAGGGCGCGGCGGTTGAGCGACTCGATGTCGGCGAGCTCCTCCCGGTAGCGGCGGTCGCCGGTGTCGATCTTCCCGGCGGCCAGCGCCCAGAACATGAACGCGTCGTCCGCGTCCGGGCTGTGGGCGACGTGAATGACGCGCGGGGACCTGCTCGTCAAGAGGCTGCCGACTCGATCGTCGTGTGGGGCAGGGTGAGGAAGCGCCGTACCACGAGCTGGAGGGCGGCGTCCGGCGTGAGGGACAGGCGCATCTCCCCCGCGGTGAGTCCGAGATAGAGCCGGGCGTGTTGCTGCAGCGTGCGGACCTGCGAATAGCCGAGTCGCTTCCCGACGTCTTCCACCGTGAAACCCGGATCCTGCAGCAGCCGGTGCGCGTACAGCACGCGGGCGGCGGCAAGAAAGTGTCGCGGGCTGGGCATCGCGGCGCGCATGAACCAGCGCTCGCACGTCCGTCGACCCACGCCCGCCGAGGCGGCGAGCTGCTCCACGGTCTGCACGTCTTCCGGAGCGCGTAACGCGGCTTCGAGCACCCAGCGGATCTCCGAGCGCAGCGGCGCGAACGCGGCGGCGATCTGATCCAGCAGCTGCTGCGACGAGGCCCGCGCCTGCTCCCGCTCCAGCGCCGCCCGCAGCCCGTCGGGATGGTCGTCGAGCCGGCAGAACACCACCTCCTGCACGCCCTGGCGACCCAGGGCCAGCAGGACGGGGGCGAGCCCGGGTGTGAAGGTCGTGTACAGCAGTACCGGCAGGGATGGGAACAGCAGTCGCAAGCGCTCGATTTCCTGGCTGCGGGGCTCGCCCGAGAGCAAGGGATCGACGACTACCAGCTCGATCGGTTGACGGCAGATGAGGTCGACGAGGTCGCCCCAGTGGCCGGCGGGGACGAAGCTGAAGCGGGGGCCCGCGGCGCGCCGGAGGCGCAGCACCTGAATCTCGGGAACAGCGGCTAAAACGAGCATGGATGTCGCGTGAACGGCTTACCGTGTCGCAATAACGCCCTCACCAGGGGGCGTCCACCAGGCTCAATTTGGCCCCCCGCTGGAAAAATGTCCACAGTTCCACCTTTGGAGGCTCTATGTCACGCCGCATTCACGCCTTGGCCGCACTCGTTCTGGTTGCCTTTGCCTTCGCCGCCGCCGCCTGCGCCGACACGACCGCGCCGGCGCCCGCTTCGCATGTGAGCGCCGACAACACGTGCGACTGGACGAGCGGAAGCACCTGCCATCACTAGGGAGTGAATCAGCCGGTGAGCGAGGTCAGGGCGGCGCAGACCGCTCCCAGCTCGGATCCGGAGGCGGGCGGTTTCGCAGCTTCGTCGTGCTCGGCCATGTCGAGCGCCACACAGTTGCGAAGCCCCGCCTTGATCCGCTCGATCCGGAACTCAAATTCATGGAGTCGGTGGGCTTGGGCGACTTGAAGCGCCTGCCTCAGCGCGGCATCCGCGCGATCGTAATGACCGAAGCGGGCGAACCCGATGCCGAGTCTCAGTAAGTAGTCTGCGAGGATGTTCGGTGACATCTGCGCCTGTTCCTTCGCGCAGATCGCTCGGTAACGCTCGAAACCAACCCGGTTGCGGCGGACCGACGCGCAGTGCATCAACTCGATCATGGCATTCTGCACGTTGTGTCGACTCGCATTCCGGGACACGACGTAGCGTAACGCCCGCTCGGCATCCTCGGCGGCTCCGAGTCGCGACAGGGCCACGCCTAGGTCGGTCAGGGCGAATGTCGCCAGGGCATCACCTTCGTGGAGCTGGGATGCGCGCCAGAAGTGAGGCACCGCTTCGTGCAGTTCCCCGAGCGTCCCGAGGACGATGCCCAGATGGTGCTCGGCCTCCGCTTCCATTTGCCGTTGGCCGGCGTTCCGCGCGTCGGTCAACACCGATCTGGTCGAGTGTTCTGCTTCCACCAGGTTGCCGCGCAGGCGAAGCACGTTGGCCCGGCCGAGGCGGCTCCTCAACAGTGCGTCCATATTGCACGACGCCGTCGCCAGCTCGCCCGCGCGTGCGTAGGCCAGCTCCGCGACATCGAAGCGGCCCAGCTCACGCTCCACGCGAGCGCTCCTCAACTCCGCCGCTACGGCATCGCCCGGCCGCAGGTCTGCGCCAACCACGCGCTGGAGGGTGCGGAGCACGTCCAACGCTTCCTCGTAGCAGGCGAGGCCTTCGAGGCCGTCGGCCAGCGCGATCATGGCGGGCGCGAGAAGCCCAGGATCTTGGCGCCGATGGGCGTACGTCGCGGCGCTGATCAGCTCGACCAAGAGATCGGTGGACGGGCCAGGCTCCAGGTGCTCGGTGCAGAACCGGCTCGTGGCCGCCGCCTGGTAGCCGAACAACTCGGTCCCCGTCTGTCGCCGCACGTTGCCGACCAGATCGACGAGCCGCAACACGAGGAACGCCGCTTTGCCGAATCCCATGGGCGTTGACTCGGGGCTCTGGACAGCCCGCTCCAGGAACACGACGTGCAGCAACCCCGCCGGTCGGACGGTCGTATCAAACATGGTGGCGGCTCCGCGCACTCTCGAGATCGATCATCTAAGCGCCCTCGACCCCCCACTCCCGTATTTCCTGCGGCATCTCCTTGCCGTCGACCAGAAACACGAGCGAGCGGCGCCGTTGCACGGCGCTTTCCAGCGCCGCGTACACCGCCGGGTCGAGCACCGTCCCCACCAGCTCACCCATGCGGCGCAACGCTTGCTCGGGGCTGAGCTTTGACTGATAGGGGCGAGACGTGATGAGCGCGTCCCATACCTCGGCGGCCCCCATGACCCGGCCCCCGACCGGAATGTCGTCACCGCTGCGCCCATCGGGATAGCCGGAGCCGTCCCAGCGCTCGTGGTGACTCCGCACGATGTCGATCACCGGTCCCAGGTGCTCGAGCGGCGCGAGAATCTGTGAGCCGATCACCACGTGCTGTTTGATGTGATCATACTCCTCGGGCGTGAGCGAGCCGTGCTTGTTCATGACGTCTTCCCGCGTCCCGATCTTGCCGATGTCGTGCAGCCGGCCGGCCAGGCGGATTTGCTCGATCTCGTCGTCGGGCAATCCCATTTGGGCGGCGATCGTCGCGGCGAGGTCGGCCACCCGCGCCGAGTGTCCCCTCATGTACGGGTCCTTGGCCTCGAGCACGTTGATCAATACTTCGAGCGTGGCCACCGACACGCGCTCCAGGCGGGACCGCTCCCGCTGGAACTCTCCCGTGCGGCGCTCCACTTCTTCCTTGATGTGGTGGTCGAGCTGGCGCCGGCCGATGAGCATGTCGCGCCGCTTGAGCGCCCGTTGAATGGTGCGCCCCAGCTCCAGCAGCTCGACCGGCTTCGTGAGATAGTCCAGTGCACCGCGCTGCATGCACAACGCCGCGGTCGTGGCGTCGTTGACGGCGGTCAGCATCAGGATGGCGAGGTCGGGAGACACCTCGAGGGCTTGGGGAACGATGTCGACGCCGCTCATACCGGCCATCCGGATGTCGCACAGCATCACCGCGACGTCTTCGTGCTCGCGCAGCACGCCGAGCGCCTCCTCCCCGGAGGCGGCGGTGAAGACTTCGAACTCCTGCTTGGTGAGGTATCGCTTGAGGGCGTTCCGGATCGGCTCTTCATCGTCGACGACGAGCAGGGACACCTGCGGTTCTGACATAGTGCCCTCCTCGAACGGCCGGGCGCGGAAGTTTCTATTCTACGATTTCGCCGCGACGAAGGAAACCCCCAGCGGCCACACCACACACAAGCATAAGCATTTCACCGCCCGAATGCGCCTCGAATCAAACACTGAACTGGTGCGCCAAGTGGTACAATGCAGGCTGACGGGTTGAGAAGTGCGCGTTTGTCGCGATCCCGCCCCCCCATGGCGCAAAAATGCCCTAGGAGGTCGGACCCGGCGGCCCTACTCAGCATGCATATGGTGGCGCCGCCGTTACCCCGGGGGCGAAACGCGGTATGAGCGGGATAGAATTGTCGGTCGTATCCACCACGTCGCTGCGCCGCACCGTGAACGTGGGCCTGGGTGCGGCGGTTCTGCTATTGCTCCTCATCGGTGGCGTGTCCTACTGGAGCCCCGCGGGACGGGTCGCGCGCATCACGATCGTGGGCGGGGCGCTGCTCGCGATCGCGGTCATGGTGGTCGCCGGTCTGCTGTTTCGGCGCGACGTGGCCGCGCGCGCTCACGCGGAGCAGGAGCTGCGGCGCTCCCAGAGTTTCCTCGATTCGATCATCGAGCAGCTGCCCCACATGGTCTTCATCAAGGACGCGACCGATCTCCGCTTCGTCCGGTTCAACCGGGCCGGTGAGGAGCTGCTCGGCTATTCGAGCGAGGAGCTGATCGGAAAGAACGATTTCGATTTCTTCCCGCAATCGGAAGCCCAATTCTTCGTGTCGAAGGACCGGGAGGTGCTGGCCGGTGGAGCGGTCGTCGACATCCCGGCCGAGGAGATGCACACCCGTCACAAGGGCACGCGGATCCTGCACACAAAAAAGGTCCCGGTGCTCGATCCTTCCGGGCAGCCCCGGTTCCTGCTGGCCGTGTCGGAGGACATCACCGAGCAACGCCTGGCGTCGAACGCGTTGCGCGCGACCGAGTTCCGGTTGCAGCAGGTGCTCGCCTTCAGCACTACCGTGATCTACGCGCTGGACGTCACCGGAGATCAATACAAGCCGATCTGGGTGAGCGAGAACTTCTCCCGCATGACCGGCTACGACCCGGCGGGAGCGCTCAGCGCGGTGTGGGGGGCGGAGCAGCTGCATCCCGAGGAGCGGGAGCGATTGATGGCCGAGATGCCGGCGCTGCTCCGGCAGGACCGCTTCACCCGGGAGTACCGGTTCCGCTTCCGGGACGGCAGCTATCACTGGATTCGGGACGAAGCACGGGTGCTCCGGGACTCCGCCGGCCGGCCGACGCAGGTGCTGGGCGCCTGGCTGGACATCACGGAACGGGTGCGGGCGGAGGAGGACCTGCGCCGCGCGCGCGCGGCAGCCGAATCGGCCAACCAGACCAAGTCCGAGTTCTTGGCCAAGATGAGCCACGAGCTGCGCACGCCGCTGAACTCGATCATCGGGTTCTCGGAGATGCTCGGCGACCAGACGTTCGGGGCGCTGAACGAGAAACAGGGTCGCTACGTGGACAACGTGCTCTCGAGTGGCCGCCAGCTGCTGAATCTGATCAACGACATTCTCGACCTGTCCAAGGTCGAGGCCGGCCGCATGGAGCTCACGCCGACGCCGTTCGAGGTGGCCGGCGCACTCGACGACGCGCGCACCCGGATGGAGTCGCTCGCCCGCCAGAAGCACCACACGATCGACGTCGAGGTCGAAGCCGGGTTGCCCGCCCTCACCGCCGATCCGGGCAAGTTCCGGCAGATCATGGACAACCTGCTGAGCAACGCGATCAAATTCACGCCGAACGGCGGCCGGATTCACGTGGCGGCCCGCCGGGCGCCGGCCGGGGACGGGGTCGAGGTAGTGGTGACCGACACCGGCATCGGCATCAAGCCGGAGGACCAGGGCCGCATCTTCCTCGAATTCGAGCAGCTCGACAACGCCTACGTACGCGAGCAGCAAGGCACAGGCCTGGGGCTGGCGCTGACGCGCAAGCTGGTGGAGCTGCACGGTGGCCGGATCGGTGTGGAGAGCCAGCCGGGAAAGGGCAGCACCTTCCGGTTTGTGCTCCCATTTCAAGCCCGCGCGCCGCTGTCGCCGGGCGGGTCGGGGTCGTACGCCCTCCCGACCGCGAAGGCCGACCCACTGGTGCTCGTGGTGGAGGACGATCTCCACGCGGGCGATCTGCTGGGACACTTCCTGAAGGAAGCCGGCTATCGGGTCGCGCATGCCGCGACGGGGGCCCAGGCCATCGCGCTGGCGAAGAGCCTCAAACCCGACGCCATCACCCTGGACATTCTGCTCCCCGGCGAGGACGGGCTCGCCATCCTCGGTCAATTGAAGGCCGGACCGGCGACGAAGGAAATCCCCGTGGTGGTCGTCTCCATCACGGATCATCGGGAGCTCGGGTACAGCCTCGGGGCCATCGAGTGGCTGGTGAAGCCCGTGCAGCGCAGCCCCTTCGTGGACGCCGTGCGGCGGGCCATCGGCCCCATCGCCGCCGAGCGGACCCCGACGGTGCTGGTGGTCGACGACGAGCGGGCGACGGTCGAGCTGCTGACGGACACGCTCACGACGCAGGGGTTCCGCACGCTGGGGGCGTATGACGGCCGGGAAGGCATCGCCGCCGCCGTGGCGCATCGCCCGGACGCCATCGTACTCGATCTGATCATGCCGGGGCTGACCGGTTTCGACGTGGTGCGAGAGCTGCGCGATCACCCCGTTGGACGGAACATCCCGATCGTGGTGTTCACCGCCATGGACCTCAACGACTCCGACCGCGCTCGCCTGAAGGGCAGCGTCCAGGCGATCGTCGCGAAGGAGGGGCCGGCGGCGGCGCTCTTGAACGAATTGTCCCGCGTGTGCCCGGTGGGCGGGAAACGGTGACGCCGGGATCCGCAGCGCGGTGACGGCGGAAGCCCCGAGAATCCTCATTGTCGAGGACAACTTGCTTAACTTGGAGCTGGCGACCGAGCTGCTCAGGTCCTCTGGCTACTTCGTGCTGCAGGCCCGCAGCGCGGAGGAAGGGCTGCGGCTGGCGCGCGAGGAGCGACCCGATCTCATACTCATGGACGTGCGCCTCCCGGGGATGGACGGTCTCGCCGCCGTGAAGGTGCTCAAGCGGGACCCCGGGACCCGACGCATTCCGGCCGTGGCCATGACGGCGCAGGCCATGCGCGGGGATGAGGAAGCGGCGCGCACGGCGGGTTTCGACGCCTACGTCACGAAGCCCATCGACACGCGATCCTTCCCGCACACGGTGGCCCGCCTCCTGGCGGGTCGGGAGACATCGGCATGACCGAGCCCTCGCTGTGGCGGCGCGAGACGGTCACCGGGCGGGTCCTGGTCGTGGACGATCAGGACACCAACCGGCTGCTGCTGCGCGACATGCTGGAGGCGCAGGGACACGAGGTGATCGAGGCCGTCGAAGGGTCGGAGGCGCTGCAGCGCGTGGCCGAGACCGCGCCGGACGTGGTGCTGCTCGATATCGGCTTGCCGGGCATGGACGGGTTCGAAGTGTGCCGCCGGCTCAAAGCCGAGCCGGCCACGGCGTCGATCCCGGTGCTGCTCGTGACGGCGCTTTCCCACCGCGATCACCGCCTGCTGGGCATCGGGGCGGGCGCGAACGACTACATCACCAAGCCGGTCGACAAGAGCGACCTGAGTCTCCGGGTGCGCAACGCGATCCGCATGCGCCAGCTGTATCTGGAGGTCGAGGAGCAATACCGCCGGCTGGAAAAGCTCGAGCTGCTCCGGGACAGTCTCGTGCACATGCTCGTCCATGATCTGCGCTCACCGCTGGCCGGCATTCGTGCGTACCTGGACCTGTTGAAGCTGGATGGGGCCGGCAAACTCGACTCCGAGCTGACCGAGTCCATCGACGCAGCGCGCAAAGTCGCCGTCGAGATGACCGACATGGTGAGCGACCTGCTCGACGTGAGCCGGATGGAAGTCGGCAAGATGCCGCTCGAGCTGGCGCCCGCGGACGTCGGCGCGCTGGCGGTGGACGCCGTGGCCGCGGCCGGCGCCGCACCGCGCGTCCGGATCCGGGTGGAGACGACGGCGGACACACTGCGCGTCGTGTGCGACGCCGGAATTATCCGGCGCGTGATCGCCAATCTCGTCGGCAACGCCGTCAAGTTCACGCCCGTCTCGGGGCAGATCA
The DNA here is from genome assembly GCA_041497135.1 of Gemmatimonadota bacterium. Taxonomy (GTDB): domain Bacteria; phylum Gemmatimonadota; class Gemmatimonadetes; order Gemmatimonadales; family GWC2-71-9; genus DASTHG01. The sequence goes on along the minus strand of JBGQFX010000048.1, from coordinate 2,118 downwards.
CCGTGATCGTCCGGGGCGACGGCGCGGAAGTGAAAGTGTCCGTCGTCGATACAGGTCCGGGTATTCCGCCCGAGTATCATCAGAAAGTGTTCGACAAGTTCGGTCAGGTGGAAGCCGCCCGGCACGGGGCGAAGCACTCCAGCGGGTTGGGTCTCACCTTCTGCAAGTTCGCCGTGGAGGCGCACGGCGGTCGCATCGGCCTGGAGAGTGCGGCAGGCAAGGGGAGCACCTTCTGGCTCGTGCTGCCGGCGCGTGGGCCGGCGCTGACGTCGCGGGCGCCATGAAGATCCTCATCGCCGAGGACGAGCCGGTCGCGCGGCAGGTCCTGAAAGCCATCCTGGAGGCGTCCGGGCACGGCGTCACAGTCGCCGCGACCGGCCTCGAGGCCCTCGATGCCTGGCGCCTCACCGAAGCCCGCGTGGTCGTATCCGATTGGATGATGCCCGAGATGGACGGCCTCGATCTCTGCCGCCGCATCCGGGACGAGCGCCTGGACCGCTATACCTACTTCATCCTGTTGACCGGTCGCGGCGGCCGAGAGAGCTACCTCACCGCGATGGACGCCGGGATCGACGACTTCATCACCAAGCCGGTCGACGGGGAGGAGTTGAAAGCGAGGCTGCGGGTGGCCGAGCGGATCCTCGGCCTGCGCGAGCGCATGGACGCCCTCGAAGGGCTGCTACCGATCTGCAGCTACTGCAAGCGGATCCGCAACGACCGAGAAGAGTGGAGCGCGCTCGAGGGCTACATCGAGCAGCGGTCCGGGGCCGCCTTCAGCCACGGCGTGTGCCCGGATTGCATGCGCAAACACATGGAGCCGCAACTCTAACGGCGGGTCAGGGCCTCGCCGTGAAAGGCGTCCAGGATCCGACCGTGCTCTTCGTACTCCGGCCGGCGGCGGGCCCGCTCGGCGGTTTCGTTCTTCAGGAAGTCACGATACGCCTGTGTGGCGCCGCGGGCGTCGCCTCTGGCCTCGAGCGCCCTGGCGCGCAGCACGAGTCCGAACAGGTGGGTGGGCACCGACTGCCGGATGGCGTCCGCCTCGGTAAGCGCGCTGGCCGGATCTCCAGCGGCCAGGTGGAGCAGTCCGATATCGAAGTGGGAGTCCAGGCTGAGCGCCGGCAATTGCTGGTACGCGCCCAACGCCATGGGCATGAAAAACTGCACGCTGTCCGCCTTGCCTTCCTCTCCCAGGCGCATCACACGATCGAACAGCCGCTGGGCCCGTTCCTCGGCGGACATTTGCGAGATGTCCATCGCCGGGACCGTCGGCCGGGGGGCGGCGTCCGGCTCTGCCGGCGCTACCCCGCGCGGGCCCTCGGTTCGGACGGTTCGCGACATGAGCACGGTTAGCAGGGCGCCGACGGCCAGGCCGGCGATGCCCCAGGGCAGACCGACCCGCCACCCACCGCCGACGGGCGCCGTGGTGCTGGCGCCGCACTTGTGGCAGTAGCGGGCGGTCGGAGCGAGGCTGGTCCCACATGCATGGCAATTCATCGGGACGAATCTAGTGCCGTTCCAACTTGATTTGCCAACATGCCGGAAGCAGCGTGCGCAGGCCGACAGCCATTACGGGTGCCGATGACTTGGCGCGAATAGGTGGAACGGCACTAGCTGGCACGACGGCCGGAGGGAGCGTAGCGTATGGGAATGAATGACGCCTTTCCAGGCCGGGAGCGGTCACGTCATATGGGTGAGCTGAAGCGCGGCCCGAATCGGTGGGACGTGTACCTCGAGGTCCAGCCGGACGCGGAGCTGGGAGCGGTCCGGGGGCGGATTCACTTTGTGGGCATGGCAGAAACCGGCCACAAAGCGACGGGCTGGGTGTTTCTGGAGTGGCAGGAGCGGGACATCCTCGAGCGATTCGGTGAATTTTCGGCCGTGGAGCTGCTCCAGTTTGTCGAGGCGATCTCCGGATAGCGTGATGTCACTGAAATTGTGCACATGTTGCACAGATTCGACGACGGCGCGACAGTTTTTTCCATCAATTCGACCGCACATCAACTTTCTACTGCAATTGGCGCAAGAATTGCTTGACGCTCCCTTGAGCGTCGAGTAGCTTGCGCCATCCCAGAAGCCGACGACCGCCACCGAAAAGGGGACCCATCAGATGACCGC
>JBGQFX010000047.1:0-22129 GCA_041497135.1 Gemmatimonadota bacterium | reverse complement strand
CTTCTGATTGTACGCGAGACCGATGCGCATGTGGTCTCGGGTGACCTCCTACAAAAAGGGGCCGTTCGTTGAACGGTCCGGGAATCGGTAACTGCTTGTGACTATGAATGAATATGAGATTCGGTCGAGATACGCAATAGGGGAAACGCGAGTTCTCGGTCGTCGGTACTCGGTCATCGGTCGCCGTGATGTCGGTCGTCCGAGTCGTTGTGGACTGCTGTGCACGGACGACCGAAGACCGATGACTGAGTACGCCGTTCAGACTTTATGGTACGCGACCCGCGCGGCCTCCAGTCGATCGTCGGCCGAGTAGATCTCGAAGTCGGAGAGGAACGCGGGAGCTTCGGCCTGCAACACGCGCAGGCAGGCGACCGCCATGCGACGGATCTCGAGCTCCGCCCCTTCGCCGCAGCGCAGCTCGAGCATGGTGCGCCAGGCGCGCACGTTCGCGGAGACCACGATCTTCGTCTCGGTGGCATTGGGGAGCACGCTGCGTGCCGCCTCACGGGCCATCTTGCGGCGGTGCACCTTGTCGTCCACCCAGTTGTACCTGGCGATCAGCGCCTCCACGGCCCGGACGTACGCCGCTTGCGCGTCCGTCACCTGCCGCTCCCACTCCGACTCGAGGGCCTGGTCGCCGAGCATCGCGGGTGGGATCACGAACGCGGCATGGGATTCGTCGACGTAGCGCTGGGAGAGCTGCGAATACCCGAACCCCGCCCGATGCCGCACCAGCTCGTGCGAGCAGGAGCGTGAGATCCCTTCGATCAGCAGCACGTATACCGCGTGCTCCAGTACGGAGCCGTGTCCCTGCTTCTTGATGTTCTCGAGATACTCGGCCGTCGCGCGCTGAGCCGGGTTGTGCTGGCTCATGTAACAGATGCGGCCCGCGAACTCGGCCAGGCGTTCGCCATCGGACGCGTCGCCCTGCCATTGGACCGCCAGGTGCGCCGGCTCCAGGAACAGGGGCCGGGCGATCAGCGTGATCCGAGGGGCGCGGAAAATTTCCATGCGGGCGTCAGGTGTCAGGTTTCTGGTGTCAGGCTCCGCGGGCCATTTCCTGCTTGGGCGTCGCCCATGTGGCGTTCCGCTCGAGATCCCTCAGCCGGGCGGCGATGTCGTCGGGAATCGGCGCCGCTTCTTCCCCGACTTTCAGATCAGTGAGCGGGGCCCAATCGGTCGCGGGGAGTATAACACCGGGATTGAGAAGTGCCTCCGGGTCGTAGGCGTGCTTCAGCCGGCGAAACTGATCGACGACGTCCCGACCGAAGAATGAGTTCAACAAACCCGCACGCAGCCGCCCGTCCCCATGCTCACCACTCGGCGTGCCGCCGAGGCGTTTGAGCAGGCCGCTCACGTCGTCATACAATCCTTGCAACCGCTGCCGCCAGCCGGGCCGGCCAAGGTCCGGCAGCACGTTGACGTGTACGTGCCCGTCGCCTGCATGGCCGAACAGAGCGAGAGGGATCTCATACTGGCCTGCGAGAAAACGTACCTCCATGACGTACCGCGCCAGGCGCTCGATCGGTACGCAGCCATCCTCGATGACCTGCAGTGAGCGTTGCTGCTCTGGAAGCTGCGCGAGGGCCGGGCTCGCGAGCCGCCGGATCCCCCACAGCTGGTCGAGGCCAGACCGATCGACCGCCGTTTCCGCGTGGATGAGGAGGTGCTTCAGGCCCCGAACGGCGTCGCCTACCACCCCGCGGGCAGCTGGCGCAGTGGGGCGCTCGAACTCGACCAGCAGCAGGCATTCCACAGCTTCCGGTATCTCTCCGCCAGCCCGATTCACGAACGCCAGCAGCGTGTGATCCAGCAGCTCGATGGCCGAGGGGCCGAGGTTGAGAAGGAAGGGGACCGCCTCACCAAGCGCCTCGAGGTCGGCGAACCCGAGCGCGACGCCGCCGGCGTCCGGCGGGATCGGATCCAGGCGCCAATCCACCGCCGTCACGACGCCCAGGGTCCCCTCGGCGCCGATGAACAGGTCCACTTCGTCGCCCGACGCGGCGAAAGCGTCCAACGCGTAGCCGGAGGAGTTCTTGCGGGTTTTCGGAAACGCCTGAGAGACACACCGGACCGCCTCGGGATCGAGGTGAAACCGCTCTCCGCCCGTGTCCTTTAGGGCCCTTGCTCCCCGTCGTACCCACCGGATCTCGCCATCCGCCCCGGTGATCTCCAGCGCCTCGATCCAAGGGCGCACCGAGCCGTACCGGACCGACCGCGGGCCGGCGGCATTGGTGGACGCCATCCCGCCCGAGGTGGCGAACGCGCCGGAGGAAGGATCCGGCGGCAGCCGGAGGCCATGGCCGCGGGCGGCCTCGTTCACCTGGGCCCAGGTCACCGAGGCCCCCGCGCGGGCCACGCGCCGCCGCGAGTCGATCTCCAATGCTCGGAACCCCAGGCTCAGGTCGAGCACCACGCCGCGGCCGACGTTGCCGCCGGCCATGCCGCTGCCGGCTCCGCGTGGGATGACGGGCACATGCTGGTCCGCGGCCTGTCGCAGTACGTCGGCGATCTCGGAGGAGTTGGTCGGGGTGGCGACGGCACGGGGAACGATTCGATAGATGCCGGCGCCTTCAGAATAGGCAGCGAGGAGACGAGGGTCAGTGAGCAGGGCGGGCATGCTGCGGGAAAGCTAGTGCCTTCCCTACTCGCCAAACCTTTGCTTCATTGCTTCCAAAAGCTGCTCCGCGATCCGGTAGCCTTCGGAGCCCTGTGGTACCACCACTTCCAGATCGCGCTCCGGTCGAGATGGGTCCAGCATGGGTCGGTACACCACCTCGATCGTGATCTGGCTCTTCCCGGGAGTGTAGGGATCGGCCCAGCAGCGGATCTTCACCGCATTCAGGAGGTCGCCCGGGTCGGTCTCACCCGACGTCGAAGTATGCGTGCGCAGGTCGTACCAGGCGGTTTCCACGTAGCCGTCGCGCGGGCTCGACCATTCGACGCGCAGTCCCTGGTTGCTGAGCCAGCCCACGGCCTCCGGGACGACGCGCGGCGGCGGCGCGTCGACCACCGCTACGAGCGCTTGCGGCGAGGGAAGGAAGGAGGGGCGTGTGGTGACCGGCGTGCAGGCCGCGAGCCCGAGGAGGATCCCCAACCGTCGCATGCTAGTGCGTGTGCGGTGGTGTGCCGGGGGAGTCGACATGAGTGTGCGAGAGCGAATCCGCGGCCGCTGGAGCGTCGTGGGCTTCCATACTTTCGTGATCGTGACCCGCTGCGCGGTTCTGGATCTCGGCCTCGAGCTTGGCGGTGGGGACGCCGGCCGCGTGATCGAAGACCATCTCCCCGCCCAGCATGCCGACGCGTACCAGGATCGCCAGTCCCACGAGGGAGACGACCTTCAGCAGCTTGTCCTCACCACCACGCAGCTGGAAGCGTCGCAACAGTTTCCACGCGAGGACCACTGTGAACACGATCATGGTCACGATCGCCCACGTCTCATGCGCTTCCATTAGATCGTGGATCGCTTCGCCGTGTTCGATCTTGTCTTCGGCCAGAAGGCCCAGGATCACGGCCGCCCAGCCTCCGATGACGCCGGCCCACAGGGTCCAGATGCCGGCCCACACGAGCGACTCCCGCTTCATGGCCCAGCCAATGAGGTCGAACAGGACAGCGGCGACCAGCAGCGCCGCGGGCAGGTCGTTCACTGCGGCGTGCAGCCGCGGCAGGTCGTAGCCAAACATGTCGGAGTTGTTCCTCGAGGCTTAGAGTCCGAGGTTCGAGACTACCGGCGGAGTGCCTGAGTAGTCGTAGAAGCCCTTGCCGCTCTTCTTGCCGTACATCCCGGCCAGCACCATCCGCTTGAGCAACGGCGGGGGGGCGTACTTCTGCTCCTTGTACTCCGCGAACATGATCTCGGCGATCTTGTAGGTCGTATCGAGCCCCACGAAATCGAGCAGCGTGAGCGGGCCCATGGGATAGCCGCAACCCAGCTGCATCGCTTTGTCGATGTCGCTCACGCTGCCCACCCCGTGCTCCACGGCCCGGATGGCGTCGAGCAGGTACGGGACGAGCAGCAGATTCACGATGAAACCGGAGTTGTCCTTCGCGGCCACCGCTTCTTTGCCCAAAGAGCGGGCGAAGGCGAACGCCCGCTTGAACGTCTCCTCGGACGTCGTGACCGTGCGGACCACTTCCACCAGCTGCATCAGCGGCACGGGATTGAAGAAGTGCAGTCCCACGAAGCGATCGGGACGCCTGGTGGCGGCCGCCATCGCGGCGATGGTGAGACTCGAGGTGTTCGAGGCGAAGATCGTTCCCGCGCCGCACAGACCGTCGAGCTCCTTCCAGAGGGCGTTCTTCACCTCCAGGTCCTCGGTCACGGCCTCCACCACGATGTCGCAGGTCTTCAGGTCCGCGGTGGCGGTCGTGAACGAGAGGCGCTTGAGCGCGGCATCCTTGTCCGCGGCCGGGAGCTTCCCCTTCTCCACGAATTTGGCGAGCGACTTGTCGATCGCCGCCTTCGCCTTGTCGAGGATCGGCTGGGTCACGTCGCGCACGACGGTATCGTATCCCGCCGCCGCGGCAACCTGGGCGATGCCGCTGCCCATGAGTCCGCTGCCCAGGACTCCCACGCGCAAAATATCGGCCATGGTCCTCTCTAGGACTGAAATTGTTTTCGGATCTCGTCGGCGATGCGGAGAAACGCGCTCGACCGCGGGCCCGGCAGCGCGTGTTCGGGCCGGATCTCGCCCCGCTCCAGACGATCCAAGACCTGCTCCAGCCCCACCTGGATCCGCTCGTTCAGGGGACGGTCCCCACCGAGCAGGGCCAGTGCTCCGAGCGTGAACACAGCGGCGGGCAGCACCGCGACCGGGAGCAACACCCCCAACGCGATCGCCACTCCCGTGCCGGCCGCGCCGACAGCCGCGAGGGCGGCCGCTCCGCCGACGCGGGCTTGGCGCAGGTTGCGCATGTCCGCCACCAGCTGCACGTGGCAGAACCCACTCTCGAGCGGCGTAACCTGCCCCGCGATTTCCGTTGCCCGCGTCAGGGCGTAGGTCTTGCCACCGGCCTTCAGCCCGCGCTGCATCGACGCCATGAAGCCGACCTGCGGCTCCCAGGAGGTTCGGTCCGGATAGCGCCGTTTCACGCGCAGCAGCTCCTGATCTTCCATCCACAGCGAGAGCGCGCGCTCCACCGCGCCGCGATCCCCCGGCACGACGCGATGCGCCGCGAGCTGCCTGGGTCCCCCGAATGACCAGCCCGCCACCGCGGTGTCGGTCAGGCGGGTACGCTCTTCCAGCAGCGCCTGCTTCAAGTAGCGCGGCGGGATCCCCACGTCCTTCCCGAGCGCAAGCACCTCACCCTCGGTCAGGCCCTCGCCGATGTCCCGCTCGCCGGTCTGCAGCTCGGCGGCGCGCTGGATGATGCGGTCGAGCGCCTCCCGGCTGATCAGCTCGCCCGCCATCGCTATGCCCGCACCTTGCCCTTACGAAGGACCGGGGGCAGCGCCTGGCCCGAACTGCGCGCCGGCAGGGCGGGTGCGGCGCTGTCGCCGCGCCGGCCCACGGCGTCGAGCAGGCCCTTGAACAGATCGATCGGGATCGGAAAGATCGTGGTCGAGTTCTTCTCGGAGGCGATCTCGGTCACGGTTTGGAGATAGCGCAGCTGGATCGCCGCCGGCTCCCGGCCGATAATGGCGGCTGCCATGGCCAGCTTCTCCGAGGCCTGGAGCTCGCCTTCCGCGTTGATGACCTTGGCGCGCCGCTCGCGCTCGGCTTCGGCCTGGCGGGCCATCGCCCGCTTCATCTCCGGCGGCAGGTCCACATCCTTCACTTCGACCGCCGACATTTCGATGCCCCAATCCTCGCTGCGCTGGTCGATGATTTGCTTGAGGATCGAGTTGATCTTTTCACGGTTGGCGAGCAGCTCGTCGAGCTCGGTCTCGCCCAGCACCGAGCGGAGCGTGGTCTGCGCCAGCTGGCTCGTGGCGTAGAGGTAGTTCTCCACCCCGATCACGGCCTTCACCGGGTCTTTCACTTTCATGTACAGGACCGCATTCACCTTGATCGAAATGTTGTCGCGGGTGATGACGTCTTGCGGCGGGATGTCGATTGCCATGACGCGCAGGCTGACTTTCTGCATGCGCGCGAACAGCGGCGGCAGATAAATCAGCCCGGGCCCCTTGGAGCCCCAGGAGCGGCCCAGAAAGAAGTACACGGCCCGTTCATACTCGCGCAGCACCCGCAGCCCCGAGAACAAATACAGGCCGACGGCTGCAAGGACCGTCAACAGCACGTCAGGCATGGAATCTCCTCATTGAGCGGGGAACGCCTCGAGGATCACGGCGAGCCCTTGCCCGCCGCCGATGCAGGCCGAGCCCAGTCCAAACCGCTTGCCGGCGCGGCGCAAGGCGTGCAGCAGGTGAATCGTGATCCGGGTGCCACTCGCTGCCAGCGGATGGCCGATGGCGATCGCGCCGCCGTGGATGTTGGTCTTGGCCCGATCGAGGCCGAGTTCTTTTTCGACGGCCAGGTACTGCGGGGCGAACGCTTCGTTCACCTCCACCAGATCCATTTGGGCGAGCGACATCGCGGCCTTCTGCAGCGCCTTGCGCGCGGCAGGCGCGGGTCCGATGCCCATGTACTTCGGCTCGACGCCGACGACGCCCCACGCCACCAGCCGTCCCAGCGGTTTCAGGCCGCGGGTCCTGGCATACGACTCGCTCGCGATCACCGTCGCGGCCGCTCCGTCGCAGATACCGGACGCGTTTCCGGCCGTCACCACGCCGTCCTTCTTGAAGTAGGGCTTCAGGGCCGCCAGCGCCTCGATCGTGGTCTCCGGCCGCATGTGCTCGTCGGCGCGGAAATCGACCGTCTGGCCCTTCTTCTTGATCGGGACGGGGACCACCTCATCCTGGAACACGCAGTCGTCCCACGCTTTCTTGGCGCGCTGTTGGGATCCTAGCGCGACCGCATCCACGTCCTTGCGGGCCAGCTGGTACTTGTCGGCCAGGTTCTCGGCGGTCTCCGCCATCGAGAAGCCGCACTGCGGATCTTTGAGGGACTCCCACAGCAGGTCTTCGAGCGGCGCGGGACCGAGGCGCAGCCCCCAGCGTGCGCCGCGCACCACATGCGGCGCCTGGCTCATCGATTCTCCACCCCCCGCGAGCACGGCCTCCGCTTCGCCCAGCATGATGAGCTGGGCGCCCTGGGTGATCGCTTCGAAGCCGGAGCCGCACAGGCGGTTCACGGTGACGGCAGGCGTCTCGATGGGTAGGCCGCTCTTGAGCGCGACGTGGCGGGCCATGTAGATGGCATCGACTGAGGTCTGCAGCGCGTTCCCGAATACGACGTGACCGATGTCGGCGACCGGGGTGCCGGCCCGCTCCAGCGCGCAACGACCGACCACGGCGCCGAGGTCGATGGCTGAAAGATCCTTGAGGGAACCGCCGAAGCCGCCGAACCCGGTGCGGACACCCGAGAGGAAGACGACGTCGGTGCTACTGCCCTGGGTCTTCACAGTGCGGCCTTGCTCGAGAGAACGAGGAATATACAGCGGGGCCTCTAGGCTGGCGGCGCGCGCTTCCAGTAGAGGTAGGCCGGCGTGCCGAGCAGCACGATCCCCATGCCGGCGATGGCCTGGACCGGGCGCGCCACGAACGTATTGGCCACCACGACGGTCGCGGCCGCGATGAACAGGGCAGGCGTGAAGGGATAGCCCGGGACCCGAAACGGGCGTGGCGCGTCCGGACGGCGCCGGCGCAGCACGAAGATCCCGGCCGCCGCCAGGCCGGCGAACAGCCAGCTGGCGAACACCACGTACGTGAACAGCTGCTCGAACGTCCCGGTGAGGGTCAACAGCGCGGCCCACACCGCGCTCGCGATGATGGCGAACGCGGGCGTGCCAAAGCGAGGGTGCACCTGGGCGAGTTTCGAGAAGAACACGCCGTCGCGCGCCATCGCGAAAAAGGTGCGGGGGCTCGTGAGCGCGAGGCCGTTCGTCGCGCTGAACACGGACACGAGCACGGCCGCGCCGACGAGCTTGGCCGCCACGGGACCGAACAGAACGCGCACGGCATCGGCGGCCACCCGTGACGAGCCCGCTACCCCATCGGGGCCCAATGCCATGAGATAGCCGACGTTGGCGATGAGATAGATCGCGATCAGCGCCGCCGTTCCGATGATGATGCCGCGGGCGAAGCTGCGCTGCGGGTCGCGCGCCTCACCAGCCGAGTTGGTGACGTTCACCCACCCCTCGTAAGCCCACAGCACGCCGAGCAGCGCCACACCGGCGCCGGAGAGCACCAACCCCGACACCGGGACCGTGAAGGCACGGCTGACCGTCGTTGCGCCGCCGGATCCCAGGATCAGGCCGCTCGCCGCGAGCGCGAGGATAGCGGCGACTTTCACGCCGGTGCTCCAGTTCTGAACGGAAGCGGCGTGCCGAGTGCCCCGGATGTTGATCGCGGCGACGGCGGCGATCATGGCGATCGCCACGACCTTGCGGCCCACGTTGCCGAGGGTCGCGAACTCGCCGGCATAGTTCGCGAAGGCGACGGCGAGAGTCGCGATCGAGCCGGTGTTGATCGCCAGGAACAGCGTCCAACCCAACAGGAACGCGGGGAGCGGTCCGAACGCCTCCCGCACGTAGGTATAGCTGCCGCCCGATTCGGGATACATCGCGCCCAGCTCGGCGAAGGTCAGTGCGCCCAGCAGGGAAAAAATCCCACCGACGAGCCAGACGACGAGCGCCAGGCCGGGGTCTCCGCCGCTATTGCGCAACACCGCCCCGGGCACGAGCCAGATCCCGGAGCCGATGACGGTGCCGATGACAACGAGGACGAGATCCTTGAGATCGAGCGTCCGGGCCAGGTCGCGCGACATCAGAGTCGCCGTGACACGGCGGTCGCGGCCATGGCGGTGGTCGCGCTCCCACCCAGATCCTGGGTGCGCACGCCGTCGGCGAGCGCCGCCCGTACGGCCCGCTCCAGGGCGCGCGCCGCTTCGGGGTGTCCGAGCTGCTCGAACATCAGGGCTCCGGTGAGGATCGCCGCGATCGGGTTGGCGACGCCAAGCCCTGCGAGCGGGGGCGCCGAGCCGTGTACCGGCTCGAACAACCCCGCCCGGCCCGGGTGGAGGTTGGCGCTCGCGGCGAGCCCCAGGCCGCCGACTAAGCCTGCGCCCAGATCCGAGAGGATGTCGCCGTAGAGGTTGTTGGTGACGATCACCTGGAATCGCTCCGGCTCCCGCACCATCTCCATGGCGAGGGCATCCACGAATCGGTGTTCGGCCGTGATGCCGGGAAACTCTCCTGCGACCGCCTTGAACTGCTGCTGCCAGATCCGGTGTGCGGGCACGGCGTTGGACTTGTCGCTCATGGTGACGCGAGTCTTGCCGCGCGCCTTGGCCCATGCGAACGCCGCCCGGATGATGCGCTCGACTCCGTTCGCCGTGTTGACCTCTTCGGCGATGTACTCGTCCCCCGTCACCCGACCGCGACCGAGATAGACGCCTTCCGTATTCTCGCGAAAGATCACGAAATCGATCGCCGACACATTCTTCAGCGGCGTCAACTCGGGATGCAGCAGCTGAACCGGCCGGAAGTTGATGTACAGATCCAGTCGGAAGCGCAGCCCGAGCAGGATGTCGCGCGCATGCTCGTTGCCGGGCACGCGCGGGTCGCCGATCGCGCCCAGGAAGATGGCGTCCACATCGTCGCGCAGATGCGCGAACGCGTGATCGGGAAGCGTCTCTTTGGTGGCGAGATAGTGATCGGCGCCGTACGGCAGGCGCTCCCATGTGAGCGCAAAACCGTCGTTGGCCGCGGCGCGGTCGAGCACGGGAATCGCGGCCTCGATCACTTCCGGGCCGATGCCGTCACCCGCGATGACGGCGACCTGGTACGACGTCACTCGAATCCCGTCGCGCGCCCGCAGCCGATGCAATACCCCCAGCCCACGTCCACCTCACTGCCGCAGGCGGGACACTTCAACTCTCCCAGGGGCGGCTGACCGCAATGCGGGCAGAAATTCACCTTGCGATTGGCGGGCAGCGATCCGCCACAGTAGGGACAATGGTGCGGCGAGGACGTCTCTTCGGCTTCCGCCAGCTCGAAGGTCGGCTCCGGTGCGGATTCGGGATCGAGCCCGGCCGGCGGAATCGGGTTTCCCGAGGTCCAGCTGGCGGGCGATTCCGCTTCTTCCTCGGCGTCGCCCGGCGTGTCCTCCGGCTCCGGCGGCGCGTACGCCCTGTTGCCCCGCAACACCCGTTCGGCGGCGAAGCGATTGATCATGATCTGGGCATCAGGGAAGTTCCGGAAATAGGTCGGGTCCGGGTTCGCCGCCGTGACCTCGCGCTGCATGCCTTCGCGCACGTCCGAGGGGTCGAGCTGGACGAAGCCGCGCTCGCCGGCCAGAAGACGCAGCACGGTCATCTCGTAGTCCTGGTGCGTCGCGACACGCAGGCGCGACCGGTTCGAGCGGTAGGGCACCAGCCGCTCGTAGAGCTCGGCCGCCGGAAACGGGACGGCGATGCGCGCGTCGCGCGCCAAGGTCTCCACCAAACATTCGAAGAGCCGATCGAGCTCGTCAGTCACTCTTCCCCCTTCCCCCATCCCTCTTCCCGCTCATTGCACCACCACCACGCCCTTCATGAACGGATGCGGCGTGCAGTGGTAGAAGTAGGTTCCCGGCCGGGTGAACCGGTGCACGAAGGCCCCGTTCGGGGGGATCAGCTCGGAACTGGCCTCGCCGCTGGCGGGATCAAACGTGATGGTGTGGCCCAGGGGGTCGGCATTGTTCCAGCGCACCGCTTGGCCTGCCGAGATCACAACCGTGTCCGCAGGGAACTTCATGGCACCGATCGCAACGGTGGCCGCGACGGGGGCTCCCACGTCCCCGGTGACCATCGGGGAGGACGCCCGGTGGAACAGTTCTCGGAACCGCTTCAAGTGCAGCGGAATCGTGAACTCGAACCCGTAAAGTCGTTGGGAAAAGCCGATGGAATTTCCCTGGATCGTGCTCGCGATGGTGTTACTCACTTCGAAGGCGAACGAGTGAGGCGAGTTGGGAATCAGTATCTGAATCGCGGCGCTCCAGGCGGCGAGCACCGTCGGATTCACAAAGGAGCCGACGTCCGCCGAGACGGCGATGTAGCGCGTGAGACGGGCAATGGCCCCACCCCCAAACGACGCGCGCGCTCCTCCCGAGCTCCCCAGCGGTTTCGCCATGATTCGAGCAGCGCCCTCGAGTGTCAATGCTCCTACGGTGTAGTCCACGGCTAGCTCGCCATCGACGCTCTGGGCCAGGAAATCGTAAGCTGGTGTGAGCGCCACATGGAGGCCGGAACTGCCCTCAACCCCGCCAACGGCGCGCCAGCGGGCGAACACTTCGGTCTCGTTCGAGGAGCCCGCGCTGCGTCCGATACCGGCAGGCGACTTGGTGGCGAACCACGCCCCGACCGCCACGCGGTCCATCACACCCGTCGCGAGCGTGAAGGTGGGGTAGTTCGCGACCGAGTGTCCGGCGGTGCTGGGGGCTACGTAGAAACGGTGAAGGAAATTGAACTGAACGACCCCCGGCTCCACCACCCAAGTGCCACTCAGGTTGGGCGATCGGTACAGCAGCGACTGCGCAGGGAGGGGCGCGGCGAGCACGAGCCAGACGCCGACAAGGAGATGTCGCATGTGCGGACTCCGAGGACGATTGGTAGCCGTCAGCGCCACTCGCGCACCCAGTGGTCGTACAACACGGGCGTGATTCCGCCCTGGGCCAGGACCTCGATGCCCGACGGGTCGCGATACGCCTTCCGGTAGAATACGTGCGTCACGCCGGAATTGATCATCAGCTTGGCGCACATGACGCAGGGCGAGGCACTCACGAACACGACCTTGTCGCGGAGATTGCCGGGCGCCTTGACCAGCGCGTTCATCTCGGAATGGATGCAGCCGCAGCTGCCCGGCACCGCGCTGTCGCAACGGTTGGCGAGCCCCTTCGCGTTTCCGTTGTAGCCGATCGCGAGGACGTTCTCGAGCAGCTGGTCGGTGACCACGGTGCCCACCTGCAGCCGGACGCACGTCGAGCGCTTGGCCAGCTCTTCAGCCATGCGCATGTACACCTCGTAGAGCGGGATGCGCTCGACCGGCGGCAGCTCCACGCCGTCGGCGAGGAGGTTCAGCCGGTGCGTGTTGGCGGCGACGCCGTCCTTAGGAACGCGCATGCACTTCCCGGTCGGGGTCGTACCCGGCGTATTTCCCCCGGGCCTGCTGCTGGGCGAGCCAGGTGTCGAATCCGGACGGGACCAGTCCGTTGGAGCGCTCCTGGTTTTCGGCCGCGCGCACCGCGAGGAAGTCGGCGTACTCGTTCTTGGCGACGTCGTTGTGGCCCCGCACCCACTCCCAACGCACATCGAGACTCTGCGTGGCCTGATCGAGCTTCTGCCACAAGAGCAGATTCTCGATCTCGCCCCCTTTCCGCTTCCACCCGCGCCCCTTCCATCCGGGGAGCCAATCCGTGATGCCCTTCACGAGATACTCTGAATCCGAGACGTAACGGACGTGGACGTGTTTCCATTGGCGGTGCAGCCATTCCAGCGTCGTAATCGCGCCCGCCAGCGCCATGCGGTTGTTGGTCGTCTGAGGCGAAGACTCGTAGAGGTCCCAGCGCGCGATACTGTCGCCGGCCGGCGCTTCGACCAGGGCCGCGTTGCCGCCCGGACTCGGTTTGGCGCGGTCGTTGCCGAGGCAGCTCTCGTCGGCGTGGACCAGGACCTCGGTGACGGGGCGCGCCGGCATCAGGGCTGAATCGCGACGGGCATGTCGGTGTGCTGCAGAATGTCCTCGGTGTGCGAGGCGACGCTGGGTCGGCGCTCGCCCGGCCCACGCGGGATGTGCGCGCCGGCGAACAGCGCGTCGGCCCGGATTGCGCGCACCACGCGCGCGACGACCTCGCCGGCCGATCCTTCCTCGAGGTGCGTCTGATACTGGACACCGAGCAGCGACAGCTCGGCTTCGGCGGCGCCGAGAATCTGGGTGCCTTCCAGGCGGTCGCGGTACGCATGAATCACGTGCACGGTACTCTGGGCCACGCTGGCGAAGCGCGCGGCGAGCTCCAGCGCCCGCCGGTTGCGGCCATCGAACGCCACCGCGCACGCCCGCATGGGGGAAGGTGTGCCGCCGCACACAATCACGCAGCGCCCCGCGAGCTGGATGAGCGAGGCCGCCGTGCGGCCCAGCGCCGACGGGCCGGCCCGTTCGGTCCGCACACCGCGCCGGCCCACGAGGCCGGCGTCCACGGACTCGGCCAGCTCGGCCAGCACGACGTCGGCAGAGCCGTCACGCAGTACCAGCTCGACGTCCAGCCTCGCGGCCTCGACGCGGAACCGTGCCCGCTCCAGCAGCAGGGCGGGGTCCATCCCGGTGAGGGCCTCGCCCGCTTCCCGCACCGCCGCGACGACCAGTGTGGAACGGAACCGGTGGCCGAGAATGACCGCCTGCTCGAGCGCCGCATCGGCCTGCGGGCTGCCGTCCAAGCCGACCAGGAGGCGGGTGAACATCAGGCCGCGCTCACGGCAGCACCGCGAACGCGTCCAGATCGCGCAGCCGGAACTGGAGCAGCTCGCCCGTCATCGGCAACCGGGCCTCGAGCGTCTCGTCCCGGTCCCCCGTGGCCAGCCGCTCGGCCACGACGACGTACTCCGTGCCGCGTCGACGCAATGCCACCCGGCGCCGTTCCCGCACGGCCCGCTCCAGCGCGTCGAGCGCGTCGGGGGTGAGGGTGCGGTACTCGGGGATGGCGGCCATGGCCTGGAGACTAACGGACGACAATGGTTCCCGCTGCACCGGCCGTAATCCGTCCGATGACCGCCGCGGCGGGCGTGGCTTCGCGCCCCAGGGCCTCGCGCAATCGATCGACGCGCTCCGCCGCCACGGCGATGAGCAGGCCCCCGGAGGTCTGGGCGTCCGCCAGCAGGATGCGGTCCGCCTCCGGGATCGCGTCCGCGAAGCGGACGACCTCCTGCAGGCTTTCGAGGTTGCGCCGGGTGCCGCCCGGAACGGCCCCCTTGGCGAGCATCTCGCGGGCGCCCGCCAGGACCGGAACGTCCGCCGCCGTCACCTCGGCCCCGACCTCGCTGGCGCGCAGCATGTTGTGCAGGTGACCGAGCAGGCCGAACCCGGTGACATCGGTGGCGGCGTGGACCCCGACCGCGAGCATCCCGCGTGCGGCACCGGCGTTCAGCGTGGTCATGACTCGAACGGCGTCGGACAGGGCGGGAGCCGCGAGCAGGTCGTGCTTCAACGCGGTCGTGAGAATTCCCGTCCCAATCGGCTTGGTCAGCACCAGCACGTCGCCCGGTCGCGCGCCGGCCGTCGTCACGATGCGGTCGGGGTGGATCTCGCCGATGACCGCCATCCCGTACTTCGGCTCCGGATCGTCGACCGAATGGCCGCCCAGCACGAATGCGCTCGCGGCCCGGGCCACGTCCGCGCCGCCGCGCAGCACGTCCCCCAGCAGCTCGAGCGGCAGCGTATCCCGCGGCCAGCCCACGAGGTTGAGCGCGAAGAGCGGCGCTGCGCCCATCGCGTAGACGTCCGAGAACGCATTCGTCGCGGCGATGCGGCCGAAATCGTAGGCGTCGTCCACGATGGGCGTGAAGAAGTCCACCGTCGCCACCAGGGCTCGATCCGGCGCCACCTGAAACACGGCGGCGTCATCCCGAGTCGCGGCGTCGACGAGAATCCGAGGATCGGCGACTACCGGCACGTGACGCAAGACCTGCGTCAGCTCGGAGGGCCCGAGCTTGCAGGCTCAGCCGGCGCCGTGCGAAAACGCCGTCAGGCGAATCGGTTTCATGGTGGGGCGTAATATGGAGCAGACGGTGGGAGACGGTAGAGACGAATCACCCCAATCGCCAGGCCAGCAACGCGCCGGCCGCCACGTACCGGAGCACCGAGAAGACCAGCGCGATGACCGGCGGTCCTGACGCCATGCCGCCGGCGAGCAAACCGAGCAGGCCGAACAGCAACCACCAAGCGCCGTGGCCCAGTGAATCGAACCATAAGGAAGCGAGCAAGGTCGCGACCAGCGCCTCACCGGCGGTCCAGGCGAGCGTCGTGCGGCTTGGCGCCGGGCTCGCGGCCACGCCCACCCAGCGGTGGGCGGCCCAGCCGACGAGCGCGAACCAGGCCGCGACGAGTAGCCAGGCAAGGATCAGCCGACCCAGCGTCATGACTGGACTGCTAGTTTCCGCGCCGCTCCGGCGGCACGTAGCCCGGGCCGCGCAGGCCGCGACCGGGCCGCTCGGTGGTGAGCTGCCCGCGACGTATGACCGCCCGCCCGTTCACGAACACGTAGCCGATTCCCACCGATGGCTGATGGGGTTGCTCGAAGGTGGCGCGGTCGGCGACCGTGGCGGGGTCGAAGACGGTGACATCGGCGTACATCCCGGGTCGCAGCAGACCGCGATCGGTGAGGCCGACGCGCTGAGCCGCGAGCGACGTCATCTTGCGGACCGCGAATTCGAGCGGCATCAGTTTCAGCTCACGCACATAGTGGCCCAGGATGCGCGGAAACGAGCCATAGGCGCGGGGATGGGCGGACTGCGCGCCGAGCGGGCCGTCCGGCGCCACGCCTCCGAAGTCCGTGTTCACCGACACCCACCAGGTTTTCATCGCCTCCTGCACGTCGGGCTCATTCATGAGGAAGTAAACGGCGTCGGTGCGGTGGCCGCCCTCGGCCAGCACGATGTCGAAGATCGTCTCGATGGGGTCCCGGTGGCGGGCTGCGGCGATCTCGCTGATGCGTCGTCCCTGGAGGTCGCGGAGCGAGTCCTGGAAGACGCCGGTGATGAGGATGCCCGACCCTCCTCCGGCCTCGTTGAAGAACCCCTCGGTCCCGTCTGTGGGGCGGACCATTTCCTGATGCAACCGTGCCCGCGTGGGCGGGTCGCGCAGGCGGGCGAGCAACGAGTCCCAGCCCCCGCTCTCGGCCCAAGTTGGGATAGAGGCATCCAAGGCCGTCGCCCCCGCGATGTACGGGTATTGGTCCGCGGTGACGTCCAGCCCCGCTGCCCGCGCCGAGTCGACGCGGGCGAGCACGTGCGCCATGTGACCCCAGCTGCGGCGCCCCGCGAGCTTGAGGTGCGAGATCTCGGCCGGGATGTCGGCTTCACGGGCGACGGCGAACAACTCGTCGAGCGCCAGATCGATCTCGGTCCCTTCGTTGCGCATGTGGGAGGCGTATATGCCACCGTGTCGCCGCGCCGCCTTGGCCAGCGCGATGATCTCGCCGGTCGTGGAATAACTGGCGGGGGCGTACTCGAGGGCGGTCCACAACCCCAAGGCGCCTTGCTCCATCATCGAATCCACGAGCGCGGCCATGTACGAGAGCTCAACGGCCGTGGGGGCGCGGTTCTCATTACCGAGGACGGCCAGGCGCACCTGGGTCGCGCCCACAAACGTCGCAAAGTTTACGGTGGATCGGTTCCGCGCGAGCTGGGCGAAGTAGCCGTCCAGGTCGCGCCAATCCTCCCGGTAGTGGTACTTCTTCATGGCGTCCGAGTCGTTCAGCACCAGTCGATCGGTGAGCGGCGCGACCGAACCGCCCTCGCCGGTCACCTCGGTGGTGATTCCCTGCGTGATCTTGCTGAACACGCGGTTGTCGATCAGGACATTGATCTCCGACTGTCCCATCATGTCGATGAAGCCCGGGGCCACGATGAGCCCCGAGACGTCGAGCGTCTCGCGGGCGCCGGCGCCGGCCAACTGGCCCAGCGCCGCGATCCGGTCGCCGCGAATCGCCACGTCCCCCCGCCACCGGGGGTTGCCGCTGCCGTCCACGATCCACCCACCGCGCAGCAGCACGTCGTAGCCCGCGCCGGTGGCCGCCGACGCACTGCGCTGCGCGGGCCGCTCGCACGCCGCCAGAACGAGCAGGAGGGTGAGGCTCAGACGCTTCACTTGCTCCATTCGGCCCTCAGGGAGTCCGGCCTGAACAGGCGGCCGCGGACCATCACCCAGGCAATATCCCGCGTGGCGGTGATGTCTTCGGCCGGACTGCGGTTCAGGACGACGAGATCGGCCATCTTGCCGGGCGCCAGCATGCCGATCGAGTCGGCGGTGAGCACCTGGGCGGTGTGCCGGGTCGCCGCGGTGATCGCCTCGATCGGCGTGAACCCCGCGGCGACCAGCCGGGCCAACTCTTCGTGCAAGGATGCGCCGGGGACGAGAAATGGATTGGGGGCGTCGGTGCCGGCCAGGATCACGCCCCCCGCCGCCTTGAACTCGCGCACGAACTGATCCTGTCGCGCTCGACCGCGCCGGAACGCCGCGAGCTCCGCGGCGCGCCAGCCGCCACGCTGCAGCAGCGTCGCAACGGAGCGGACGCGGTTGCTCGAGTCGGCCGGCACGTCCGCCATACCGGGGCGCTGCGCCAGCGCCGGATCGTCGAGGTTCGCGTACGTGTCGTGCGCGACCAGCGTGGGGACGATCGCGACGTGGGTGGCGGCGAGCGCGCGGGCGACCCGGGCCACCGTGGCGGAGTCGAGCGCGCCCCAGCTCGCCTCCTCCATTGTCAGCCCGGCGAAATAGATGTCGTTGGCCCGGAAGAACGGCGTCGGATCAGAGGCGGCCGCGGCCACGACCCCGGACAGCTGCTCGAGGGACACGACGCCGGCCCGGGCCGCCGCGAGGGCGTCGATCTTGCCGAGGCGGGCCACCACGCGCAGGCGCAACGTCGCGGCCTCGTCGATGATCGGGCGCAGCAGGTCGGGCGTGATCTTGGTGTAGATGGTGACGTAGTCGGCGCCCGACACCGCCCGCTGGTCGACGGCCTGGCGGGCTTCCTCGTCGCCCGCCACCGCGCTCGCTCCGGGAAGCGTGGCGGCCATGCCATCGATCGGGGGACCGCTCGTGAACATGCGCGGGCCCGCCACGGAGCCGAGATCGAGATCCTTCTTGATGGCGTATCCGGTGTCGCCCGGGGAATTCATGTCGCGCACCGTGGTCACGCCCCAGGCGAGATAGCGCGGCAGCGCCCAGCGCTCGACCGTGGTATGGGCGTAGATCAGTCCCGGGATGATCGTCTTGCCGATGAGGCTGATGCGCTGGGCACCGCGCGGGATCTTGATTTCGTTCACCTGCGCGACGGCCCTGATGGCGCCGTCCTTGATCAGAATCAGGGCGTCCGTCTTGGGCGGGCCACCCGCTCCGTCGATCAACGTGGCGCCCTCGAGCGCGATCATCCCCTTGCCGGGCGACGTGCACGCCCCCGCTGCCAGGACGCCGCAGCACAGGGCCGCCCAGCGGCGCCTCCTCACGGCTTGGGATCCGCCGAGGTATGATCGTGCAGGATGAGCCAGCGGTCGCCCCGCTTCTGGAGAATCAGCGTGAACGGGCCGCTCGCCGTGACCGAGTCGCCACGATGCAGCAGGAAGCGCGCGGTCGCGAACGCGAGATCCGTCGTGAGCGGACGCACCCGGATCTCCTCGAACGAGAGCGAGTCCCGGCTTTTTCCCAGCGCGAAGTAGGTCGCCTGGTAGCGATCGTACAGCGGCTGCCAGCCGTACTGCACGTGACCGCCCGAGACGTAACTGGTGAGCGAATCCCTGGCGTAGTCGCTCATGAAGCCGCTCAGGTCGCCGCGATTCCAGTCTCCCGCGGAACGCGTCAGCGCCGCCGCGATCTCGGTTTGCGGATCACCGAGAGGCACTTTGGGCGCCGCGCATGCCGCCAGCGCCGTCACCATACACCACGCACCGCGCACTGCGTACCTCTTCGTTCCGAAGTCGCCAGAACGTACCTTGCCGCATGGCCGATGCAACCCCGCTCCCGCGCCTGTGGGAGTCGGTCGTATACGGGCCGCTGCGCTCGCGGCGCCTCGGGGTCAGCCTGGGTCTGAATCTCACCCCGCGCGGCTCCAAGCTGTGCGATTTCAATTGCCCCTACTGCGCCTGCGGTTTCGACACGGTCAAGGCCACCGCTGCACGCTGGCCGTCCCCGGACGAGATCGCCCATGCCCTGTTGCGGACGCTGGAGCGGCTGCCGCGCCCACCTGACTGGATCTGCTTCTCAGGCAACGGTGAGCCGACGCTGCATCCGCGCTTCGCGGTCGCTGTGGACCGCCTGCTTGCGATCCGTGACGCCCGGGCTCCCGCGGTACGCGTGGCCGTGTTGTCGAACGGATGTTCGGCCGGAATACCGGCAATCCGCGTCGCCCTGCGGCGGCTCGATGCGCGCATCATGAAGCTCGATCCCGGTCCACCGGAGCGGGTCAACGGCGCGGTCTATGAAGCCGCCCGGCTCGCGGCGGAGTATCGCGCCCTGCAGCCGGTGACGGTTCAGCGGCCTGGCTGCCGCTGCTCGTGGCGGCCGGTCCCGATGCCGTCCAGCTGTGCGCCATCGATCGGCCGTCGGCTGATCCGGGGATCCAGAACGTACCGCGGGAGCGCCTCCTCGCGATGGCGGCCGCCATCCGGGAAGCGCTCCCGCGCTCCGCCGTCGACATCTACTGAAGAGCTGCCTAGCGGCGCCGACGACCCGCTTTCTTCTTCTTCTTCCCCTTCGGCTGCTTCGCCGCCTTGCTGGCCTTCGCGCGCTTGGCCTTCTTCTTCGCCTTCTGCTTCGCCTTTTTCGCCAGCTTGCGCGCCTTCCGCTTGGCCTTCGGCTTCGCGGCTTTCTTCTTCTTGGCTTTCTTCTTGGGCTTCGGGGCCGACCTCCCCTCATCCATCATCGGGGGGTACACCGGCGCGGGCTCCGGAACCATCGGGGGCTCCGGCGGGAACATGGGCTCCATCATCCCGGGACCACCCATTCCCGTGAGGTCACTGGTCGCGAGCATCTATGTCTCCTCCGCTGGTTGTGTCCAATGGGGGCCTATAGCTTACCCGGCTAACTCCCCGACGCAAGTGAGCGCATGCGCCTGCTCCTCGGCGGTTTTTGTCTCCTTCCCGCGCTGCTCTCCGCACAGCGCCCTGCCGATTCCAGCGTCGCCGCCGCACACGCGCCGATCTCGTTGTCGTGGCGACGCTTCGACGTGGACCTCACCGGACCGGCCAGGCCCTGGGGCTACGTCAGCGCCATTGGCCGCCGCGCGGTTGTCCTGGGAACGGAGACCGGCAGCTTCGAGGCCTGGGCCTGGCCGCTCAAGCTGCTGCACGGGTTTGAGCTTGCGTTCAAGACGCCGCTGTATGACCAGCCCATCCCGGGTCGCGATGTCGCGCGCACCGTCACTATCTCCCCCGCCGGCGCGACCATCGTCTATACGCATTCCGCCTTCACCGTCACAGAGCGGTTGTTCGCCCCGCTGGACCAGCCGGCGATCGTTGCCGTGCTGGAGGTGGAAGCGGTGCGGCCGATCGAGATCATCGCGCGGTTCCGGCCCGACCTGCAATTCGCCTGGCCCGGCGGGTTCGGCGGCCAATACGTGTTTTGGGACGACGCGGAGCACGCCTTCGTGCTCTCGGAGAGCCGCCGCCAGGTAAACGGGTTTTTCGGCTCCCCGTCCACGACCTGGGCGACCAACAATCCGTCTCACATGTTGGCCGATGCCCCCAGCGAGCTGCACATCGCGGTCGGCGATCAGGGCCCCGTGGCGATGCCGCGCCCGGGCGAGCCTGCGGGGCGGCTCACCCTGGTCCACGCCGCGGGGATACCGATCGTGATGGTCGGAGCGGTCGCTCCACGGGATTCGGTGCGCGCCATCTACCGCCGTGTGCTGGGGCACGTGCCCGAGCTGTACGCCGAACGCGCCGCGCACGCGCAAGCCGTGCTCGATTCGACCGTGGAGTTGGAGTCGCCGGATCGGCAGCTCGATCTGGCGGTGCGGTGGGCCAGCGTGAATCTGGACGAGGCGATGGCCTGCAACCCCGACCTGGGCTGCGGGCTGATCGCCGGGTATGGGCCGAGCGGGGCCACGAGTACCCGCCCCGGATTCGGGTGGTATTTCGGGGGCGATGCGTCGATCAACTCGCTGGCGATGAGCTCTGTCGGCCTGTGGTCCGTGGCGCGGGACGGGCTCGCCTTCTTCGCGGGATTTCAGGGTTCGCGCCCGCCCAACATCGGCAAGATCCCGCATGAGATCTCGCAGGCGGCGGGGCGGATCCGGTGGTTCGAGGACTACCCGTACGCCTTCTATCACGGCGACACGACGCCGTTCTGGATCCTGGCCCTGGCCGAGTACTGGCGTGCCTCCGCGGACACGGGCACGCTGCGGCGACTGTGGCCCAACCTCAAGCGCGCCTACCAGTGGGCCAAAGCCACCGACGCCGACGGGGACGGCCTGATGGACAATGCGCGCGCAGGAGCGGGCGCGATCGAAGTCGGCGATCTGCAACAGGGGCTCGTGTCCGACATCTATATGTCCTCGGTGTGGGTGAAGTCGCTCGAGGTGCTCCCCGTCATCGCGGACGCGATGGGTGACCGGGCGACCCGGGACGAGGCGCGCCGGTTGCACGAGCGCGCGTTGGCCAGTTTGCGCGAGCGGCTCTGGCTGCCGGCTGACCGCCGCTATGCGTTCGCGTTGCTCGAAGGCGGCGCGCTGTCCAATGAGGTCACCGTCTGGCCCGCGACCGGACTTGCCTTCGGGTTGTTCGACGAGGAGCGCGGCCAGGCGACCGCCGCGTCGCTGGCCCGTGCGGGCATCACGACGGATTGGGGGGCGCGCACGCTGTCGCCGAGCTCGACCTTGTTCGATCCGCTGCACTACAACAACGGCACCGTGTGGCCGTTCGTCACCGGGTTCGACGCCTGGGGGTTGTACCGCTATCACCACGCGGCCATGGGCTTCGCGGCCACTCGGGCGGTGGCCCGCACGGCGTTCCGCTGGGGGCTGGGCGCCAACCCGGAGGTGTTCTCGGGGTCATCCGACGAGCCGCTCGAGACGGCGGTGCCGCAGCAGTTCTTCGCCACCTCGATGCTGCTGACACCGCTCGTGCGCGGTCTGATCGGCTGGGAGGGCGACGCGCCGGGCGGTCGGGTCACCCTCGCGCCGCATCTGCCCGCCGCGTGGGACTCGCTGGTGGTGCGGCGGCTCCCGGTCGGCCCGGGACGCTACACGGTTCAGCTGATGCGCAGCGACACCGCGTTCGAGGCCCTGGTGGTCCGGACCACGACGGGCGGAGTGGACACGCTCGTGTTCGCTCCAGCACTCCCGCTCGGTGCCGTCGTCCGCGCGATCAGCGCCAACGGCCTG
>JBGQFX010000046.1:0-22367 GCA_041497135.1 Gemmatimonadota bacterium | reverse complement strand
GCTTCGTAGATCTTGATGTAGCCGGTGCAGCGGCACAGGTTGCCCGCCAGCGCCTGTTTGATGTCGTCACGCGAGGGTTTGGGGTTTTCGCTCAGCAACGCCTGCGCGACGAGCAGGAAGGCCGGGGTGCAGTAGCCGCATTGGGCTGCCCCGAGGTCGGCGAACGCCGTTTGCAACGGGTGCAGCTCCGCTCCGGCCATCCCTTCGATCGTGTCGACCGCGCGCCCGTGGCAGGCCAGGCCAAGCACGAGGCAGGACAGCACCGGGCGTCCGTCGAGCAGCACGGTGCAGGTACCGCACTCGCCCAGCTCGCAGCCGTGCTTGGTGCCGGTGAGGTTCAGGTCTTCACGCAGCACCTCGAGCAGGGTCTTGTGGGGCGCGAACGCCACCTCACACGGCTCGCCGTTCAGAGTGAGCGCGACGGTCTGCTTGGGATGCTGCATGCGCGAAACCTAATCTTGATAACGGGCACGTGCGACGCCAGCTTTCTCGCCACCACTCAAATCCGGAACGTCTATGCGCAGATCGGTCGGCTTTGCCATCGTCTTCACCACGTTGCTGCTGCCAGCACTGTCGGCCCAGGTGCTCGCGACACCGGATTACCGGGCTCAGGCGCTCCGCCTGTTGAAGACCGTGCCGCTCGTGGATGGTCATAACGACATTCCGGACGCGATCCGCGGTCGTGGCGGGGTGGACTCGGTGGATTTCGGAGCAACGCAGCTCGGCCTGATGACCGACATTCCCAAGCTGCGCGCCGGCATGGTCGGGGCGCAGTTCTGGGCGGCCTACGTGCCCGTCACCACGATGCACAGCGGCGAGCACCCGGCGGTCTACGCGCTCGAGCAGATCGACCTGGTGCGCCACCTGTGCCGCCAGTATCCGCACGACCTTGCCATGGCCCTCACGGCCGCCGACATCGAGCGCAACTTCAAGGCCGGCAAGATCTCCTGCCTCATCGGCATCGAGGGCGGGCATGCGATCGAGAGCTCGCTCGGCGCGCTGCGCATGTTCTACGCGCTGGGCGTCCGCTACATGACGCTCACCCATTGGGAGACGACGGATTGGGCCGACGCGGCCACCGATTCCGCCCGGCACGGGGGTCTCACCCCGTTCGGCGAGCAGGTGGTGACGGAGATGAACCGGCTCGGCATGCTGGTGGATCTGTCCCACGTCTCGGACGGCACGATGATGGACGCGCTCCGGGTCTCGAAGGCTCCCGTGTTCTACTCACATTCCTCGGCGCGGGCCATCGCCGGACACGTCCGCAACGTGCCCGATTCGATCCTCAAGATGGTCGGTGCCCAGGGTGGGGTGGTGATGGTGAACTTCAATCCGGGCTTCGTGTCCGAAGCCGTGCGCGTGTACGAAGACAGCGTGCAGACGCGCACCCAGGCGCTCCGCGCCGCAGGCGTCGATTCCACCGCCGCGGCGGACTCGGCAAAAGTGTGGCTGAAACAGGCCCCGCGTGCCACCCTACAGCAGGTCGCCGATCACATCGAGCACATCCGCGACGTCGCCGGCGTCGACCACATCGGCCTGGGCTCCGATTTCGACGGCATCACGAGCGTGCCGCAAGGGCTCGAGAACGTCTCGAAGTTCCCGGATCTCGTGGCTGAGCTGTTGCGCCGCGGGTGGAAGTCCGAAGACGTGAAGAAGATCGTCGGGCTGAACGCGCTGCGGGTGCTGCGGGATGTGGAGCGGGTCGCGGGGCGGATGCGCTAGTGCCGTTCCAAATATTCGCGCCAAGTCATCGGAACCCGTAATGGCTGTCGGCCTACGTACGCTGCTTAGGGCATGTTGGCGAATCAAGTTGGAACGGCACTAGAGTCCTGCCCTCCAGCGCAGACCAACCGACCAGTAGCGGTAGGTCGGCGTAGTTTCCGATCCATTGCGCGCCGCGGCGCTGTTGGTGTACAACGCCACCAGCGCCAGCTCGTTTATGGCCCGCCAGCCGCGCGACACGGAGACGTCTCCGTGCCATTCCGCCTGCGTCGCGGCGCCCGTTCCGACCTGCTGCGCGCCCACGCCTCCGCTCAAGCGCAACGCCCAGCGCTGCCGGCGCCATCCGTAGACCACACGTCCTTCTCCCAGCGTGAACCGATCAGGGGCGAAGTACCCGCGGCGCGGATTGGCCTCGCGGTATCCCATGATGCGGGTGTAGCCGCCCACGTGCAGGCCGGAAGCGATGCCCGCCATGACGGCGAGCGAGCCAATGAGACGGCGATTCCCATCCGACAGCCAGGCGGCGTTTCCCGCCGCCGAGATGTCGAGGCCGGGGTTCGGCGCGATGTCGGTCGACACCTCGAGCTCGTCCCACACGAAAGCCTTTCGCACCAACACCGCGGTTTCGTCGAAGGGATAGCGGCTGTAGCCGATGCCGATGGACGTGAACTTCGCCGGACGCAGGCCGACCCCCGCCTGGACCGTGGCGAAGGTCCGCGTCCCACTGTCCGCCGTGAGGGACCGCGCGCCGAGTCCGGCTCGCACCGACGTCCCTCCCCGGAACGACCGCACCAGCCAGCCGTCGAGCCCGGTGCTGGTGCCGATGAGGCCACCGAGCGTGTTGCGTCGCCACGTGGCGCGTACCGTACCCCGCAGGTCAGCCGAGAGTGACGCGCTGAAGGTGCCGGCGAGGCTCACGAAGCGATTGTGCTCGATATCGTCGGACCCGTCGGAGGAGAATCCAATTGTCGGGCGCCGCTCGGCCCGGACGGCATCGAACAGATCGCGCGCGGTGCGATCCGTGGGGGCGAGGGCGCGCGCCCGCGCGACGTAGCCCTCGGCGAGGCCGGGCTCACCCTCCCAGTACAACGTCTGCGCGAGGCCGACCAGGATTTCCGGGTCATCAGGGTGTCGCTCCAGCGCGTCCCGCCACAGGCGCTCGGCGCGATCGAGATCGCCGCTCCAGGCGATCGCGCGCGCCCGTCCGGCCAGCGCGTCGCTGCGGTCGGGGTTCACCGCGAGCGCGGAGTCGTACAAGGCTTCGGACCAGCGTGTCTGGCCGTCCCAGGACAGCACCCGGGCGTGCGCGACCATGACGTCCGCCGATGGATCGACGCGCCGCAGCTTCACGAACCGCGCCAGTGATTGTTTGAGCTTCCCATCCCAGCTGTCGAAGACGGCCAGCCGGTACAACGCGCGCGGGTTGAGCGAATCGAGCGCCAGCACCGAGTCGTACAGGGCGCGTGCGGTCCGGTAGTCGCCGCGGTCGAATGCATCCTCGGCCTCGGGGAGCTGCGCGGAGGCGGCCTGCGCGACCAGGACGAAGCACGCGGTCAACGCCAGGCGGCGCGTCACCAGGACCTCCACAGCTCGCGCATGGCGTAATACGCCGGCTTCAGGCGCTCGTGCCACGTCGGCTCCTCCCAGGTGGGCCAGGTGTAGGTCGAGTCCGCCGGCAGATACGCGATGACCTGATCGACGCCGCGCCGCAGCCCGGCCACGACGAACCGGAACCCGTCGGTCACGGCCGTACTGGCGACGCCTCTTTCCCGGATCGCCGTCAGCACGGTGCGCGACGACGGGTCGGTCACGTTGAGCAGACCCCACGGCAGCCGGACTTCCACGAGGCCGGCCTGGCGATCCACGTACCAGTCCGCGAGCGTTGACTCCGCCTGCCGGCCGTAACGCAATCGTCCGCGGTTCACGCCCTGCGCCGGGATCATCGCCCCGCGCCGCGTGACGCGGAAGCGGTTGGTCGTGATGAAGAGCGAATCGAACTGCCCTGTATCGGTGCGTGAGTCCACGGTGCAGAGGACGTTGTAGAACGGATCGAGTCCGGTGGGCCCCATCCCCGGCCACGGCGCGATGTATGGATTGTAGCTCCGGGTGACGAACAGACGGCCATCGGTCGAGTCGGAGAGGGCGAGGTAGAATTCGACGCCCAACCCGAGGCCCAGCACGCCCGGAAGGCGGAATTCGCCGCGGTCGCGGCGATAGGTGTCGATCCCCACGAGGTAGCGGGTCGAGTCGGGTGCGAGACCGCTGCCGTCGATCTGCAGGGCCAGATACAGGTATGCCTCGTCGGACCCGACGCGCAGCCGCAGCGAGTCGCGGCCTTCGAGCGCGCTCAGCGTGCGCCACCGGGCCGGATCGCCGCCCAGCTCGGGCATGGTGCGCTCCGTTCCGGCGTATTGTCCCAGTAGGCCGTAGTGCTGTTCCGCGTCCATCGCATTCAGCCACAGGTGGTTCCGTTCCGCGGGCTTCTCGAGGTCCATCACCGCCCAGTTGCGCTTGAACCACTCGTCGATCCAGGCAAATAGGATCCCGCCGGCCAGGCCGGCTTCGCGGATTTCGCGCGTGAGCCGCACGTCGATCGCGGCCATCGCCTGCTCGTCGTGGCCGCCGTGGTGCATTCCCTCCGGCTGGAGATGCGCCAGTCCGCGCGACGACGGAACGCCGTACTCGGCGATCAGCAACGGGCGCCCCGCGAAATGGCGCTTCAGGTCGAGCAGATACCCGAAGTAGTGCGACGGGCCGGAGACGGAGCGCGCGGTGCCGTACGTCGAGTCGTAGTCGATGAAATCGGGATAGTAGGGGTAGGCGTGGAACGCGGCGAAGTACCCTGCCGCGTTCGCCCTGGTCGGGCGCACCTGCATCGCGTCGAGCGATTGATCGTCGTTGTCGTATTCGCGCACGTGGCGGGGGGGCGGCAACCCCAGCTGAGCGCGCAGCGCGCCTTCCTCCTCGAGCGTCGGCTCGGTGGGGTGGGGCAGGGGGTCGAGCGTGGGCCAATTGGTGTAGGCGACGGGACGCTGAGCGTGATACGTGTCCCACTCGTAGGCGAGCAGATCGTCGCACTGCTGCGCCATCCACACGTCGGCCGGGGTGGCGCTGTCCACCACGAGAAACCGCCCGGCGAACCTCGTTTGAGTGGGCCGCACCTCGTTGTAATGGTGGATGGTGAACGGCTCCCACTCGCGTCCGATAATGAAGGCCAGCACGTGGTCCGAGACGTCCACGGTGTAACGCCCGAACGCGTGACCGGGGCGGCCCGGGACCACGGCGTGCCCGTGCAACACGTCCACCACGCGCCGTATCTCGTCGTGAAACTCGGTTTTCCAGACGGGGTCATCGTAGTCGTCGTTCGGCGGCGGTTCGGCCCACACCCCGTGCACCAGCCACAGGGCCTGGCTAGTGTGGGCGTCGTTCCAGGTCTTCAGCGCCCGGTAAAACGCCGGCGGCAGGATGGTATAGAGACGCACGACGTTGGCGTGCGCCGCCGCCATCAGTCCCAACCAGGACGTGTAGGTCGAGTCGTCGGTGGGGAACTCGGCAGGAAACTTGCCCGGTCGGGCAGCGCCGAGGTTGATACCCTTCACGAAGAACGGACGCCAGGTGCCATTTTGCCGGATCTCGAACCGCTCGCCGTGTGTGCGCGCCGGCATCCGGGCGATCTTGGGGCGGCGGACCGGCGGCAGGGGGGGCCCGACATCACCGAGCGCCGTGAGCTGCTGCCGGGCATCGGCGTACCCCGGTGCCAATGCCAACGCACGGTGGAACGCGACGATCGCCGCGTCGGTCCGACCGAGGCGCGTCCGGGCCAGGCCAAGGCCATACCAGCCGTCGGCGTTCGACGAGTCGACCCGCAGCGCGCTGGTGAAGCGGCGCTCGGCGTCGTCCAGCTCGTCACGCCGCAGCGCCACGAAGCCGAGGCCGATCTGGACCTCGGGCAAGCCGGGGCAAAGGGAGTCGGCGACGGCGAAGCGCGCCGCTGCGATCGCGATGCGGTTGGCCCGGTAGGCCTGCCAGGCACTCTCCGCGGCGGCGCCGGCGCGCTGGGGACACGCGAGGACTTGCAGCGCGAGCAGCGCGACGATCACGAGGGCGCTCCGGTGCGAGCCGGCGCGAACCCGGTGCGGGTCATACTCCCCCACACGTGCCGATAGCGGATCGCCGACCAGAATGCGCGCAGGCGAAACCAGACGGTGAGCTGGCGGTAGCCGAAATTCTCCAGCACGGCGAAGACGAGCAGCCGGGCCAGGTCGCTCCAGCGACCGTAGCGCCGAAAGCCCACCTCCTCGAGCACGATCCCCCAGATCGACAGCAGCATCCCGTATCCCCAGGCGACGAGCAGGAACAGCAGCGCGAAGGGCACGTTGAGTGCGCCGAGCGACACGCCAAAGGCCGTCACCACATACCCGGTCAACTCGACCACCGGAGCGATCATCTCGCCAAAGATGAAGAAAGGAAAGGCGACGAAGCCGATGCGTCCGTAGCGTGGGTGGAACAGCATGGCGCGGTATTTCCACATCGTGAGGATCAGCCCGCGGTGCCACCGCTCCCGCTGCCGGCCCAGGACGGCGATCGATTCCGGCACTTCGGTCCAGGCGACGGGATCGGGCACGAAGGGCACGACGTACGGCACCTTCCGATCGCGCAACAGGCGGTGCAGCCGGACCACCACGTCGAAGTCCTCGACGATGCTGCTGGTCCGGTAGCCGCCGATCTCGAGCAGATACTCTTTGCGAAACAGGCCGAACGCTCCGGAGATGATCAGGTTCCCGCCAAGCCGGTTCCAGCCAAGCCGTCCGTACAGGAACGCGCGCAGGTACTCGACCACCTGGACGCCGGGCAGGAAGCGCGGCGCCACGCGCGGCTCGAGCACGCGCCCGTCGCGAATCACCGAGCCGTTGGCGACGCGTACCGTGCCGCCCACCGCGGCCACGCGCTGGCCCAGCAGAAACGGACGGGTGAGCCGCAGCATCGCGCCCGGCTCGATCAGGGTGTCGGCGTCCACGGCGATCACCAGCGGCCAACGACTGGCGTTGATCCCGGCGTTGAGCGAGTCGGCCTTGCCGCCGTTTTCCTTGTCGATCACCAGCAACCGGGGGCGGGTGCGTGAGCGGTACTGCGCGCGGATCGGACGCGTCGCCAGCACCTCCGGATAGATGCGAGGGACCTCGTACAGATCGAACGCGTCCTGCAACCGCTCCAGCGTGTCATCCTTCGAGCCGTCGTTGACGACGATCACCTCGTAGGTGCGGTAATCGAGCGTGAGGATGGCGGTGACGCTGGTTTCGATGGTTGCACTCTCGTTGTAGGCGGGTACGAGAATCGAGATCGGCGGCGGGGCCTCGGTCTGCAGCAGGCGCAGCAGGTCTTCGTCCTCGGCCAGCCGGCTCTGCTCCCAGATTTCCGGGATGGCAAGCAGCAGCAGCAGGGCGTAAAACGAGTTCAGCGCGATGAAGTAGACGACGATACTGGCGTCCACGAAGTGGAGCGTCGGACTCACGCCGCGAACTCCGCGAGCGCCTGCGACGACAGCCCGAGGATCAGTCGAGCCACGTAGCGCGCGTCCGGATGCGGACCCGTCTCGGCGGCGAGCAGCGCGTCGCGACCGGGGGCCTCGAGCCGCATCAGGGCCAGGGCCGCGCGCAGCCGGACCCACCAGACGGTGTCGCCGAGCCGCGCGGTCAGCGTCTTGAGCGTCGTCAGGTCGGCGATCCGCCCCAACGAGCGCACCGCCTGAGCCCGCACCTCCCAGGCCGAATCGGTCCCGAGATCGCGCAGGGCACTGATGGAGCGTGGGTGGGGGAACGCCCCGAGCGCACGCGCGACCTGCACCCGCACCTCGGAATTGCGGTGACCGGCTAGCGCCGTAATCGGCTCGCGCAGCCCGGCGTCGCCCAGGCGTCCGGCAAACTCCACGATGCGGGGCAGAGCCGGGTCGTACACGTTGCCCAGGCGCTCGACCAGCATCGGCACCGCCACCGGGTGCGCATGGCGCAACACGGCGGCGTAGTAGGCCTGCACCGGCGACATCATTTCCGGCAGTCGCTGTAGCACGAGCGCCACCAGCTGCGGATCGGCGATCCGTTCCAGCGCGGCCGCGGCCGCGATGTGGACGGCCGGGTGTGCGTCACCCAGCAACCGCGCGAGGATCTGCAGATCGGCCGGCGTCGACACGACGGACAGGAAGCGGGCCGCCTGGAGCCGCTTCCACCATTTCCGGGACCGGGCGGCGATGCGGAGTCGAGCCGCCCAGGGTCGGTGCTCCAGCTCGGCCGCGAGAGCGCGCCAGCGCTCGCCGGGCAGGCGCGTGGCCCAGGCGACGAGCGAGTCGACCGCCGCGGCGGTGGGGAGCGCCTCGAGCCCACGCACCACCAGCTCCGCGCTCACTTCGCCCAGCGCCCACCCCTTCATCGCGGTATCGAGCACCGCGCGGCGCGGCAACAGGCGCGCCCGCGCCCGTCCGCGCACCCAGCGATTGACCAGTATGAGGAGCATGAGGGCGACCAGCAGAACGCCCTGGATGAGGGCGACGACCACGAGCAGCTGCCGGGCCGTCACCGACCGACCCAGCGGCGGATCTTCTCGAGCGCGACGCGCAGGCTTACCGGTTTGACGAGGTAGTCGGTGGCCCCCGCTTCGAGGGCGCGCAGCTGCTCGTCTTCGCCACCGTGCACCGTGAGGAACACGACGCGAAACACGCCGGGCCGGTCGCGCTGCAGCATGTGGAACAGGGAATACCCGTCGAGTCCGGGGAGATCCACGTCCAGCAACAGCAGCGGGTGCGCGTCGCCCGTCGTCAACCTGCGCAGCGTGCCGAGCGCATCGCGACCGTTTCTCAGCACGCGGCTCGTGTAGCCGCGGGCGGCTAGGCCGTATTCGAACAACTCGATGAGCGCGGTGTCGTCCTCGACGATGAAGACGTCGGGCAGAAAGTCCTTCGCCGGCGGTGGGCCGAACGCCGCACGCAGCCGCGCGACGAGGAGCCGTGCCGCCGTGCCGCGCTCGGCGGGGGTCCCGCTGCCCGCCAGCCAGCCCTTGGCCAGCTCCTCCATTTCCGCCGCCACGTTCGTCGCCTCGGAGAAGCCGTAGGAGCCCGCGGAGCCACGCACCTTGTGGGATTCGCGACGCAGCTCGTTGAGCACGTCCGCATCATCGCCGTGCGCCACGAGCCGGTCCGCCAGGCCACCGAGCAGGTCCACCTGGCCCTGCACGCTCTTGAGGTAGCCTTCGAGGAGGCCGGGAGGGAGGAGCCCGGGGTCGAAGTCGCCGCTCACGACCCCAAGATAGGAGCCTCCCCCCGCCCGGGGCCATGGCGGCGCCATTATGTTGGGACGTGGAAGATCGGGTCGGGCTGTGTCTCAGGTGCCGCTGGAAGCGCGTCGCCACCAATCGCGCCGGCTCCTTGTTCTTCCGCTGCGCCAGGGCTGAGACCGACAGCCGCTTCGTCCGCTACCCGCCGCTCCCGGTGCGATCGTGCCCGGGCTACGAGGAGGCCATGCCTGGGCCCGGCGCGAGCCCCAAGCGGGCGGAGTGATCGTGGCGGCCGCGCCGGAATCTCGCCTAGTGCCGTTCCAACTTGAGCGTACGCAGGCCGACAGCCATTATGGGTTCCGATGACTTGGCGAGAATAGTTGGAACGGCACTAGCGCTTGCGCGCCAATCCGATTCCGATTGTCAGGAGCGCGAGCGCGTTGAGCACCTCGGCGATGGTGTGCGCGAACAGGAAGTGCGTAACCCCGAGGTGGTAGGTGATGTAGCTCAGCTCGGCGAGGCAGAAGAGCAGGAACCCGGTCGCGGCCGTGCCGTACCCCGCCCCCCGGGCCCCCCGGGACAGGAAGAATCCGAGCAGAATGAGCGTGCTGTGGATGATGATGAACGCCCAGTGCGGCAGCAGCTGCATGAAGGCGCCGAAATCCAAGCGGGTCGGGGCTTCATCGTCCTGGAAAGCCAGGAGCAGGGTCAGCATGGGTTCTCCGCGATGAGGGTCGGAGCAGAACGGGTGCGGAGTACGCGGTGCGCGGTATGCGACGGTGATCCGTTGCCCTCCGGCTCCGCTGGGCGACTCCCGGAGCCGTCAACCTGGCGGTCACCATCGAATACCGCGCACTGCGCACGGCGTACTGGACAGCCCTACTTCCCGTACACCCCGATTCCATACCAGCAGGGATTCGTCTTGCAGGCGGCCATGATGACCTGGACCCGGTACTGCTGTGTCTGGCTGACGTCCACCTTGAGCAGCGGGTAGTCGTCGGTCTCGACATCCGAGGTGACGAGGTTGTCGTCGCTGTCGAACAGCTTGAGATCGACGTCGGTGCAGTCGTTGTCGCACACGGCGAGGAGCGCGTATGCGGTGCCGCTGTGCAGCGTGATGTTGAACGACTCGCGATCCTTGTCGCCCAGACTGCTGATGTGCGGCTCGTGCGTCCGGTCGTAGCCGCGGTCAGTGTAGTACTTCGCGCGGTTGGCGAGATAACCCGATACCTGATCTGCCCAACGGCCTTGCGCCTGCGTCGTCGGCGCGAAACACACGACCGCGGCGGCGATGGCAATGGCGACTCGATGCATTTCAAACCCCCTGCATGGGACGAGTGATGCGGGAACGAGGTGGAGCGGCGCTCGCCCGGCGAACACCATGCCCAACCGGACCGGAATAAAGTAGCAACGGACCCACGTTTAATCGAGCGATTGGGAAGCCGGGGGGCGCGGGAGGGTGGTCCTGCGGCGGCGTCAGGAGTCGGAAGGGGCCTTCTGGCCGCTCGCCCAGCCTGTTCCCACCCCCAGCCCGAACGCGATCGCCATCGGGATCGAGATGACCGGCAGTATGGCGATGGGGAGGGCCACGGCGGTCGCCGCGACCCCGGCCACCAGTGGCGCGGAGCGCTTCTGGGCCGCGTCGACGAAGCGCAACCGACGTTTGACGAAGTTGCGGGCGGCGACGAAGCCGCCTCCCAACGCGGCGGCACCGAGCAGCAGGCCGATCATACGCTTCTCCTTGTAGAGAGCCGGGACGACTGAGCGCCGTACGCAACTTGCGTCGCCTCGGTTTCTCTCGCAATCTCCGGGCTCATGGCCACCGCGCGCCCCGGGCCCCTGCGCGACGTCGATTCCTTCGAGCGCGTACAGCTGCTCCGGGTGATCGTGTGGTTCGGGCCGGCGTGCTTCCTCATGCTGTCGCTGCTGTGGTATTTCCTGCAGCGACAGGGTGTCATTCCCCCCTGGTTGTTCGTGGTCCTGCTCGTGCTCAACGTCCCGTTCACCGCGCTCGGCATACTCGCGATCCACTTCGGGACGAGCCGTGCCTCGGTCGGGTTGGTGAAGACGCTCTATTCCGCGGGGGATATCCCGCCGCCGCGGACGTATCCGCGACAGGACGTGATGATCGTGCGCGGGCAGTATCGAGAGGCGGCGGAGTACTTCCGCGACCATCTCACCGTCGAGCCGGACGACAACGAGGCTCGCCTGCTCCTCGCCGAAGTCCTGGAGCGACACCTGGATGACGCGAGCGGAGCCGAGCAGCTCTATCTCGACGTGCGGCGCCGCAATCCGGACCGCGGACACGCGATGCGGGCCTCCAACGGTCTCATCGATTTATACCGGAAGCAGGGAAGAGACGGTCGGCTGCGGGTGGAATTGGCGCGGTTCCGAGATCGCTATCCCGGGACGCCGGGCGCGGAAGCAGCGGCTCGGCTCCTCGCCGAGCTGAAAGCTGATAGCCGATAGCTTTTTTCCTACCAGCGAATCGCCGCGCTGCCCCAGGTGAATCCCGACCCGAACGCCGTCAGCATCAGGAGATCGCCGCGCGCCAGTCGACCCTGCTCGAGCGCCTCGTGCAACGCGATCGGGATCGAGGCCGCGGTCGTATTGCCGTACTGCTGGATGTTGTTGAACACCTGATCGTCGCGCAGGCCCAGCTGCCGCTGCACCATCTCGGAGATGCGCAGGTTCGCCTGATGCGGGATCAGCAGCTTGATGTCGGCAGTCGTCAGGCTGTTCTGCTTGAGCGCCTGCTGGACCGACTCGGGCATCTTGGTCGTCGCGCTCTTGAACACCTCGCGCCCTTCCATTTTGACGCGGGCGGTGCCGTCGGCCAGCATCTGGGCGTTGATCCACGGCACGTGCGAGATGCCAGGTCCATCCATCCAGAGTTTCTCCGCGCTGCGGCCGTCGCTGAACAGATGGGTGGAGAGGACGCCGCGTTTGGGGTCGTCGGTCGGACCCAGGATCGCGACGCCCGCCCCGTCGCCGAAAATCACGGCCGTGTCACGACCTTCGGTGGAGATATCGAGCCCGGGCGACTGGATCTCCGCACCCACCAGCAGCACGCGCTTGTACTGGCCGCACCGGATCCAGGCGTCGGCGATGGACAAGCCATACACGAAGCCGGTGCACTGGTCGCGCACGTCGAGCGCGGGGATGTCGGTGACGCCGAGCTCGCGCTGCAGGAAGCAGCCGTTGCCGGGGAAGAAGTGATCCGGGGTCGCCGTGGCGAAGATGATGCAGTCCAGGTCGGTCGCCTGGAGCCCGGCTCGGGTCAGGGCGGTGCGCGTCGCAAGGGCGGCGAGGGACGAGCAGGTGGTCCCCGGCTCGACCCAACGACGCTGCTTGATGCCGGTCCGCTGCGTGATCCACTCGTCGGTCGTGTCCATCAGCCGAGCGAGATCGTCGTTGGTGACGACGCGCGGGGGGACGTGGAAACCGGTCGCGATGAACTCCGTGCGGGGCATCTCGTGCCTGGCGTTTCAGGGGGGAGCAGGGAAGATTTGGCGCAACCACCGGTCTCGCAAGGGAGTCCATGGACCTCGCCATTACCCGTGTGCAGCTCGAAGCCGTTCGCACCGCCAAACACCTGCCCGACGTCCTGAAAGGCGTCCTGGACGCGGCGCGGCCTGCCGGCGACGGGCACGTGCTGCACCTCACCTATGAAGAGGCGACGGCGTTGCAGGAGCTCGCCGCCTGGAACGTCCATACCAACGAGGCGGGTGAGGTCACTCCCGACTCGCGACACTTCGACGATCTCGTGAAAGCCATCATCACCCACCCGGACTACTGACATGCGAAAGCTGCGATTGGTTCTTGTCTTGACCCTTCCCCCTTCCCTCGTCCCTCTTCCCGGTCTCTCAGCGCAACAGCGCGCCATCACGTTCGACGACTACATCAATCTGCCCGTCGTGTCCGACCCGCAGCTCTCCCCCGACGGCCACTGGGCAGCCTACACCGTGTCCACGCCATCGCTCGCGGACAATCGCGGCAGCGCGCGCATCTGGCTCGCGAACGTGGCCACCGGTGAGACGCGTCAGCTCACGCAGGGCCCCGGCTCCGACCGCTCGCCGCGCTGGTCGCCGGACGGGCGCACGCTGGCGTTCATCTCCTCGCGCCAGGGTGGGCCGCAGATCTGGTTGTTGTCCCCATCCGGGGGTGAGGCGCGCAAGCTGACCACCATCGCCGACGGGGTGGGGGAGATCTACTGGAAGCCGGACGGCAGCGGCCTCGTGGCGGTGGTCGACGTGAAGTGGCCCACCGATCAGGAGATCGACCGTCGCAACGGGGACTATCCCACCGACGCCCGCATCTGGACCGAGCTGTTCTGGCGGCATTGGGACGACTTCCGGGCGGGCCACCGGCAACACGTGTTCGGCGTGGATCTCGAGAGCGGCAAGGCGACCGATCTGACGCCCGTGGATCACGACGCTCCCACCATCGCCACGAGCGGTGACGGCGACGTCGACGTGGCCCCCGACGGCAAGGAAATCGCGGTCGCGATGCATGGCGACGACGTGGTCGCGACGAACACCAACGTCGATGTGTACGTGATGGGGCCGGACGGAAGCGGCATGCGCAACGTGACCGCGGCGGCGAAGGGCGCCGAGAATACTCCGCGGTACTCGCCTGATGGAAAGTGGCTCGCGTACCTGTCGATGGCGCGGCCCGGGTTCGAGGCGGACAGACAACGGCTGATGATGATGCGGAGGAATGATGGAAGGTTGGAAGGGAACCCGGTGGATGCGACGGGAGGGTGGGCGCTGTCGGTCGGGTCCTATGCCTGGTGCCCGGACTCGAAGTGCATTTACGCGGTGGTCGAAGAGCGCGGCCGCATGAACATGCACCGGATCGACCTTCCAACCTTCCACCATTCCACCGCCGTGTCGGGGGGCGTGAATACGAGTCCCAACATCGGCGCCGACGGTCAGTTGGCCGTCTACCTGCATCAGAGCGACACCCATCCGGCGGAGGTCTGGGCCGCCGGCAAGCCGCTCACGCACCACAGCGACGCCGCCATCGCGGGGCTCGACCTCTCGCCGCTCGAGGAGTTCGGCTTCGTGGGCGCCCGCGGCGACTCGGTGTTCGGCTGGCTGCAGAAACCGCCAGCATTCGATCCGGCCAAGAAGTACCCGGTGATTTACCTGTTGCACGGTGGGCCGCAGACGGAGTTTCTCGATCTGTGGCACGCGCGCTGGAACTACCAGATGTTCGCCTCGCGCGGCTACGTCGTGGTGGCGGTGAACCGGCACGGGTCGACCGGCTACGGGCAGGCGTTCACCGACGAGATATCGCAGGACTGGGGTGGCGCGGCGTACGAGGACCTCATGAAGGGCCTCGACGTGGTGTCGCGGCGCCCCTACGTGGACGGCACCCGCGTCTGCGCGGCGGGAGCGAGTTACGGCGGCTACATGATCTACTGGATCGCCGGTCACACCAACCGGTTCAAGTGCCTCATCGCCCACGACGGCGTGTTCAATCCAGTCAGCATGGCGGGATCGACCGAGGAATTGTGGTTCGTGAATTGGGAGTTCGGCGGCACGCCCTACGCCAACCGCTCGATGTACGAGAAGTGGTCACCGCTGAACTTCGTCAGGAACTGGAAGTCCCCGATGCTGATCGTGCACTCCCAGCTCGACTACCGCGTCGATCTGTCGGAGGGCTATCAGGCGTTCACCGCGGCGCGACAGCTCGGCGTGCCGGCCAAGTTCCTGTATTTCCCCGACGAGGGGCACTGGATCCTGAAGCCGCGCAACCGGCGCCTGTGGTGGGGCGTGGTGCAGGACTGGATTGACAAATACTTGAAGTGAGGCGTCATCGGTCGTCGGTCATCGGTCAATACCTTAACCACCGATGACCGATGACCGACAACCGTCTACGGTTTCATCCACACACCATTCCCCCGCCGCACATCCGGGAATCCGTGTCGCGCGTCGATCTCGACCTTCACGAGATCGCGCGGGATCGGTCGGACGTCCACGTAGTGGTTCCCCAGGTACCAGATCTCGACCGGCAGCCGGGCGGTCTCGGTCGAGCTGTCGGCGTAGGTGAGGGTGAGATCCACCGGCATCGGCAGCTGCCCGGGACTCGACAGGTAGGTGCGCGCGGTCCTGGCGCCCGTGCTGTCGGCGCTGACGGTGACCGAATCGATCGCCTGATCGACGACGTCGCTGCGGTAGAACCAGCCGCGCCAGAACCAGGAGAGATCCTCGCCCAGCCCGTCTTCCATGGAGCGGAAGAAGTCGGCGGGCGTGGGATGCTTGAACGCCCAGCGACGGATGTACTCGCGGAACGCCGCGTCGAAGCGGGACGAGTCGTCCAGAATGTGATGGCGCAACAGGTACAATCCGGTCGCGGGTTTGGTGTACCCGGCCTGACCGAGGAACGGCCGCGAAATGCGGTCGGCGGGGAGCATCGGTGGCACGTCGTTGCCGGTCGCGGCGAAGCTGGCCCATTGATCGGCGTTGCCGCGGCCCGTGACGGCGGTGTCGTGATAGAAGGTGAGCCCTGAGTAGATGTTGATGAACGTGTTGAACCCCTCGTCCTGCCACGCGTACAGCCGCTCGTTGGATCCAACGATCATCGGGAACCATTGATGGCCCAGCTCGTGCGTGGTCACGCCGAACAGCCCCCGTCCGCCGGCCCGGTCGCCGCAGAACACGATCATCGGATACTCCATCCCGCCCACGGGTCCCGCGATGTTGATCGCCGTCGGATACGGATAGCGGAACCACTTCTCGGAATAGTGCTTGATCGTATGGCGGACGTACGCCGTCGAGCTGCGCCAGTCGGGGTTCGCTTGGGGCGGATAGTAGGACTGCATCAGGATGCCCTCCCAGCCGCTCGCGTCCCACACGAAGTTCGGCGCCGTGGCCCACGCCACGTCGCGCACGTTCTTGGCGCTGAAGCGCCAGGTCAGGGTCGGCGAGACGCCGGCGGGGCGGGTGGAAGACTGGCCTGATTCGGCCGCCGATACGATCGCGACGGTCGTATCCGAGACCCGCGCCTGCGCGAGGCGGCGGCGCTGGGTCGCGGTCAGGACCTCGAGCGGATTGAGCAGTGTGCCGCTTCCCGCCACGATGAAGTTGCGCGGCACCGTGAGGGCGAAGTCGATGTCGCCGTACTCGAGGTAGAACTCGCCTTGACCGAGATACTGCTCGGTGTTCCAGCCGCGCACGTCGTCGAACACGGCGAGTCTGGGAAACCACTCCGCGATCTCGTACAGCCATCCCTCAGCGAAGTGCTCGCGTCCCATCCGATCGGAGCCGTGCTCGGGCACCTGGAACGAGAACGCCAGCTCCAGCGTCACCGAGCCGTCCGGCGGCAGGGGGCGGTCGAGGTCGGCCCGGAGCGCCGTGCCGTTGGCCGTGGTGGCGAGCGGTGCGCGGCGGATCGGCGTATCCCCGTGGCCGGGCTCCGTGCCGCGCACCGTCGCGAGACCGGTGATGGTATAACCGCCCTGGAAGCTTCCGGCGGACCAGCGCGCATCGGCCGGATTGATGTAGCTGCCGCGGCTGCCCTGCGCGTAGATGTTCTGGTCGGTCTGAAACCAGACGTAGCGCAGGCTGTCGGGCGAGTGATTGGTGTAGTGGATCGTTTCACGCCCCGACACCGTATGCGTCGCGGTGTCCAGCGACGCGGTGATCGAGTAGCTCACGCGTTGCTGCCAGTAGCGCGGCCCGGGCTCCCCGGAGCCGGTGCGGTATTCGTTGGGCGTCGGGAGCGCCAGCCGCCGGAACGGTGAGGTGTCGGCGACGCCGACCGGAATCGGCCCCTGAGGTTGGGCGCGCGGTGGTGCAGCGGGTTGTTGGATCGCGACAGCCAGAAGCACGTGCAGCACGGTCATGGAGCGTCCTTGCCGGTAGTGTGGGTCATGGTCAACGCACTTCGATGTGCACTTCGTCACTCGCGCCGCGCGCCGTCACGGCCCGGATGCTGTGCGGTCCGGGCGACAGCCGCCAACGCGTCTCGCGCCACTCACGGCCGTCCACAAACCAGCGCAACCGCGATGCGTCGCCGCCGGCGGCGCGCAGTGCGAGTGTGGCGTAGCGCACGTCACCACCGACGGGGAGTGAATAACGGTCACCGTCCTGGGGACTGAGTATTCGGAACTGGGCTGGAGCCGGAGTGCCCCGCGGCACGGCCGCGGGGTTAACCCACCCGGAGCCGGCAGCCCACTCCGCGTACTCCACCGGCAGCACGACCCGCCCTGCCCGGTGCCAGTCACAATCGCGCGTCGGTTCGGTCCCAGGCATGAACCACTCGGTCATCGGGGGGCAATCGGGACCCGCGCGCAAGCCGGATAGCCGGCAGATACGGACCGCGACCGCGCCCGACTGGCCCGGTCCCGGGAGTTCGCCCGGCGGATAGCGTTGCGCCACGAGCAAGGCGGCGCGATGCAACAACGGACCGGCGCCCGTGATCCCCCCCACGCCTTGCATCGGTCGCCCGCTGAAGTTGCCCACCCACACGGCGACCGTGAACCCACCGGTCGTCGCCACCGCCCAGTTGTCGGTGAAATGCCAGCTCGTGCCCGTTTTGGCCGCGGCCTTGAAGGGAAGATCGAGGGGTGTCTCCGCTCCGAAACTAGGGGAGCGGGCCACGGGGTCGCTCAGGATATCGAGGACCAGAGCCGCCGCTTGGGGCGACATTACCCGCCGTGACGTCGTCTCCGCCGCCGCCTCCTCCTGCTCTTTCCATTTCACCTGTTTCCAGACGCCGCCATTCGCCAGCGCCCGGTACCCGTTCGCCAGCTCCAACAGCGTGACGTCCCCGTTGCCCAGGGACAGGCCCAGGCCGTAGTAGTCCGCGCTGTGATCGAGGGTGGCGAACCCGGCGTCGTGCAGAATAGCGAGCAGGCTGGCCACCCCGACGCGCTGGGCCAGCTCGACGGCGGGAACGTTATAGGAGCTGCCGAGCGCGTCGCGCGCGCGCACCGGACCGTGGAACTGGCGATCGTAGTTGCGCGGCCGATACGGGCCCAGGGTCGTCTGGTAGGTGCGCGGCAGATCCGGCAGCACGCTGGCCGGCGTGTAGCCGCGGTCGAAGGCGAGCCCGTACAGAAACGGCTTGAGCGCCGACCCGGGTTGACGCGGGCTCACGACCATGTCCACTTGTCCGGCGGTGTCCGCGAAAAAGTCTGGAGAGCCGACCCAGGCCGACACGCCACCGCTCGCATTGTCGAGCACGACGACCGCCGCGTGAGCGACACTGCGATCGGCCAAGACGTCCACGGTGTGCCGCACTTCGGCTTCGAGGGCGGTCTGGAGGTCGAGATCGAGGGTGGTGCGCCACTCGCCGCTGGGCGAAGCGGCGCGCTCGTCGGCCCACTGCAGCACGCGCGTAGTGAAATGCGGCGCCAGGAATGGCGTCGTCGGGTGGTGCGTACTTACCGGCTCCGCATTGGCACGGGCGACGTCCCCGGAGCGCGCGTAGCCCAGCGCCGTCATGCGACCCAAGGCCAGCGCGCGGCGCGCGCGGGCACGGCCAGGATCGACCACCGGGTTGTCCCGTGACGGGGCGTGCGCGAGTGCCGCCAGCAAAGCCGACTGACCGAGGCTGAGGTTCCTCGGGTCGGCGCCGAAATACAGGACCGCGGCGGCGGTGACGCCGGCGGTCGCCTGGCCGAGCGGCACCCGATTCAGGTACAGCTCGAGGATCGTTTGCTTGTCGAGATGGGCATCGAGTCGCAGCGCCCACGCGATCTGTCGCAGTTTCCCGAAGAGCGTGCGGGGCGTCCCGCGTAACAGGCGGGCGAGCTGCATGGTGATCGTCGATCCGCCCGACACGACGGTGCCGGCCTGTACGTCCTGGAGCGACGCGCGCGTCAGCGCGCGGAGGTCGACGCCCTGGTGATCGTAAAAGCGGCGGTCTTCGACCGCGAGGAAGGCCTGGAGAATCTTGGGGTCGAGGTCTCCGATGCCGGTCCACCCGCCCCGGGACCCCTCCTGGGCGCGCGTGGCCCGCAGCGGCAGCCCGTGCCGGTCCAACAGCACGAGACTCGGCACGGGACCCGGGGCGGCGAGCGCGTGGGGGAGGGGCGCGGCGATCCACACGGTCACGGCCGCGAGCGCGGCAGCGGCCGACCCGCAACCGATGCGCCACCAGCGGCGCGCGCGCGGGGTCATGGGGCGAGGCGGGCCTCTGCCAGGCGATCGGCCGCCGCCGCCGGGGTGATGCCGTCGCGGTCCGCGGCACGCAACAAATCGAGGGTCGTGTCGAAAATCGCTTCCACCGCCGTCTGCGATCGCTCGGTGGTCCAGCCGCAGATATCGCGCGCGCCGTCGATCACACCGCCGGCGTTGGCGACGTAGTCGGGCACGTACAGGATGCCTCGCGCTGCCAGACGCTCCGCGTCACCAGGCAGGGCGAGCTGATTGTTGGCGGCGCCGACGACGATTTCGCACCGCAGCCGCGGGATCGTGTCGGCGTTGAGCGTCCCGCCGAGGGCGCACGGGGAGTAGACGTCGGCGGTCACGTCGTAGATCGCTTCGGCAGTTGCGACGGCGGCCCCGCTTTCGGAGGCGCACTGCTCCGCCCGCGCCGCGTCCACGTCGCACACGATGAGTCGAGCGCCGGCCGCCGCCAGCTGCCGGGCGAACGAGCCGCCCACGTTGCCGCAGCCCTGGATCGCTATCGTGCGACCGCTCAGGTCGTCTGATCTCCAGCGATGTCGGGCGGCCGCCGTCAGGGCGCGAAGCACCCCTCGCGCGGTGACCGGTGAGGGGTCGGTGAGCCCGGCGACGTACCGGGTCTCCTGCCGTACGAAGGCCATGTCCTCGAAGGAGGTGCCGACGTCTTCCGCGGTGATGTAGCGACCGGCGAGTGACTCGACCAGCCGGCCGTGGGCC
Source organism: Gemmatimonadota bacterium (assembly GCA_041497135.1). Taxonomy (GTDB): domain Bacteria; phylum Gemmatimonadota; class Gemmatimonadetes; order Gemmatimonadales; family GWC2-71-9; genus DASTHG01. The sequence continues at coordinate 2,526 of JBGQFX010000046.1, read as the reverse complement.
CGGAACAAATCGGCGCGCGAGGTTGGCTCGCCGTCGGCGAGAATGACCGACTTGCCGCCGCCCATCGGCAGTCCCGCCATCGCGTTCTTGTACGACATGCCGCGCGCGAGACGCAGGGCATCGGCTAGGGCGGCGTCGTCGCTCGTGTAGCGCCAGCGGCGCGTGCCGCCGACCGCTGGTCCGAGGCGACTACTGTGGAGTGCGATGATGGCGCGGTAGCCGGCCGCCGGCTCCTCGGCCAGGAGCACACGCTCGTAGCCGGGATCGGGATGGAGCTCAGTGATGCGCATGAGTTGACGCTCGAAGATAGCCGGTTAGCCTTGGGCGCCATGGCTGCCGTCGCTGCGCCGACCCTGCTCGGCGTCCCGTTCGATGCCGCGTCGTCGTTCCGCCGTGGGGCCGCGGCTGCACCACCGGCGATTCGGGCGGCACTCACATCGCCTGCGGGGAATTCGTGGACGGAAGGACTCGTCGACCTGGGCGTGGCCGGAACCGTGGCCGACGCCGGCGACGTGTCGCTGCCCGACGCGGCCACGGCGCGGGCGCGGATCGAGGCGGGGGTCGCGGCGGTTCTGGCCGCGGGCGGCCGGCCCATTGTGCTGGGCGGCGACCATTCGATCACCTATCCCGTGCTGCGCGCCATGCGGCCGCGACATCCGCATCTCAGCGTGCTGCACATCGACGCACATCCCGACCTGTACGACGAGTTTCAAGGCGATCGGTACTCGCACGCGTGTCCGTTCGCGCGGGCGCTCGAGGAGCGGCTCATGGACGAGCTGGTGCAGGTCGGAATCCGGACCATGAATGCAGCCCAGCGGGCGCAGGCCGAGCGTTTCGGGGTCGACGTCATCGACATGGACGCCTGGGTGAGCGGACGGCGCCCAGCGCTCGCGTATCCGGTCTACCTGTCCATCGATCTGGATGGGCTCGATCCGGCCCATGCCCCCGGCGTGTCGCACCCCGAGCCGGGCGGGCTGTCGGTGCGCGAGGTGCTCACGTTGATCCATGGGCTCGAGGTGCCGCTCGTCGGGGCGGACGTGGTCGAGCTGAATCCCGAGCTCGACGCTCGCGGTTTCACCGCGCTCATCGCGGCGAAGCTGGTCAAGGAGCTCGCCGGGCGGATGCTCATGTGAGCGCTGCGAGCCGACTCACCCCCCGCGAGTGAGTCGCAGCTCGTCCCAACGCACGCGCTTTTCGAGAATCGCGTCGCGTACCTGACGCTCCCGGCTGCTCAGCACGGCGGCGCCGGTTTTCACTTCGATGAACACCACCTGCCGCACGGCCCCATCGTTCAGCCCGTCGAACACGATGAGGTCGACGGGGCTGCCGAGGAAGCGGACGTCTTTCGGATTGAAGCTGAAGCCGGGGAGTAACGGCACCAGCTGCTCGGAGACTTTACCGACGGTGACCGCCTGGCTGCGCTGGACCGCGTCCTGCCGGATGGCGCTGGTATGCCTGGCCTTCCAGATCAGGAGATAGAGGAATCCCAGGAGCAGCCCGATGACCACACCGAGGACGAGGCCGAGCAGGGTGTTTTGCATCGAGCTCACTCACGACTCACAGGTGAGAGATTCGCTTCTTCCAGATATCCGCCCGCGACGCCGGCCACCACCATGAGGAGTCCGATCATCCCGAGCCAGGTGAGGTGTTGTCCCAGGAGGCTGAACGCGAGCAGCGCGCCCACGACGGGCTCGATGGTCGCGGCGACGGCGGTCGGCGCGGCGTCGATACGCTTGGCGGCATTGAAGAACAGGACATTGGCCGCGATCACCGTGCCGGCGGCGAGCAGCACCGTGAACATCCACCCGCTGCCCGAGGACGGAGGCAGCGGTGTCCGGCCGGCCAAGGGGAGCACGATGCCGAGGATCACGAGGCCGCCCAGAATCTCGAGAAACAACACGCGCATCGCGCCGTAGCGCGGCACGGCGAAGCGCGCCAGCAACGTCGTTCCCGCGTAGCTCAGCGCGGCGAGAACGCCCCCGGCGACACCGGCGCGCAGCGTCGTGGCGATCGTTACGCCCTCTCGGCTGCCGCCCAGGACGGCGAGCGCGGCCCCGACCATCACCGCCAGCGCGAGCACCAGTCGCCATGTGGTGAGGCGCTCGCCCAAGAGCGGCTTGGCGAGCAAAGCGACGATCACCGGCGCCGTGTACAGCAAGGCGGCCGCGCCCGCCACGCCGGCGCCCGAGATCGCGAACTGGTAGGCGACCTCGAACAGCGCCACGAGCACGCCGCCGACCAGACCCACGAGCAGCCACCCGCGCCGGTCGACCAGGAACACCCCGCGATCGACGACCACGCCCCAGGCGACGATCCCCACGATGCCGATCAGCAGGCGCCAGAATCCGACGCCCGTGAGCGTGGCGCCCTGGGAGTACAGATAGGTCGAGAGCGGGCCGGTCGTGCCCCAGATGGCCCCCGCCCCCAGGGCGCAGGCGTAGCCCACGAGGCGGGTCGTGCGCCGAGCCGAGCCTCCGCTCATTTCCATGTCGTGAGGATCTCCTCCCGCCGGAACCGCGTCACGTT
>JBGQFX010000045.1:0-22558 GCA_041497135.1 Gemmatimonadota bacterium | reverse complement strand
GCATCAGGCACGCGCCGGTCGCGACACGGTGGTGATGGGCTGCGCCGCCGCGCTGGATCGCGGCGCCCTGGCCGCGTTGCCGCGCGTCCGCGCCGTGGTGGGCGGGGCGGATCCAGAGCGTGTGCTTCGGGCTGCGGGGTACGTGAACCCGCGTGTCGATTCCGGGTTGCGGCGTTTTTCGGGTGGCGCGCGCGGGTGGCTCAAGATTCAGGACGGGTGCGACGAGCATTGCACGTTTTGCGCGACGACGCTGGCCCGCGGCGCGAATCGCTCACGCCCGGCGGCGACCATCATCACCGAAGCGCGGGCGCTGGCCCGGCATCATGCGGAGCTGGTGATCACCGGGGTACACATCGGGACGTATGGGAAAGACAGGGAAGGGGGAGGAGGGAAGGGGGAAGGGTCGCTTGGCGAGCTGCTGGAGCGGCTCGTCGAAGCCGTTCCCGAAGTTCGCTTCCGGCTCTCGTCCGTCGAAGCGACGGAAGTGGATGACCGGCTCGCCCGGTTGCTCATCGAAGCCCCGCGGCACGTCGCGGCCCATCTGCACGCTCCGCTGCAATCCGCCGCCAACCTGGTGCTCAGGCGCATGGGCCGCCACTGGTACACGGCGGAGACCTATCGCGCGCGCATCGAGTGGCTCGCGGAACGGCTGCCCGTGTTCGGGCTCGGGGCGGATGTGATCGCCGCATTCCCCGGCGAGACGCCGGCCGAGCACCGCGCGACCCTCGACTTCATCGCGGCGTTGCCGTTCACGTACCTGCATGTATTTCCGTTCAGCGTCCGGCCGGATGCACCGGCGGCCCGGCTGGCGGGGCAGCTGCCGGGGGCTGCGGTGCGCGAGCGGGCTGGGGAGCTGCGGGCGAGCGGTGAGGCGAAGGCATCGGCGTATCGGGTGAGCCGGCATGGCGCTCGGGCGGACGTGGTGATCTGCGGCCGCCAGGACGGCCGGATGGAAGCGCTCACGCAGGATTACCTCACGGTCTATCTTTCGAGCCACGCTTGGGACGGACGCCCCAGACTGGACCTGACGGTTACCTGATCGTGCCGCGCATCTACATCGAGACCTACGGCTGCCAGATGAACGTCTCGGACTCGGAGCTCCTGCTCGGAGTCCTGGGCCGGGCGGGCTACATCCGCACCGAAGATCCGGCCACTGCGGACGTGCTGCTGGTGAACACGTGCGCCGTGCGGGACCACGCCGAGCAGCGCGTGCTGGGGCGGATGGGAGAGCTGAAACGGTTCAAGCGTCCGGGCGGCGTCCTGGGTGTGGTGGGATGCATGGCGCAGCGCCTCGGCCCGAAGCTGCTGGAGCGGGTCCCGCAGGTCGATCTCGTGATCGGGCCGGACGGCTATCGGGGGCTTCCGGAGCTGATCGCACGGGCGCGCGACGGCGAACGCGCCGCGGACGTGATGTTCCGGGAATGGGAGCACTACGAGGACGTGCCGGCCGAGCGGCCCTCCGGGGCGTCGGCGTTCGTGACCGTGCAACGGGGCTGCGATTATCGATGCACCTTCTGCGTGGTTCCGATGACGCGTGGGCCGGAGCGGAGTCGCAAGTTGGAGGACGTGGTGGGCGAGGTGAGCCGTCTCGCCGCCGCCGGTACCTCCGAGGTCACGCTCCTTGGCCAGACGGTCAATAGCTACCACGACGGCACGCACGACTTCGCCGACCTGTTGCGCGCCACCGGCGCCGTGCCGGGCATTCGGCGCGTGCGATTCACGTCGCCCTACCCCACCGATTTCACCGACCGCGTCCTCGCCGCGATCGCCGAGACCGAGGCGGTGTGCGAGCACGTCCACCTCCCGGTGCAGAGCGGCAGCTCCCGCGTGCTCAAGCGGATGCTGCGCCGCTATACCCGCGAGCGCTACCTCGAGGTGGTGGATGCGCTGCGCGCGGCCGTGCCGGGCATCGCCCTCACCACCGACATCATCGTCGGGTTCCCCGGGGAGTCGGAAGACGAGTTCGCCGAGACGCTGTCGCTCGTGGAGGCAGTGGGGTTCGACGACGCGTTCACATTCCGCTACTCATTGCGGGACGGGACTCCGGCCGTCAAGCTGCGCGACCACGTGGCGGCTGACGTGGCGGGTGAGCGGCTCCAGCGGCTCATCGCGCTGGTGCGTACCGTGGCCCGGCGGCGCAACATGGCGCTGGTCGGCACATCGCACGAAGTCCTGGTCGAAGGACGAGCGAAGCGCGGCAGCCTGCTGCAGGCGCGCACGCGCACCAACAAGGTGGCCCTCGTCGACGGACCCGACGATTGGATCGGTACGTACCGGCGGGTGCAGTTCACCGGCACAACCGGCTCCACGTTTACCGCGTGGCCGGTGGAACAGGAGCTGGCTCTCTGGGCGTAACCAACGTGACGATGGAGGCGGCGCAGAAGGAGTACGAGCGGGCGCGGCCGCAGTATCCCACCTTCTGTGGCTGCGACACCTGCCGGGGCGACGTGCTGGTGTACGCGTTGAACCGGCTGTCGCCGCATTACGTGTCCACACGCGCCGGCGAGATCATCACCGGGCTGACGATGGGCACCGATCAGGAGATGGCGAAGCTCACCGTGATCCTTATCGAGGGGTTCCGCCGCGTGGCGTTGGCGCCGCGCTGCGGGGCCAAGCCGTTGACCCTGGCCTAGCCGCCTGAGGCGGCGGTGCGTCCGCCGCTCGTATGGTTGGCGATCGGCTTCGGGGCCGGCCTGTGGGCCGGCCTCGATGCGTCTTGGGGGACGTGGGGAGTGGGAATGTGGGGAGTGGGTGTACCGGTGCTTGTGGGAGCACTGCTTGTCGGACGCCGCGCGCCGGTGGCCGGCGCCTTGGGGTTCGCAGGGGTTGCGGGTCTCCTGTGGGGTGCCGCGGCGCTCGCCCGACGCGACGTGAGCTGCGCCGGAATCTGGGGAAGGGGGATGGGGGAAGGGGGAAGGGGCTCGCGCGCCGCCCTGGTGCGGCTGCTCGATCCCGTCTCCGGGGACGGCGGCATCGTTGACGCGCAGGTGCAGGGCGGTGTTTGCGGTGGTGCCGTCACGCTGCGCTGGCCCTCGAGAAAGCCGGCGGCGGGGGGAACCACCTGGCTCGTGGCCGGGCCCTGGATGGGCGACGCGAGCCGTGGATTGCTCCGGGTCCGGTCGTCCCGGGTGCTCGACCCGGTACCGCGAGGCCGCGGCGGGCTGCGCGACCGGGTCGCGGCTCGCAGTGCGGCGCTGTTCGGCGAGCGTGCGCCGCTCGTCGACGCGCTGGTCATCGGGCGCACCGCCGATCTCGACGCCGAGCTGCGCGAGCGCTACGTGCGCTCCGGTCTCGCGCACATCCTCTCGATTTCGGGATTGCACGTCGGCTTCTTCGCCGCCTGGCTGGCGCTGGCGCTCCGGCTGATGGGGGTGCCGCCGCGCGCACGGCTGGTGCTATCGACGCTGGCGGTGCTCGCCTACTGCTGGCTCATCGGATTCCCGGCGCCGGCCACGCGCGCCGGCGTCATGCTCGCGCTGGACGGCGTGGCCCGCTGGCGCCAGCGCGTCGTGGCTCCCCGCGCCATCATCGCCCTGGCGGCGCTCGTGGTGCTGCTCGTCGACCCGTGGGCCATTCATGCGGTCGGCGCGTGGCTGTCGGTCGCCGCCATCGGGGCGGTGATCTGGGCTGACCGCGCGATATCGGGCCCGGCGGCCCTCCAGCTCGTAGCGCCCGCGATTGCCGCAACGCTTGTCACGGCGCCCATCACCGCTTTTGCTTTCGGCACTGTCGCGCCGATCGGGGTGCTCGCGAACCTCATCGCCATTCCCCTGGGCGCCATCGCGGTTCCGGGCGCGATCTTCTCGCTGGGACTCTCGGTGATCCTCCCGCCGTTGGGCGTCCTGCTTGCCGCAGGGTCCGGATTTGCGCTCGCCCTGCTCGACCTCGTGGCCGCCGCGGCCGCCGCGATTCCCGGCGGGCACATCGTTTCCATGCCGGGTTGGCCTGCCGCCCTGGGATGGACCGGCGTGCTCCTGGCGGCCTGGTGGCTGTGGCACACCCCCCGGCAACCCTGGGTGGTGGCGGCTCGCGTCGCATTCGTCGTCGCCGTCGCGAGCTGGGGCAGCCTCCTGTTCCGCGCGCCCCGTGACAGGGACGGCGTCCTCACCGTACATTTTCTCGATGTCGGTCAGGGGGACGCAGCGGTGCTGCGGACGCCCGCGGGACACTGGGTACTGATCGACGGCGGGCCGCGCACGCCGCAGGGCGATGCGGGTCGGCGAGTGGTGTTGCCGTTCCTGCGGCGCCTAGGTGTGAGCGCCCTGGCGCTCGTGGTGGCGACGCACGGCGACGCGGACCACTTGGGCGGATTGCCGGCGGTGATCGAAGCGCTGCCGGCCCAAATCGTGCTCGAGCCGGGCGAGCCGCTCGGCCGGCCGCTGTATCTGGAATTCCTGGCGGACGTCGAGCGTGATGCGGCCACGTGGCACCCGGCGCGCGCCGGCGACCGGGTGGAGCTGGACGGGGTGACCTTACAGGTGCTGAGCCCCGACAGCGTCTGGATGGCCCAGCCGGTGGACGTGAACGAGCACGGCGTGGTGCTGCTCGTGAGTTATGGCGCGACCCGGCTGCTGTTCCAGGCCGACGCCGGGCTTCCGGTCGAGGCGCGGCTGCACGGGCGGGTGGGTCATGTAGACCTGCTCAAGGTAGGACACCACGGCAGCCGCACCGCGACGTCCGATGCGTGGCTCGAGGAGCTGTCGCCCGACGAAGCGGTGATCAGCGTGGGGGCGCACAACAGCTACGGTCACCCGACGCCCGAGGTGCTCGAGCGGCTGGGGCGCCACCACATAGAGACGTTGCGGACCGACCGGCTCGGCACCATCACCTTCACCTCTGACGGCCACCGTGGACAGCTCGACTTCCGTCGTCACCATTGAGCGATTCATCATCGAGCAGGAGCGCCGCTTCTTCCCCGAGGCGACGGGCGAGCTGTCCAACCTCCTGTACGACATCTGTCTCGCGGCCAAGATCATTTCCCGCAACGTCCGACGCGCGGGGCTGTCCGACATCCTGGGCGAGCTGGACACCACCAACGTCCAGGGGGAGCTGCAGCAGAAGCTCGACGTGTTCGCGAACGACACGGTGCGGAACAGCGTGCAGCATACCGGGCGCACCTGCGTGCTCGCCTCCGAGGAGGACGAGGAGCCGGTGCCGGTACCCGAGGGCCTGCCGGTAGGCAAGTACGTCCTGCTCTACGACCCGCTCGATGGATCGAGCAACATCGACGTCAACGTCCCGATCGGCACGATTTTCTCGATCCATCGCCGGCTCACGCCGGAGGGCGGGCCGGGGACGCTCGAGGATTGCCTCCAGCCCGGTCGGACGCAGGTGGCCGCGGGATACATCCTCTACGGCTCGAGCACGGTGCTCGTGTATACGACGGGCAAGGGGGTGCACGGCTTTACCCTCGACCCGTCCATCGGTGAGTTCCTCCTGTCGCATCCCCACATCGCGACACCACCGGTGGGGAAGTACTACAGCGTGAACGAAAGCAACTGGAATCGCTGGTCGCCTGGAGTGCACCGGGCGGTCGCCGCGTTCAAGAACGGCGCGCCGGGAGACGGGATTGCCGCGCGGAACGCCCGGTACGTGGGATCGCTGGTCGCCGATTTTCACCGCAACCTGCTCTCGGGGGGCATCTTTCTCTATCCCGCCGACAGTAAGTCGCCTCAGGGCAAGCTCCGGCTGCTGTACGAGGCGGCGCCGCTGGCGATGGTGGCGGAGCACGCCGGAGGACTCGCCACCGACGGATGGCGTCCGATTCTGGACATCAGGCCCGTAACCCTGCATCAGCGCGTACCGCTCGTGATCGGCAGCAAGCAGGACGTCGAATTCACATCGCGCGTGCTGCGGGAGGAGCAGCCCGGGCATGAGTGAGCGCCGGCCGCTGTACGGCCCGGCGGGCTGGTCCGGGGATCCCGCCACGGACCTCGGCGCCCCGGGAACGTTTCCGTTCACCCGCGGCGTCCACTCCACGATGTACCGAGGCCGCCTCTGGACCATGCGGCAGTACGCGGGATTCGGAACGGCGGAAGAGACCAACGCGCGGTTCCATCATCTGCTCGACGCAGGCCAGACGGGGTTGTCGGTCGCGTTCGATCTGCCCACCCAGATGGGATACGATTCCGATCACCCCATGGCTGAAGGCGAAGTCGGCCGTGCCGGCGTCGCGATCGACACGGTGGACGACCTGGAACGGCTGTTCCACGGGATTCCGCTCGACCAGGTTTCCACCTCGATGACGATCAACGCCACCGCCGCGATCCTGCTGGCCATGTACGTGGTGGTCGGGGAGGAGCAGGGGGTCCCCGTGGCGCAGCTTCAGGGCACGGTCCAGAACGACATCCTGAAAGAGTACATCGCCCGCGGCACCTACATTTATCCGCCCGAGCCGTCGTTGCGTCTCGTGGTGGACGTGTTCCGCTACGTCGCGGATGAGCGGATGAAGTTCAATCCGATATCGATCTCCGGTTATCACATCCGCGAAGCGGGGGCCACCGCATCCCAGGAGCTGGCGTTTACGTTCGCCGACGGCATGGAGTACGTGCGGCGCGCGGTGGCGGCCGGTCTGGACGTCAACGGGTTCGCCCCGCGCCTGTCGTTCTTCTTCGCCGGCTACACCGACCTGTTCGAGGAGGTGGCCAAGTTCCGCGCCGCGCGCCGGCTGTGGGCTCGGCTCATGCGCGAGCGGTTCGGGGCGAGCGACGATGCGTGCCGGCTCCGATTTCATACGCAGACCGGCGGTGCCACGCTCACCGCGCAGCAACCGATGAACAACGTCGTGCGCGTGGCGATTCAGGCGCTGGCGGCCGTGCTGGGCGGCACGCAGTCCCTGCACACCAACGCGTACGATGAAGCGCTCGCCCTGCCCACCCAGATGAGCGCCACCATTGCCTTGCGGACCCAACAACTCCTGGCCCACGAGACCGGCGTCCCCGAGATCGTAGATCCGACGGGCGGCAGCTACTACGTCGAGGCCCTCACCGACCAGATGGAGCGGGAGGCGCTGGGGCTGCTGACCGAGGCGGAGGCTCGCGGCGGCGCCGCACGGGCAATCGAGCAGGGGTATTTCCAGGAGGCGATCGCGCGCAGCGCCTATGAGCGGCAGCGGCGGGTCGAAACGGGAGAGGATGTCGTGGTTGGAGTGAACCGGTACGCCGACGATCAGCGCGCGCCGACCGTTCCGGCGCCGGACTACGGGGCGTTGGCGCAGACGCAGCTTCGCCGCCTGGCCGAAACCCGGGCCAAGCGGGATGCAGGAAGCCTCGAGCGAGCGCTGGCCCGGCTCCGGGCCGCGACCCAAGCGCCCGATGCACCGCTCATGACGCCGATCTTGGAGGCGGTGCGGGCGCGGGCGACGGTGGGGGAGATCAGCGATGTGTTCCGGGCAGAGTGGGGAGAGTATCGACCCGGCTAGCTGACCCTAGTGGCTGAAGCTCGACACGTCGGCCACCTCGCCCTTGGTGGTGAGCCAGAAGGTGACCAGCGTGGGGCCGTCTATCGCGGCGAAGTCGACGTAGCACGATCGCGCAACCGGCGCGCCGTGCCGCTCGACGCTCAACCGGGCGACCGCATCGCAACCGTGGAAGGTGGCTGTGCGGCTCGAATCTGCCAGTTGCGCCAGGTCCCGTCGCGACGCCTCCAGCAGCGTGGTGGTGAAGCCCCGCACGGCGGTCATCCCGGATGAATCGGCCCCGCCGCCGAGCGTGTGGAGGAATGCGACGTAGCGGGCAGCCGCGGTCGCACCGGAATCGGCGGGCAGCGCGAAGGGCGGAGCGAGCGCCCGGCGGTACATCCCGGCCACCCCGTACACGAGGGGTCGCTGCAGCGCACCGGCCAGGTTCGCGAACAGGATCACGGTCAGGCTGTCGTCGGGGAACCGCTGGATCATCGCCTTGAACCCCTGCCAGAACCCGGTGTGGCCGATGGCGCGGTGGCCGCGGTACGGGGCCACGGACCAGCCGAAGCCGTAATCGACGCTGCCATCGTCCTTGAGCCTGGCAGGCGTCCACATTGCGGCGCGACTCTTGGGCGTGAGCAGGCGGCCCTCGGTGAGTCCGCGGTCCCAGGCCACCATGTCGCGGGCGCTGAGATAAAGGGCGCCGTCGGCGGTGGTGTTGAGAGAGGGGGCCACCCATTCCTGATTCTTGATCTGGCCGTCCACGAGCCGGTACCCCGCGGCCCGGTTCGCGACGATGTCGGCTTCGCTGATCACGCGCGCCGTCCGCATCCCCAGCGGCCGGAACACGCGCTGGGCGAGCCAGTCGCCGTAAAACATCCCCGAGACCCGATGGATGATCACGCCGAGCAGCATGAAGCCGGTGTTGCTGTAGCTCCAGTGCGTCCCGGGAGGGAAGTCGAGTGGCAGTCCGGCCGCGAGTTTGACGAGGCTGTCTTCGGTGTAGTCGTGCCGCAGGTCGACCGGCGCGCTGTCGGATTCCTCGTACTCGGGGATACCCGAGGTGTGCGTCAGCAGGTGTCGCACCGTCACCCCGTGCCAGGCCCGCTCACCCTCGGGTAGGTATTTGATGATCGCGTCATCCAGCTCGAGCTTGCCGTCTTCCACGAGCAGGAGGATCCCCGCCGCAGTGAACTGCTTGCCCACCGAGCCGGACTGGAACATGGTGCTGTCCGTCGCCGGGACGTGCAGCTCCACGTTGGCGAACCCGTAGCCGCGCGCCTTGATCACCCGGCCGCGCGAGATGACCGCCAAGCTGAGTCCGGGGACCCGCTGGCGGCGCATCTCGGCGATGACGAACCGGTCCACTGAGTCGGCGGCCGGAGGGCGCTGCGCGGCCGCGACGAGCAGCAGGCCGGTCAGACCGATCACGCGCGCTTTACCAGGCGCAACAGCCAGACCAGGATGATGGCGCCGACGAACGCGGTGATGAGCGCCCCGACCAGACCGCCGATTCCGATGCCAAGCACGCCGAACAGCCAGCCACCCAGGAACGCGCCCAGGACGCCGACGATGAGGTCCCCGACGATGCCGTAGCCCACTCCGCGCATGACCTTTCCGGCGAGCCAGCCGGCGACGAGCCCGATGAGCAGAAACCAAATCAGTTGGTTGGTCGACATGAGGCGTCTCCGATGAGGGATGACAGGATGGGACCGCAGCAATGGTATCGGCCCTGCCCACCGGCCGCAAATACGGCGCACAGCCGCGGGGAGGGACCCGCGGCTGTCCGAACGCATGCGATCGGGTTAGAAGCTGAGTCCGGCGAGAATCAGGAAGGAACGGGTCTTGTAGCTCGCGGAACTTGTGACGGTGCTCAGCTTGAGGTCGGTGAGGCCGTAGACGTATCGGCCTTCCAGCGACAACGCACGGTGGCTCCCAAAGCGGATCCCGCCGCCGATCACGGCGGCTGTGGTCAGTTTGGGGCGGCCGCTGGGGCAGGAGCCGCCGCCGGCGTTGCAGTGCAGCTCGATCGAAACCTGTGGGCCGGCGTAGGCGAACGGTGCGAGGCCCGGCAGTGGGAACATGGCTCGCACGTACCCCGGCACGTCGATGTAGTCGAGCTTCCGGGAAGCGCCGCTCGTGCTACTGGTCACGCCGCGCTGCGCGTAGAGCCCCTCGACTCCCAACCCCAGAAGGCCCCCGGAGGCATACGCGAGGCCAAACGCGAAACCGGTCCGCGTGTTGAGGTTGCCGGGAAGGATGCCGCGGTTGGACACGTCGCCATAGGATAACCCGCCCTTGAGACCGATCCCACTCTGGGCTCGCGCCGATGCCGTTATCCCGACGAATACGGCCACGACGATCTCGATTGTGAGCTTCATCGTTCCCTCCTTGTTTGCCGTCAATTACACCGAAGGCGTTGCGTTTGTTGCGGCCTTGCGTGCGGGGTGTCACTAGCTGCCGGGTCGCCGCCGTCATGCGTTGCGGCGTGGATCGTCTCGGACCACTCCTGTTGTCGCTTCTTGCGCTGCCCGCATCGGTCGCGGCCCAATCCACTGCCTTGTATCGTGACACGCGGCTACCCGTCGCCGAGCGGGTACGCGATCTCATCGGCCGCATGACACTCGAGGAGAAGTTCTGGCAGCTCTTCATGATGCCCGGCGATCTGAGCGATTCGGCCCACGATTACTCGCACGGGCTGTTCGGCCTGCAGGTCGCCGCGCCCAGGGGTGAGGGCGCGCGCGCCCACGCCGAGCGTATCAATGCCATCCAGCACTATTTCCTCGCGCGCACGCGGCTGGGCATCCCGATCATCCCGTTCGACGAGGCTTTGCACGGTCTGGTGCGGCCCGGCGCGACGGCGTTCCCGCAGGCGATTGCGCTCGCGGCAACGTGGGACACGGCGCTCATGGGACGGGTAGCGACTGCGGTGGCGCGCGAGGCCGGCAGTCGCGGGGTGCGCCAGGTGTTGTCGCCGGTCTTGAACCTGGCGCGGGACGTGCGCTGGGGGCGCGTGGAGGAGACCTACGGCGAGGATCCATATCTCGCTGCGGTGATGGGCCGGGCGTTCATTGCCCCATTCGCTGGCTTCTGACCGACATCCTGAAGCGCGGATGGGGATTCGAGGGCTTCACGATTTCCGACGCCGCCGCGACCGGGGGAGCCACCGTGCTGCAGATGACGGAGCCCGACACGCCGACGGCCGCGAAGCATGCCTGGATGGCCGGGCTCGACGTGATCTTCCAGTCTGCTTACGAGCAGTACCGGCCCTATCGGGAAGCGTTTCGAACCGGGATGATTCCCGACTCGGTGATCGATGCGGCCGTGGGTCGGGTGTTGCGCGTCAAGTTCGAGCTCGGCCTGTTCGAGCAACCGTACGTGGACATCGACAGCGCGGCTGTGTGGAACGGCCATCCGGACCACCGTGCGCTGGCGCTCGATGCGGCCCGAGAGGGGATCGTGCTGCTGAAAAACGCTCACCGCGTCCTGCCGCTGCGCCGCACGCTGCGCGCGGTGACCGTGATCGGGCCCGATGCCGCCATCCCGCGGCTGGGCGGATACAGCGGTCCCGGGATCCAGGTGGTGTCGATCCTGGAGGGGATCCGCTCGAAGCTCGGCCGTGCGGCCAAGCTACGATATGTCGCGGGCCCGGGGCGTAACAGTCAGATCTACACGGTCATCCCCTCCCGGCAGCTGTCGTTGCAAGGCGAGTATTTCGACAACATTTCGCCCGCCGGCACTCCACGGATGGTGCGCCCCGACTCACAGATCGATTTCACCTGGACGCTCAGCTCCCCGGGCCCGGGGATCGCGCGGGACTGGTATTCGGTGCGCTGGGCCGGCACCCTCACCGCCCCGGCCGGCGGGGTCCAGCGGCTCGGCGTGGTAGGGAGCGACGGCCATCGCCTGTCCCTGGACGGCCATCTGTTGATCGACGCCTGGCACAAGCGGTTATCGGGCGTCGCCATGGCGGCCGTGCGGTTGCCGCCAGGTACCCGCCACGACCTGCGGCTCGAGTATTTCGAAACCACGGGTAACACTCACCTGCAGCTCGTCTGGGAAGCTGGCGACGGCGACCCCGGGCGGGTCGGGATCGACAGCGCCGTCGCCGCGGCCCACGCGAGCGACGCGGCGATCGTGGTGGCGGGCATCGAGGAGGGAGAGTTTCGGGACCGAGCCTTCCTGGGCCTGCCGGGACATCAGGTCGATTTGATTCGAGCGGTCGCCGCCACGGGAACACCCGTGGTCGTCGTACTGGTCGCCGGCAGTGCCGTCACCATGTCCGGATGGCTCGAGCGGGTGGACGGCGTCCTCGATGCGTGGTACCCCGGGCGAGGCCGGGGGGACGGCGGTCGCGGACGCGCTGTTTGGCGAGGTGGTTCCGGCCGGGCGGCTTCCCATCACCTTCCCGATCGCAGAGGGTCAGCTACCGCTCACGTACGACCACAAGCCCACCGGCCGTGGCGATGACTACGTCGACCTCACCGGCCAGCCGTTGTTCCCGTTCGGCTTCGGGCTGTCGTACACGACGTTCGCCTACTCGGGACTGGTGATCGAGCCCGGGGTGATCGGATCCGCGGACAGCGCGGTGGTGCGCTGTCGCATCCGGAACGTCGGCGAGCGCGCCGGGGACGAAGTCGTTCAACTCTACATCCACGACGAGCTCGCCTCAGTGGCGCGACCAGTGCACGCGTTGCGCGGATTCCAACGGATTCATCTCGAGCCGGCCGAGGAGCGCGAGGTCGAGTTCATGCTCGGTCCCGAGTCGTTGCGCATGCTGGACCGCGACCGGCACTGAGTGGTCGAGCCCGGCGCGTTCCGGGTCCTGATCGGCGCGTCGTCGAAGGACCTCCGCCTGCGCGGTCAGCTCATCGTTCGCTGAGACGCGTCGCGCTACGGCGTGACGATCGTCGCCCGGGCGATCGTGTCGAGTTTCGGGAACTGGGCGGCCAGATAGGCGTTGCCCCGCATCTGGATCAAACCTTGATTGGGTGCTTCGCCGTACGCAGCGTAGATGCGATCGACGGCGTCCATCCCTTCCACCACGCGGCCCAAGGGCGCGAATCCCATCGCGTCAAGCCGCGTATTATCGCCAAAGTTGATGAACATTTGGGTGGTTCGGGAATTCGGTCCGGCCGTCGCGAACGTCAGCGTGCCGCGGGTGTTGTGCTGCAGGACTGGATCGTCCGGGATGGTGGCCTCGCGCCAGCGCGCCGAGATGTCCGCAGCGCCGGATAGTCCGAACTGCACCATGAAACCAGGGACGACGCGGAAGAATCGCGTCCCGTCGAAGAACCCGTGGCGCACGAGGTTGTAGAACCGGTCGGCGCCGTCGGGGGCCCAGGCGCGCGTGACCTCGACCACGAAGCTGCCCGCGCTCGTCTCAAAGCGCGCCCGGTAGCTGGCGGGAGCGTCGGCGCGCATCTCGGTGGATTGGGGATCCATCAGCGCGGCTGGCGAACCGGCGGCAGCGGATGCCGTCCCGGATGACTGCGGAGTCTGACGCTCGCCCTTGCCACAAGCCGCTGTGAGCATCGTCGCCATTCCAAACGCCGTCGCCAGCCTACGCATGGGGTCTCCTGGGTGAGATTGAGATGGATGGGTTCGCTAACGCTAGTGCCGTTCCAACGTGATTCGCAACATGCCGAAAGCAGCGTACGCAAGCCGACAGCCATTACGGTTGGAATGGCGCTAGCCGGCGGAGGGTCGTTGGGGAATCAGGGCGCCGCGCGGCGCTCCCGGACGTCGTAGTGCGCCGAGCAGGCGGCGCGCGGCGGGGGGCACGACGGCGACCTCGTAGTCGGCACCGGCGAACACCCGGACCGCGTCCAGCGAGTCGAACCACATGATGGTGACGAACTCGACCGTCGCTCCGGCCGGGCGGCGCAACAGATCGATACCCAAGAAGCCGGGCATGTGACGTGCGGTGATGCCGGTGAAGATCTCTTCTCGCAGCAGCTGCTCGTAGGCGTCGGCGTTGGCGGGCGTCGTCCAGCCATGCCAGAGGCGGCTGATCATGGCTGGACGCTAGTGTTGCTCGGGCGGATGCGACAGGGCGCCGTCCGGCGCCAAGCTCACTCGCCCGAGGTGGCGGTTTGGCGCTCGCCGTTGATGAACGCCACGAGCGACGCGATCTCCTGGGGGTCGAGTTTCAGGTCGGGCATCTCGAATCCACCCGGGCCGCGTGTCGTCGCGATATTCGGATCGGCGAGAAAGCGCTGCAGGTAGTCCGCTGCGAACCGCCGTCCGCCGAGGTCGGGCCCAACCTTGACCTCGCCACTTCCCGTCACGTCCGGGTGGACGTGACAGGTGACGCACCCCTTGGCCACGAACAGCCGCAGTCCGCGGTCGGCCGCCGCCAGCGGAGGGGCACTGCGGCCCGGGTTCACGACCGGGACGGGTACCAGGGTGACCTGGTTGTTTCCAAAGCCCGAACGGATCGTGATTGTCCACGACCCCGGGCGGGGCAGCGTGAACGTCACGGAGTACTGGCCCGCATCCATGCCGGCAGACGCCGCCTCGTGGATCGTCTGGCCCGCTGCCAGGGCTTCGATGCTCCCCCGCAGGCCGCTGAGGAGCGTGCGGCCGTGCTGCCGCACCGAGTAGTTCAACGTGACCGGACGCCCCACGACGATGTCGTTGGGGAGCTCGTCCACGGTGATCACCGCCCAGCCTCCGGCATGCGTGGTGGTCAGCGTCGTCAGAAGCGCCATAATGGATAGCGTGGTATGTCGGATCATCGGGTCCCCCCAGGTCCTTAGCGTGATGTAACACCAGGTCGAAGTTGGGATGCCGTCGTCGGGGCGATGGTTTACTCCCTATCGCCGGGTCAGCGGGGGGACCGCTTGTCCTAGCGCGGAGCTCGCGATCAGGGTCGCCAAGCGGCGCAGCCGGGTCGCTTCCTGCTTGGCGCTCATCACCCAGAAGCTCGCGGTGCGCTGGTACCACGGCGCCTGGGCCCGAAAATGCGCCCAGGCCTTCCGGTTGGCCCGCAACACCTGCTCGAGGCGGGGGGTCAGCTTGATGTTTCGTCGCTGCTCGAAGGAGTAGAGCCCTGATTTCCTGGGGTCGCGATTCACGAACAGCGCGAGCCCGGCCGGGCGCATCCGCCCCCGTTTCTTCAGCACCCGGACGCGCTTCAGGTTGACCACGCTCCAAGTGCTGCCGGGCTGCCGCGGGGTGAACCGAATCGTGTAGCGGAAGTCGTCCAAGCGGTGGCGAATCCCGTCGATCCAGCCGAAACAGAGAGCCTCGTCCACCGCCTCCGGCCAGGTGATGCTCGGCTTGCCGCTGCCTTTCTTGTGGAAACCGACCCGCAGCGCCTTGGCTCGGCGATGATGGCGCGAGAGCCAGGCGCGGAAGGCGGCGGGAGTCTTGAAGAAGGTCGGATTCACGCCGCGGCCGTCACCTCCCCGCAATGATCTGATCGATCCACTGCACGTAAGAACTGACCCGCGTGTACACATCGGTCACGCCGTACTGGCCCGGCCGGCCGTTCATCGACGCCGAGCTGACGCCCACCAGCCAGATCTTGCCGCCTTCCTGGAGCAACGCCGGTCCGCCGCTGTCTCCCGGGCCGCCGACCCCCTCGTACTGCGTTCCGCCGGGCGGCGCGTCGAAGCGCATGAAGATGCGCCGCGGGCCGGCATCATCGACGATGTTCGTGACTGCGCGCCGTCTGCCGTCGGTGTGGCGCAGCCCAGCGCTCGGAGTGCCGTAGTCTCCATAGCCGACGATGAAGAGTGTCTTGCCCAGTTCGTCGCTTCCGCGATACAGCACCGCTGGGGCGATGTCTTGCACCGGCTCCGCAAGTTCCACCAGGGCCATATCGACTTCGGGTGGCATCCCCTCCGGGGCGGTGCCCTCAGGGTGAATGACCGTTCGCTTCACTGAGTATGTCCGGGGACCGACCTGGATCAGGCTACCGGGCCGGATCCCTGCCGCGACGTGAGCCGCGGTGACGACCCAGGTCGGGGCGATCAGGGTGCACCCGCCATCGGCCAGTACCCGGCCGGCCGCATCGAACGGCTGGGCCAGGCGCAGCGCGTCGGCGTCGGCCCGATCGTCACGGATCACGACGCTACCGGGGGAGCTGAGGACCCCCAGAGCCAGCAGGAGATCGAACGTCAAACGGGGTGGGGTGAGCATGTGGGTGCCGGGCCTTGTTCGGGGGAATACGTCCCGTGTAGCGCGCGCCGGACAACGCGGCAGGTGTGACGAAAGTGTGAGGGCTACTCCTGGCCGGTCTGATTCCGCTTCCGGTATGCCAGGAGGACGATCCCCATACACACGCCGAACGCCAGCACGGTCATGATCACCATGCCGATCAGCAGATCCGCCATCCGGTGCGACATCGCTAGTGCCGTTCCAACTTGTTGCCCCGAAGCAGGTGGAGCGCAGAATAGCACGTACGTGTGTCCCAAACCGGTGTTCTGCCGGGCGTGAATGGTTGGAACGGCACTAGGGCGCCCGCAGGGAGGTGAGCCGCAACGCGTCCGGCCACAGGTGATCCATGAGGACCAGGACGAAGATCAACGCCGGGATGAGGCTCCAGAACAGCGTGGGGCGCTCGTACTTGAGATGCATGAAGAAGAGCAGGGCCGCGCCGGCTTCGAGCACCGCAAGCGCGAGCAACGAGCCTACCAGCACGGGAGTACGCAGGTGCGCGTAGGCCAGGAGCACCTCGGCGCCGACGATGAAGATCAACCCGAGCCAGACGAGGACGTACACCTTCATCGAAGGACCCGGTCGCGATTCCGTAGCCGTCATGGGTGCTCGCTCGCTCGGTCGCGTCAACGTGCGTTCATCAGGTAGACCAGCGGGAACACGAACATCCACACGAGGTCGACAAAGTGCCAATACAACCCGGTCGTCTCGACGTGTACTGCAGTCAGCTTCCCGCGACGCACCATCGTGGCGATCACCAGAATCGCCAGCACACCGCAGGTGACGTGCAACAGGTGCAGACCCGTGATCCCGAAGAACGTCGCTCCGAAGAGGGTCGAGCCGCCCAGCGGATTCGTGGCCGGCCCCCAGCCGGCGTGGAACATGCTGAACCACTCGCGCAGATGCAGGCCGGCGAACACGGCGCCGAGCAGCGCCGTGACGCCCATCCAGCGCACGGCGGCGCTGCGGCGGCCGGCATGGGCGGCGGCGACGGCAGCCAGCATGGTCAGGCTGCTCGTCAACAGCACTACCGTCATCACGAGGGCGTTCAGAATGCTCGGCAGGAAGGCGAACGGGCGGGTCCAGTTCGGTGACCCGAGGCGCACGTAGCCGTACGCGAACAGGATGGCGCCGAACGTCGCAGAATCGGCCATGATGAACAGCCACATCGCCAGCTTCTTCGACGGAATCCCCAACGGAGACGCCTCGTGCTCGTGCGCCGTGCTCACCACCGATTCAGCCACGTCGTGTCCTCCGGCTGGGTTACAGTCGCAGCGTCAGGATCAGCAGCAGGCACACCCACAAAGCGGTCAGGAAATGCCAGTATCCGCTCGCCGCCCCGAGCGCGCCGACCGCCCCTGGGCCGGGATCGCGCTGCGCGCGGCGCCGGACGTACACCAGGGCGGCGATGCCGCCCAGGAGATGCGTGCCATGCACCGCCGTGAGCAGGTAGAAGAACGCGCTGGCGGGACTCGTGGCCAGAAACAAGCCTTGGGCGGCGAGGGCGCGCCATGCCAGAATCTGACCGGCGACGAACAGCAGGCCGAGCGCCAGGGTGAGGGAGAGCCAGCGACTGCTCGGCGTTCCGGGACGCGCCCGGGCGCGCTCGAGGGTCGCGCTGCTCGCCAGGAGCAGCAGCGTGTTGGCGTACAGGATCGGCGGCAGCTCCACGCGCACCCAGTCCGCCTCGCCCTGGCGCACCAGCAGCGCGCTGAGGAACGCCGCGAACATCATGGTGATGGCGGCGATGCCGGCCCACACGCCGGTCCGAGCCGGCACCACGGGATGGCGCAGGGTGACGCCGTCCATCAGCGTGCGGCGCTCGGGGGATCGGTCTGCATGACGTAGTCGCCCCGCGGGCCCTCGACTCCGTACTCATTGGGGCCGCGATAGACGGTCGGTAGGTGGCCGCCGAAGTTGTCGAACGGTGGCGGCGAGCTCGTCGTCCATTCGAGGGTCGTCGCCTGCCACGGATTCTCGGTGGTGGGCGGACCGCGGAAGCGGCTGCGGATCAGGTTGTAGAAGAACAGCAGCTGCACGGCGCCGGTGAACAACGCGGCGATCGTGATGAAGCGGTGCAGCGGGATCGACCCCTTCATGTAGTCGTCGGTGAACGCCGAGTAGCGGCGCACATCGCCGTGCAGGCCGAGATAGTGCATCGGCATGAAGATGCAGTAGACGCCGATGAACGTCAGGATGAAATGCACCTTGCCCAGAGTCTCGTTCATCATGCGGCCGAACATCTTCGGGAACCAGAAATAGGTTCCCGCGAAGATGCCGAACATGGCGGCCACCCCCATGACGAAATGGAAGTGCCCCACGACGAAATAGGTGCCGTGCAGATAGATGTCGATGGACGGCTGCGCCAGGAAGAAGCCGCTGATCCCGCCGCTGACGAACACCGAGAGGAACCCGAGGCAGAACAGGGCCGCCGTGGTGAAGCGCAGCTTCGAGCCGTACAGCGTGCCGATCCACAGAAGCGTGACGATGGTGGCGGGAATCGTGATGATGAGCGTCGGCACCGAGAACAAGGTCGCCGAGAACGGGTTCATGCCGCTCAGGAACATGTGATGGCCCCACACGGTGTAGCTGAGGAGGCCGATCGCGGCCAGGCAGCCGATGAACACGCGTGGACCCAGCAATGGCTTGCGGGCAGATGGCGAGAGGATGTGGGATACGATGCCGAACCCCGGCAGGATGGCGATGTACACCTCCGGGTGGCCGAAGAACCAGAACAAGTGCTGCCACAGGAGCGGCGAGCCCCCCGTGTGAGGCTGCAACCGGTCGCTGATCACCAATCCGGCGGGAATGAAAAAGCTGGTCCCGGCCACGCGGTCGAGGATGAGCAGGATGCAGGCGGGCAGCAGCACTGAGAACGCGATCAGCCCGATCACCGACGTGATGAACCACGCCCACGTGGAGTAGGGAAGGCGGGCGAGCGTCATGCCCTTGGTCCGCAGGTCGAGCGTCGTCGCGATGAAGTTCAGCGCGCCGAGCAGCTGGCCGATGCAGAAGAGGGCAATCGAGATGCCCCACAGCGTCTGCCCCAGACCCTGGCCGGGTCCGGCGTCCTTGCCGACCGCGCTGAGCGGTGCGTAGGCCGTCCAGCCCGAGAGCGGCGCTCCCTCGGGGACGAAGAAGGCCGTGACCAAGACAAGGAACGCAAGGAACGTCACCCAGAACGACATCATGTTGAAGCGCGGGAACGCCATGTCCTCGGCGCCCACCTGGATCGGGAGCACGAAATTCCCGAACCCCGCGAACGGCGCCGTCGTCAGCACGAAGAACACCATGATCGTGCCGTGCATGGTCATGAGCGAGAGGTAGTACTCGGGCGTCATGACGCCCAACCCGGGGATGTGCATGTCCGGATAGGCGAGGTGCAGCCGCATCAGCCAGGACAGCACCATCCCGGTGACCACGGCCACCAGGGCCAGGCCCAGGTACTGCTTCCCGATCACCTTGTGATCGAGGCTGAAGACGTACTTGCGCCAGAAGCCCTGCGGAGGCGCGTGATGATGCGTGGCCGCGGGGGGGGGCGACGTCGTGGTCACTGTCCCGCCTGGTCTTTAAGCCATTGATCGAACTGGTCCCGGGGCATCACTTCGACATAGGCGCGCATGGTGTAGTGCCCGAGTCCGCACAGTTGTGTGCACACGAGCTCGAATCTGCCCGTGCGGATGGCGGTGAAATGCAGTGGGATCACGAGACCCGGCACGAAGTCCTGCTGGATGCGCAGCTCCGGCACGTAGAACGCGTGCCCCACGTCCTTGGCGTGCATGGAGAGCAGGATCGGCTGGTTGACCGGAATGGCCAGCGTCCCCGCCACGATGTCGTCCCGCGCGGTGGTGTCGTTGGCAGGATCCAGGCCGAAGAAGTTGCCGTTCGCGTCGTCGATCAGGTCGGGGTGGATGCCGCCGAAGGCGCCGTCCGCGCCGGCGTAGCGGAAATAGAAAGCGAACTGCTCGCCCTGGACATCGATGTGGAGCGACCCCGGATCGGGCGGGGACTGGTAGATGCCGGCCCACACTTTTGACCCGACCAGCGTGAGCGTCAGGATCTCGACGCCCACGAGGATCGAGGCCAGCACCACCATCGGCGTCGCCCCACCCGGAAACCGCTTGACCGCGGGTGCGCCCTTGCGGTCGCCGTAGCGCCACACGAACGCCGCCAGCACCAGCTGCGCGAGCACGAACAGCACACCCGACGCGGTCATCGTCTCGGCGAGTTGGTGATCGATGCGGGCGCCGTGCGCGGAGATGTCCGGCGGCATCCACCAGGTGTGCCGGATAAAGATCGTGGCCGACACGATCGTGATGATCGTCAGCAGACCGGCGAACAGTTTGCCCACGGTCGGCCTCCCGCTCAGTACGGCAGGGCTTTGAAGACGAAATTCGCCGTCGCGGTCCCGGCCTCGCTCACCGTCAACTCCTGGCTCTGGGTGCCGAAGCGCTCGTGCCACGCCGTGACGGTGTATTTCCCGGGCGGCAGGCCCGAGAGGCTGAACTTCCCGTCGTTGCCCGTCACCGCGTAGTGCGACGTCGCCAGCACCGCGAAATACCCATGCATCCAGGGGTGCACGTTGCACTTCACGGCGATGAACTCCGGCTTGTCGTAGCTGGCGTGGATCGCCGGCGACCCGGGTGGCTGCGACTTGTTCCACTCGGGGTTCAGCTTGGCGAGCGGATGAATGTTGTGCGACGTCTGATCGTTGTTGTAAATCTCGAGCGGCTGCCCCGGCTGCAGCACTGCCACGTGCGGGATGTACTGGCAGCCCTTCTGGTCGTAGCGCACCGCCACGGTGGGCGCCGGAGCGGTCGTGCCGCCCGCCGAGATGTACACCACAGCGTATTGCACCGAATTGCCCGGCCCGCTCACGACGGTTTCGGTCATGACCGGCGTCGCGTGCTGGCTGGCGCAGGTTGGCTCCTTGCTCATGTCGATCGGCCGCATCTTGGGCGGCGTCCCCGTATAAGTCACGGTCCCGCTGATCGAACCGGCGCGCTCCGGGCGCCCGCCCCGCGCCCCGGCGGCAAACACCGACAACGCCGCCAGGACGCCCGCCCAGGCCAAAGGACGCCGATACCGCGTCATCGTCATTGTCCACCTCCATCCGGGCCGATCGGCTTGAGCTGGCCGGGGTGGGCCATCAACCAGGCCTTCCAAGTCATGGCTTCCTGCGTGTTGAGCGGCTGCAGCGTCCGCAGGAAGTGCACGAGGTCCCAGGCATCCGCCGGCTGGAGATTGTCGGCAAACGAGGGCATCGGCGTGCCATCGACTCCCGTCATGAAAATGCGGTACAGGTCCTGATTGGTGCTGCCACACTTGAAGCGCGAGCCGGTCGAGAAATTATACGGCCGGATCGGATTGTCCTTGCTGTCGGTCAATGTCGAGGCGGACGGCCCGTCGCCGTGACCGGCGGGGCCGTGGCACTTCCAGCACTCCAGCCGCTGGAAGATTTCCCGCCCGTGCATGATGCCTTCCCCCGTTACCGCCGGCTCAGCCGGAATCGTGATCGGCGCGCCGGGCTGGTCGCTGGTCCAGCGCGGCGAAAACGTCTTGATGTAGGACACCAGGTCCACGCGGTTCTGCGGCATGAGCGCGATCCACGGCGGCATGTTCGTGGTCACGAATCCACGCGCCACCGAGTTGTAGAGGTCCTGATCCGTTGGCAGCGAGCCGGACGGAGTCGAGCGGCACTTAAACGTCGCCGCCGTGAAATCCCGCGGCTTGGGTTCGATCCACTGGGCGTTCTCGCCCTGGCCGTCGCCATCGACACCGTGGCAGCCCATGCAATAGCGTTGATACAATGGCTTCCCGGCTGCGGCGTGTCCGGTGCGGCTGTCGGCGTGCGTCTCCTGCGCCGGGGACGGCGTCACGCCACCGAGCAGGAGCACGGCGCCACAGGCCGACACGAGCGACATCCATCGCGTTTGCGGTCTCATTTGTGGGCTCCTCTCAGAAGACGAAGTCAAAGGCCAACAGCACACTGCGGCCCCACACGGCGTCCCCGCTAAGGGGGGCCACGCCGGCCGTTTTCGTCATCGCGAACTCGCCGTGGAGCGCCATCCCGTCGCGGCTGAACATGAACGGATAGGCCCGGACGCCGACCGCGAAGGCATCAACGTTGCCGAGCGTCTTGGGAGTCGTAGGATCGC
Source organism: Gemmatimonadota bacterium (assembly GCA_041497135.1). GTDB lineage: Bacteria > Gemmatimonadota > Gemmatimonadetes > Gemmatimonadales > GWC2-71-9 > DASTHG01. The sequence continues at coordinate 832 of JBGQFX010000045.1, read as the reverse complement.
TCTGCTTGGACATCCGCACGAGCTCGTAACGCCCCTGGACCATCAGCCGCGTCGTGGCGATGTAATGCGCCTCGAGCAGCGCCGTATTCCACGTCGAATTCTGTGTGCCCCCGGCGAGCGCCGAGTTGTCGGACGCATGCGAGACCAGCGGGAGGAGCTCCAGGTTCCCCAGCCAGACCTGCGCCGTCGCCCCGAGCCGGAGGAATGACTTGTTGGCCGAGCCGGTGCCGGGAATCGGGTCGCCATTGACCGTCTGGAACACGGTCGGGCGGTGGCCGAGATAGCCGAACACGCCGATTCGTTGCGGCCCCAATCCACCACCCGTCGCAACGGCATGATTCAGCGTGAACAGGGCGTCCATGCTCTTGCCACCCAGCAGCCCCGGCTCGCCGTCGTCGGTGGAGAGTAGGGACACGCTGTAGCGCGTGTAGCTGTTGAGCGAATGGCCGGAGAACTCGGCGCCGATCTGGTTGTCTCCCATCCCGAAGTTGGCGCCGCCGTTCACCGGCACGTAGTGGTAGGCGAAGAGGGACCCACCGTTGTTCGAGAGCCAGGTGAATCGCTTCTCGGAGAACAGGTTGTCCAGCTCGAACTTGCCGACTTTCAGGTTGGCCCAGGGGGAGCTGCCTAGGTTGTCGAAACGGACGAACGCCGCTTCGACGCCGACTTCCGGGGGCTCTAGAGTGGCGACAAACCCGAAGGTGATGTTCTTTTGCAGCGTGCCGAGCATCAGGAGATCGACGCCGGACAGATCGAACCCGCTCTGAGTGATTGTCTTCTCGACTAGTCCGCTGGTCGGATCCCCCGGGACCGCATCTACCTGCTGCTTCGT
>JBGQFX010000044.1:0-22600 GCA_041497135.1 Gemmatimonadota bacterium | reverse complement strand
CGAGAAGGTGGCGCAGTCGGGCAAGCCGTTGCTCTTGATCGCCGAGGACCTGGAGGGCGAGGCGCTGGCGACGCTGGTCGTGAACAAGCTGCGCGGCACACTCAAGGTCTGCGCGGTGAAGGCCCCCGGGTTCGGGGATCGGCGCAAGGAAATGCTGGCCGACATTGCGACCCTCGTGGGGGGCAAGGTGATTGCCGAGGAGCTGGGCTTCAAGCTCGAGAACACCGCGCTCGCCGATCTCGGCCACGTCAAGCGCATCTTGGTGGACAAGGACAACACCACGCTGATCGGCGGCAAGGGCAAGCCGGCCGAAGTCCAGGGCCGCATCGCCCAGATCCGCGCGGCGATCGAAAAGTCCACGTCGGACTACGACAAGGAGAAGCTGCAGGAGCGGCTCGCCAAGCTCGCCGGCGGTGTAGCCGTCATCAACGTCGGGGCCGCGACCGAGACCGAAATGAAGGAGAAAAAGGCCCGTGTGGAGGACGCGCTGCATGCGACCCGCGCCGCGGTCGAGGAAGGGATCGTGACGGGCGGCGGTGTGGCGCTGTTGTGGTGCCAGAAGGTCCTCGACAAGGCCCGGGGCGGCGACGAAGATGAAAAGACCGGCATCGAGATTGTGCGGCGTGCCCTCGAGGAGCCGATTCGCATGATCGTCCAGAACGCGGGCGCCGAGGGCGCGATCGTCGTGGGCAAGGTGAAGGAGTCGACCAAGCTGAGCTACGGCTACAACGCCCAGACCGACGAGTATGAAGATCTCGTCCTGGCCGGGGTCATCGACCCGACCAAGGTCACCCGCACCGCGCTGCAGAACGCCGCGTCCATCGCCGGCCTGCTGCTCACGACCGAATGCGTGGTAGTGGAGAAGAAGCAGCAGGAGAAGATGCCCCCGATGCCCGGTGGTGGCGGCATGGGGGGGATGTACTGAACAACTAGGCGTACAGACGTCTAGACGTTCAGACGCATAGAAGTGCCCGTTGGTGAAATAGGTTCACGTTGGAGCTAAGGAGTTGGATATGTACTCACGTAATGTGACCATGCATCTGAAGCCCAACACGGCTGGTGAGTTTACCCAGACGCTCGAGAAGGATGTCCTGCCGTTGCTGCGGAAACAGAATGGCTTCAAGGATGAAATTTCGTTCGTCGCCGCGGACCGCTCCGAAGCGGTTGCGATCAGCCTGTGGGATCGGAAAGAGAACGCGGACAGCTATAACCGGGACATCTATCCGCAGGTGCTGAAGAGCCTGACGAAGGTGCTGGAGGGAACACCGAAGGTTGAGGCCTATGAAGTGTCGAACTCGACCTTCCACAAGATTGCCTCGAGCAACTAAGGCTGACGGTTCAGTTTGGAGGGGGGCGGCACCTCGAGCGCCCTCCTTCTTGCGCAAACTGGAGCGACGACTGCCTCAAGGAGTTAGATGATGATCGACATTCATTGCTACAACTGCGGCGGGTTCATCAGCGAGCCAAGCCAGATTTCGCATCGGCTGCCGTCCAGCGTCATGCACAAGGTGTTCGGGGCAATACCGACCAGCGCTCTGTGCACCTGCACGCCCCCGGTCGTCTACGGGCCCCCGGCGGGGCGTTCGTCGTCGCCGAGTGCGCGGCGTCTCAATTAGGGTGGAGGCAGATATGGAAGCGAGTCCCATGACCCCGATCACCATCCAGCGCTTCGTCAAGGAGCTGGACAAGCTGAAGCAAGAAGTGGATGGGGGAACGCTCGGGTCGGACGACTACGACGGTCGGCTGGCCCGCATTATCGGTGAGCTGCGGGAGCGGGGCCTGGACGCCGATCGCGCCGTGGCCACGGCGGCGCTCGCCGACGCCGTTACGCGGGGAGTCATCACGTCCCCGGTGGAGGCCCACATCCATCACCGGCTCGGGCTGGCGTAACAAACGGGGCTCTATCCGCAACCCGTCATCCGTTTCAGCCGCCGGAACAACAGCCATACGCCGGTGAGGGCCGAGATAGTGCCGCCGATCATCAGGGGCAGCACGACCAGATCCCACCACGGCCGATTGTTGTTGAGGCCGGGCCAGTCGATGTCGTGCAGCCCCTCCCTCCACCAGCGCCACACTCGAACATCGGCGTCGACGAACCCCGTGGGTACGCCGCTCACCGCGTCGAGGTACAGCACCGAGCGCTGCTCGTCGTCGAAGCTGACGCGCCACACCGGGAGATGCTTCTCGCGGCCGTGCCGCGCATAGTAGTACGTGTCGTACGCGCCGAGCCGCTCGAGCGCCACCGCGTGCGCGGCCGGTCCCATCACACGCTCTGCGGCGTGGCGGATCGCCTCGGTCGACAGGTCGCCGCGCGGCTCGCCGCTACGGGCATCGACCCAGTACGTACGGCCCGCTTCGAGCCGGAACGCATACCCGGGGAGGCCGTCGAACTGGACCAGATCGATCGCCTTGGGAACCACCGGCCCGGCGACGGACGACCGCAGTCGAGCGAGCGCCGCCGCCTCGCTCACCCGAATGGCGTCCCATTGCACCGGGCCCCCACGCACCTGCTCGGCCTGGCCGGCGCGGGGCTCGCTGCTCGCCCCCAACAGCTCGAACACTCCGCTCAGCGCCCACGTCAGCACCAGCAGGCCACACACCATGCCGGCGACGTGGTGCCACAACGACATGCCGCGATAGCCGCTGATCCGCCAGTGACCCAGGTGGCGTCGGGGGAACAGCTGCAAGACGCCGTAGATGACGCCCGTGAGGCCGAGCAGCACCGCCACGCCCGGGAGGATCAGGTTGACCCAGGTCCAGGCGTCGGGGTGGTCGTAGTACAGCCACTGTAAATACAACCAGTGCGGCACCGTGCCGAGCCAGGTCGTGATGCGGGTGGCTCGGGTCGCGACCGCGTGGATCGTTCCGGAGCGCTCCGATACGTACACGGCCGTCGCCCGCTCGTCGCCGAATCGCACGCGATAGACCGGGAAGGCGCCGCGGTGCTCGTTGCCCATGAAGTAATGGTCGCCGCGAAGCAGCCGCTCGACCCGTACCAGCGGGGCAATTGAGCCGACGGCGGCGCGGGCGACGCGGACGGCGGTTTGCGCCGTGATCGGCGTCAGCAACTCGCCGCTTACGGCATCGACGAGGCCAGTGGTTTCCAAACGAGCCCCATCTTCCCGCCACAGCGCATACACCAGCCGCTGGTTCCCGCCCCACAGCTCGAGTCGTCCACCCACGAAGGCGCGCGCAGGCTGTGCGCGCTGCGCCGCCGCAAAGCCGATCAGCTGCTGACCGGGTTCGTACGCCTGCAGCAGCGCGAGCTCGGCGGTGCGTGAGGTAGTCGAAGCGCTTCCACCTCCGCAGCGGCAGCGCCATGTGTCGTGCCTAGGGTTGGTACAGCGTCGGGAACTTCTCCTGCAGTCGCTTCAGCTTCGGCAGGTCGTTGATCACGATGTAGGGCTGGGTCAGGTGATGCGCAAGATAATCCTGGTGGTACGCCTCCGCCGCATAGAACCGGTCCAGCGCCGCCACCTGCGTCACGATCGGTGATGAGTACGCGTGTGCCTGGGTCAGCGACTGGACGTAGGCTCGCGCGGTTCTGGCCTGCTGCTCGTTCAGATAAAAGATCGCCGACCGGTACTGGCTGCCCTCGTCCGGTCCCTGGCGGTTGAGCTGGGTGGGATCGTGCGCCACCGAGAAGAAGACCTCGAGCAGCTGCGTGTAAGTGATCTGTGACGGGTCGAAGGTGACCTCCACCGACTCCGCATGCCCCGTCGCTCCCGTGCTGACGCTCTCGTAGTCGGCGGTCACCGCCTTGCCTCCGGCATACCCCGAAACCACGCGGACCACGCCCTTGACGTGTTTGAACACGGCGTCCACGCCCCAGAAGCATCCGCCCGCGAAGACGGCGGTCTCTGTCGTGGGCCGAACGGGGATCAGCAGCAGTAGCGCGAGCCAATAGGGAAGGATGGTCCGGCCTCTTCAGATCGGGTTCCCAAACATACGCCGGCTCGGGACCTGTCGGATGTCACCCCTTGGGAATTTCCTTCTTCGGGTCGATGAACGGCATCGGCACCACCGTCGCCGAGCGGTCTCCGACGGCCGGGACGGAGACCGTGAGGGACGTACCGGGCTGCGCAAGGCTCACGGGCACCATCGCATAGCCGATGTTCTTCTTGAGGCGGGGTGAGTGGATGGCGGAGGTGATGTGCCCAACGGTCGGGCCCTGGGTTCTGACCGGCCACTTGGTCAGGTTGAACTCGATCGGGTCCCCCGCGATCTCGACACCGGCGAGCTTGTGGGTCACGCCACGGGCCTTGATCCGCCGCAGGGCATCCCGGCCGACGTAGTCGCCTGGCTTACCCTCGTCCACCAGGCGCTCGAGCCCCACCTCGTACACGTTGTTCTCCAGGGTAATGTCCGCGCCCCAGTTGAGAATCCCGGCCTCGATGCGCCGGATGTCGGACGGCCCGGTGGGCCGCATGTTGTACGGTTTTCCCGCGGCCATGATGCGCTCCCACAACTCGTCGCCACGGCTGCCGTCGCGCAGGTACACCTCGTAGCCCACTTCGGCGCTCCAGCCGGTGCGGGTGACCACCACGGGGATCCCGTCCAGCGTCGTCTCGACGAAGTGATAATAGGGGAGCTGCAGCACGCGGTCGCCGAACAGGGTCTGAACCACCGGCTTGGCCTTGGGGCCCTGGATCTGAAGCGGTGAGACGTCGGGTTCCCGGATCTCGACTCGCAGCCCGGCGTGCAGCGCCACCCCCATGGCCCACAACAGCACGTCCGAGTCGGCGAGCGCGAGCCAGAAGTGATTCTCGCCCAGGCGCAGCAACACGGGATCGTTGACGATGCCGCCGTCCGGCGCGGTGATGACGACGTACTTCCCCTGGCCCACGGCGCAGCGCGCGAGGTCCCGCGGGGTCAGCAGATTGGTGAATTGGAACGCATCGGGTCCCGTGATTTCCACCTGCCGCTCCACCGACACGTCCCACAGCGTCACCTCGTTGACCAGGTGCCAGTACTCGTCCTCCAGGTCCGCGAAGTGGATCGGGAACAGCATGTGGTTGTAGGTCGTGTAGGCTTTGGCGCCGTAGCGTTGGGTCGCCTCGAAAAAGGGGCTGTGGCGCAGGCGCGCGCCCCGCTGAACCAGGCGCATGTCGAATGGGGTGTGCATGCTCAAACCCTTTCCGGGACGGCGAGCGCCTGCCCGGCCGCGAGGGCGCGCTCGTTCTGGTCCAGCAGTGCCGGCTTGATGCGGTGGCGCAGGGCGCGCCGCACGCTCGCTTCGGTCACGACGCCGGTCAGGGCGACGAAGGCGCCCAGCGCCACGACGTTGGCGGTCAGCTCGCCACCCGGTCCGAGACCGCGCGCGGTCGCGATCAGCGGCAGCACGACCGTATCGGGGTCCGGCTCCTCTCCGGGCGGGATCGCCCGGTCGTCGACAATCCGCACGCCGCCACCGGCGAGGGGACGGCCATGCTTGCGATACGCGTCCACCGAAAGACAGACGACGATGTCCGGGACGCGCACGTCGGGGAGCACGATCTCGTCGCGCGACAGCACGACCTCGGATTTCGCCGCGCCCAGCCGCGCCTCGGGACCGTAGCTCTGGGTCGACACGACGTGCAATCCGTCGTGCATCCCCGCCTCTGCCGTGAGCACGCCGGCCAGCATCACCCCCTGTCCCCCCGCGCCCGCGAAACGCACCTGAATCGGGTCGCCGAACCTCACGAGCGCTCCGCCTGTCGCGCGCACAGCTCGGCGTACTGGGCCGTGTACTCCGGGGCCACCTCGCGCCGGAACACACCCAGGGGTCGCTTGCCGGCCAGTCCCTCTTTGGTAATCGCTTCCTGGGGCAGGGTGAGGTCGCGCTCGTAGTCGAGCATCGCCACCGCGTCACCGAGCGCGTTGAGCCGGCCGTAATAGGTGGGGCATTGCGTGAGCACTTCGACCACGGCGAAGCCCGGATGCCGCACGGCGTCGACGATCAGGGACGGCAGCTCGTCGAAATCGAACGTGGTGCTGCGGGCGACGAAGGTTGCGCCCGCGGCGAGCGCCAGCTGGACGATGTCGAAGGCAGGCTCGAGACTGCCGAGCGGCGTCGTGACCGTGCGCGCGCCGCGCGGCGTCGTGGGCGCCTGCTGGCCGCCCGTCATCCCGTAGATGCCGTTGTTGTAGACGATCGCCGTGAGGTCGATGTTGCGGCGGCACGCGTGAATGAAATGGTTGCCGCCGATCGCCGCGGTGTCGCCGTCCCCCATGGTCGTGATCAGCGTGAGCTCGGGCCGGGTGAGCTTCAGTCCGGTGGCGAACGCCAGCGCGCGGCCATGGGTCGTATGCATGGCATTGGCGTTGAAATAGAACGGCGTGCGCCCCGAGCAGCCGATCCCACCGACGAGCACCAGCTGGTCGAGCGGCAGCGCGAGCCGGTCCAGCGCGGTCGCCAGCGCGCGCGCCACCTGCCCGTGCCCGCAGCCGGGGCACCAGACGTGCGGCATCGCTTCGATCCGCAAGTACTGCCGCAGGTCCTCGCCCACTCTAGGCACGGGCCACCTCACGGTCCTCCGTGGTACGCACGGCTGCGGCGATCTCCTCGGGACTGAACAGCATTCCGTCCGCGCGCCCCAGGTGGCGCACCGGGGCCGCTCCGCCGACCGCCGCCCGCACCGGTAGCACGAGCTGGCCCAGGTTCAGCTCGGCGACTACCACGTCCTCCACCTGTTCGGCCAGCACACGGACGAGCCGCTCGGGGAACGGCCACAGCGTTTGCAGCTCGAGCAGGCCGGCCCGTACCCCTTCTCGCCGTAACAGCTGAACCGCCCCGGCGGCACTGCGGGCGGTGATGCCGTAGGCGATGATCAGATGCTCGGCGTCCTCCAGCCCGATGCCACGATAGCGGATGACATCATCGGCGGTTTCGACCCGGGCGATCGAGCGACGCAGCATCCGGTCCAGGTTCGGCCCATCCGACGCCCGGGGACGCCCCGATGCGGCGTGCGCGAGTCCGGTCACGACGAACGGCGCGCCGTCGCCGAAGGCCTGGAATTCCGTTCCCGCAAACGGCTGGAACCCCGGGCCCGCGGGTGGACGCCGGCTCACCACGGGGAGGGACGGCAGCTCCACATTTTCGCGCATATGCGAGAGCATCGCGTCGAGCAGCAGCACGACGGGGAGGCGGTAGGTCTCGCTGAGGTTGAACGCGGCCACCGTCACCTCGTACACGTCGCGCACCGTCGAGGCGGTGAGCACGATCGCCGCGCGGTCGCCGTGCGATCCCCATCGGGCCTGCATCACGTCGCCCTGGGCGGGCAATGTCGGGAGCCCGGTGCTCGGACCGCCGCGCTGCGAGTCGACGATGACGCAGGGCGTCTCGGTCATCGCGGCGTAGCCCAGGTTTTCTTGCATGAGCGAGAAGCCGGGTCCGGAGGTCGCCGTCATGGCCTTGGCGCCGCCCCAGGAAGCGCCGATCACGGCGGCCAGAGCCGCGATCTCGTCTTCCATCTGGATGAACACGCCACGCTCGGGTGGCAGCAGTCGCGCCATCCATTCCATGATCTCGGTCGCCGGCGTGATCGGGTACCCGGCGAAGAAGCGGCACCCGGCCTGCATCGCGCCCAGCGCGCACGCCTCGTTGCCCTGGATCAGCTTCACGTGAGGGCCTCGAACGGATGGAGGATGGGGCGCTCCAGCACGAACACGAAATCGGGGCAGCGCACCGCGCACAGTCCGCAGAAGATGCAGCGGTCGATATCGCTCACCGCGATGCGTTGATCGGCGTCGAGCGAGAGGATGCCGCTGGGGCACGCGGCGATGCAGAGGTTGCATCCCTTGCACCAGGCCCGGTTGACGTGGAGCACGGCGGCTCCCTGCGCGTAGCGCGCGAAGCCGGGGATCACGCCGTCGCCTCCTCGCCCGAGAGGTAACGGTCGATGCCGCGGGCGGCGACGGTGCCCGCGTGCACCGCCTGGACCACCGTCGCGCCGCCATTCACCGCGTCACCGCCGGCGAAGTACTTCGGGACGCTCGTCTGCCCGGTGTGCGGGTCCGTCACGACGAGTCCGTGATCGAGCCGCAACCCCTCGATCCACGAGAAGAACTCCGTGCGCCGCTGCTGGCCGATCGCCATGATCACCGTGTCGGCCGGAAGCAGGAACTCGCTTCCCGTCACGGGCTCGGGCCGTGAGCGGCCCGACGCGTCGGGCGCTCCGAGGCGCATGCGTCGGCACTGGACCTGGTCCACGTGCCCGTCCCCGAGGAACCGGACCGGCTCGGCCAGGAACTCGAACGACACGCCCTCGGCGCGCGCCTCGCGCACCTCGTGCGGGTAGGCCGGCATTTCCTTTTCGGTGCGCCGGTACAGCAGCGTCACCCGTGGAGCGCCGAGTCGCAGCGCTTCCCGCGCGACGTCGATGGCGGTGTTGCCGCCGCCGACGACCAGCGCGTGATCCCCCACGCGCGGGGGGTGACCGACCTTCAGCGCCTCGATGAACGGCAGCGAATCCCACACACCGGGCAGGTCGTCGCCGGGGTAGGGCACCTCCGCGTCACTGCCCAAGCCGACGCCCAGGAACAGCGCGTCCGCCTCCTGCTCGAGCGCCCGCAGCCGCTCCGGCTGGTCGACGGGGAAGTCGAACCGGAACTGCACACCCGCTTGGGCGAGTCGTTCCGCTTCGGCTGGGAGCGGGTCACGCGTCAATCGGTAGGGCGCGATGGCATAGCGCACCAGGCCGCCGACCTCGGAACGGGCGTCCACCACCGTCACGGCATAGCCCAGCTGTGTCAGGGTCGCGGCGCAACCAAGCCCCGCTGGGCCGGCGCCGATCACCGTCACGCGCTTGCCGTTGCGCGGGCCCGCCGTGAGCGGGACCGCGGCGCGCGGCAACGCCCAATCGGCCGCGTAGCGTTGCAGTCGCGCGATGGTGATGGGATAGCGACCCTGCTTGTCGAGCACACAGGCCCGCTGGCACAGCTCTTCAACGGGACAGACGCGAGCGCACGATCCGCCCAGCGCGTTGGCGGAGAAGATGATGGTGGCCGCCGTTTGTGGGTCGCCGCGCGCAATCGCGTCGAGGAAGGCGGGGACGTCGATTTCGGTCGGACAGGCGAGCGTGCAGGGTGCGCGGGCCGTCGGTCCACCGCACCGAAGACACCGGTCCGCCTCTCGTAGCGCGTCCGCATCGTCGAGCGGCGTTTGCAGCGCCGCCGGCAGGGCGACGACGGGCTCGGCGGCGGGGGGGGCGGTACCGTTCATTAGGGTCTAGGTATGCCGCGGCGTATGAAGAAGCCCCGAAGGCCGCGTGAAGATAAGGATTCCTTCACCTTGCCTTTCACTTGGCTTGGCGCCATCTGGCGTTTCCTTATGCCGTGGCTTTCACCTTGGCGGACCTCCCCCCCGGCCAGTCCGGCGTCCTGGCCGGGTTCGATCTTTCTGCTGACGACGCCGGGAGGCTGATGGAGCTCGGCTTTCTCCCGGGTGCCTGGGTGCGCGCGGTGCGCGCCGCGCCGGGAGGCGACCCCCGCGTGTTCCGCGTAGACGGCGCCGAGGTGGCGCTGCGACGCGAAACGGCGCGATTGGTGATTCTGCGCGATTCCCCGCCGTGAGCACCTGCCACGACTGCGCCCTCGCCCAACGACCGGTCGAGCCCGGGTCTGGACGCGAACCGGTCAGCGTTGCCCTCGTCGGCCCGCCCAATGCGGGCAAGTCCACGCTGTTCAACGAGCTGACCGGGCTGCGCCAGCGCGTCGCAAACTACCCCGGCGTCACCGTCGAGCACCGCGTGGGGCGGGCGTCCCTCGGTCCGGGGACGAATGTGGACGTCATCGATCTCCCCGGCAGCTACAGCCTGCAGCCGCGCTCCGAGGACGAGCGACTGACCGACGATGTGCTGCACGGCCGGTGCCCCGAGGTGCCGCGCCCCGACGCCGTCCTGCTCGTGCTCGACGTCACCAACCTCGGACGACACTTGGTGCTCGCCGCTCCGGTGCTCGCACTGGGACTGCCTACTCTGGTGGTCTTGAATCTGGCGGACGATCTGGAGCGCCGCGGCGGTGCCGTGGACACGGCGGCGCTGGCGCGCCGGCTCGGCGCGCCGGTCGTCCTGGCGAGCGCCAAGACGCGGCGCGGGCTCGACACGGTGCGCGCGTTTCTGGCGGGCCGCTTCGCCGTGCCGCTGCCGACGGAGCTGCCGCTCGTCCGGAATATCCCCGCCTGCCGCCAGTGGGCGGGACGCATCGCCGATGAGTCGGCCTACCGCCCTCCGGCTCCACCACTCTGGACGCATCGTCTCGACGCCCTGTTCTTGCACCCGTTGGCGGGCCCGCTGGTATTCGTCACCGTGCTGCTCGCCGTGTTCCAGGGAATGTTCGCGGTCGCGGCGCCGCTTTCGGACGGGCTGGAATCGGTGTTGACCGGGGCCGGCCGCTGGGCGGGCGCCCTGCTCCCTGCCGGGGCGCTGCGCGACCTGCTGCTCCAGGGGGCGTGGGCGGGCGTCGCCTCCGTGGTGGTGTTCCTGCCGCAGATCCTGGTGCTGTTCCTCTTCATCGGGGTCCTCGAGGACTCCGGCTACCTGGCGCGTGCCGCGCTCATCGCGGATCGCACGATGGCCCGGATCGGACTCCAGGGGAAGTCGTTCATCCCGCTGCTTTCGGCGTACGCGTGCGCCGTGCCGGCGGTGCTCGCCACGCGCACCATCGAGAACCGCCGCGATCGCCTCGCTACCATTCTCGTGGCGCCGTTCATGACCTGCGCCGCCCGCCTGCCGGTGTACACATTGATCATCGCGGCTTTCCTCCCGAACACACCGCTCCTCGGGCCGGCGTTCGGGCTCCGCGCCGCCGCGCTGGTGGGGCTGTATCTGCTTGGCTTCATCGCCGCCGTCGGTACGGCCCGGCTGCTCAAGTCCACCATCCTGAAGAGCGAGCGGACCCCGTTCGTGCTCGAGCTGCCGCCCTACCAGCTGCCCACGTTGCGCTCGCTCGGTCTCCGGCTGGTCGACCGCGGCAAGGCGTTCCTGACGCGGGCGGGGACGGTGATCCTCGCGGTGTCGGTCGGGGTATGGTTGCTGTCCCACGTCCCTCGCGTCGGCGGAGGCGCTCCGGACTTGACGCACAGTGTCGCCGGGACGGTGGGCCGCGCGATCGAGCCGGCCATCCGGCCCTTGGGCTTCGACTGGAAGATTGGCGTCGGGCTCGTGACCTCGCTCGCGGCGCGCGAGGTGATCGTGGGGACGCTCGGCACGATCCATGGCATCGCGGGAGACGAGTCGTCGGTCGGGCTGCAGCGGGCGCTGCGTCATGATCTCGCGCCCGGGGGTGCGGTCGCGCTGCTCGTTTTCTTCGCGTTCGCCATGCAGTGCGTCTCGACGCTCGCGGTGGTGCGCCGGGAAACGGGGGGCTGGAAGTATCCGATCCTGCAGTTCGGCTACATGCTGGCGCTCGCCTACACCGGTGCGCTACTGGCCAACCGGCTGGTCACCGCCCTCTTTTGAGCGTCAGCGTCAAAGCGCGGACGGGAATGTCTCCGGTACCTCGCCCCGCTCCCACAACCCAGTGCGCTCGAGCGGCTCCACGGCGCGCGTCGTGTCGTAATACAGCACGGCGTCGAACTGCCGGGGCAGGGTCGCTTGGAAGTAATGACTCAGCCGCTCGGTTTCCGGCCGGTAGATCACCCCGATAGCGCGCTCCAGGCGCGGCTCCAGCAGGTCGCGCACGGCGGTCGTGGGCAACGTCAGGTCGAGCAGGAAGTTCCGCACTCCGACCTCGTGGAACAGCGACTCGTAGCTTCCCTCCAGCCCCGGCCGCACGACCTTCCGCTCGGCGGGCTCGTCCCAGTCCGAGGCGGCCGTCACCGTGCCGGCGTTGGTCAAGAACCCGATCGAAACGGCGTCCCGGCCGTGCCGCTGCCGCACCAGCTGCCCGACGTTGAGCTCGCCGCCCGCACCCATCTCCGTCGCCCGGGCATCGCCCAGGTGGGAGTTGTGCGCCCACACTACGACTTTTTCGCGCCGGCCGCGGCCGGCGTGGAAGGCGACCAGCGCTTCCAGCGTCTCGACCATGTGATGGTCGCGCAGATTCCACGATGCCACCCGGCTGCCGAACATGGCGCGATAGTAGCGCTCGGCGTTGCGCACCAGACGGGCGTTCTGCTCCGCGTAGAACAGGTCGTCAGGCTCGAGCCGCCCGTCGCGCTGCGCGTAGTCCGCCGCGGAGCGACGCAGCTCCTCGAGCTGCTCCACCACCTCGCCCTCGCATGAGGGAGCCAGCCCGAATCGCGCCGCGTAACCGTAGGCCTGCGGGTCGTCGCCGAAATGATCGAAGCAGCTGTAACGGTGCCGGGCGCGCCGTGCCGCCTCGGGATCGACCAGGCGCAGATACCGCAGCACGGCGTCGATCGACGCATGCAGCGCGTACAGGTCGAGTCCATAGAAACCGACCTGGGCCGGCTCGGGGAGGCAGTCGTTGTACGCGCGCAGCCAACCGACGAAGTCCAGCACGTCGGCGTTGCGCCACATCCACTGGGGGAACCGCTTGAACCCGTGCAACGCTTCGGTCGAGTCGGCGTCGCCACCCCGGCCTTGCACATACCGGTTCACGCGATAGGCATCCGGCCAGTCCGCTTCCACCGCCACCGACGTGAAGCCCTTCTCCCGAATCAGGCGCTTGGTGATCTCGGCGCGGATGCGGTAGAACTCGTGCGTGCCGTGCGACGCCTCACCGATCAGCGCGAAGCGCGCCTCGCCCACCAGCGCGATCAGGGCGTCGAAATCCCCGGGCGCCCCAACCAGCGGTCGCGCCGCTTCGCGAATGCCGTGTGACAACGTGCGATCGACGGTTGCGGTCATGGTCCTACGGCTCCGGCCGGACCCGCGGTCCGAGCGGCGGCAACGACGGAATCATCTGGTCCATGTCGGCGCGACGTTCTTCGTACAGTCCCTTGAGGATGTTCAGCATCGAGTCGCGATCCGTGATGCTGAGATGGAGGTGCGACGCCAGCATCAGCCGCATCACTCCGGACGGGTCATGGAGAAAGGATTCGAGGTTGACGCCGTAGCGATTGACCACGTCCGCATACGCGAACGTGAGATCGGGGCCCACGTCCTTCGCCGCGACGGCGGCCAGCCCGGAGATCGCGTGGCACTCGGTGCAGCCGCGTTGGATGAAGATCTGGGCGCGTGGATCGGGCCGCGCCACGCGTCCCGCGAGAGCGGCCAACAGCCCGACCGACAAGACCGCCACCCGTTTCATGGCCACCTCCCAGATCCAGTGTAGGCGGGTGGCCAGCGGAAAGCCGTTAACCGCGCCGGAACGCTTCTTCATCTTCGCTTTCCCGCGCCTTCACGCGATTCCCGCGACGTTCCCACTACGACCTTCAGCGTGGGAGCCCTGCCATGTCACGAGTCCTGATTCTCTACGGCACGACCGACGGCCACACGCGCAAGATCGCCGACGTGCTTGCCGCGACGTTCCGGGACGAAGGGTGCCGGGTCGAGGTGGTCGACGCCGAGCGGGCCGCGCCGCTCCAGTTGGACAACTATGAGGGCGTGGTCGTCGCAGCGTCGATTCACATCGGCAGCTATCAACGGTCGGTGCGGCGCTGGGTGCACGCGCACGCGGCCTGGCTGAGCCGCATGCCGACCGCGTTCCTGTCCGTGTGCCTGGGCATCCTGGAACAGAAACCGGAGGCCCAGCGGGAAGTCGAGCACATCATGCAGACGTTCCTCAACCAGACCGGCTGGCAGCCGACGACGACCATACCGGTCGCCGGGGCCGTGCCCTACACGCGCTACAACTGGCTCAAGAAGCTGGTGATGCGGCGCATCGTGGCGAAAGCCGGCGGGGCTACCGACACGAGTCGAGACTTCGAGTATACGGATTGGGATGCGCTGCGCGCGTTTGCCCGCAGCTTCGCGCGCGCCCACGAGCTGGCCTACCGGCCTCCGGTGGCCGCGCCCGCAGCGAGGGTGTAGTCGAGCGGCTACGGTAGCGCGCTGGCGTGGCGTGCTGCCTGGGCCGCCATGATCCGGATCAGCTGCGCGTCGGTCCACGGCTGCCAGCCGTGCGGCTTCATCGGCCGTCCATAGCCGAACTCGGCGTCGGCCGCGGGACGCGCGCTCTTGAGGAATGTCTCGAGACGGTACACCGCCAGATTCAGATAGAACGTGTCGTAGTCGCCCACGAACACGTGCAGCTTGCCGCGCAGCCTGAGGGCGAGCGTGGCCCAGTTGCGCTCGAGGTAGTCGCGAAGATCGTAGTCGTGCGCCTTCCAATACGCCGCCACGTCGGGGCGAATGTGACCCGTGAGCAGGTCCCACAACTCCGCGGGGTAGCCGTCCTCCCCGACCGGTCCGTAGGTCGCTTCCCAGATCGCAAACTGCTCTCCCGAGCGGGCATGACTTCCCAGCACCGCCTCGAACTGGCTCTCCATACGCACCGTGATCCGCGGCTGGCCCGTCACCTCCACTTCGGCGGGCACCTCGGCCTGCATCCAGTCGGCCACGGGGTAGGTGAACGCGTTCGTGTCGCTGTAGATGTTCACCAGCTCATAGCTCCGGAAGTCCACCGGGTCGGGGTAGAGCACCCACGTCCCGCCGAAGAAATCGGGATGGTAGACCTGGAGTGCCAGCGCCTCCCACCCGCCCGTCGAGCCGCCGGTGAGGAACCGGGCGCCGGGATCGCGCACCATGCGGAAATGCTGCTCGAGATACGGAATCAGCTCCTGCATGATGGCGTCGCCGTAGGGGCCGTTGTTCACCGAGTTCACGGCGTAGGAATCGTCGAAATACGGGGTGGGATGCTGGAAGGTGACCGCGATCATGCCGGGGAAGCCTGGAGTCCGCCACGCCCGATAAAACTCGAACCCGGGCTCCCGCATGGTGCGCTGCTCGCGCTCGGCCTTCTGTTCCGGCGTCTCCGTGAGGCTGTCGGTCGAAAACCCGAACGGCGCGTGCAGCGAGAAGTGTCCCTGCTGGTAGACGGTGGGGTAGCGGCGTGTGGTGTCGCGGTCGTAGTCCTGCGGCAGCAGTACTGTGGCGCCGAGGTAGATCGGGTGCCCCCACCAAGCCGACAGGATCCGGCTTTGAATCTTGACCCGCTTGACCCACTTCGTGTCGGGTGGCACGTCGACCGGCGGCAACGCGCGCGCCAACGCGAAACGGATTGTGTATCCCGCGCCCGCATCCAGGTGTACCTGTTGCACTTCGCTCACCAGGCTCCCGGGCGAGCGGTTGAACTGCTGGCCTTCCCACTGGTCGTCGTGCAGCCACAGCGTGTGTCCGTCGGCCCGGTGGAATTCGGTGTAAACACTCAGGAGCGTTTGTACGTAGTAGTCGCCCGCGGGGATGTCCCGGAGACTCGACACCGGATAGCCGAGCGTCGTCCCGTCGATGACGACGGGGGTGCCGGGAGCAAGCGCGTTGACGTCGATGCCGAAGAACGGGACGCAGTCGCTCTCGTGATGGACGCCGAGCCGGGGCTCTTCGTCAGCTTTTCGGCTGACGAAAACGTACATGCGCCCGGTGACGGGTGCGGCGGCAAGCCCGGGCGGCAGGACGACTTCGAAACGCGGCCCTTGAGCGACGAGGGGGCCGGCGAACGCGCCGGCGATCAGGGTCAGTGTCGGGAGGCGCATGGTTCTAGTTTGCCTTCGACCGGTGGGCGGCGCAAGCGTTACCATTCATGCAGTTCGACTCTTCCCGGAGTGGCACCATGAACCAGCGCGATCATCAACCTATCGTCACCATTGCCTTCCTCGCCGCCCTGGCCGACGGGCGCACCACGCCCGATGAGGACCAGGAGCTGCGTGCCGCGCTGGGACGCCTGGGTATCAAGGACGTCGACGCGGTGGCCCAGCGCGGTGCCGGCGACCCGGCCGCCCTCGCTCAGCTCGCCGGGCGGCTCTCCGACGACGCGGCGCGTCGCCTCGCCTACGAGACGGCGCTCGTCGTCTGTCACGCCGACGGATCGCTCAACCAGCAGGAGACGGGCTTCCTGAACACGCTGCGCAGCGCGCTCGGGTTGAATCCCGCGAGCACCGCCGAAATGGAGCGGGGCGCCGCGGCGCTGGCGGCCGCGCAGGCATCGGCGCCGGCCGCCAAGGTCGAAGTCGGCAGCGGGACGCCGCCGTCCGACGAAGCCCTCGACAAACAGATCCTGCAGCAGGCGATGATCACGGGAGCTGTCGAGCTGCTCCCCGATAAGCTCGCCAACGTCGTGATTCTTCCGCTGCAGCTGCGGCTGGTCTATCAGATCGGCCAGCACTACGGCCAGCGGCTCGACGCCGGCCAGGTCAAGGACCTCGCCGCCACGCTCGGTTTGGGGGCGGCGGCACAGGCAATAGAAGGGGTGGTCCGCAAACTGCTCGGTGGTGTGGTCGGCAGCGCGGCGAGTGTAGCGGTCACCTTTGCCGCCACCTACGCCCTGGGCCACGTGGCGAAGCAGTACTACGCCCAGGGACGGCGGATCGGCCGGGACGATCTGCGCCGGCTGTTCGGGCAGTTTCAGGAAGAGGCGAAGACGATCTTCCCCAAGGTCAAAGATGAGATCCAGACTCAGGCGAAGACCCTGAACCTGAAGAGCCTGCTCGGCTGACGCGACGTCGACACTTTTTGGACTTCGCGCCCGTAAGGCGTCCACCCTTTTCTCGGGATTTGCCATGCTCAAGCCCGTCCTCGGCGTCGCCGCCGTCGGCCTCCTCGGTTTCCTGCTGCTCCCCCTGCTTGGTACGCTCCTGGGTGTCGCCTTCTTCTTTGTGAAGATCGCCCTCGTCATCGGCGCCATCTGGCTCGTGTTCCGCCTGTTCCGCAAGCGCTCGGGCGACGAGGCACACGCCGACTGACGCCGCGCACCCTCCCTCAACGCGGGTTACGCATCTAACGTATAGGGCGACGGAGCCCCACTGTCCGTCGCCCTTGTCCCGTCGTCCGCCTGCGGAGGATTCATGCGTTCCCGTTTCACTACCGCTTTCATGTTGCTCGTACCGGCGGCCGCCGGCGCCCAGGCCGTTTTGCCTGCCAAGCACGCGGCGCGGCCCACGACGTCCGCGATCACCGCCGCCGACCTGATGACGCGGCTCTACCTCTACGCCGACGATTCGATGGCGGGCCGCGAGGCCGGGACCGCCGGCAACGTCAAAGCCACCGACTACATTGCCGCCGAGGCGCGGCGCATGGGATTGCAGCCCGCGGGCGACAGCGGCTCCTATTTCCAGACGATTCCCTTGAAGGCACGCAGCCTCGACACGACGTCGAGCTTCACTGTCGCGGGCGCGCCGTTGGCACCATTCGACGACTACTTGCCACTGACCCGCCAGCCAGTCGCTAACGCGTCGGTCGAGGCGGTGTTCGGTGGGATGCTGGGCGACACGCTGCACCAGCTGACCGAGGCACAGGCGACGGGGAAGCTGGTCGTACTGAAGACGGGCGGCTTCACCTCGCTCCGGGCCATGCGACGAGCGCCCACGATCCCGGGCGCCTGGGGCCTCGCGCTCGTGGGACTCGACAGCCTGCCGCCGCCGTTCCTCGCCGCGATGCGGCGCCCGCAATCGTTCATGGACGACAATCAGGCCAATCCGGCGGCGCAACCGCCGATCTTCCTCATCTCGAGCGCCGCCGCGGCGAAGCTGTTCCCGACGCCGCTCGATTCACTCTCCCTGGGCGCCGCGGGCGCCGGCGCCGCCATCGACGTCAAATGGCAGGTGACGCCGGCGCAGTTCCCGTCACGCAACGTGGTCGCCATCGTCCCGGGCTCCGATCCCAAGCTCAAGAACCAGTACGTGGCGATCGGCGCGCACAACGATCACATCGGAGTGCAGCGCGTCTTCGATCACGATTCGCTGCGTATCTGGAATCACGTCGTGCGCCCCGAAGGCGCCGATGATTTCGGCAAGCAGGCGACGCCGGCGCAGCAGGCTGCCGTCGATTCCCTGCTCGCCACCTGGCGCGCCGCTCATCCCGGCTCGTTACGGCCGGATTCAATTTCCAACGGCGCCGATGACGACGGGTCGGGCACCGTCACCGTACTCGAGATCGCCGAGCGCATCGCGAGCCTGCCGCACAAGCCGAAGCGCTCGGTGCTGTTCGTCTGGCACACGGGCGAGGAGAAGGGACTGCTGGGCTCGCGCTACTTCGCCGATCACGCCACCGTGCCGCGGGATTCGATCGTGGCGCAGCTCAACATCGACATGGTGGGCCGCGGCGAGGCCGCTGACGAGGTGGGCCGGACCAAGGACGGCAGCGCGATCCACGGTTCCCCGACCTACCTTCAACTGGTCGGCTCGCGCCGCCTTTCCACCGAGCTCGGCGACATCATCGAGCAGGTGAATACGCAGGGCCACCACAGCCTGACTCTGGACTACGCTATCGACGCCGATGGCCACCCGTCCAACATCTATTGCCGCTCGGACCATTACTCATACGCCCGTTACGGCATCCCGATCGTGTTCTTCACGACCGGGTTGCATTCGGACTACCACCAGGTGACCGATGAGCCGCAGTACATCGACTACGAGCACATGACACGCGTGGCGAGCCTCGTGGAAGACATCGCGGTCCACGTGGCGGATATGGATCACCGGCCGGTGGTGGACAAGCCCAAGCCCGATCCCACCGCGCCCTGCCGTCAATAGGAGCAAACGCATGACACCGAGAGGCTTCCGGGAGGCCGCGCTGGTCGCGGCCTCTCTCGTTGTGGCCACGCCGGGGGGCGCCGCCGCGCAGCAGGATTCGATCGTCGCGGTGCTCGCCCGCGTCCGTGACGAAGCCATCAACCGCTCGCAGGTGCTCGAGACCGCACTCGGCCTCTCGGACTTGAACGGCCCGCGCCTCTCTGGCTCGGCGGGTTACATGCGCGCCGCGGCATGGGCGCGGGACCAGCTGACCTCCTGGGGCTTGGCCCATGCCGGGCTCGAGGCCTGGGGCCGGCGCGGGCCGAGCTGGGAGCTCGATCGCTTCTCGATCGAGATGACCGCACCGACGTACCTGCGCGTGAACGCGATGCCGCGCGCGTGGACGTTGCCCACGAACGGGGTCGTCGCCGGGACCCCGGTCCTCGTGAGTATCCACGCTGACTCCGACTACGCGCGATACCGCGGCACGTTGAACGGTGCCATCGTGCTGAACGGTGTGCCGGGGACGATCAACCGTACCGGCCCGTCGATCCATCGCTTCGCCGACGTGGAGCTCGACTCGATGGTCCGGTTGATCGAGCCGGGCGAGCCGCATGGCTATTGGGAGGACTACGACGACTTCGCGCACTCGCTCGAGGCACGCAACAAGCTGTATGCCTTCTTCAAGACCGAGGGCGTGGCAGCGGTGCTCGAGGCGAGCCAGACCCCGGGCGTGCTGCGTCCGGATGGGTTCTGGCGATACGCGCCCCAGATCGACAGCGCGGTGCCGACGTTGGTCTTGGCGCGCGAGCACTACTCGCGCATCCTGCGACTGGTGCAGCGCCACGTGCCGGTCCAACTCGAGCTGTCGCTCGCCGCGCGCTTCACGCAGGCCGATTCCCTGGGCTATGACGTCGTGGCCGAGCTGCCCGGGTCGGATCCAACGGTGGCGCCGGAGGTCGTGATGATCGGCGGCCACCTCGACTCGTGGATCGGCGGCACCGGAGCGACCGACAACGCCGCCGGCAGCGCGGTGGCCATGGAAGTGCTGCGCATTCTCAAGGCCGTGAATGCGCGTCCGCGTCGCACGATTCGCATCGGCTTGTGGGACGGCGAAGAGCCGACCGCGGACTACTCCGGGTCGGTCGGGTACGTGAAGCATCACTACGGCGACCCCGAAACCATGAAGCTCAGGTCGGAGCATGCCCGGTTTGACGTCTACTTCAACCTCGACAATGGCTCGGGCAAGATCCGGGGCATGTATCTACAGAACGACTCGGCCGCGCGGCCGATCTTCGCGCGTATGCTCGCCCCGCTTACGGACCTGGGCGCCACCACCCTCACCATCGCCAACACCGGCTCGACCGATCACATCTCGTTCGTCGGCGTGGGCCTGCCGGCGTTCGAGTTCATCCAGGATCCGGTCGACTACGAGACGCGCACCCATCACAGCGTGCTCGACGTGGGCGACATGCTGCTGGAGGACGATCTCAAGCAGGCGGCGGTGGTGATGGCGTCGGTCGTGTACCAGACGGCGATGCTAGACCAGCGCATCCCGCGACCGCCGTCGCCGGCGGCCCGGGGGCACTGAGACAGCATGCTGGTTATCGCGTTCCTCGCGATCGCTTTTCAGGGGCCCACCGTCGCGAGTCGCGACGCACGGTTACATGTCGGGGAAACAGTTGCGGTGCGGGGTCCCGTGGCGAGCGTGTTCACATCGCGCGCGGGAAACGTGTTTCTCAATTTTGATCGGCCGTTTCCCAATCAGACGTTCCAGGGCGTCGTGTTCCGCGCCGCGGTTGCGGCGTTCGGCGGTCTCCGGCGTTACGAGGGACAAGAGACCGTCGTCTACGGGCTGATCAAACTCTACAACGGAAAGCCGGAGATCGTCCTCGATTCGCCGTCGCAAATCCGCTTTGCTTCGGAGCCGGTGACGGCGCAAGCAGTCGATTCCACCGGCCCGACGCAGCCCGTGCGGGCGACCCGCCCGTGTGTCGTCACCGTCATCTACGATGGGGACACGATCGGCTGCTTCCGCCTGGGGAAGATCCGGCTGCTCGGCATCGACACGCCGGAGTATGACCAGGAGCCGTTTGGAGCCGATGCCAGGGCGGCACTAGCGGCACTCGTCGCCGTAGGGGACACCGTCCAGCTCGAGCAGGATGTCGACGCGCGAGACCAGTACGACCGTCGCCTGGCCTATCTATGGAAGGACGGAAAGCTGGTGAACTGGCTGCTCGTGAGCGGCGGGTGGGCGGTCCAGCTCACTTACGCTCCCAACGTGCAGTATGTCGATTGGCTCACCGATGCGGAACGGCGAGCCCGCGACGAGCATCGCGGGCTCTGGGCGCACAACGGCTTCGATTGCCGTCCCGTCAACCATCGGGCACATCGCTGTTGAGCCAAACCCAGCATCGGTTACTGCCCGCCTTCACCCTCGCCGGACTCGGGCTCGGCCACAGAACCCGCAGGACCGGTCTGGCTCGTGTACGCGCTTGCGGCGCCGTGTCGGTAGACCAGGTCGCCCCCGCTCGCGCCCACGCGATAGCCTGCGCCAAGCAGGCCGACGGCTCCCAGCGCCGCGACGATGCGCGCCGCCCGCCCGGCCGCTCCGGGGGCGAGCCCCACCCCCGCGATGACCAGGAGGACGCCGGACAGCACCAGGAACAGCTCGGCCGCTCCCTCGTGGCTCTCGAGCGGGCGATCCCCGACGACGCGCTCGACGCGCTCCTGCTGCGCTTGACCACTTTTCACCGCGACGAACGCCGAGAGCGCGAGGGCGCCGGCGACGGCTAGGGGAAATGTCCACGCGCGACGCGGCGCGGTGCCGCGGCGAATCGCCCACAGTGCGCCCACCGCCGTCAGGGGCAACAGCACGGCGAGCACGATCGGAAAGTGGACGATCGCGGGGTGCAGCGGATCGGGAATCATCGGTATATCCTCGGAATGTTGGGTTCGCCCCCAACCTGGGGAGTCCGCCTGCGCCGCGGTATCCGACGTTCGACAGTCCCGGCCCGGTCGGGAGGTCCCCCGGCAAATGACAGGGGATTGGAATGACCGAGGAAGCCGGACCACGACTGCGACTGGTGCTGGCGCTGGTGCTACTCGGGATCGCCGCGGCGGCCGCCATCGACCTCGCGCTCGACGCACCCACGCGCTGGCTCTCGTTTCATGCGATCTACGAGCTCGTGATCGCCGCCGGTGGGCTGGTCACGGCGACCGCGCTGTGGCTCGGCTGGGTCGGGGCGGAGCGGCGGGCGGCCGCGATGCGTCGCTCCTTGGCCGAGCGCAGCGCGGAGGCCGACGTGTGGCGGGCGAGCGCGCGCAAAGCGCTGGACGGGCTCGCCCAGGCCATCGATGAGCAGTTCCGGGCGTGGAGGCTCACGCCCGCGGAGCGGGAGATCGCGCTCCACCTGCTCAAGGGGCGCAGTCACAAACAGATCGCGGCGACCACCGGGCGCAGCGAGCGGACCGTGCGACAGCATGCGGTCGTCGTTTACCAGAAATCAGGACTGGGTGGGCGCGCCGAGCTGGGCGCGTTCTTTCTCGAGGGGTTGATGCTGCCCGAAGCGGAGCGGCGCGAGTGATCTCCATCACGTGGACGGCGCGTCACGCATCGTGCAATCCCTGACCCCATCTGCAACCCTCCTCCACGTATGAAGCGGCGCCGTCATCACACGCAACTCCATCGCGCCGAGCAGCTTGGGTGCTGCCCGCGGGTCTGGTACGACCCATGCCTCTGTTGGTCGGCGACGTTCGCCCGCGCCCAGCACCTTTGGAAGGAGTGGAGATATGAACCGCAAGGGTTTCACCCTCATCGAGCTCTTGATCGTGGTCGTGATCATCGGCATTCTGGCCGCGATCGCGATCCCGAAGTTCGCCAACACCAAGGAGAAGGCCTACATCGCTTCGATGAAGTCTGATCTCCGCAACCTGATCACGGCGGAAGAGGCCTATTTCGCGGACTCCATCAAGTACACCACCGCGATCGGCGCGGGCGGTCTGTCGTTCAACGTCACGACCGGCAACGTCGGCCCGGTGCTCGCGTTG
>JBGQFX010000043.1:0-24540 GCA_041497135.1 Gemmatimonadota bacterium | reverse complement strand
GTCTCGAGATCGGCGATCTGGGCGGCCAGCGCCGCCCGCTCCGGCGTGTCCTGATGATCGGGGGCGAAGTAGGCCGGGACCCGGGCCCGCAGATTCTTTGCTTTGCCCACATAAAGGACTTCGCCTGCGCTGTTCTTCCAGAGATAGACGCCCGGCCCGTCGGAGAGGGCGGCAAGCTTGCGAGCGATCAGCGCAGGGACATCCATAGCCGGGCGGCGTCAGGGTGTTTCAGGATGAGGGTTATGGCGGCGTAGGTCAGCGCAAAGATACCCAGGGCCCCCAGGGCTCTGGGGATGGGGCCTAGGTCCGCCCCCAGATGCGCCACGGCCATTCCTGCGGCCCCGGCAACCAGCGCGGCCACGATGCTCGTGGCGAAGGCTTGCCAATCAGATCGCCCCAGCACCCGGCCGATTCGCGCATCAAGATCACGCAAATGGAGCACCACGTTCAGCGTCGCGCCCAACGAGGAGCCGAACGCGATGCCGGCGGGTCCGTACCGGCGCATGAAGACGTAGGCGAGGCCGCCCGACACGAGCAGCGAGAAGGAAGCGATCTTGACCGGAGTCTTGGTGTCGCGGAGCGCGTAGAAGCCGGACGCGAACAGTTTCACGCTCGCCTGCCCCAGCAACCCGACGCCGTACGCCGCAAGCACACCACCCACCTTCAGCGTATCCGAATCACCGAAGCGACCCGTCTGGAACAGCGCACCGACGATCACCGGCCCGAGGGCCGCGAACGCAACCGAGGACGGCATCACGAAGAACGCGATGCGGCGAAACCCCGTGGCGATTCTCGATCGCAGTTGATCGTTGGGCGTGGCCGTCACCGCATCCCGGGAAAGATCCGGGAGTGACACGGCGGCGATCGAGGTCCCGAACAGACTGACCGGCAACACCTGGATCAGCTGCGCATAGACCAGGCTCGACACTCCACCGGTTCCCGCCAGGGAGCCCAGGAACGTATCGACCAGCGAGGACAGCTGGGCCACCCCCGCGCCGAGCACCAGGGGAGCCCAGGCGATCAGCACCTGCACGACTCCCTCGGGTGCGGTGCTGAGTCGCAGTCGGATGCCGTCGAGCAGCTGCCAACAGGTCGGCGCCTGAATCGCGACTTGCAACACGCTGCCGGCCACCGTCCCCCACGCGAGGGCCAAAGCCAGTCGATACAGCTGCTGGTCCACCGGAAGATTCGGGCTGACGAGCCAGGTCGCCGCCACGATCAAGGCGATGATCCCCGCGACGTTCCACAGTGCCGGAGCGGCGTACGGCAGGAAGAATCGCCGATGGGTGTTGAGCACGCCAAGGCACCAGGCCGAGCACACCATCAGCCCGGACATCGGGAACAGGAGCCGCATCAGGGTGACCGCCACCACCCGGGTTTCGGGAGCGAGTCCGGGGGCCAGCAGACTGGTCAATTGCGGCGCGAACAGGATGCCGATGACGGCCATCACTCCTGCCGCCAACAGGAGGAGCCCGGCCACCGCCCCGGCCAGCGCCCGGGCGGCAGACTTATCCTCTCGTTCGTTCAGCGCGGCGTACGCCGGGATGAAGGACGCCGAAAGCGTCCCTTCGCCCAGCAGGTTACGGATGGCATTGGGGATGCGCAGGGCGATCCGGAACGCGTCCGCGATCGCGCCATTGCCGAGGTAATAAGCGGTGACGCGCTCCCGCACATACCCCAGTACCCGGGTGACGAGAATGCCGGCGGCCACCTGTGCGGCGTGTCGGCCACCGCTCCTGGTGGGGCCTGGCGGAGGCACGTCCTAGCGGCCGCTGGACCCGGGAGTCTTCGGCTTCTCGAGGAGGCGCTGCACGAACTGCAGCTCGTCCTTCATGCCGGTCACCGAGCGGTGCAGCTCTTCCACCTCGCCTTCCAGCAGCTCCACCTTCCGGTTCAGCTCCTGCAGCTCGCCGCTGCCCGTGCCCCCGCCCTCGAGCCGGCGGGCGATCGAACGGCCGAGCGGGGAGTCGACGAGGATCGCGACGATGGGGATCATCAGGGCGACGAACACAAGCAAGACAACAGCCACACCGATCATGCCGACAACCTACGAAGCCGTCGCCCAGCGCGCCACTTCATCCTCGAGCGCGGTGAGGAGCGGCGGTCCGTAGCGAATCGCCATCGAAGCGTAGGTCAACACTCGCTCCTGCGGGGAGCCATCCGGATACAACGAAGCCCGTGCCCGAGTGAGCTGACCGACGAGCGCCTCGTTCCCCCGTTTCAGCGCCGCGACGAGCTTCTTCTCGATGTCGTGCGTCCCGGCCAGTGCCGCGTTCCGTGCGGATTCCACCGTTCGTTCCAGTGTGGCATCGAGCCGCGCCACTCCGGCGGCCAGCCTGGAATACGCGCCGGTCATTTCCTGCCTGAGTGCATCCAGGGCAAGGACGACGTCGGGCGGCAGCTGCTCGCGCACCACCCGGCCCTCCAGGGCCCCCGGCGGCCCGGCGAAATCCCGCATCTGCAGATGATGCTTGTCCGATACGCGCTCGACTCGCCCTTCCACCAGGAGGCCCGACCAGCGCGGGATGGGAGTCTGAGGCACCACGTCGAGGGCCTGGTACAGAGGGCCAGTTTCCGGCAGATACTGCAGCTCCCCGGGCCCGGCCAGATAGGCAACGGTGGGCAGGAGCGCGGCCTCGACCACGGGCCGCAGCAGCACGTTGGGCGACAGGCGATCCGGCGTCTCCGCGGCGATCCGCTCCAGGGCGGCGCGGTCGAAGCGCTCGCCGCTGCGGCGCGTCACGAAGCCGTCACCGTCGGGACGCAGACGATCCCGCCCCAGCGATGCCTCGAGCAGGACGGGGCTGAGTCCGTCCGGGAGGGAGAGATCGAGCCCACGCAACAGCCAGGGAGACATCACCCGTTTCACCGACGCCTCGTAGGGCCGCAACACAGCCAGCCCCCGTTCGCCGAGCAGTGCGTGCAGCGCCTGGGCAAATGCGTCCGCCAGACTGGTTTCTGGACGGTAGGCGGCCAGCAGCCACGTGAGCACACCGTCCTTGAACTCGCTGTCGGGTGTGGCCGCACGCAGCCGCTCGAGTGCGCGGACAATCTCCGGCCCGCATCGCTCCCGCATGAGCGGCCAGGCCGGGCTGTCGGCGGGGCGTTCGCGCAGGACGATCCGGGCCACCTCCCCGGCGGCGTTCAGAACCGTCGCGTGGTTCGCCTCCTGGAAATCATGATCGTCTCCGGCCACCCAGAAGACGGGTACCACGGGTATGCGCCGTTCCCGCTCGAGGTGCGCCGCGAGGCCAATCGCCGAGAGCGCCTTGTAGATCGTGAACAACGGACCCGTGAACAGCCCAGGTTGCTGCCCGGTCGTCACGACCAGCGCTTCTCCGGCGGCGAGCCGGTCCCGCCCGGGCCCGGGGAGGATGGCGTCGAGTACCCCCTGAGAGACCCGACGTGGCTTGCCATCGCGAGGCATGACGGGTGGAGCGAACGGAGTCGGGACAATCCGTGGTGTCACGCGCGCTCTCCGAGCAGGATCGCCCGCGGACTGTCCGTGGTGAACGGCCGTCCATCGTAATCCCCGAACCGCTCGACCACCCGGAACCCCGATGCTTCCAGCAGAGCGGTCAGCTCTTCGATGGTATAGAGGCGTACGCGCTCCTGAAAACTGCGACCCTCGTCGCGCATCTCGATCTCCTTCACGACGTAACGTCCCTCCTCGCTGAACCGGCGCCGCACCCGCACGGCGGTCGGAGACTCCGGGATCTCCTCGGTTTCCCCTCGCAGGGTGCGCCGGACCTGGTAGGCGTTGAGATAGTCGAGAACGAAACGCCCGCCCCGGACCAGCGCTTCGGCCACCTGTCGCACCACCAGCCCGTGCTCGCCATCGTCGCGAAAATAGCCGAACGACGTAAACAGATTCACCGCGACCTCGAAGCTGCCGGGTCGAAACGGCAGCCGGCGCATGTCACCCCGGACGAGCGGGACCCGGGTCCTCGAGCGTGCGCGATGCAGCATGGCCGCAGACAGGTCCAGCCCCACCACACGGGCGCCGGCGCGCTCCAGCTCGGCGGCGTGCCGACCCGCCCCGCAGGCGAGGTCGAGCACCTGCCCCCCGTGTTTCCAATGAGCGATGCGCTGCACCAAGGCCACCGCGTGGCGGGCGTCCTCAGAGTCGCGGTGGGGGTAGAGGGTATGGTATTCCTCCCCGAACCACTGTTCGAACCATTCGGTCATTCGCCGAATGCCTCCACCTGGAAGACGTAGACCTCGGTGCCGGGTTCCCGCCAGGCGTCGACGTCGAGACCTGCCTTGCGACAGACGCCGGCCAGCAGCTGCTCCGCGCCCCAGCCCTGCTCCGTCGCTACCTGCGGGAGTAGCAGCCCCTGGCGCCACCCGCGCCGCACCAGCACCCCATCCTGACCCGGGCGGATCCGGGTCGGATCCGGATCGGCCAGCAGCTCCGGCTCGGACAGGATCGAGATCTCGATGCTGAGATGGGAAAGCTCCTCGGGTAGGACGGGCGGAAAGCGCGGGTCTTCGAGCGCCGCCGACATCGCCATCCGCGCAACGACCTCGGCCAGCGGCCGGTCCGCCGAGATATGACCGATGCATCCCCGCAGCTCCGTCCCGCGCCGCAGCGTGACGAAGGCGCCACACCGCCGGCGCAACACCGGGCCCTCCGGGAGCGGATTCAAGGGGCCGCCCCGGACCGACACCTCCAGCACATCCCGCGCCAGCCCGAGCAAGGCGCTGCGCTCCTCCGCCCCCAGCTCAGCGAGCGCGATGGTACGGCTCTCCACGGCGAATCGTGAACGCGCGGTACAGCTGCTCCAGCACGATCACCCGGGCAAGCTCGTGCGGAAAGGTGAGCATCGACAGGCTCCACACGCGCTCCGCGTCCGACACCAGCCCGGCCGGGAGTCCCTCGGCGCCACCGATCGCGAGCGCCACCTCCCGGCCATCCTGGTCCCACTGCGCGGTCCAGCGGGCCAGATCCGCCGAGCTCCAAGGCTCCCCGGCGCGCGACAAAGCGATGAGGCGCGCCGCTTCAGGGATGGCCCCGGACAGGCGCGCCTCATCCTTCACTTCGCGTTCCTCGACGTGGGTGTACCGCCGCAGGCGCTTCACGTATTCATCAGCCGTCGCCCGGAGCGCCGCATCCCGCATGCGGCCGACCGCGACGACGTGATAACGCATCAGGCATACATCCCGCGCAGCCGATGCGTCGTGGCCACCCGGTCGATCGCCAGCATATAGGCCGCGATCCGCGTGTTCACCTTGTGCCGCTCCGACAACGTCACCACTTCATGGAACGAGCGCGTAATGATCTGCTCGAGCCGCTTGTTGACCGTTTCTTCGTCCCAGAAATACCCGCCCCGATCCTGCACCCACTCGAAATAGCTCACCGTCACCCCACCCGCGTTGGCGAGGATGTCGGGAATCACGAAGACGCCCTTTTCCTCCAGGATCTTGTCGGCCCCGGCGGTGGTCGGACCGTTGGCGCCTTCGCAGATGATCTTCGCCGTGATCCTGCGCGCGTTCTTGCTGGTGATGACGTTCTCGAGCGCCGCCGGGAGCAGTACGTCGCAGTCGACGGTCAGTACCTCTTCCTTGGAGATCGATTGGGCACGCGGGTACCCGGCCAACTGGCGGTGGTCGCGTACCCACGCGATCAGGTCGCCGACGTCCAGGCCTTTGGGGTTGAACAACCCTCCCGATTTGTCGGCGACGGCGACGACGGTCGCGCCCGCCTTGGACAGGAAGTCCGCCGCCAGCGAGCCGACGTTCCCGAACCCCTGCACCGCCACTCGCGCCCGGTTCATGGGAAGGCCGATCTTGGCCAGCGCCTCGCGGGTCACGAACATGCACCCGCGACCGGTCGCTTCCCGTCGGCCCAGAGAGCCCCCCATCTCCACCGGCTTCCCCGTAACGACCGCCGTCACCGTGTGCCGCTTGTGCATCGAGTAGGTGTCCATGATCCAGGCCATCACCCGCTCGTTCGTATTCACATCCGGCGCCGGCACGTCGGAATCCGGACCCAGTGTCTCGATGATGGCCGACGTATAGCGTCGAGTGACGCGCTCCAGCTCCGGCATGGACATGGTCGCGGGATCGCAGACCACCCCGCCCTTGGAGCCGCCGAACGGGATATTCACGACGGCGCACTTCCAGGTCATCCAGGCCGCCAGTGCTTTGACCTCTTCGAGCGTGACGTTGAGATCGAAGCGAATGCCGCCCTTGGCCGGACCCCGGGACGTGTTGTACAGCACGCGATACCCGGTATAGACCTCCACCTCCCCGTTGTCCCGCAGCACGGGCACCGAAACGATGATCTGCTTTTCCGGGTTGCGGAGCACTTTGTACAAGCCGTGATCCAGATTCAACAGCTTGGCGGCGTGATCAAAGCGTTCCATCATCGATTCGAACGGATTGTCCTCCGACAGGAAACGGTCCTTGTCGGGGCGGATCAGCATGTCGGGCGGCGTGTGGGAAACGATATCGGTCATGTGTGGTGGTTGGTGAAGTCCGTAACGGGGCCGGACGGGATGGCCAATACGCGCTGCAACGCGTGGACGACGGCTGCTCCGTTCCGCTCCCAGGTCCATGCCATGACGGCCACGAGCGGCTCGGGTCCGTCGGCCGGCCACACGGAGCGGAGCTTCACGGCGTCTTTTTCAGTGATCACAAGATAACCGGCACCGGCGGCGGCCTGCACGAGGCGGGCGACATCCTCTGCGCCGTACTCGTGATGGTCTTGGTATGCCGCGAATTGCACCGTGGCTCCGGACGCTCTTACCTGCACCGCAAAGCTCTCCGGGTCGGCGATCCCCGCTGCCGCAACGATCCGGTGGCCGCGCAACGATCCGAGCGGTACGGACGTGCCGGAACGCATCCCGGACAGACCCGTCAGGGTGAGGTGCGCGACCGCGACCGGAGTTCGGGGCCAGCGCGCCGCCAACCTGTCCGCCACCGCGTTTGCCGCCTCGGCCTCGGCGCACTTCCGCGTCACGACGAGCAGGTTCGCCCTGGACAGCGCTCCGTGCCCCTCCCGCCACGGCCCCGCCGGGAGCGTCCACCGCGGCAAGCGGGCCTGCTCCGCGGCGAGAACGGCGATGTTCAAATCCCGGGCCGTGTCGAGCCGCTGGAACGCGTCGTCCAGCACCAGCACCGTGGCGCCCTGAGCCTTCGCCGCATTCGCCCCCGCCACCCGGTCCGGGTTGGCGACTACAATCGCCTCCGGCACCAGGCGACGGTGCACCAGCACCTCGTCACGCCCATAGCCTCGCAGCAGAATTCCTGGTCGGCGACCCGCGTCCACGCAATACGCCGCGATCCAGGCCGCCAGGGGCGTCTTGCCGGTCCCGCCGACCGACAGATTGCCGATGGCGATGGCAGGCAAGGGTAGCCGCCGTGGGCGGGCAAGCCCCACCCGATACCACGCCGTGCGGACCGCGACCGCGCCGGCGTACAGCCCGGATAGCGGGAGCAATGCCAATCGCGCCACACGAGCTTTCCAGCTCCGTCGCCTCCACAGACGACGGACGAATCGCACGCGCCAGGCGGTCGCCATCATGGGGCGTGCGTCACCTGGTGCATTCCGAACTGCACGGCATCCATTCCGGCACGCAATCCGTTCTTGCCTGCGGCGATATGGATCGGTGTCCCGTACACAACCTCGATCGCCGTGAAGGGCCTAGGAATGCACATCCGGTCCCAGGTGCCCAACACCCACGCCCGCGCCGGACGGGCCGTGGCGGGAACGATCGGCACGTCCGCATGCTGAGCAGCGGCCACCACCCCGGGCTTGATCCGCTCCGCCGGACCGCGTGGACCGTCCGGCGTCACCGCCACGACCGCGCCTCCCTTCAAGGCCCGGACGATGCCCAACAGGCCGACCTCTCCCCCGCGCTTGCTGGAGCCGCGTACGAACTGGTAGCCCCACCGCTCCGCCAGCGAGGCGAGATGACCGCCATCGCGGTGGCGGCTGATCAACAGCACCATCGCTTCGTTCCGGTGCAGATATAACAGCGGCAGGATCCGGCTGTGCCACAAGGCGAAAATAAACGGTCGCTTCGCGCCATAGAGGGCTCGTGGATGCTCCCATCCGCTCCGGTGGTAGCGCCACGTGCGCGCCAGAAGGCCGACGAGCGATATCCCGACGCCGGCGAGCAACGGCTCCGCCCAACGCAGCCTCACGAGGCGAGCGCGAGCGCCAAGGCGGCGACACGATCGGCGGCGCCGGGCGGGCCCAGCCGATCGCGCACACGGGCCAGCCCTTCCCGCTGGCGGCGCGTGGCCGGGTCGGTGGGGTCCAGGAGCGGCTGCAGCGCGGCGGCGAGCGCGCGCGGCCTGGCCGCCGACTGAATCAGCTCCGGACACAGAAGCTCGCCCGCCACCAGATTGACGAGCCCTACCCAGGGCACGCGCAACAGCCGCATGGCGATGAAGTTGGACACCGGGTGCAGGCGGTACGTGATCACCATCGGCAGGTCGGCGAGCGCCGCTTCCAGCGTGGTCGTCCCCGACTTGCACAGTCCAGCGTCGGCGGCCGCGAACACCAGCCGCGAATCGTCGACCACCACCCGCACCGCTTCGGCCCCCGGGTATTGAGCCACGCTCGTCGCGGCCACCACGACCTGAAGGTCGGGCCGCGAGGCACGCAGCACGCGCGCCGTTTCCCGGGCCACGGGCCAGATGCGCCGCACCTCCTGCGCGCGGCTTCCCGGAAAGACGCCGAGCACGGGGCGATCCGGATCGAGCCCGAGCGTCCGACGCGCCTCCGCCCGCGTCGGCGGTGCCGGCCCGTCCTTGAGTGGATGGCCGACAAACGTCGTGGGCACGCCACGCGCGCGGAAAAACGGTTCTTCGAACGGGAGGATGACCGCGAGTTCTCGCACCGCCGCCGCAAGGCGTCGCACCCGGCCGGCCCCCCAGGCCCACAGCTGCGGAGCGATGTAGTAGAGCACCGGCACGCCTGCCGCCGCGGCGGCGGCCGCGGCGCGCAGGTGGTAGCCGGGGTAGTCGACGAAGATCGCCACGTCGTAACGCCGGGCGCGAAACGCGTCACGCGTGCGGTGCAGCAGCCGATAGTGCCGTGGAATGCCTTCGACGGCCTCGACGAAGCCGACCACGGAGAACGCCTCCATCCGGTCGAGCACCCGCGCACCGGCGGCCGCCATCCGGGGACCGCCAAACGCTTCGATGGTGACTTGAGGAGCGCGGCGGCGGAGCGCGGCTACGACCGGCGCGGCGTGAGCGTCGCCGGAGGGCTCCCCGGCGGAGATGTAGATGCGCGGCGCTCCGGTCACGGGCGCATGGCGCCGAGCGGCGAAGCCTGGATCGCATCGGCGACGCGCCAGGCCAGAGCGAGCGCCTGAGCGCCCGCGGCCCCCGACACGACGACCTCCCCTTCCCCCCGCACCGCCCGCAGGAAACTCTCGAGCTCCAGCTTGAGCGGTTCCGCTTCCGGCGCCTCGAGGGGCACGGTTTCCACGATCGCTTCGATCCTGCCGGCGCCCAGGGACTGCCACCCGGGGCGCAGCCGATGGAACATCCCGTCGCCTTTAGCGAGGTCGAGTGAGAAGTATCCGGTGGGTTGGAAGATCCGCATGCGCCGGGTGCGCTCCCGCGAGATCCGGCTCGCGGTCACCAGGGCGACCGCCCCGTTGACGAACTCCACGCGCGCGTTGGCGATATCGACGTGGGGCGTCAGCACCGGCACGCCCGTCGCCCGAACCTCGCGCACCTCCGCGCCCACCAGCTCGAGAATCAGGTCCAGGTCGTGGATCATGAGATCGAGGATGACGGCGACGTCCGTGCCGCGCGGTTGAAACGGGGAGAGCCGTTCCGTCTGCAGGAAGCGGGGCCCCTCCAGATAGGGCATTGCCGCCCGCACCGCGCGGTTGAAACGCTCGACGTGTCCGACGGCCAGCACCGCTTTGCTCGCTTGCGCCTGGTGCACCAGCCGCTCGGCTCCCTCCAGGGAATCGGCGAGCGGCTTTTCGATCAGCGCCGCGATGCCCCGGGACAGGACGGCGAGGCCGACGTCCGTGTGGGCGGGAGTGGGAACGGCGACGCTCACGGCGTCGACCCGATCGAGCAGCGCATCGAGGGTCGGGTGCGCCACGACTTCCAGCTCCCGGGCGACCTGCGCCGCGCGCGCCGGGTCGATATCGTAGATGCCGGCGAACTCGGTGTCTCCCGTTTTTCGCAGCAGCCGCGCATGATGGAAGCCAAGCGCGCCGGTGCCGACCACCCCGACGCGCAGGCGTCGGTCGGTCACACCAGCACTCCGCGCTGCGAGGCTTCGATGAAGCGCAGGAAGGTCTCCACTTCGGGCACCGCCGGCAGCTCCGTGCGGGCCCGGGCGATGCCCTGGCTCGCCGTCAGGTGAGAATTGAACACCAGCCGGTAGGCCTTCTTCAGGGCGAGTTTGACCTCCGCGCTGAACCCGGCGCGTTGCAGGCCGACCGAGTTCAACCCGTACAGATGCACCGGATTGCCCACCGCCTTGGTATAGGGCGGCACGTCCTGGTTCACCCGTGAGCCCCCGCCCACGAACGCGTAGGTGCCCACACGCACGAACTGGTGGATCGGCACGAGCCCGCTGATGATCGCGCGATCGTCCACCGTCACGTGTCCCGCCATCTGAATCGCATTGGCGAGTATGACGTCGCTGCCCACGACGCAGTCGTGCGCGATGTGCACATAGGTCATGATGAAACAGCGCTCGCCGACGGTCGTCTTGCCGGTCGCCGGGGTGCCGCGGTTGATGGTGCAGTACTCCCGGATGATCGTGCCGTCGCCGATCTCGACCCACGTCTCCTCACCGCGATACTTCAAGTCCTGCGGATCGGACCCGAGCACGCTGCCGTAGCCGATGCGAACCCCGGTGCCGAGCCGCGTGTTGCGCTCGATCACCACGTGCGCCGCGATCTGCACGTGATCGCCGACTTGAACGTTCGGCCCGATAATCGCATAGGGACCGACAGTCACGTCCTGGCCGAGATGGGCTGACGCATCGACCAGGGCGGCGCGGTGAATCACCGGTCCACCACCATGGCCATCATCTCGGCTTCGGCCACCATCTGCCCGTTCACGAACGCCTCCCCCTTCATGCGACAGGTCTTGCCGCGGAAGGCGATCATCTCCAGCTCGAAGCGGATCTGGTCCCCCGGCAACACGGGGCGCCGGAACTTCACGTTGTCCAGCGACATGAAGTAGACGACCTTGTCCTCGACGTTCTGCCCTTCGAAGTGCGTCAACAGCAGCATGCCGCCGACCTGCGCCATCGCCTCGATGATGAGCACCCCGGGCATGATGGGGTGCCCGGGGAAATGACCCTGAAAGAACGACTCGTTGATCGTGACGTTCTTGATCCCGACGATGCGCTTGTCGCCTTCGATCTCGACGATGCGGTCCACCAGCAGGAATGGAAAGCGGTGGGGTAGCACGTCCATGATGCGCCCGATGTCCATCGCCGGCACCCCGCTGCGCGCCGCCGCGCGGGCCAGGGCACGGGCCAGGGCCACATTGCCGCTGTGACTGGGTCGGGTGGCTATCACGTGCGCCCGGATGCGGCTCCCCGTCAGCGCCAGATCGCCGATGATGTCCGCCGCCTTGTGCCGCACGAATTCGTCGGGCCAGCGCAAGCGGCCGCCGTTGACCACGCCCCGCTCGTCGAGCACGATGGCGCTCGCGATGGACGCCCCCTTGATGAGGCCCTTGGCCTGGAGCGCGGCGACCTCGCTGGTGAAGCCGAACGTGCGAGCCGGGGCCAGTTCCGCGGCAAACGTGTCACGCGTTACGTCGTAGCTGCCGACTTGGCGTCCGATGAGGGGATGCGGGAACTCAATCGTGACGGTCAGCTGGAACCGCTTGCTCGGAGCCACCACATAGCTGGCGTCCCCTTCTGTCACGGTGAACGGTGCCTGAACGGTGAGCACCACCGCCTCGCCCCCCACGTCCACGGGGCCCGCCTCGGCCAAGGCCGCGAAGTACGGGGCGACGCTCCCGTCCAGAATGGGCGGCTCGGGACCGGACAGCTCCACCAGGAGGTCGTCGATTTCGTGCGCCGCGACGGCCGCCAGCAGGTGTTCTACGGTGTGAATCGTCGCCGCCCCGTGACCGATCGCCGTCCGGCGCTCGAGGGCTTCCACCTCAGACAACCGGGCGGCCACTTCGGGCTGACCGTCCAGATCCGTGCGGCGGAACACCACGCCGGTGCCCGAGGCTCCGGGGCGGAACACGGCGCGGGTGAAGGCGCCGGTATGCAGGCCGGTGCCCGTCAGCGTGACGTCGCGCTGAATCGAGCGCCGCTTAGGACGCGTCGCCATCCCGCTCCCGGATCATGCGATACAGGGTGGCGTTGGCACGCAGCACGTCGCGGTGCGGTCGAGCCGGTGTCCCCCACACAGTGGTGCCCGGCGCGATGTCCCCGATCACGCCGGCTTGTACCAGCACCCGGGCGCCCTTCCCGATCGTGACGTGGTCGGACACTCCCACCTCTCCCGCGATGATCACATCGTCCTCAACGCGACTGGACCCGGCGATCCCCGCGAGCGCGAGGATGAGGCACCGCTTCCCCACGCGCACGTTGTGTGCGATGTGCACGAGATTGTCGAGCTTGGTTCCGTCGCCGATTACGGTATCGTCCACACTACCCCGATCCACACAGCAGTTCGCGCCGATCTCCACGTCGTTTCCGATCACGCACCGGCCCACATGGGGAATCTTGCGATGCGGCGCCCCATCCCGCCCCGGGATATATCCAAAGCCGTCGCTCCCGAGTCGCACACCGGCGTGGATCACGACCCGACGTCCGATCGTCGTGCCGGCGTAGCAAGTCACCTGCGGCTGGAGCTCGGTGTCCTCTCCAATGGTGACGCCGTCGCCGATCACGCAGTGGTCGCCCAGCCGCACGTTGCGCCCCAAGTGCACATCGCGCCCCAAGACGACATACGCACCGATCGCCACCGGCTCGTCCCAGCGAGCCCCCGTCCCGATCACCGCCGTCGGATGAACGCCCGGACTCCACACCGGCGGCGGGTACAGCACGGCCAGCACCGCGAGCAGGGCCGCGTGCGGATCCGGAACAATGATACGGGTGGCGGGGCCGCCGGGCGCCGCGGCGAACGACTCCGCGCACAACACGATGCCGGCGCGAGACGGCTCAAGGTAGGGGAGGTACCGGGCACTGGCAAGAAACGACACGTCGCCGGGGCCTGCCCGCTCCAGCGGCGCGACCGCGACGACCGAAACGTCCGCGGGCCCCATGAGCCGCCCGCGGGTCAGGGCGGCGACCTCCGTGGCCGACAGCGCGCGCCGCGGCTCGTCGCTCACGGCGGTCCGCTCAGGGACTCGACTGCCGTAACCGCTCGATCACCTTGGGCGTGAGATTCAGGACGGGATCCGCGGCCACGATGCCGTTGCCCTGTGCGTCGGCGTCGAAGATCAGCGCGTAGTTCCCCTCTGCCCGCATTCCCTGGATGATCGTGTTGATCCGCGCCTGGAACGGCCCGAGGAGCTCCTGGTTGCGCGCGCGAGCACGGCCATCGAGCTCACCAGACCGCTGCGTCATGCGTTCCTGCATCGCCTGCAGCTCGGTCCGCTTTGCAGCCTTCGCCGCCGGTGAAAGCGCGATCGATGCCTGATCGAAGGCCTGCACCGCCGAGTCGAGCTGCTGCTGCAGCTTCTGCACCTCGTCGCGCATCCCCTGGAATTCGCGGAAGAATGTCGACTCCGCCGCCGCGTATCCGGGCGTGCTGTCGAGAAGGGTGCGCGAGCTGATGAAGGCCAGCCGCGGAATCGGCGTCGCTGCCGATGCCGCGGGACGCGCCGCGGCCGGCGGATTCTGGGCCACCGCTGGCGCCGCCAGAGCCGCGCCAAGACACACGAGGACTATCTCCCGCATAACCACTCCGTTGGAAAAGGGCATCAGAAAAAGTTGCCGAGTTTGAAGTGCAGTTTCCAGCCCGGGGCCGGCCGGCCCACCACGTCCGTCCGGTCGAAGCCGTATGCCAAATCGATGCCAAGGGGCCCCAGGGGCGAAATCACGTCCACGCCGAACCCCGCTCCGCGGA
The DNA here is from genome assembly GCA_041497135.1 of Gemmatimonadota bacterium. GTDB lineage: Bacteria > Gemmatimonadota > Gemmatimonadetes > Gemmatimonadales > GWC2-71-9 > DASTHG01. The sequence goes on along the minus strand of JBGQFX010000043.1, from coordinate 10,504 downwards.
TCAGCCGGGTCGGATTCCAGTCTACGGCGCGGGCCCACAGGTTGCCGGCATCGTAGAAGGCGTTCAGGTAGAACATCTGCGACACCCGCACCCCCAGCTCGCCGGTCATCAGAAAGAACGCCTTGCCGAACGCATTGGGTGACGCCCCGCGTGAGCTCGCCTGCGGATCGTAGCCCGAGGGCGTGACGGAGAATTCGTCATAGCCACGGAGCGGTATGCCAAACTGCGTGCCACCCAGACTGAACAGCTGATCGAAGAACGGCGAATTGCCGAATACGAACCCGGACCGGCTGCTCAACCCGACCACGAGACGGACCGGGCTGCCCCCACCGCCCCCCCCGAACTGTGCCAGCGGTGCGTACCAGCGGGCTTCGAGATCGAGCCGCTGGAAATTCCCGGTGCCCCCGAGGGATCCGCCGCTCTGCGATATGCCGACCGAGGCCATCGTGCCGGCGGTGGCGAACGGCAGATCGATGCGGGTGTCGCGCAACGCCGAGACCCCGATGGTCGAGCGCACGCAATTGCGGCAGTTGAACACGGTGTTGAACGCGACGTTGCTGGCGGATCCCGTATAAGTCTGCTCGTCGAGCGAATACGACACGAACAGCCGTGCGTAACGATCGCGAAACACCGGGAAGCCCAGCTGCAGGCTGGCGCCGCGACGCCGCACTCGGCCGAGATCCGCGATGTTGTAGCGCAGTCGCGTATTGTGCACGTCGATGGTGCCCGAGATGCGCGACTCCCGGATCGCTGGATCCGTGAACGAGATGGAGAAATCGTTGATGTTCTTGCCGAACTGCCACTGAAACTTGCCGCGCTTCCCCTGGCCAAACAGGTTCGGCTCCTCGAGACCGAGAAAGCCACCCAGCCCTGTGCCCTGTCCCACCGACGCGCCAAAATTCACGTTCCCGGTGTGCTTCTCACTCACGTGGAAGACGACGTCGATGTCACCCTGGTCGTTGGCCTGAGGCGTCTCGGGGTACGGCAGGGGCTGATTGAAAAACCCGAGATTCGAGATGTTCTGGTAAGAGCGCAACAGGGCATCCTGCCGGAACAGGTCGCCCGGCAAGAGTACGATGGCGTCGCGGATCACGCGCTCGTGCGTCACGTCGTTGCCCACGATCTCGATCTTGTTCACGATCGCCGGCTGACCCTCGTTGATCACCCAGCGCAGGTCCACCACCGGCTTCCCGTCGGCGTCCGTGCGGCGGATGATGTCGGGCCGGACCTGGGCGTAGATGTAGCCCTGGTTGTGGTACAGCGTGTAGAGGACATTGGTGGCGTCGTCCCAGCGCGCCTGACTGAATACGGCAGGACCGCGGGCGACGCCGCCCAACCCCAGCATGCCCGTGCGCCGCTCGTTCTTGAACGGATAGAGCTGCTCCAGCTCCTCCGTCGAGAATCGGCGATTGCCGACGATCTCGAACGTGCCCACGTGATACGGCTCCCCTTCGCTCACGCGCAGCACGAGCTCGGCTTTCCCCGTCGAGTCGTTCACGAGCAGCGTGTCGTTGAGCACCTGAAAATCCACGTACCCGCGCTCGCCGTAGAACTTCGGCAGGCGCTCCTGCACGTCCGCTCGCAGCTTCTCGTCGTCGTAGTCACCCTTCCGCCACCACCAGAACCCCTCCGGGCGGGTGCTCATGTGCTCTACGATGCTGGCGTCGGGGAAATGGGCATTGCCCTGCACATCCACGCGGGCGATCGCGACTCGGCGCCCCTCGGCGACGTCGAATACCAGGCGCACCTGGGACGAATCCGCTTCGTAGATCGGCAGCGTTTTGACCTCAGCGAGGTAATAGCCGCGGGCGCGGTACAGCGAGTCGATGCGCCCACGCGCCCGAGCCACGGCCGCCGGGTCGATTGGCCGCCCTTCGGCGAGGATGACCTTGGAGCGCACCGAGCCTTCGCTCAGCCGCGACACGCCGCGCACGGTCCAGTGGGTCAGGATCGGCCGCTCGTGCACCCGGATGATGAGGACCTGGACGCCACCCGTCGTGTCCTGATCGATGCGCACGTCATCGTACTGCCCCGTGGCGTACAACAACCGGACGGCGCGTTGGATGTCACGGTAGGTCGTGAACCGACCCGTGACCAGGCCGGCCGTCTGAAGCACCACGGCTCGCGAGAGTCGCTTCATCCCGACCGCGGTGACCGAGTCGGGACGACCGCCCGCAACGCCCTCCTGGCCCCACAACCAGCGCGGGGCCAGGAGGAACAGCGCGACGCTCAGCGGAAGGGCGAGCCGGCGGATCACGCCTTCGTGCCGGAGAACGCGCGGAACGCCAGGCGCTCCTTGTCGGGCGCCACATCGACTTCGATCTCGTCGCCGCGCGCGAACTCGCCGACCAGAATCTTCTCGGAGAGCGGGTCCTCGACATACTTCTGGATGGCGCGCTTCAGCGGTCGGGCGCCATAGTGCTCGTCGTAGCCATGCTCGACCAGGAAGGTGTTCGCCGCCGGCGTCAGCCGCAACGTCAGCTCTTCCTCCGCGAGACGCTGCTGCACGTCGCGCAGGATGATGCCGACGACCTGCGCGATGTGGTCCCGCGAGAGCGGGTGGAAGACGATCACGTCGTCCAGCCGGTTGAGGAATTCAGGATTGAACACCTTGCCGATTTCCTCTTTCACCTTCTCGGCCATCCGCTCAAAGCTGCCGCGCGCATCCCCTTGCGCGAAGCCGAGGGATTTCCCCTTCAGCATATCGCGCGCGCCCACGTTCGACGTCATGATCACGACGGTATTCTTGAAATCGATGACCCGGCCATAGTTGTCGGTGAGGTGCCCCTCATCCAACACCTGCAGCAGAATGTTGAACACATCGGGGTGGGCCTTCTCGATCTCATCGAGCAGCACCACGGCGTACGGTTTCCGGCGCACCGCCTTGGTGAGCGCCCCGGAGTCCTCATAGCCCACGTAGCCCGGGGGCGCGCCGATCAGGCGGCTCACCGAGAACTTCTCCATGTACTCCGACATGTCCACCCGAATCAGGGCGGCCGCGTCCGCGAACAGGAACTTGGCGAGTGCCCGGGCCAGCTCGGTTTTCCCGACCCCCGTGGGGCCGCTGAACACGAACGAGCCAATGGGCCGCTTGGGATCCTTGAGGCCGGCGCGGCTGCGCCGGATCGCCCGCGAAATGACGGTGATCGCTTCGTCCTGTCCCACCACGCTCAGGTGCAGCTCGTCCTCCATGCGCAGCAGCCGGGCCGTCTCCGCTTCCTGCAGCCGCGTGACCGGAATCCCGGTCCAGCGCGACACGATGAACGCCACCTGCTCCTCGCCGATCGTGGGCCGACGGGTCTGGCGTTCACGCTCCCATTCGTCCTGCTTGCGCCGGATCTCGCTCTGCAGCTCGCGCTCGGAGTCGCGCAGGGCCGCGGCGCGCTCGAAGTTCTGGTCGCGAACCGCGTTCTCCTTGTCGCGACTGATCTGCTCCAGCTTGTCCTTCAGCTCGGCGACCTCTGGCGGCGGGACCTGCGTGGCCAACCGGGCCCGGGCGCCGGCCTCGTCGATCACGTCGATCGCCTTGTCGGGCAGGAACCGGTCGGTGATGTAGCGCTCCGAGAGCTTCGCCGCCGCGTCCAGGGTTTCGTCCGGAATCACCACGCGGTGATGGTCCTCGTACCGCTTGCGCAGCCCCTTCAAGATCTCGATCGTCTCATCGACGGTCGGCGGGTCCACGATCACGGTCTGGAAGCGCCGCTCCAGCGCCCCGTCCTTCTCGATGTACTTGCGGTACTCGTTCAGCGTCGAGGCCCCGACGCACTGCAGCTCGCCGCGCGCCAGGGCCGGCTTCAGCATGTTGGAGGCGTCCACCGCACCCTCCGCCGCTCCCGCGCCAACCAGCGTGTGCAGCTCGTCGATGAACAGGATGATGTTCCGGTTCTGGGCGATCTCGTTGATCACCGCCTTGAGCCGCTCTTCGAACTGGCCGCGGTATTTCGTCCCGGCGATTACCGCCGCCATGTCCAGCGAGAGCACGCGATGATCCTTGAGCGCGTCGGGGCACTGCCCGCCGGCGATCAGCTGGGCCAGTCCCTCGACGATCGCAGTCTTGCCGACGCCCGGCTCACCGATCAATACCGGGTTGTTCTTCTTACGGCGTGACAGAATTTCCATCACCCGCTCGATCTCCTTCTGGCGCCCGATCGTGGGATCGAGCGTGCCATCAGCGGCGAGCTGGGTGAGGTCGCGGCAGAAATGATCGAGCGCCGGTGTCTTAGATTTCTTCTCGCTCTTGGGGCTGGGCGTCGGGGTACCGGCACCCGCCACCGGCGCCGCGGCCGGCATCTCGCTGCCCAGTAAGCGCAGCGTCTCGGCGCGCGCCTGCTCCAGGTTCACGCCGGCGTCGGTAAGCACCTGCGCCGCGATTCCCTTCTCCTCGCGCAACAGACCCAGCAACAGATGCTCGGTCCCCACATAGGAGTGGTTCAGCTCCCGCGCCTCGCTCATGGCGAGCTCCAGCACCTTCTTGGCGCGCGACGTGTACGGCAGATCGGGCCCGGCGGCCGCCGCCGCTTTGCCCTTCTTCACCGTCTCTTCGATCTTCTGCTGGATCTCTTCCAGATCCACGTTGAGGTTGGTCAGGACCGCAGCCGCGACCCCCTCCCCCTCACGAATCAGGCCGAGCAGGATGTGCTCCGTGCCCACATACTCGTGATGCAGACGGGCGGCCTCTTCCCGCGCCATCTGGAGGACCTTGCGAACCCGATCCGTGAAATTGTAGCCGTTCATCTCGGTGCCTACCTCAGGTGGTCTCGCCGCGCAGCAATTGCCGCACGTACGACGCCCGAATCATGGGCAGCTCGGGGTCGCCGACCTGCCGCCCCTCCATCGCCGCCAGGTGCGCGGGTTGCGTGTGGATGAGCAGCTTGTTGAGCGTGTATACACTCAGCCCGGTGATCAGATTCAAACCGACGCCGAGCCGCACACCGCTCAACAGGTTCATCGTCTCCTCGAAGGTGAGCGAGCGCGCGTACCGCAGCAGCCCGTAAGCCCGCCACACCTTGTCTTCCACCGTTCCCGCGGCCGTCTTGAGCAGCACGTCTCGTGCCTGTTCTTCGTACTCGATGACCTGCCGCACGATACGTCCGAGATGGTCGAGGAGCTCGCTCTCCGCCTTGCCCAGCGTCGTCTGATTGGACAACTGAAAGAAATTGCCGACGACTTCGCTGCCTTCCCCGTACAGCCCCCGAAACGTCAGACCCACCTGCGTGAGCCCCTGCAACACCTTGTTGATTTCCTTCGTTAACACCAAGCCCGGCAAGTGGATAAGCACGCTCGCGCGAAGGCCGGTGCCGGCGTTGGTTGGGCAGGACGTAAGATAGCCAAACTCGGAATGGAACGCGAACGGGAGCAAGCGACCGAGCTCGCTATCTACTGAATCCAGCGCTGCATAGGCGTCTTCCAATGCGAAGCCGGAGACCATCGCCTGCAGGCGCAGATGATCTTCTTCATTCACCATCACCCCGATGGGCGATTCGATCAGCACGGCCGCTCCGGGGCGCGGACGCGACGGCTCCCGCTCCAGCGCCGCCAGCTCCTTGCTCACCAAGTGGCGCTCATGCAGCAATTGCCGCTCGATGCGCTCGAGATCGTGCAACGAAAACGTGATTGTCCGCGCCAGGTGCTCGCTCGCGCTCGCCGCCTCGGTGACGCGCGTCAGCACCGCCTTGCGATCGGCGTCCGTGGCCCGCAGGCTGAACGGATACCCGGTGAGGTTCCGCGCCAGCCGGATCCGGGTCGAGAGCACGATCTGCGGATTCGGACCGGAGGCGTCGAGCCACCCCACCCCACCGTCGGGGAGCAACGACAGGTCGATCACTCGAGCACCCGGATGCGATCCCGCAGCTCCGCCGCCAGCTCGAAATTCTCGTTCTCGACGGCGCGCCGCAGCTTGTCGCGCAGGTCGAGCAAGTGTCCGGTCGGGTCCGTTGTGTCGGCGCCGCCCGGTGCCACGTACCGCTCCCCCGCATGCTGGCTCGAGCCGTGCAGCCGCCGCAGCAAGTCGCGCAGGTGGTGCTCGAACAGCTGATAGCATTGCGCGCAGCCCAGCCGACCGCTGTCGCGGACGTCTTTCAGGGTGGCACCGCAGCTGTCGCACCGCAGCCCGTCCGCCGGAACCGGCAGCGTCGCTTCCTTCCCCAGGGCGGACAGAAACGTGCCGAGCGTCGTCTTGAGCGTGGCGCTGCCCGTCTCGATGCCCTTCTCCTGGGCGCACTGCTCGCACAAGTGCATGGTGACCTTGGTGTCGTGCTCCACCTGGGTGAGCTCGATCACGTGCTCCCGTTTCTTGCAGTTGTCGCAGCGCATCTTATGGTATCGCGTCCACGGAGCGCACCACGGTGAGGCGCCCGTCCTCGAGCCACAGAATCCGGTCGGCCCGGCCGGCCAGCTGGCGGTTGTGCGTCACAATGACGACCGCCGTTTCGTACTCGCGCGCCAACCGAAATAACAGCTCGTGCAGCCGCTCGCTCGAAGCGTGGTCCAGATTCCCCGACGGCTCGTCGGCCAGGACCAGGTTGGGGTCATGCACCAGCGCGCGGGCCACCGCGCAGCGCTGTTGCTCGCCGCCCGAGAGCTCCGCCGGCCGGTGCGTCATCCGGCCCGCCAGTCCCACCGCCGACAATCTCTCCTCGGCCCGCGAGCGGGCCTCCCGCAGCGGCACCGCGCCGATCAGCAACGGCATCATCACGTTCTCCAACGCCGAGAACTCGCGCAAGAGATGGTGGAACTGAAACACGAACCCCAGTTTCCGGTTGCGCAGCTCCGCCAGGCCCTGAGGCCCGAGATCGGCATAACGCGAACCCTCGAGCCAGACGTCGCCCGCGCTGGGACGATCCAGCGCGCCCAGCAGATGGAGCAGCGTGCTCTTCCCCGCCCCCGAGGCTCCGACGACCGCGATCAGCTCACCCCGATGTACGTCCAGGTCCACGCCGCGCAGCACCTCGAGCGGCCGGCCATCGCCGCCGGCGTACACCTTTCGAATGCCTCTGGCTTCGAGCAGGGCGCTCATTCGTACCGGATCGCGGGCACGGGATCGAGGCGCGCGGCCACGAGCGCCGGATAGAGCGGCGCCAGCGTCGCCACCAACAGGCTCGCGGCCACGATCAGGAGGGCGTCGAGCGGTTGGGTGTGGACCGGCAAGTGGTCGATGAAGTAGATCGACGGGTCGATGTGAATCCACTCGCCCCGATTGATCACGCTGCCCAACGCCAGTCCGAGTCCGGCCCCCAGCAACGTCCCCACCAGCCCGATCAGGACGCCCTGGAGCAGGAACACGCGGCGCACCGACGCACGCTGCAGGCCCATCGCGAGCAGGATGCCGATTTCCCGGGTCTTGTCGCGGACCACCATCGTCAACGTCCCCACCACATTGAACGCCGCCACGACACAGATCAGGAACACCACGAGGCCCATCGCGAGCTTCTCGAGCTTCAGCGCGGAGAAGAGCGAGGCGTTCTGTGACTGCCAATCCACGACGCGGTAGGGGTAGCCGAGGCGGCTCTCGAGGTCGGTGCCCACACGCCGCGCATCCCAGGGGTCGGCCAGCCGCACTTCCAGGCCGGTGACCGCGCTGTCGAGCGCGGCAAAGCGCTGCGCCACACGCCGGTCCACCACCACGTAGGAATTGTCATACTCGAACATGCCGGTGTCGAACGTGCCCGTCACCTCGAAGCGGTGGAACCGCGGCACGTAGGCGCCCAGGCTCGGATTGAACCGCGTGCCCGCGAACGCCACCAGCGTGACCATGTCCCCCGGGAACGCCGAGAGTTTGTCCGACAGCCGCCTCCCAAGCGCGATTCCCGCCTCCACGTCGGGACGGGTGGTGCGGAACTGCAGGTCGCCGCGTGTGAAATGCCGCGCCAGGGTCGTGACCGGTCGGGCGCCCGTGTCGGCTTCGATCCCCAGCACGACGACGCCCTCGGCGTAGTCGTGACCGGCGGAGATGCCCCCCTGCGTGATGACGAACGGCGCGGCGGCCGTGACGCCCGGCGCCCGGCGCACCCGCGCCAGAACGGTCCGCCAGTCGTCGAGTCGCAGGCCCTCCCCGTAGGTGAGCACCCGCAGGTGCGGACTGGCGACCAGGATCTTGTCGCGCAAGTCGGCCTGCAACCCATTCATCACGCCCAGGACGATGACGAGCGCCATCACCCCCACGGTCACCCCGCCGACCGCGATGACGGTGATGAGCGACAACAGACGCGAGACGCGCCGGCCGCGCAGGTAGCGGAGCGCGATCCGCGCTTCGAGCGGCGACGGCCAGTTCGCCCGCACGAACCCGACCAGCCCCACGAGCAGCACGGCGCCCAGTCCTACGAGCAGCCCGTCGCGCAGCGTCATACCGGTCGCAGCATCGGGAACAGGATCACGTCCCGAATGGACGGCTGGTCGGTGAGGATCATGAGCAGCCGGTCGATGCCGAGCCCGACGCCCCCGGTGGGCGGCATCCCGTATTCGAGGGCCCGCAGGAAGTCCTCGTCCGGCGGATGCGCCTCCGCATCGCCCGCGGCGCGAGAACGGGCCTGCTGCTCGAAGCGGCGCCGCTGCTCGTCAGGATCGTTCAGCTCGCTGAAGGCGTTGGCGATCTCGCGGCCCAGCACGAACAGCTCCCACCGCTCCACTTTGCTCGGATCGTCGGGCTTGGGCTTCGCGAGTGGCGACAGCGCGATCGGATAATCGAGTACGAAGGTCGGCTGCACCAAGGTGGGCTCCACGTAATGCTTGAACACCTCATCCACCAGCCTGGCCCCGCTCAGGGTCTCGGCGTCGGGAACCTGACGACGACGCAAGGCCGCGCGCAGCTCCGGCTCGCCGGCCGTCGCCAGGTCGACCCCGGTGGTGCTTTGCACCAGCGTCGCGAAGTCCTGCCGCGCCAACGGAGGCGCGAACGACAGCGTGACGTCGTGGCGCTTCAGCTCCAGGCCACCGAACAATTCGGTCACGACCTCCGCCAGCATTGTTTCGGTGAGCTCGGCCATGGCACGGTAGTCGGCGTACGCCTCGTACCACTCGGCCATGGTGAACTCCGGGTTGTGCCACCGATCGATCCCCTCATTGCGGAAATCGTGGCCGATCTCATACACCTTTTCGAGGCCCCCAACGATGCAGCGCTTGAGATACAGCTCGTCGGCGATGCGCAGATAGAACGTGGCATCGAGCGCCTCGTACCGAGTGACAAACGGCCGGGCCGCGGCGCCGCCATACACCGGCTGCAATACGGGCGTCTCCACTTCCAGGTAGCCGCGACGATCGAGGCAACTCCGAATCGCGCGCACCGCCCTCGCCCGCAGGCGAAATACCTCCCGGACTTCCGGATGCACCGCCAGGTCCGCGTAGCGCTCCCGGTAGCGCAGCTCCGGATCGGTCAGGGCGCCGTGGAGCACGCCGTGCTCGTCCTCCTTCCCCCGCGGGAGCGGGCGCAGGGATTTCGTGAGCAGCGTGAGGTGCTGAACCCGCACCGTGATCTCGCCCGTCCTGGTGCGAAACAACGGTCCCGACACGCCGATCACATCATCCTGGTCGAGCAGCTGGACCACCGCGTAACCCTCATCCCCCAGGACATCCCGCTTGAAATACAGCTGGACCTTCCCGGACGCGTCTTCCAAGTGGGCGAACATCGTCTTGCCGTGCGAGCGCAGCGCCCCCAGTCGACCGGCCAGCTGGTGCACGGATTCGTCGCTGTCCCTGAAGCCTTCCAGCGCCTCGCGGGCCGTCCCCGACCGCTCGAATCGATACGCAAACGGAGCGACGCCGCGTCGCACCAGCTCGGCGAGCTTGTCGCGCCGCGCGGCGTGCACGAAATCCGTCACGCCGCCTTGCTCCCCCCGCCAAATCGCTTCAGGTACGCCTCGATGAAGGGATCGAGGTCGCCGTCCATCACCTTCTGGACGTCGCCGACCTTGAGCTCGGTGCGATGGTCGTTCACCATGGTGTAGGGCTGGAACACGTAGGAGCGAATCTGGTTGCCCCAGGCGATATCGGTCTTCGCCTTGTCCACCTCGGCCTTCTTCGCCGCTTGCTCTTCCAGCGCGCGTTCGTACAACCGCGCCTTCAGCATTTTCATGGCGGTCGCTTTGTTCTTGAACTGACTGCGCTCGTTCTGGCAGGCCACGACGATGTTGGTGGGCAGGTGCGTGATCCGGACCGCCGACGAGGTCTTGTTGACGTGCTGCCCGCCCTTGCCCGACGCGCGAAAGACGTCGATACGCAGGTCGTCTTCCTTGATGTCGATCTCGATGTCTTCGTCCACGACGGGATAGACGAAAACCGAGGCGAACGAAGTGTGGCGACGGGACTGGGCGTCGAAGGGGGAAATGCGCACCAGTCGATGCACGCCGATCTCCGCCCGGAGCAACCCGTACGCGTACTGCCCCCGGATCTCGATCTCCGCGCGCTTGATTCCGGCTTCCTCGCCCGGCTCCAGATCCAGCAGCTCGACCGCGAAGCCGCGACGCTCCGCCCAGCGCGTGTACATCCGCACCAGCATCTCCGCCCAGTCCTG
>JBGQFX010000042.1:0-25433 GCA_041497135.1 Gemmatimonadota bacterium | reverse complement strand
TTCGGCATGTGGCGAATCAAGTTGGAACGGCACTAGTGGATGGCCCACGGTGACGTATGACGGCCGACGCAGTGAGAAAACCGCGCACTGCGCACGGCGCACCGTGGCAGGTGAGAAAACCGCGCACTGCGCACGGCGCACAGTGGCATCAAGAAAACCGCGCACTGCGCACCGCGCACCGACCTTGCCATTCTGCACTCCGCACTCCACACTCCGCACTCCATGAAAATCCTCCTCCTCACCTGGGACTTCCCTCCCGCCCGTGGCGGCATCCAGACCTGGATGCTCGAGCTGGCGCGCCGGCTGCCCGATGCCCAGGTGCACGTGCTCGCCCCGGCACAGCGCGACGCCCAGGCTTTCGATCGGGCCTCGGGAGTCCACGTCTCCCGCCTCGCGAGCGCCCGCCTCGGCCGAGTCGGTTGGCTCGCGGCATTATGCATTCGCACCCTCTGGTACTGCCTGGTAGATCGCCCCGACCTGGTGGTATGCGGCCATGTGGTCACAGCGCCCGCGGGGCTGCTGGCGCGGCGACTCCTGGGCGTCCGCTACGCCGTGTTCGCCTACGGCTACGAGGTGCGCCGCCGCCGCTGGAAACGCCTGCTGGGGCTGCTGCTGCGTGGCGCCAGCGCGGTGGCTGCCTGTAGCCGCTTCACGCGCGAAGCCGTGCTCGCCCTCGGTGTGAGGCCCGAGCGAGTGTGCATCCTATATCCCGGAGTAGACACCGCACGGTATTCACCGACTACCGACAACCGATCACGGACTACTGGTGGGAATGAGGCGCGGACGCTCCTTTCTGTCGCTCGGCTCGCCGAGCTGTACAAGGGACACGACACGCTGATCCGAGTCCTCCCGCTGGTGCGCGCTCGCGTGCCGGGCGCGCGACTCGGGGTCGCGGGCGACGGGCCGCTGCGCGAATACCTGCACCGCATCGCCAAGAGCGTGGGCGTGGACGACGCCGTCGAGTTCCTGGGTGAGGTCGCCGACGAGTCCCTCCCGGAGCTGTATCGCACCAGCGACGCCTTCGTGCTCATGAGCCGCGAGTCGCCCTCCAAAGGCGGCGCCGAAGGGTTCGGCATCGTGTGCCTCGAGGCGGCAAGCTGCGGCAAGCCCGTGGTGGCGGGACGCTCGGGCGGACTGGTGGATGCCGTGGAGGACGGGGTCACGGGGATCCTGGTGGATCCCGAGGACCCGGCCGCCGTCGCCGAGGCATTGATCGCCGTCCTCTCGGACGCTGCGCTGGCTCGTCGGCTGGGGCAGGCGGGGCGCGAGCGCGTGTTGACCCGGTTTACGTGGGAGAAGGTGATAGGGGATGCGAGACGGGTGTTTCAGGAGGCGGTGGGAGACCGTTGACAACAGTGCGTGGTGCGTGGTGCGTGGTGTTTGACGGTGCAAGGCCGGATTGCGGCTACGAAGGACCGCTACGGACGACGCCCGCGCAGCCGATTCCAACAGCCTCGCGGATCGAGTATCGGTAGCGGCGCCCGTGCGGCGATCGACAGGAGGTCCTTGTCGCCGGTCACCAGGATGTCGGCGCCGCCGGCAATAGCTGACGCCAGGACCCAGGCGTCGTCCGGATCGCGGATCTTGAGCGGGGAAGGCGCCGCGGGCGTCGCCACCACGGTATGCTCTCGAAGCTGCGCTTCCAGAGCGCGGCTGTCGGCGGGAGGCATGCGGAACCGATCGCGTAACACGCGGCGGAATTCCGCCAGGTTGACTTCGCCCGTCAGCAGCTCGTGTTGGGCGATGACCAGTCGCATCAAGTCGGCGCTGAGCCCCCGCGTCGTGAAGGCGCTCACGAGGACGTTCGTGTCCACAAACACCTTCACGAGACGTCTCGAAACACGTCCTCATCGGTCAGGTAGCCAGCCGCCTCCGCGTACGGCATCGCCCGGCGCCGGCCCTCCTCGAACTGCAGCAGGGCGATCTGGCGCCGCAGCGCGTCGCGCACCAGCTCGCTCCGCGTCCGGCCCAGGCGGCGGCACAGGCGATCCAGCTCGCGTTGCAGCTTGGGATCCAGGCGAATCGTTACGGCGCTCATGTATGACAACGTAATATCTGAAACGATCCTGGACAAGCGGCGCAGTTCAGCCGAGTCGCGGCTTTATGCCGCGACTAATGGGCGGCACCCTATCAATTCCCCATTCCCCATTCCCCATTCCACATTCCGCGGTGCCCATGGGAGAACCAATTCTACCCCGACCCAACTGGTCCACACCCTGAAGCGTGTGCCCAAACATCACTGCGCTTTAGCGCAGTGTCCTGCGGGCTCACTCTTTAGAGTGTTGACCCAGGGGGACAACAACTGGCGACTGCGTGGGGATGTGGGGGCGTGGTACGTGTCTGTGCAGGGTGGGATCGGCTGACAGACAATTGCGTGGTATGTACGCGGTGCGCGATGAGGTTCGGCGCCGAGGGTGTGAGTGGTTCGTGTCGACTTGATTCAGATCGTGCCACGATGCACTGTGAGGTATAGTGTTGCAATAGGTGATACATTTTAGGATTGCAGGAGGTATCTCGCTGAAAGCCATTACATTGCGCAACCTCCCGGCCGCCGTCACGCGCCTCATCCGTCACAAAGCCGCCACCGAAGGCATCAGCCTGAACCGCGCGGTGATCGCTATGCTCGAGGAGCGCCTTGGCCTGGGGCGTGGGCGGCCCGAGCCCCGACACCACGAGTTGGACGGGCTCGCAGGGGCGTGGTCGGACACAGAGGCTCGGGCCTTCGACCGCAGGCTCGCCGCCCAGCGCCTTGACGTTTTGACGTCATAACGCTACTGTGCTTTCATGCCAAAGGCCAAGCGCGCCACGGTTTACCTCGATCCCAGCCTGCATCGCGCGCTGCGCGTCAAAGCCGCCGAAACCGAGCAGAGCGTCTCGGAGCTGGTGAACTCCGCTGTGCGCCTGAGCCTCAGCGAGGATGCCGCCGATCTCGCGGCGTTTCGCGAGCGTGCCGGGGAACGGGTCTTGGCGTTCGAAGCCGTGCTCAAAGACATGAAGCGCCGTGGCAAACTGTGAGCTGCTGATCAAGCGCTCGGCCGCCAAGGAGCTCGAAGCGCTGCCCACCCCGTACCGCCGCCGCATCGCCACCAAAATTCATCTCCTCGCCAAAGATCCCAGACCCCCGGGAATTGAGAAACTGTCTGGCGCCGAGTGGTATCGTCTGCGCCAGGGTGATTATCGCGTCTTATTTGAGATCGACGATGGGAAGAGAACGGTGACGATCGTGCGTATCGGTCAGCGCCGGGATGTGTATCGGTGAACGACGGACGTGGTCCACACCCTGAAGGGTGAGCCCAGACTGCACTGCGCTTAAGCGCAGTGTCTAGCGGGAACACTCTTCAGAGTGTTGTAGAGAGTGGGTCTACAGTTTCAGCAGCGCGACGACCGTGCCCAGGTCATGAAGACAAAATTGTGGCAAGCCGGCACTCGATGATCAAATGGACGTTCATTTACATGATCTTCACCGTCGCCCTCGCGGTGTGGCGTATGTGAGCGGTCTCGGCACCCAGGTGGGGAGGAGAGTCAAAAGGTCGAGGGGTCGCTGGTTTCCAGCGACCCCTCGAGCGCGGCGGAACACCACGCAACACGATGGCACCGTGCATCGAAAATGCAAGAGGAATTCCGCCGAGTCAATGCCAGGGTGCGGGTGAAGGGAATCGAACCCTCACGGGCTTTCGCCCCACACGGTGCCACCGTGCTGCGTCTACCAGTTCCGCCACACCCGCACCACCATCAGGCAGTCGGCGGCCACTGGCGAACAACGACGCGAGATCCGGCAACGCGCGATACCGCTGGCCGGTAGAGAAGGTGCGTGTGATAACGGGAAGGTGGTAACCGAAAACGCGCCTCAGCGACACGGAAAAACGCGGTCACGAATCGCTGCATGAGTCCCCCCCTCTCCCGGAGGGAGAGGGGGCCAGGGGGAGAGGTTCCTGGCGCAGGCCTACCCACCCTATCAATTCCGCATTCCGCATTCCACATTCCGCGGTGCCCATGGGAGAAGCAATCCTACCCGCGACCCAACTGGTCCACACCCTGAAGCGTGTGCCCAAACAACACTGCGCTAAAGTGCGGTGCCCTGTGGGCTCACTCTTTAGAGTGTTGCCCAGATGAGCAAGCTCCGCGTCCTCTTCGTCAACCCCGGCCGTCACATGGGCGGCGCCGAGGAGAGCTTGCTGCTCCTGATCGAGGGGCTGCGGCTCCGTGACGTGGCGCCCACCGTCGCCATGTTCGCCGACGGCCCCTTCGCCGCTCGTCTGGTCTCGCGCGACGTGCCGGTGGTGTTCCTGAACGTGGCCACGTCGGTGCGGCGCGCCACCCGCTATCAGTCCGCCACGAGCCTGGCCGGCACCGCCTGGTTGGGCGCGAAGTCGATCCCGGGCGTCGCCCGGCTCACCGCGATGATCAAGCGCGCCCAGCCGGACCTGATCCATACCAATGGGCTCAAGGCACATCTCCTGGGCGGCATCGCGGGCCGCCTGGCCCGCAGGCCCGTGGTGTGGCACCTGCGCGATTTTCCCCCCGACGGGTTCGCGGGAGGACTATTGAAACGGGCGGCGCGATCGCTGCCGGAGGTCGTGCTCGCCAACTCGGATGCCGTGGCAAGAGCGATCAAGAAACCCGGCGCCGAACGCCCGCGCGTGCTGCGACTCTACAATCCGGTCGACCTGGAGCGGTTCCGTCCCGATCGCTCCGGTGCGAGAATTCGCGCTACGCTCGGCGTCGCCCAGGACGCCCCTCTCGTGGGCATGGTGGCGCACCTCACGCCCTGGAAAGGGCACCTCGATTTCTTGAGCATCGCGATGACCGTGACCGCGGCGCTGCCCACCGCGCGCTTCCTCGTGGCCGGCGGCGCGATCTACGAGACCGCGGGACACTCAGGCTACGCCGACGCCCTGATGCGCCGCACCGTGGATCTGGGGCTGGGCGGCCGGGTGCTGTTCCTGGGCGCGCGCGAGGACATCCCCGAGATCCTATCGGCGCTGGACGTCCTGGTGCACTGTCCCACCGCGCCGGAGCCGTTCGGCCGCGGCGTCGCCGAGGCCATGGCGGTGGGGCGGCCCGTGGTCGCCGCGCGCAACGGCGGCATCCCCGAGATCGTAGAGCACGACGTGACCGGGGTGCTCGTCAATCCGGGTGACGTGCGCGGCTTCGCCACCGCCGTGCTGCGGCTGCTGCGCGATCCCGAGCTGCGCCAGCGCCTGGGCTTGGCCGCGAGGCTGCGGGCAGAGGCACTTTTTCCGGTGGGACCACACGCCGAGCGGGTGCTCGAGGCGTATCGGGGAGTGACGCAATGAGAGGGTGCGCGGTGCGCGGTGCGCCGTATTCTCAGGCTAGAGCTCGAGGTACGGTGACGAAGACTCGTCCGGGGCCGGGAGAATACGGCGCACTGCGTACCGCGTACCGGCTTACGCCCACTGCGCACGGCGCACCGTGCACCTCGCACGGCTCACGGCGCACTTTCGGCTCATGAGGGTCGTCCACCTCTTCAAGGACTACTTCCCGCCCACGACCGGCGGCATCGAGCAGCACATGCAGCTGCTCTGCTCCGGGCTGGCGCGCACGCACGAGGTGGTGGTGCTGGTGCCCAGCCGCTCGTGGCGCGGGCGCGAGGAGACACGCGACGGCGTGCGCGTGGTGCGCGTCCCTGAGTTCGGCCGCTTTGCCGCGGTGCCGTTCTGCCCCACCATGCCGGGTACCTTGGCCCGGTTGAAGCCCGACCTGGTGCACTTGCACTTCCCCAATCCGACCGGCGACCTGGCCTGGCTGATCGGGGCGCGGCGCGTGCCGCTCGTGATCTCCTACCATGCCGACGTGGTGCGCCAGCGCCGCCTGTTGCCGCTGTATGCGCCGATCCTGTCGCGCACCTTCGGCGCCGCACAACGCATCATCGCCTCGGCCGAGGAGAACGTGACCAGCTCGCCGGTATTGACCCGCTATCGCGATCGCGTCACCGTCATTCCCTACGGCGTGGACGTGAGCGCCTTCACCCTCACGGCGGATGAGGCCGCCTTGGTGGAACGGCGACGAGCCGCGGCGACCCAGCCGCTGGTGTTGTTTGTAGGGGTTTTGCGGCCCTACAAGGGACTGGATGTGCTGCTCAAGGCCATGGCGCGGGTCCCGGCCCAGCTCGTGGTGGTGGGACGCGGGCCGGAGCGCTTCGAGCTGATGGGGCTCGCCGCGCGCCTGGGCATCACGAGCCGGGTCAACTTCCTGGGCGAGGTGTCCGACTCGGAGCGTCGTGTCTTACTACATGCCTGCGACGTGTTCGCGCTGCCCTCGATCGATAAGCGCGAGGCTTTTGGAATAGCCCAGCTCGAGGCCATGGCGTGCGGCAAGCCGGTGATTGCGAGCGATCTCCCCACCGGCGTCCGCTTCGTCAACCTCCACCAGGTGACGGGCCTGCTCGTCCCCCCGGGCGACTCGGACGCCCTGGCCGAGGCGCTGCACCGCCTGCTGAGTGACGAGCGTTTGCGGACCACCCTTGGTAATGCCGCGAAACGGCGCGCTGAGCTGGAGTTCTCCGCCGAGCGAATGGTGGCAAAGACAATGGAGGTTTATGCGAGCGTACTGGGAAGGAGACTCTGACCGTATACCGTTTACCGTATACCGTTTACTTCCTACCGCCTCACCAGCACCGCCACCAGCACCGCCGTCGTCACGCTCAGCGCGGCAACAAAGAACGTCTGGCCGTTGCGCGACATCCAGCTGCGCTGCGGCACGAAGATCTGGTCGCCCGACTGCACCGGTGAATTCTGTAACACCGTGCCCGGGCCCAGGGCCGAGACGATCACCTGATTGTCGCGCAGCAGCATCACCTTGTTGCGATTGCCGTTCGTCGTGATGCCGCCCGCCAGCGAGATCAGGTCGCCGATCGTGATCGTGGCGTCGGCGGGGTAGAGCCCCGAACGGGCCACTTCGCCCTGCACGCTGACGCGGCGCAGCACCTTGATCTCGATCGACGGGTTGGTGAGGTACTTCCGGTAAGCCGTCTTGAGGCTATCGCTGAGCGACTCGGCGGTGCGACCCTGCACGCCGATCTCACCCAATACCGGCAACACCACTCGTCCGCGCGCATCGACGCCGGCTGCGCCCGAGTAGTCAGGCTCCCCATAGACCTTGACGACGATCGAATCGCCGGGGCGCACGCCGGCTGCCGCCTGGGGCGTGGGATCCTGAGATGGAGCGGGGGAGGAGCTGCAGGCGGCTACGCCGGCGAGAAACAAAACGCGGAGGGCGGACGTGGTGAGACGCCGCACTCCGCACTCCGTACTGCGCACTTGTTTAGACCCGCTTGGCAGCACGCGCGACGCGGTTGCGGTGACCGCTGCCGTTACCGTTGCCGTTGCCGTTGCCGTTGGACTCTTCGCCGTAGTACTGATAGTACCCGTAGCGATAGCCGTAACGATCCTCGTACTGGTTCACGTCGGTGAGCACCGTGCCCACGATGCGCGCGCCCAGCCCGCGCATCTCCTCCACCGAGCGCTTCAACGCGTCGCCGTGCGTGGCGCCCATGCGCGCCACGAACAGCACGCCATCGACCTGGGTGGCGAGCACCGCCGCATCGGTCACCACGCACAAGGGCGGGGTATCGAGCACTACTTGGTCGTAGCTCTGCGACAGCAGCTCCAGCAGCTCACGCATCGCCGGGCTGCCGAGCAGCTCGGCCGGGTTCGACACCGGCGAGCCCGCCGGGATGAACGAGAAGGTGCCCGGCCCGTGGTCGGGCGGTGTGATCTCGCGCAACGCCTGCTCCAGCGGCGCGGTGCCGCTCAGGACATCGGACAGCCCCGGGCTGCGCTCGGTGTGCAGCACCTTGTGCAGCACCGGACGGCGCTTGTCGGCCTCGACCAGCACCACCCGCAGCCCCTGCTCGGCCAGCGTGATGGCCAGGTTCACCGCGGTCGTCGTCTTGCCGTCCATCGGCTCCGGGCTCGTCACCACGATGGTGCGCAGCCGCTGCTTGGACCATTGCTCCGAGAACGTCACGTTGGTGCGCAGCGCGCGGTACGCCTCGGCGGCGGGGCTCCTGGGCGCGTGCCGCAGCACCAGGCGGTCCTCGATCTGCAACGCCACCCCGCCATGCCGGTGCCCGTTGCTGAGCCGGATGCGCGGGATCGACGCCAGCAGCGGCAGGTCCGTGAGGCGCACCAGCTCCTCGCGGCTGCGCACGCGGGTGTCGGCGCTCTCGCGCGCCAGGCCCACCAGGCCGCCGCACAGAATCGATAGCGCCACGCCGAACAAGAGATTGAAGAACCGCCGTCCGCCCAGGGGACTGGTCGGGACGACCGCCGGATCGACCAAGGCCACGTTGGCGATCTCCGACGCCTCGGACACCTGCGACTCCTTGAGGCGGGTCTGGAGCAGAGTGTACAGTGACCCGTTGAGGTCGACCTGGCGCTTCAACCGGGCGAACTGAAGCTCCTGCTCGGGCACGCGGGCCAGGCGCACGTCCGAGAGCTGGACCGTCTGTTCCAATGAACGGTTCTGGTCGTCGATGCTCTGCAGGGCACCCTGGGCGACGGCGCCCAGCTGGCGTTGCAGCGCGGCGATCATGCTCGATTTGGTGACCACGTCCGGGTCCGCAGTCGTGCGCCGGCTCAGCAGTTGGGTTCGCTCCGCCACGAGACCGGTAATCTGCGCCAGCAGGCTGCTGATGACCGTGTTCTGTGCGACGACCCCGGAGCCAGCGAATTCCGCCCAGCCGCCCGAGCTTTCCGCCGGTTGTTTGGTGCGCCGGACCAGGTCCCACAAGACCCGGCTCTGGTCGTCGAGCCCTTCCTTCTGCACCTCCAACGCCGCCCGGCGCTGCACCTGGTCGCTCGCCTGGGCCTCGGGGTCGATCAGATTGTGCGCCCGGCGGTATTGCTCCATGGCCTTTTCGGCTTGCGCCAGCTCGGCGCCGACCGTCACTACCTGGCCCTGCAGGAACTCCACCGCCGCGTGATAGGTCTCGCGCTGGTTATCCCTGCGGCGGTCGATGTAGGCCTGCGCCACCGCGTTCACCACGTCGCGCGCCAGCGTCTGGTCGGTGCTCTGGTACGCGATCGCCACGATACCGGCGTTCGGCTGCGGCCGGGACACCCGCAGTCCCTGGCGCACCATCTCGGCCGCGTCGCTGGTCGGCATCACGGCCAGCGTGATGTGGCGCGCGCCCCCATGCGTCGCACCGAGCGGCAGCGGCTCGACTTGGACGCCGCCGGCCGAGAGTGGAGCGCCGTAGGCGCCGCCCAGCATACGACCCTCAGGGGTGGTGATCGAGAACACCGTGGTGTCGCGGCTGACGACGTAGCTTCCCGGCTGCGCGTCGTGATCCACGTGCAGCAGCCCGAACAGCGTGCGGCGCGGCGCGCCGCGCGGGTCGGTGATCGTCCCGCGCAGACCCAGCGTGTCCACCACGTCCTCCACCACGCTGCGGCTGCGGAGGATCTCCATCTCGGTTTCGATGGTGGACGGCTTGGACAGCGCGGCCAGCACGTCGGTGGGGGGCGCCGCGCTCTGCTGGTCCGCCATGCGGATCGTGGCGCGCGCCTCGTACACCGGGCGCTGGCGCTGGGTCACCACTACCGTGAGCGCGATGCCGATCAGCGAAATGATCGCGATCCAGATGGCCTGACGGCGCACTGCGGCCCCCAGACCGCGCAGCGATAGCGCCGGCGTGTCTTCCGATGTACGCACGTCCATATGCGGCCATAGGTTAGCGCTCGCGACACCCGATTGCAACAGGTAGAAGGGCCTGCGCACTTGACGGAACCACGGCCAAAGTGTGAATTGGCGCAGTGGAAACCCCGCTGACAGCCCCGTTGCTCGCCTTGGCCGCCCTCGGGTCGGCCGCCCTCTGCTTCGCTTTGACCCCCTTCGTACGCAGGCTGGCGGTGGCGCTGGGCGTCCTGGACCAGCCCGATCCCCGCAAGGTCCACACGGGTGCGGTGCCGCGTTGGGGTGGGGTGGCCGTCGGTGTGGCGGCGGCGCTCGCCGTGACCGCGGCGCTGGCGGCGAGCCCCACGCTGCGCGACGTGTTGTTCACGGGCTCGGGCGCCTGGCGCTGGGCGGCGATCGCGGCCGGCTCGCTCGTCATCCTCGTGACCGGCATGATCGACGACGCCCGCGGCCTCCCGGCCCAGCTCAAGCTCGGGCTCGAGATCCTCGCCGCGGCACTCGTGGTGGCCGCCGCGCCCTACCCGCATGCTGTGGCGCTCGGCCCCGCCACGGCCCCGCACGGCCTGGGCGTGCTGGGCGCCATCTTCGCCATCCTGTGGATCGTGACACTCACCAACGCCGTCAACATGACCGACGTGGTGGACGGCGTGGCGGGCGGCCTGGGCGCCATCGCGGCGCTGGCGCTGGGGGTGGTGGCGATCGCGCTGGGTCGCGTCGTGGCTTCGGTGGTGCTGCTCGCCCTCGGGGGTGCCTTGCTCGGGTTCCTGCCCCACAATTTCCGCCGCCACCGGATCTTCCTGGGCGATTCAGGATCTCTCGTGGTGGGGTTCCTGCTCGGCGCCGCGAGCCTCGTGGGCCTCACGCGCGACGGCGTCTGGTACATCCTGCCCGCGGTGCTCGCCCTCGGGCTGCCCCTGGCCGAGTGCGGCATCACGGTGCTGCGCCGCACCGCCCGCGCCATGACCATCGAGCGCCACGAATCACCGCGCGAGCGCTTCGTCATGAACCAGGGCCCGCCGCGCCTGTTCACCCCCGACGCGCGCCACATCCCGCATCGGCTGCTGGGGCTGGGACTCTCGACGCCGGCCGCGCTGGCGGTGCTCTACGGCAGCGCCGTGGTGCTTGGTGCCCTGGCCTTCGTGTCGGTGCGCTGGCCCTGGATCGGCCTCTGGGGTGGCATCGTGGCTGCGGCAATCCTCGCCTACTCGGCCACGCGCTGGTGGTACGAGGAGCTGCGCTTCCTGGACCGCGGTGCGCTGTTGCCCTTGTTCATGAACCAGTTCGTGCACCACCGGATGACCCACGCCGTCTGGGACGCGGGCGTCGCCACGCTCGCG
The DNA here is from genome assembly GCA_041497135.1 of Gemmatimonadota bacterium. GTDB lineage: Bacteria > Gemmatimonadota > Gemmatimonadetes > Gemmatimonadales > GWC2-71-9 > DASTHG01. The sequence continues at coordinate 14,436 of JBGQFX010000042.1, read as the reverse complement.
TTCCTGGTCGCGGCGACGCTCGTGCCTGGAGCCGCGGCGGGGATGCCGGACCTGTGGCTGCGCACGGGGCTCGTCGTGGGCGCGATGGTGGCGGGGCTGTGGCTGGCGCGGATCTATCGCGGCTCCTATCTGCACGCAGGGCTCGCCGAGGCGATCCGGGCCACGCGCGCCGTGATTGTCGGGTTGATGCTGGCCATGGTCGCCTGGTGGATCGTGGTGGGCGGGCACTGGCGTGTGGCCGGCTGGCTCTTATTCGGCTATCTCACCCTCACGGGCGTCGTGGGCGCGCGCCTCGTGTTCCGGCTGCTCGAGTACGTGCACCAGCGCGCGGCGCAGGGCCAGCGCCGCGTGGTGATCTTCGGCGCGGGACGCGCCGGCCGCCAGGCATTGGCGACGATGCTCGCCAACCCGATCCTCGGCTTCCTCCCCCTGGGCTTCGTGGACGACGACGAGCGGCTGCACGGCGCCGAGCTGCACGGCTATCCGGTGCATGAGGCCAGCGACGGGCTGGTGGAGCTGTTTCAGCGGCTCGGCGTCACCGACCTCGTCCTCTCGGCGCCGGGCGCGGCTCCCGAGCGCCGCTCGACCATCGCGGAGCAGTGCCGCCGTGGGGGTGTGCGCTTGTTGACTTACCAGGTGCAATGGGACGCAGCCGAGGATTGGGCCGCGCCTGCGGAGCCCTTGGCTGCGAGCGGAGAGCCCGCGTGAGCCCGCGCGCGCTGGTCACCGGCGGGGCAGGGTTCATCGGCTCGCACCTGGTCGAGGAGCTGCTGCAATGCGGCTGGCGCGTCCGCGTCCTGGACGACCTCTCGACCGGCCGCCGCGGCAACCTCGCGCATCTGGACGGTCGCCCGGGCCTCACCTTTTTCCAGGGCTCGGCCACCGACCGCGCCCTGATGGCGCGCCTCGTCCCCGAGTCGGATGTGGTGTTCCATCTCGCCGCGGCCGTGGGTGTGCGGCTCATCGTGGATCAGCCGGTGCAAACCATCGCCACCAACATCAAGGGCACCGAAATAGCACTTGAACTGGCAGCCCGGCACGGCTGCAAGGTGCTGGTCGCCTCGACCTCCGAGGTGTACGGCAAGCTCGACGTCGCCATGTTCTCGGAGACCGACGACCTGGTGCTGGGCCCCACGCATCGCTCGCGCTGGTGCTACGCCGCCTCCAAGATCATCGACGAGCACCTGGCGCTCGCCTACGCGCGCGAGATGGGGCTCCAGGTGACCGTCCTACGGTTATTCAACACCATCGGCCCGCGCCAGATGGGACAATACGGCATGGTGGTGCCGCGCTTCGTGCGCCAGGCGCTCATCGGCGAGCCGATCACCGTGTACGGCACGGGCACGCAGCGCCGCTCCTTCACCTGGGTGGGCGACGCGGTGCACGCCATGGTCTCGCTGGTGCAGCACCCACGCTCGGTGGGCGAGGTGTTCAACATCGGTCACACGAAGGACGTCTCGATCGGCGAGCTGGCTGAGCTGGTCAAGCGGCTCACCAAAAGCTCGTCCCAGATCCTTCTCGTGCCATTCGAAGAAGCCTACGAAGCCGGGTTCGAGGACATGCAGCGCCGCCTGCCCGACACCACCAAGCTGCGCAAGCTAATCGGCTACCGCCCCACGCTCGACCTGGGCAACATGCTCGAGGCCATCATCGCGAGCCAGCGCGCCGAGCTGGGCAAGGGCGTGGGGGACGGGATGCGGCGGCATTTGACGGGCGGCTATTCGTTTCCGGTGCCGATCAAGCCGTCGGGAGAGGGGCCGAGGGTGGCGATATAGGCGGACCCCGGACACCGGGAACCTGACACCGCCTTTTCCTACCATGTCCCGCGCATTTGTCAACGAAGACGCTCCCGGTCCCGAGCGTCGCTATCACCTGCCCAAGCGTGACGACCCCGGGTTCGACGCAGCCGCGGCCCGGGCGTTGATCGAGGGCGCGAACGTGGGTGACTCCTACTCGGCGGAGCAGGCGACGGGGTACCGCTGGGGCGAGCCCGTGTTGCGGCCGCACGTGGAGCGGATTCTCGCGCAGGCAAGGGAGGAAGGGGACGAGCGGACGGAGCAGCTGGCGGAGCGGTTTCTGAAGAAATCGAGGGAAGAGGGAAGGGGGAAGAGGGAAGGGTAACGCTACGGCACCGTCACGAACCCTGCTTCCATGACGCGCGCTCACTTTCGGCCAGGAACCGGTCGTGCTCCCGCACTACGTCGTAGCCGGGGGACGGCCGACGCGGGTAACCGGCGGCCAGACCGATGACACGGAGCGCGGGGTGCACCGCATCACGTTTCATGATTCATGATACACAGGCTGGCACGCGATCAGAAGCGGGATGAGGTCGGATCGATCCGTGACTTTTGTTCCTCACCCCCTGACCCCCTCTCCGTGACCGGAGAGGGGGAACTCGACACGAAGTCCCTCAGGGCGCCTGGTAGATCGTCTCCCACCGTTTCCTGCCGTTGCCGATCAACGCGCCGATGCCCGCCCCAACGAGCGCGACCACGGCGACCCCGGTTATGGTCTCCTTGGCCGAGCACGTGCCACCTGGCAGGTTAGCGTGGCAGAGCAAGTATCCATACGCACCGCCAATGACCGCGCCCTTAATCGCGCCCTTCACGACGTGCGTGCCGATCGGCCGTTCGATCTGGGCGATGTCGGCCATGGGCAACGCCCTGGGGAGCTGTACCGCTGTGCGGCGGCTGTTGAGCTTTTGAGTCTGATAGCGCAGGCTATCGGAGTCCGCCTGCGGCGCGTACAGAGTGCGGCGCTTCCCTTGAACGAGACGGACCCGCACCAGCTCCGTTGCGTTGATCTGCTCGATCGCGCGCGTCGAGAGCGACTGGCCCGACGCAAGGGCGGGAACGGCCAACATGATGAGCAGGGGCAGGGCCAGCATTCCTAGGGTGCGAATGGAAGACTCCGGCTGAGGACTGCGCCAAGTTCACCGGGGCCCGTCAAGCATCCGGCAAGTGGGACGCGGTGAGTGCCCCCTCTCCCGATAGGGAGAGGGGGACAGGGGGAGAGGTACAACGGGATTTGTACCTCACCCCCTAACCCCTTCTCCGTAACCGGAGAGGGGGAACGACGTCCCCCTTCCCCCTTGCCCCTTCCCCCGTCCCTTCTTAGTCAGCTTGCCCCCCTTTTCCCCCCCGGCTAACTTTTTCCCCATGGCGGATTTATCCAGTCTGTTCCAGCTGGCCCAGCAGGCCCAGGGCCGGCTGTCCGAGATCCAGACCAAGCTCGCGCAGGAAACGCTCACCGCCCAGGCCGGCGGCGGGATGGTGACGGTCACCGTCGACGGCCGCGGCCAGATCCGGGACATCAAGATCGACCCGGAAGCGGTCAAGTCGGGCGACGTCGAGCTGCTGGAGGACCTGGTGCTGGCGGCCGTCGTGCAGGCGCAGCAGCGCGCCGGCGAGCGCTACCAGGCCGAGGTGAAAAAGCTCACCGCCGGCCTGCCGCTCCCGTTCCAGCTGCCGCTGTAGCGCTCCCCGCCAGACCCGTGTCGGCGATCGAGGATCTCGTGGCGGAGCTGGCCAAGCTCCCCGGGATCGGTCGGAAAACGGCGCAACGGCTCACGTTTCACCTGTTGAAGCAGCCCGAGGACGCGGCCCTCAAGCTGGCGGACGCGATCCGCGGCGTGCGCGCCCGCGTCGTGGCTTGCAGCACCTGCGGCAACCTCGAGGACGAGGACCCGTGCGCCATCTGCCGCGACCCGCGCCGCGACGCGCAGCTGTTGTGCGTCGTGGAGGAGCCGGGCGACGTCTCCGCGATCGAGCGGGCGGGACGCTACCGCGGGCGCTATCATGTGCTGGGCGGACGGCTGTCCCCCCTGGACGGCGTGGGCCCGGAGGATCTGTCGGTCGAGCGCCTGGTGGCGCGGGTGCAAAACGGCGCCGGCGTGCAGGAAGTGATCGTGGCGACCAACCCGTCCATGGAAGGGGAGGTCACGGCCACCTGGCTGCAGCAGGTGCTCAGGCCGACCGGCGTGCGCGTGACGCGCATCGCGCGCGGGTTGCCGGTGGGCGGCGAACTGGAGTACGCCGACGGCGTCACCATCGCCCAGGCGCTCGCCGCGCGACGCGACATGACCGAGACCGACTGAGCGAGGGCACGGGATGACGGGTGCGGCGAGCTGGTCGTTCAACGAAAACGACTACAAGCAGATCCAGCAGTATTTGCAGGCGTTCCTGCGCGACTCGAACGCCCGCTGCGCCCTGCTCGTCGATCGCACCGGACAGCTCGTCGCCACCGTGGGCGAGCCGCCGCACTTCGATCCCACCGCGTTCGCCTCGCTCACCGCGGCCGATTTCTCCGCCAACGACCAGCTCGCCAAGATGATCGGTGAAGCGGAATTCGCGTCGCTGGTCCATCAGGGCGAAAAAGAATCGATGTACCTGGCCGACGTGGCGCGGCGCGTGATCCTCGTGGTGCTGTTCGATCAGCGCGCGACGCTCGGCCTGGTGAAGCTCAAGGCCAAGGCCACGGTGGAGCACTTGAACCACGTGTTTCAGGCGATGTTCGACCGCGTGGGCACGCCGGGCGAACCCAAGCGGCTGCTCGAAGGGGCGGAAGACGAAATTGACAAACTCTTCGGTTAAGCGGGAGACGCGCGCATGTCGATGATCAACTACGCGTCCCGCGAGATCAACTGCAAGTTGGTCTACTACGGCCCCGGGTTGGGCGGCAAGACGACCAACCTGGAGCACGTCTACGCCAAGGTCGCGCCCAACGCGCGCGGCAAGATGATCTCGCTCGCCACCGAAACCGAGCGCACCCTGTTCTTCGACTTCCTGCCGGTGGACCTGGGCACCATCCGCGGCTTCAAGACCCGGTTCCATCTCTACACCGTGCCGGGGCAGGTATACTACAACGCCAGCCGCAAACTGATTCTCAAGGGCGTGGACGGCGTCGTGTTCGTGGCCGACAGCCAGATCGAGCGCATGGAAGCCAACGTCGAGTCGATGCAGAACCTGTACGACAACATGAGCGAGTACGGCTACGACCTGACCAAGATTCCGTTCATCGTCCAGTACAACAAGCGCGACCTGCCCAACGCCGCCCCGGTGAAAGATCTCCAGTCGGCCCTGAATCCCGGCTGGCCGATCGACGACCCCGCACAGCAGAAGATCATCCCCGATCCCGCACACCCGGGCGAGAATGTGGTGGAAAAAGTGGGCGACGGCTGGCTGGGCCGCGCCTCCTGGCACGAGGCCGTGGCGGTGCGCGGCGACGGCGTGTTCGAAACGCTGCGGGGCATCTCGAAGCTCGTCCTGAAAACGCTCAGCTGACCGGGGAGTCCCGTGCGCTGGACGCTGCCCAACATCCTGACGCTGGCGCGCATCGGCCTCACCCCCGTCATCGCCCTGCTGCCGTTCATCTCGGGCTACTGGCCCAAGGTCATCGCCTTCGTCACCTTCATCGCCGTCGCGGTCACCGACATCATCGACGGGTGGCTGGCCCGCAAGCGCAACGAGGTGAGCGAGCTGGGCCAGCTGCTGGACCCCATCGCCGACAAGCTGCTGCTGTTCGCCATGCTGGTGCCGATCTTCTGGATCACCCGGCACCCCACCATCCTGGTCGATTACCGCATCCGCTGGTGGGGCAGCCTGCCGGTGTGGGTGTTGCTGCTGCTGGTCGGCCGCGAGGTGTTGATCACGGAGTTCCGCTTCTTCGCCAGACGGCGCGGCGTGGTGATCCCGGCCAACCGCGCCGGCAAGCTCAAGGCCGTGGTGCAGAACGTGTTCATCGCCGCCACCATCGGCTGGTTCGCCTGGAAGGACTGGCTCGCGACGCATCGCTTTGCCGGCTGGTTCCGGGACTTCTGGGACCAATTCCACGGCTGGGTCGTGGCCGTGACGCTGGGCATCGCCGTCATCCTCACCGTGTACTCGCTCCTGGTCTACCTGTACCGCTACCGTGCGCTGATCACGGGCCGGGAGTGAAGCTCGAGGTCATCACCGTGGGAACTGAGCTGTTGCTCGGTCACTCGCTCGACACCAACGCGCTGGACCTGGGCACGGCGCTCGCCGCCGCCGGGATCGAAATCACCCGCCGCACCACCGTCTCCGACAAGGCCGGCGCCATCGCCCTCGCCGTGCGCGAAGCCCTGGACCGCTCCGGCGCCGTGCTCACGACCGGCGGGCTGGGGCCGACCCGCGACGATCTCACCAAGCAGGCCGTGGCCGGCGTGTTCGGGGTCCCGCTCGTGCTGAACGAGTCGGTGCTGCAGCAGATCGAGGAGCGGTTTCGCCGCTTCGGGCGCAAGATGACGCCCAGCAATCGCATCCAGGCCGAGCTGCCCCAGGGAGCCGTGGTACTGCCCAACCCGCGCGGCACGGCGCCTGGCATCTGGCTCGAAGACGAGGCCGGACGGCTCGTTATCATGCTCCCGGGTGTCCCGGTCGAGATGCGCGGGTTGCTGGTGGAGCAGGTGCTGCCGCGGCTCGTGGCGCGGGCGCAGGCCGCTCGGCAGGCGCCGGCCGTGATCCGCTCGCGCACGCTGCGCACCACGGGGACACCAGAGTCGGCGCTGGCGGAGCGCATCGCGGCCATCGAGGATGGCCTGGACCCGCTCACGCTCGCGTATCTGCCGTCGACGGCCGGCGTGGATGTGCGGCTCACGGCGTGGGAGATGGCGCCCGGGGAGGCGGACCGGCGGCTCGGTGCCGCCGTGGAGCAACTGAAACGCGAGCTGGGTCACCGCTGCTACGGCGAGGAGCCGGCCGACCTGGCCGGCGTCGTCCTCGATCTGGTGCGAGGCCGCGGCCAGAAGCTCGCGGTCGCGGAGTCGTGCACCGGCGGGATGCTGGGGGCGAGACTGACCGCGATCCCCGGCGCGTCCGATACGTTCGTGGGCGGCGTGATCGCCTACTCCGACCACGTGAAGACCGCGCTGCTCGACGTGCCCCAGGCGACGCTCGACCAGCACGGCGCCGTCTCGGAACAAACCGTGCGCGCCATGGCTGAAGGGGCGACACGGGCGTTCGGGGTCGAGTGCGCGCTCGCCGTCACCGGCGTCGCGGGGCCCGCGGGCGGCACACCGGAGAAGCCGGTCGGGTTCGTGTGGCTCGCGGCCCGGCGCGGCGGCGAGACGCGCGCGTTGCAGCGCCAGTTCCTGGGCGCGCGCGACGAGATTCGCGCTCGCAGCGCCCAGGGGGCGCTCGATCTGCTGCGGCTGTTGCTGCTCGAGGCCTGATGGCCCCTCTCCACCTCATCGCCCCCGACGGCGCGTCGCTCGCCTACGACGTCTATGAGCCGCCGCGGCTGCCTCCCAAGGCCGCGCTGTTGTGGGTGTGCGGCTGGTCCGACCACCGCACCCGCTGGCAGCGGGCGGCGGAGCGGTTCTGCGCCGTGGGCTACGCCGTGTACCTGCTCGATCAGCGCGGCCAGGGGGATTCGGGCGGGCTGCGCGGCCACCTGTCGCGCTTCAGCCAGCTGCTGGGCGACCTGCAGGCGTTCCGTCGCCTGGCGCGGCTGCGCCACGACGTGCCGCAGGTGCTGCTGGGGCATTCCTTCGGCGGCCTCGTCGTGCTGCGCTACCTCGAGACCCAGCCGTCCGATCCGGTGGCGGCCGCCGTGCTCTCCTCGCCCTGGCTCAAGACCGCGCAGCAGGTCCCGCTCGCAAAGCGGGCGCTCGCCCGGGTGCTGGCCGACCTGTGGCCGTCGCTGCGCATCGCCACCGGCACTCGGGGCGCCGATCTGTGTCGCGACCCGGCGGTGGGCGCCGCCTACGACGCCGATCCTGCCGTGCACCACGTCATGACGCCCGGCGCCTGGCGCGAGATCCAGTGGGCGCAGCGCGCGGTGCCGATCGACGGGCACCGCATCGAAGCGCCGCTCTTGTTTCTCCTGGGCGGCGGCGATCGCGTCACCGATGCGCACGCCGCCGGCGCCTTCGCCGAGGCGCAGCGCGGTCCGGTCGACGTGCGCTGGTACGCCGAGATGTACCACGAGCTGTTGAACGATCCCGAGGCGGAGCGGGTCACGGGGGATGTGGTGGAGTTCCTGGGGAAGCATGATCTGTAGGAACACCGAAGAACGACTTGTAGGAACCACCTGAAGAACGAGTTGGAGTGCAGTCGGTCGGTTGGGTTCCCCGGCTGAAGCCGGGGCTCGGCGCTTCGCGGCGCGTCTTGAAAGACGGACTCGATTAGCCCTTCAGGGCATGTCGCCGCAGGCGCCGAGCCGCGCTTTTAAGCGCGGACTACACGATCGGGATGCCGAATTGGTTGATCTTTCACATACTCGACCGCCGCTTTCAGGTTGCGAGGGCTAACCGAGAACGCTGAGTACCCCGCGGCCCATCGCAGTCCGGCCCGACTGATCTTCGGATCCTGGTTCGCAAGTCTGGCGCTGGCGCCTTTCAGGCCCTGTACCATGCGCGGCAAGTCAAATCGTCCGGGCAGACGCAACACCATGTGGACATGGTCGCACACCATTCCGAGACTGATCGTTGCAGCGCCATGCCGTCGAGCCTCAGCGGGAAGGAAACGCTCGAGGAAACGCGCTTCGGATGCGCGGATCATAGGCATGCGGCGGAACGTGGCCCAGGTCAGGTGGACGAAGAGAACGACAGGCATGGTGCGGTCACTATGCGCCAAACGTGGCTTCCAGCGAAGACCGAAAAAGCGCGGGCTGAGTCAGAATCCTCCGGGCGTCTTTCAAGACGCGTCGCGCAGCGCCGAGCCGCGCGACCGCGGGAAGTGCTTTAGCGGCTTTCAGCCGCGGATCACAACCGTGGAACTCCACTCATGAGCTGGTTGACTCGCCGTGAATTCCCCGGCTGAAGCCGGGGCTCGGCGCTTCGCGGGTGCCCTGAAGGGCAATCGAGACGGGCGTCTTTCAAGACGCGTCGCGCAGCGCCGAGCCGCGCCTTCAGGCGCGGAAGAAACCGATGGTCGACATTCTCGAAGTGAGCTCGAGAAACACTGCGCTTCAGCGCAGCGTAGTCCTGGCTCAGGCTTCCAGCCTGTTGTCCGTTTCGGATGCCGTCGCTATCTTGTTGTCCGTGAACCACTTCCGTCGTCCCGAGCGGCACGTCGGTTGCCTTGGGTGAGCCCGTCATGACCAAAGACAAGAACAAACACCTGGGCGAGCCCCTGGACCCGCCCGATGAGACGCCGCCCCCCAAAGACCACGGCGGCGCCCTGGTCGAAGCAGCGCCCGAGGCGGTGACGCGGCTCGAATACGAGCTGGGCGATGCCCGTGTCCAGCTGGCGCAGTCGATCGACAAGTACCTCCGGCTCGCGGCCGAATTCGAGAACTTCAAGAAGCGCGGCGTGCGCGAGCGCACCGAGCTGCGCGCCCGCGCGCAGGCGGAGCTGCTGGAGCGGCTGGTGGACGCGCTCGACGATCTGGCCCGCTTCGCGCACGTCGATCCGGCCCAGACCGATGCGAAGACCATGCACGACGGCATCGACATGGTCGAGCGCAAGTTCTGGAAAGCGCTCGACGCCCTGGGTGTGGTCCGCCTCGATCAGACCGGGGTGCCGTTCGATCCCAACCAGCACGAGGCGGTCACGATGCAGCCGGCGACCGAGCCCGCCCAGGACCACACCGTGGGCGCGGTGCTGCAGCCGGGCTACAAGCTGGGCGACACGCTGATCCGTCCGGCGCGGGTGGTGGTATTGACCTGGCAGGGCGGTGGCGAGGCGGCCTCTACCGACCACCGACCACCGATGACCGATCACTGATTCTCGATGGCTCAACCGCGCGACTACTACCAGATCCTCGGCGTCCCCGAGACCGCCACCACCGACCAGATCAAGAAGTCGTTCCGGCGGCTCGCCAAGCTGCACCATCCCGACCGCAACCCCAACAATCCGCAGGCCGTCGAGCGCTTCAAGGAGATCAACGAGGCGCACGACGCCTTGAGCGACGCCGACAAGCGCAAGAAATACGACATGCTGCGCAAGTACGGCGCGTTCCCCGGCGGCGGGCGGGCGCGGCCGCGGGGCGCGGGCCCGCGCGGCGGCGGGCCGGGGACGCCGGACGTCGATTTCGACATCTCCGACCTGGGCTCGTTCGGCGGCATCGGCGATCTGTTCAGCTCGATCTTCGGCAAGCGGGGTGCGCAGGACGGAGAAGCCGAGGAGACGGTCGAGACCATCGTCACGATTCCGTTCCGGATCGCGGCGCTGGGCGGCAAGGTCCCCATCGTGCTGCCGATGACCGAGGTGTGCCCCACCTGCGGCGGCAAGGGAGCGGCTCCCGGCGCCACGATCTCGACCTGCCCGGAGTGCAAGGGCCGCGGCACGATCTCGTTCGGCCAGGGCAGCTTCGCGGTGAACCGGCCCTGCCCGGTGTGTCGCGGTAAAGGCAAGGTGCCGAGTCAGCGCTGCGGCACGTGTCAGGGCTCGGGTGAAGTGCAGGTCGAGAAACGGATCATGATCACCGTGGCGCCCGGCACCGAGGACGGCGTCAAGGTGCGCCTCAAGGGGCAGGGGGCCAAGGGCAAAGGGGATCTGGTGGTGCAGTTCCAGGTCGAGCCCGACCGGTTCTTCCGGCGCGAGGGACTGGACGTGATCTGCGTCGTGCCCATCAATCTGGCGCAGGCGCTGCTGGGCTCGCGCATCAAGGTGCGCACACTCGAAGGCAAGCACGTCGTGTTGCGCGTCCCGGCCGGCACCCAGCACGGACAAAAATTCCGCATCGCGGGCCACGGCATCGAGAGGAACGCCAAGCGGGGCGACCAGTACGTCGAGGTGCGCGTCCAGCTGCCCGAGAGGCTCACGCCGGAGCAGGAAGCGGCGGCGCGCGAGTTCGCGGAGAAGACGGGACTGAAGCACTAGGAGGAGGAGCTGCCATGGTCGTCCTGAAGAGCCTGGGCGCCGTCGGCGCGGGATTCATGACGATGGTCGTGCTCATACTCGTGAGCACGCCGCTGTTCGTTCGTCTGATGCACGCCGACCCGGCGCAGCCTCCCACTCCGGCCTATCTGACCGTCAATCTGCTCACCGGCTTCGCCTTCGCCGGGCTGGGCGGCTGGATCGCCGCGCACCTGGCGCCCGCGGCGCCGCACTGGCACGCCGTCGGTCTCGCCACGATCGTGCTGGTCCTGGGCATCGGCACCGCGGCGCAGGGCGGGGCGGGGCGCGCCGGCCAGCCGCAGTGGTACGCGTGGACGTTGCCGTTCATCGGGGCGGGAGGGGCGTTACTCGGGGGGTGGTGGTAGAACCAAAACAAAGGCGTGGGGACGCACGCCTTTTTTATCCCTGAAGCACCGCCCCACTCCCGATCTCCCAGCGCACCGTGACCTTGTCCCCCGGCCCGGCACCCGTGCGCCCCTCGACCGGCGCATCGTTCGGCACCCGCACCATCACGACGCCGCTCGCGCCCAGTGCCGTTCCAACTATTCGCGCCAAGTTACTTACGCTGCTTTCGGCATGTGGCGAATCAAGTTGGAACGGCACCAGCTCCACGAAATACTGAATGTCCGAGCCCGTGTAGACGACGTCCCGCACCGTACCCTCGACCCGATTCCAGCCGGCCGTCGCGGCGCCCGCCTCGGGCGCCGTCGCCGGCGTCAGGCGCATCCGCTCCGGGCGCACCGCCACGGTCACCACCCGCCCCACCGGGAGGTCGCTCGCCGCTGGGCCGCGCACCAGCTGCCCGCCCGACAGCTCGATGGTCGCCTCCGGGCCCGCCGCGCGCAGGCGCCCGAGCAGGAAGTTCGACACGCCGATGAAGTCCGCCACGAACCGGCTCGCCGGCCGCTCGTAGATCGTGCGCGGGTCGGCGAGCTGGACCACTTTCCCCCGGTCCATCACCGCGATCCGGTCCGACATCGTGAGCGCTTCCTCCTGGTCGTGGGTCACGTACACGAACGTGGTGCGCAGGTCGCGTTGCAGCGCTTTCAGCTCGAGCTGCATCGCCTTGCGCAGCTTCAGGTCCAGCGCGCCCAGCGGCTCGTCCAGCAGCACGACGGCGGGGCGGGAGACGAGCGCCCGCGCCAGCGCTACACGCTGCTGCTGGCCGCCCGAGAGCTGCGCCGGCAGGCGGTGCTCGAGCCCCGGCAGCCGCACCATCTCGAGCGCCTCACCCACCCGGCTCGTGACCAGGGTGTCGGGCGTGCGGCGCAGCCGTAGCGCGAACGCGACGTTCTCGAACACCGACAGGTGGGGGAACAACGCGTAGTTCTGGAACACCATGCCGACCGGACGCAGGTGCGCGGGCCGTGCCGTGATGTCCAGGCCGGTGAGGAGCACGGCGCCCGCGCTCGGGCTCTCGAACCCGGCGATCATGCGCAGCGTGGTCGTCTTGCCGCAGCCCGAGGCGCCGAGCAGCGAGAAGAATTCTCCGGGGGCGATCGCGAGCGAGACGTCGTCCACCGCCAGCTGGTCGGCGAACCGTTTGGTGAGGCCGCGCAGCTCGACGGCGGGGGTCGGAGTCAAGCGCGGCGACCGTTTCCGCGGCTGAAAGCCGCGGCTCGGCGCTGACGCGGCGCGTCTTGAAAGACGGTCGGGGCTCGGGGTCCTTCAGGACCCGTCGCGGAGCGCCGAGCCACGCCTTCAGGCGTGGAACAACGGGCCGGGGGAACCATCCTCATCCCAGCCCTGCCGGACCGGGCCTGATCGCGCGCATCGCGCGACCTCCGCTGAACACGCGCCGGCGCAGCCACACCAGCGCGAAGAAGATCGTCAGCGTGATCGCCATGATGAGTGCGGCCATCGCGATCACCCGCGGCAGCCGCGCCGTCATACGCAGCTGGGAATACAGATACACGGGGAGCGTCGGCTCCCGCCCCACCACCATGTTGGCGATGGCGAATTCGTCGAACGATACGGTGAACGCGGTGAGCCAGCCGGCGAAGATCGCCGGCGCGATCAGCGGCAGCACCACCCGCCGCAGCGTCTGCCAGTAGTTGGCGCCCAGGTTCATCGCCGCCTCTTCCAGGTGCCGGTCGAAGCCCACGAGCCGCGCGATCAGGATCAGCAGCGCGTAGGGGAATCCCACCACGGTGTGGGCGGCGGCGATGGTGAGCAGGCTGCGTGGCACCCCGATCGTCGACAGCCACAAGAGCAGCGCGACCCCGAGCACCACGAACGGGACGTACAGCGGCAGCAGCGCCACCGTCATGAACAGGCCCTTGCCCCGGAACTCGAACCGCACGAACGCGATCGCGCCGGCCGTCGCGAGCGCCGTCGCCACCATGCTCGAGCCGGCCGCGACCACGATGCTGTTGCGCAGCGAGCGCATCAGCGCCTCGGTGGCGAACAGCTCGCGGAACCACTGCAGCGTGAAACCGCGCAGCGGAAACACCAGGATCGGGCTGTCGTTGAAGGCGAACAGCAGCAGCACCAGGATCGGCAGGTACAAGAGGGCCAGCAGCGCCCAGTAATAGGACGGGAGTACCCAGCCGCGGCGCGGCACGCGCCTACCCGATGAAGCGCTCGACGCGCGAGATGCGCGACGTGGCGCCGACCAGCGCGAGCGTGAGCAGCAGCATCACCACGGCGAGCGCGGCGCCGAGCGGCCAGTTGGCCGATCGCCCGAAGAAGTCGAAGATGATGTTGCCGTACATGGCGCCGCTCGAGCCGCCCACGAGCGACGGCGTCACGTACTCTCCGACGGTGGGGATGAACACCATCACCGCGCCCGCGATCACGCCCGGCAGGGACAACGGCAGCGTGACGCGCCAGAACCGCTGTCGCGGGGTGGCGCCCAGACTGGACGCGGCCTCGAGCAGCGCGCGGTCGATGCGGTACAGCGTGGCGATGATCGGCAGCGCCACGAACGGCGTCCACACGTAGACCAGGGTGACGATCACGGCCAGCCGGCTGTAGAACAGCGCCGAGATCGGCTCGTGAATCAGTCCGAGCGAGAGCAGCAGGGAATTGACGGCGCCGCCCTCCCCCAGGATCACCTTCCAGGCCATGACCCGGAGCAGGTAACTGATCCAGAACGGGATCATCAACAGCACGATGTACACGCCGGCCCGCTCGCGGATGCGGAACACCAGGTAATACGCGACGGGATAGGCGAGCAGCGTCGCGAGCACGGCGACGACCAGGGCGATCCCGGCCGACATCACCAGGAGGCGCAGGAACGCCGGTGTGGCGAACAGGATGCGATACTGCTCGAGCGTGGGCGTCCAGTCCCGGAACAGCGCGCCCCCGACGCCGGCGCGGAAGCTGTACGCGGCCAGGAGCAGCAGCGGGAGGACGAGAAACAGGACGAGCCACAGCGAGGGCGCCGCGATCAGCGCCCACAGCCGCCCGCGGCTCTGCCGTGGCACTACTGCGCGGCCTTTACCCGGGCCCAGAGCTGGCCGAAGTGATCGCGATCGGCCTCGGTGACGAGCGGCGTGAACTTCGTGCGCTCGAGCACCGTCGGGTCGTTGAGCGACAACGCCCGCACGATGTTCGAATCGGTCACGCCCTGGTACGCCGCGGGATTCACGTGGCCGTAGGCGAACGAGCTGATCAGGCTGACGCCCTGCGC
>JBGQFX010000041.1:0-27391 GCA_041497135.1 Gemmatimonadota bacterium | reverse complement strand
TCCGCCGCCCGCCGATGGCCCGCCAGCTCCTGAGCCGACCAGCGCGCCGCGAACTGCGTGACGAGCGGCGCGGACGACACCACCCGCGCGCCGAACGATTCGAGCAGCTGCACCACGCCGTGCGGCACCCGATCGAGGTAGGGAACCCCGTCCAACGGAGACACCTCGAGCGCGAGCGTCTTGCCGGCGACGAGCGGCGCCAGCACCGCGTGCAGCTCGCGCCAGGCGGCGTAGGGACGCACCTCGCCCGGGAACCCCTCGAACGCCTGCAGCTCGATCCGATGCGCCACGGCGACCGGCCGCCCGGACGCGGGCAGCAGCACGAAGAAGCGCCGTGTCGCCATGCCGTGGACGTCCAGCACGCGGCTCGCGATCGGGTTCACCCCGCGAAAGTCGAACAGCAGCCAGGCATCGGCGCCCAGTCCCGCAAGGGCGGCGCGCAGGGCGGGAAAATCGAAACCGGCGAGCGGGGGCATCAGTGGTGCCTCGGGTCGGAGGGGGCGGCGCGCCACTCGCAGCGGTCGGCGCCGCGACCGCGACATGCCGTGTGCAGCATGGCGCCTTCGAAGCCGGCGAGCAGGCGGAGCAGCTCGGCGAATGCGGCGGCGTACAACTCGCACGCGGCGCCGTCGGGCGTCGCGCGGATGGCGAGCGTGTCGCGGACGTGGGCCACCGGGACGCGGGCCTCACGACGCAGCTCACCACCCAGCACGGCGCCGGCGGCGTGGCCGGCCGCCGCGAAGCCCAGGCTGCGGGGCGCGGCCGCCGCGGCCAGGCGGGCGCCGAAGAACAGGCGCCGCGCCGCGCGCCGGGCCACGCGGCGGCCCGCGTCCGCGAACACCAGCTCGGCGTCCGGCCGCCGCCCCACCAGGCGCAACAGCGCCTCGACGTGGTCCGGCGCCACGCGCGCGTCGCGCCGCACCAGGGCCTCGTACTCGGCCAGCTGGGTCCGGACCGTCGCCGACAACCCGAAACGCTTGATCAGAAGCTCGTCGGCGAACTCGCCCAGGCCGTCCTCGACCGGCGTGTCGAGATTGCGGATGGCCTCGAGCACCGCGAGCGGCACGATGCTGTGGATCACGGGGCGCGAAACCTAGCCCCGCTCCAACTCATTCGAAAGTGAAGGCTCTCCGCCGTGAAGGCGCGGTTGGAACGGGGCTAGCACCCCATTGCGGAACCGGGGAGCCCGCACCACCGTTCCCCACGAGCATCGTGCCCGTGACCTCTCAGCCCCCGAGCCCACCACCGCCGGACGCGGAGCAGAAGCGCGCGAGCTTCGAGCGTGAAGCGCTCCCGCACCTGGACACGCTGTACCGGGTCGGCCTCCGTCTCGCCGGCAACCCGGCCGATGCCGAGGACCTGGTGCAGGAAACGATGCTGCGCGGCTACCGGTCCTGGGCGCAGTACACGCCCGGCACCAACGCGAAGGGGTGGCTGCTGACCATCCTGCGCAACCTCTTCATTAATGAATACCGCCGCCGCTCCCGTCACCCAGAAACGGTCGACGTGGACACAATCGAGCCGTACGCGGTGTTCCCAGAAGTGCAGGATGAGGACCCCCAGGCGACGTTTTTCGACCGCATCGTGGACGATGAGGTGCTGCAGGCGATGGACGAGCTCCCCGAAGTCTTCCGGGAGGCGGTCATGCTGTCGGACGTGGAAGGACTCAGTTATGAGGAGATCGCCAAGGTGCTCAACGTCCCGGTCGGCACGGTGAAGTCGCGGCTGTTCCGGGGACGACGCATGCTGCAGTCCCGCTTGTACGACTACGCCGTGAGCATGGGGTACATCAGGGGTCACGCGACATGAACTGCCGCGAATGCGTCAAGCACCTGTACGAGTATCTCGACCGGGAGCTGACCCCCGATTTGGAGCGGGAGATCCGCGCCCATCTCGTCGCATGCCCGCCCTGCGGCGAGCACCACGACTTCGAAGCCGTCTTCCTGAAGTTCCTCCACGCGCGCTGCTCCGCCCAGGGCGCGCCCCCCGCCCTGCGGCGCCGCATCCTCGAGCAGCTGTTCGACGAGTGACCTGGCTCACCCGGGGCGGCGTCGCCGCCGCCGCGCTGGTGGGCGGGGCCGTCGCGTGGGGACTGGGGTGGGGCGCCCTCGTTCCGCTCTTCGCCTTCCTGTCCAGTGGAAGTTGGCTCGCACGACTGGCCGGAGACTCCGATGGTCCCCGCAATGCCCGCCAGGTCGTCGCCAATGGCGGCGTGGTGGCGCTCGGCGCCGTGGTACACCTCTGGCCTGCGGCCGCGGGGGCGATCGCCGCGGCCGCCGCCGACACCTGGGCGACGGAAATCGGCGCTCGCTCCACTCGGCCGCCGAGGCTCATCACCACTGGAGCGCCCGTGCCGCGCGGCACGTCAGGCGCAATGACCGTGCTCGGCACACTGGGCGGTATCGGTGGGGCAGCGGCGATGGCCGCGCTCTCCGGGCTCGTAGCCCCTGCCCTGCGCTGGCAGGGGGCAGGGGTGGTAGCCCTGGCCGGCGTGGCCGGCATGCTCGTCGACTCCCTGCTGGGGGCCACCGTTCAGGCCCGATTCGGGTGCCCGAGCTGCGGTCGGGTCATGGAACGGCCCGGCTTCTGCCACGAGGCGATGCGACGCGTTCGGGGGTGGCGATGGTTGGACAACGACGCCGTCAACCTGCTCGGCTCGCTGGCCGGCGCCCTCGTGGCAACGGCCGGCGCGGCCCTCTCCTGAGCGGAACGTGACCGGTCGGGGGCGTTGGGATGCGGTGGTCGTGGGCGCCGGACCGGCCGGGGCTGGTGTCGCCCTCGCGCTCGCGCGCGCCGGCGCGAGCGTGCTGCTCCTCGACCGCGCCAAATTCCCCCGCGACAAGCCCTGCTCCGAATACCTGAGCCCTGCCGCCACTCCTCTGCTCGAGCGGCTCGACGCGACCCTCGTTCCGGCGATCGAGCGCGCCGCCCCCGGCCGGCTGTTCGGCATGCGCGTGGTAGCGCCGGATGGACGTTCCGCCGAGGGGCGCTTCGCCGCCCTGGGCAGGCCGGCCGGCTCGCGACCGTACGGCTTCGCCCTGCCGCGCACCGTGCTCGATACGCTGCTCGTGGAGGCGGCGGCGCGAGCGGGAGCAGTAATAGAGGAAGGGATGCTGGCGGAGGAGCTGCTCTACGACCAGGGCGCCGTGGGCGGTGTGGTGGCCCGCCGGACCGGCCGAGCACAACACCAGCCGCTGCGCGCGCGCGTCGTGGTGGGAGCAGACGGGCTCCGGTCCGTCGTCGCCCGCCGCTTGGGACTGCGTCGCCGCTCGCCGCCGGCGCGGATGGCGTTCGCGGCGCATTTCAGCGGCGTCGGCGACGTCGGCGATGTCGGTGAGATGCACATCGGTCGCGCGGGCTACGTGGGTCTTGGCCCGATCGGCAACGGGGTGACGACGACGGCGCTGGTGCTCCCGGCCGCCGCGGCTCGGCGACGCGCGCACGAGCTCCGCACCGGCGACGCGCTCGCCCGAGCGCTCGAGCCGTTTCCGGGGTTGCGTGGCAGGTTCGCGGGCGCGCGCGTGGTGCGGGACGTGCTGATCACGGGACCGTTCGCGCAGTGGTCGCGACGTTCCGTGGCGCCCGGGGGCGGCGCGCTGCTGGTAGGGGATGCCGCCGACTTTTTCGATCCGTTTACCGGTCAGGGTCTGTACAGCGCGTTGCGCGGCGCCGAGCTGGCGGCGGCGGCGATCGGTGCGGCGCTCGCCGACGGCGGCCGCGGGCCCCTGCCTGCCACGTCGCTCGCGCCGTACGCCGCCGCGCGCCGCCGGGCATTCGCGGGGAAGTGGCTGCTGGAGCGGCTCATCGGCGTGGGGGTCGGGTGGCCGTGGCTCGCCCGTCACGTGATCGCGCGCCTGGCGCGGCGACCCGGCCTCGCGGATCTTCTGATCGGGGCCACCGGCAACGTGGTGCCGGCGCGCATGGTTCTGGCCCCGTCCATCTTGCTGCGGTTGCTGGTGTGACCAGCCCTGTCGATGACGCGCAGTTCCGCCAGCTGCTCGGCCGGTTCGCAACCGGCGTGAGCATCGTCACCACCCGGGGGCCTGGCGGACGCCCGCTGGGGATGACGGCGAGCTCGCTCGCCTCCGTCTCGCTCGAGCCGCCGCTGCTGCTCGTCGCGGTCGACCGCCAGAACGACATGCACGACGCGCTGCAGACCGCGCCGCATTTTGCCGTCAACATTCTGGCCGCCGATCAGGAGGCGCTATCACGCCGCTTCGCGGCCACCGATCCGAACCGGTTCGACGGCGTGGGGTACCGGGAGAGCCGGCACGGGGTGCCGCTCCTGAACGACGTGCTGGCGCACATCGAGTGCGCCATGCACGCAGCCGTCCCCGGCGGAGACCACACGGTGTTCTTCGGGCTGGTGACGGGAGGAGAAGTGACGGAGAGACGGCCGCTGGTCAACTATCGGGGTGGGTATGCGATCTTGTAGTCGACTCGTCATCGGTCAGCGGTCATCGGTACTCGGTTGGGCAACCACCGATTACTGACCACCGATCACCGAGGACGTTCTTGCCTCTATGCACACCATCGACCGCATCTCCATCCAGGCGCCGATCGATCGCGTATTCGAGATCGCGACGGACGTCGAGCGCTGGCCCGACATTCTCCCCCACTACCGCTGGGTGCGGATGCTGGAGCACCGACCCGACGGCGGAACGGTGGAGATGGCGGCCTGGCGACCGTTCGGCCCTGCGCCGCTGCGCTATCCGACCTGGTGGATCTCGGAGATGCGGATCAGTCCCGAAGATCGGATGATTCGCTATCGCCACGTGGCCGGCATCACGGCCGGCATGGACGTACGCTGGGCGCTCCGGGAGACCGCAGCCGGCGTGGCCGTGGAGATCCTGCACCAATGGACCGGCCCGGCCTGGCCGCTCGTCGGCCGGTTGACCGCGAACGTGGTGATCGGACCCGTGTTCGTGCACGGGATTGCGTCGCGTACGCTGGCGGGGATTCGACGCCGTGCCGAGGCGGCCGCGTGAGGGCGCGCCGCCGCGTAGTGATCACGGGTGTGGGGGCCGTGACGCCGATCGGCACTGCGGCCGAGGGGCTCTGGTCCGGCCTGGAGGCGCGCCGGTCGGCGGTGCGGACGCTGACCCGCTTCGATCCGGCTCCGTTCCGCAGCAAGATCGCCGCCGAGATTCCCGATTTCCGGCCGCAGGACTTTCTCGACGCCAAGCGCACCAAGCGCCTGGACCGTTTCTCCCAGCTCGCGGTCACGAGCGCGCGGCTCGCGCTCCGGGACGCCGAGCTCGACCCGGCGCGCGAGAACCTGGATCGCGTGGGAGCGATGATGGGCTCCGCGCTGGGCGGGGTGGCGTTCGCGGAATCGCAGGTCGGGCACTTCCTGCGCGAGGGCCCGCGCGGGTTGGACGTGTCGCTGGCCCTGGCGGTGTTTCCCGGCGCGGCGAGCTGTAACATCGCGATCGAATTCGGCGTCACCGGCCCCAACGCCACGAACGCCATGAGCTGCGCGTCGGGGACGATCGCCGTGGGCGAGGCGTTCCGCGCCGTGCGCGACGACCTGGCCGACGTGATGCTCGCGGGCGGCGCGGAAGCGCCGCTCGCCCCACTGACCTTCGCGGCGTTTTCCAACATCCGGGCCATGAGCACGCGCAACGACGACCCCGCCACCGCCTCGCGCCCATTCGACGCGGAGCGAGACGGTTTCGTCATGGGGGAAGGCGCCGCCGTGCTGGTGCTCGAAGAGCGCAGCCGGGCGCTGGCGCGAGGCGCACCGCTGTACGGCGAGATCGTTGGCTTCGGCTGCACCAACGACGCGTACCACATGACGGCGCCTCGCCCGGATGGCCGGCAGGCCGCCCGGGCGATGCAGCTCGCGTTGGCGGACGGCGACGTGACCGCCGGCGAGATCGGGTACGTGAATGCCCACGGCTCGTCCACGCCGCTCAACGATTCGACCGAGACGCTCGCCATCAAGCAGGTGTTCGGCGATCACGCCTACCGGCTCGCGGTGAGCGGTACCAAGGGCTATTACGGGCACGCGCTCGGGGCCTCCGGGGCAATCGAGACGGCCATTTGCGCCCTGTCGCTCGCCCGCGGGTGGCTGCCGCCGACCATCAATCTTTCCCGCCCCGATCCGGCCTGCGACCTCGACTGCCTCCCGGGCAGCGAGGGACGGCACGCGCGACCCGACGCCGTGCTCACCAACTCGTTCGGCTTCGGCGGGGTGAACGCGACGCTGGTGTTGCGGCGCGCCTGACTCCGCCGGTAGATTGGCGCCCCGCACCCCCCTTCTTCGGAGGAATCCTCGGTGAACGCTTCGTTCCGGCCGGTGCTCGCGGAAACGCTGGGTACGGCCCTGTTCGTCTTCATCGGCACCGCCAGCATCGTCGTCAACGCCATGACCGGGGGAAGCGTCACGCACCTCGGCATCGCGCTCGCGCACGGTGTGGGCATGGCCGTCCTCATCAGCGCCTTGATGAGCGTCTCCGGCGGGCATTTCAATCCCGCCGTGAGCGTCGGGTTGCTGGTGGCGGGCAAGATCGACGGCCGGACCTGCGGCCGATACGTGGCAGCGCAGCTCACCGGCGCGGTGCTCGGCGCGTTGGCGGTCAAGGCCATCTTCGCCGGCCCGGCCGTGACCGCGGTGTCGAGCGGCACGCCCCAGCTGGCGCTGGACATCGGGTTCGGTCAGGGAATCGCGATCGAAGCGGTGTTCACGTTCTTCCTCGTGTCCGCGGTGTTCGGAACCGCTGTGTCCAGCGAGGCTCCGAAGATCGGCGGCTTCGGCATCGGCCTGGCGATCTTCGTGTCGGCACTGGTCGCGGGCGGACTTACGGGCGCCGCGATCAATCCCGCCCGGGCGTTCGGTCCGGCGCTGGTGTCCTGGACGTGGCACTCGCAGGCGGTGTACTGGATCGGACCGCTGGCGGGTGGAGTGGTGGCGGGGTGGATCTGGAAAGCCTTCCTGCTGCCAAAGGCGTAGGGACAAGGGCGCAAATGCTCCAAACGCTGCGCCAATCGTTCGCGGATTTCGCCTCCCGTCGCGCCTCGGCATCGGGCGCTCCCCGCGCCGCCGAGCGCTGGCATCGTCTGGCGTGCGCCGTGGCGCCGACGTTCGTCCCATCGTATGGCCTGCTGGTCGAGCGGTTGCTGGTTCGGGACGACCGCTGGGCGGCTCGAGCCCTGGCGCAGCGCGCCGCAGAGCGATTTCCCGACAACCCCGACGCCTGGATGCTGCTGGGCCAGGCATGGTTGGGGGTGTATCGCCACCAGGAGGCACTGGCGTCCTTCGAGCAGGCGCTGGTCCTGGAGGAGCGGCCGGACGCCGCGCTCGCGGCGGGCGCCATCTACCGGCGGTCCGGCCAGTTCCCGGAGGCCGCGGCCCGGTTCGCGCGCGCATACGCCGCGGGTGGCGGGCCGGAGGCGCTGCTCCAGAACGCGGAGGCGCTGTTCGAAGCCGGGGACGTGAAGGCGGCGGAGCAGGCGCTCGCGTTGTGGGCAGGCCAGGTGCCGGACGGGGAAACGCAGGCGACGGCGCTGCGGGCCAAGCTGGGCGCCTCCCGGCGCGCCGGTTAGCTCCGCCGCGCGCGGCGCGCCAGCACGATCGCGTACCCCACGAGGATCACCGCGGCCACGATGTACGCGGCCACCATGTACGATCCAGTCTGTGGGACCGTGTCAGGCATCGACCCGCCCCTCGGTGCCGAGCGCATAGCGCTGCACCACAAACCCGATATACAGCAGCGTGAACACGCCGAAAGACATGAGCAGCGTCGTGACCATCTCCGGGGGCGCCGACGGCGCGCTCGGCTTCAAGATGATCGGCTGTGGGTGCAGGGTGCGAAAGAAGTACACGCTCAAATGGATGAATGGCAGCAGGACGAGCCCGCAGATGCCGACGACGGCCGCGTACTGCGCCCGCAACGCCGACTCGGGGATCACGCCGCGCAGCAGCTGATATCCGATGAAGATGAAAAACAGCATCAGCGTGAGCGTCAGCCGGGCATCCCAGGTCCACCAGGTTCCCCACACCGGCCTGGCCCACAACGGTCCCGTCATCAGCATGATGAGGCAGAACACCGTCCCCACCTCGGCGGAGGCGGCCGCGAACCGATCGTAGCGCTCGTCCCTGAGGAACAGGAACAGGATGCTGGCGAGACCCACGAGTCCCATCGCGAGCATCGCCGACCAGGCGGCCGGCACATGAACGTAGAAGATCTTCTGGGCGAGCCCTTGGCTCGCTTCGAGGGGCGTGAACTTCAGTGCCCGGACGTACACGACGGCCAGGAGCAGGAGCCCGATCACCGTCATCCACCGGCCGATCCGCCCAGTCGTCATTCGCTCACCGTTGCGGGAAAGAGCAGCGTCGCCAGCGTTACGAAGGTCACGTCGTAAGCTGCGAGCAACCTAAGCCAGCCGGCAACCTCACTCAAGGGACGCCCGCCGAACAGCTTCGCCGTGATGGTGACCGCGGCGATGAGCGGCGGCAGGAGAAACGGCAACACCAGGACCGGCAGCATCAACTCCGCAAATCGGGTGCGCACCACCATCGCGCTGAACAACGTGCCCACGGCAATGAACCCCACGCTCGCCAGCGCCATCACGGCGGCGAGCGGCCACCACACCCGCCACACTGGAACGTTGAAAAACAGCGTGAACAGCACCAGGCCGGTCACCTGTACCAGGGCGACGAACACCAGATTGGCGGCGAGCTTGCCCCAGAACAAGCTGCTGCGGCTGATGGGGGCGAGCAGCAATCCTTCCAACGTGTCGTTCTCGAGCTCCGCCTGGAACGCGCGATTGAGCGCCAGGATAGCGGCGAAGCTGAATGTGACCCAGAGAATGCTGGGGGCGAGATCGATCGTCGGCACGGCCGTGGGATCCCGACCGTACTCGAACACCACCAGCACCAACGCCGTGAACACCAGCGCGGACGTGAGGGCGGTCCGCGAGCGGAACTCCACCCGCAGGTCCTTGCGGGCCACGAGCCACGCGTGCCGCACCAGCTCACGCACCGGACATCACCCGACGGTAGTCCGCCGCCAACGCCGCTGCATCGCGTCCGGCCCGGGGCCCAAACGACTCGAACCGGCCCCCTCGCATGAACGCGATGTCGGTGGCCAGCTCGGTTCCTTCCTCGACACTGTGCGTCACCAGCACGCTGGCCCGTCCGGCGGCGGCCAGCTCTCCGAGCAGCCGCCGTAGCTCTTCCGCCGCCAGGCGGTCCAACCCGGTGAACGGCTCGTCGAGCAGCAACACCGGCGGATCGTGGATCAGGGCGCGCGCGATCGCCACCCGCTGCGTCAGGCCGCGGGACAGCGTCTGCACCTGCTGGTGCTCTTGCCGCTCGAGGCCGAGACGTCGGATCAGATCGGCGGCGCGATCGTGAACGACGGATTGCGGGACGTCGTAGAGCGACGCCCAGAATTCGAGATTCTCCCGTACCGTGAGCTGGCCGTAGAGATGCGATTGGTGGCCGATCCACCCGATGGCCCGACGCCCGCCGTCGACCCCGGCCGTGCCGTGCCGGGGCCGGATTAACCCGGCGATCACCCGCAGCAACGTCGTCTTGCCGGCGCCGTTGGGTCCGAAGATGACGAGGGTTTGACCGCGGTTCAGCGAAAAGGTGATGCCGTCGAGCGCCCGGATGGCGCCGAACGCGTGGCTCAGGTCACACGCCCACAGCATCGATGCGGGCGCCGAGCTCGTTCAGGTCGAAGGGTTTGACGAGGTATGCGCTGTGGCCGAGATCGAGGACGTGCATCAGCGGCTCCATGCTCACGTAGGCGGTGGTGACGACCACGGGAAGCGTCGCCCGCTTCTGGCGGATGCGCTGCAGCAAGGCGATCCCGTCCGTGTCCGGAAGCCGCAGGTCCAGGACCAGGACCTCGGGGTCGAAGCTCTCGAGCTGTTGCATGGCTTCCGCCCCGGTCCGGGCGAACGCCATTTCATAGCGTGACGTGAAGTAGCGGGCGTACGATGTCTGCAGGGCGGCTTCGTCCTCGACAAACAACACTCGGCGTTTCGGACCCGCGGCGGCCATAACCCGTGCCAATATACGCGCGCCGTTGCGGCCGTCCACGGAGCCGGAATGCCGCTAGGTGGTCCCCGGCTCCAGCTCGAACAGGTCGTCGAGTTTGGTGAGCACGAGCAGGAACCGCAGATCCTCGTTCGCCCCGCGCAGGCAGACGGTCTGTCGACGTTCCGCCGCCTTGCGCTGGATCATCATCAACGCCCCCAGGCCGGCGCTGTCCACCTGCTGGGTCGAGGACAAATCGATCACGAGCCGGCCCACGCCATCGGGCAGCTCCTCCAACAACGCCGAGGCGGAGCGGCGGAAGCTCACGCGCGATTCGAGGCCGAGCGCCTCGGGCGCTGTTAGAGTTCGATCAGTCGGTTCGGTGGACATCATTGCGCGGCTCGCATGTACCGCTCCTTGAGCCACTTCGGTGCCAGCCCAGAAGGAACGGCCAACCACCTGATTCCCAAGGGGTTGCCGGTCTTGTGTCCTGGAGCACATGGCGCAACCGGCTGGCAGGACGCATGGCCCGGCGCATGCTGCAAACCCGCTTGACCGGGCCGCCCGCCGCGGCCATACCTTAGCACCCCTACTCGACCCCGAGCCAATGACCGAACGAATCGAGACCCTCCTCGACGAGCAGCGCAGGTTCCCGCCGTCTGCCGCCTTCGTCAGCCATGCCCATGTCACGGACCCCGCTGTCTACGAGCGGGCCCGGAAGGACCGCGAGGGATACTGGGCGGAGTGGGCGAGGCAGCTCGAGTGGATGCGGCCCTGGGATCGGGTGCTCGAGTGGAACCCGCCGCATGCCAAGTGGTTCGTCGGGGGTCGGTTGAACGCGTCCGTCAACTGTCTGGACCGGCATGTGCGCGCGGGGCGAGGCGGTCGCCGGGCGCTGATCTGGGAAGGGGAGCCAGGCGACGTTCGCACCCTCACCTATTCGGACCTGCTCGCCCAGGTGAACCGGTTCGCCAACGTGCTGAAGGGTCTGGGCGTGAGCCGCGGCGATCGCGTGGCGATCTACCTCCCGATGATTCCTGAGGTCGCGATCGCGATGCTCGCCTGCGCCAGGATCGGCGCACCGCACACCGTAGTGTTCGGCGGGTTTTCCGCCGAATCGCTGCGCGACCGCATCAACGACGCCGCGGCCAAGGTGCTGATCACGGCGGACGGCGGATACCGCCGCGGCAGCGTGGTTCCGTTGAAGCAGAACTCGGACGACGCCATCAGCGGTACGTCCGGAATCGAGCAGGTCGTGGTGGTCAAGCGAACCGGCCAGCCGGTTGCCATGAAAGCCGGACGCGACCACTGGTGGGACGACCTGATGGCGCAGGCGGCTCCCGAATGCGCCCCCGAGGCCATGGACGCCGAAGATCCGCTCTACATCCTCTACACGTCCGGGACGACCGGCAAACCCAAGGGCATCCTCCACACCACCGGCGGCTACCTCACCCACGTCTACGCCACCACCAAGTGGGTGTTCGACCTGACCGACGACGACGTCTTCTGGTGCACCGCCGACGTCGGCTGGGTCACGGGCCATTCCTACGTGGTCTATGGACCATTGGCGCTCGGCGTCACCGAAGTGATGTACGAGGGCGCCCCGGATCACCCGGGGAAGGATCGCTTCTGGGACATCTGCGCCCGCCATGGCGTGACCGTGTTTTATACGGCACCGACGGCGATTCGGGCGTTCATGAAATGGGGCCCCGACCTGCCGGCGAGGCATGATCTCTCGAAACTCCGCTTGCTCGGAACGGTGGGCGAGCCGATCAACCCCGAAGCCTGGATGTGGTACCAGAAACACATCGGCGGCGGGCGCTGCCCCATCGTCGACACCTGGTGGCAAACCGAGACGGGCGGCATCATGATCACGCCGCTGCCGGGCCTTACGACCACCAAGCCCGGCTCGGCGACCGTTCCCTTCCCCGGCATCGACGCGCAGCTATTGGACGGCGACGGCAAACCCGTCCAGGTGGGCGGCGGCTACCTCGCGATCACGAGCCCGTGGCCCGGCATGCTGCGGACGATTTGGGGAGACGACGAGCGCTACCGGGAAGTGTACTGGAGAAAGTGGCCGAACACCTATTTCGCGGGCGACGGGGCGAAACGTGACGAGCAGGGCTATTTCTGGCTGCTCGGTCGCGTGGACGACGTGCTCAATGTGGCCGGGCACCGCATTGGAACCATGGAGGTGGAGAGCGCGCTGGTGGACCACCCCGCGGTCGCCGAAGCGGCGGTGGTGGGTCGCGCCCACGATCTGAAGGGCCAGGCCCTTGCGGCGTTCGTCACGCTCAAGGAAGGCCGCGCGCCGAGCGACGCCTTGCGGGAGGAGCTCAAAGGGCACGTCGCGAAGAAAATCGGCGCGCTGGCGCGTCCCGACGACATTCTGTTCAGCGCCGATCTGCCCAAGACGCGGAGCGGGAAGATCATGCGCCGCCTGCTCAAGGACATCGCCGAGGGGCGCGCGCTCGGCGACACGACGACACTGGCGGATCCAACGGTGGTGGCGCGGCTCAAGGACCAGTACGAATCGCAGGAGTCCTGAGCGCGGCCGCCACCGCAATCCCCGCAATGAGCGTGATGATCACCGCGCTGCCCATGCACCAGCGGCAGACGGCGTGGATGACGAAGAGCTCGAGGTAGGTCAGATAGAGCGTGAACGCGAAGCCGACGAACGCCAGCGCGGCGAGCAGCCGGGTCGGGGCTGGATTCGACAACAACCGGGGCTGCAGGCCCGCCAGGGCGATCACGAACAACACCAGGTAGCCGGCCACACCGTACAGCGCCACGGGCTGTCCGAGCAGCGTCGCCCACCGGCTCGTCTGCACGTACTCGCACGAGCCGGTACCGCACTTGAGCTCGCCGATCACGCCGATCTTGTAAAACCAGAGATACAACGCCACGAAGAACCCGACCAGCGCGAGCACCGCGATCGCCTGGCGGTGCCGCATCTCAGTGCTGCTGGGTCGCAGCGATGGCGCTGTCCACGATCTGCTGGAACCGGTCGGAGCTGAGGTTGTTGTCCGTCTTCATCCTGCCGTTGACGAAGAACGTGGGGGTGCCGCTCACCCCGAGCGCCTGCCCCTGGGCCCGGCTCGCCTCGATTCGTCCATCGTAACGATGGGAGTCGACGCACGCGTCGAACCGATTCCCGTCGACGCCGA
Organism: Gemmatimonadota bacterium; assembly: GCA_041497135.1. GTDB lineage: Bacteria > Gemmatimonadota > Gemmatimonadetes > Gemmatimonadales > GWC2-71-9 > DASTHG01. The sequence goes on along the minus strand of JBGQFX010000041.1, from coordinate 14,233 downwards.
CGCGCCGGGCCATGTCCCGGAACTGACCGGACGGGTTCTTGGTGCTCCGGCCCCAGTCGGACTGGGCCTGGTACATCGCGTCGACCATTTCCCAGTACCGGCCCTGCTCTCCGGCGCACTGGGCGGCCAGCGCCGAGACGCGGGACCAGGAGAAGTTCAACGGGAAGTCACGCATCCGCCAGCGCACGCGGCCGGTGCTGATGAGCTGCTCGCGAATCGTCGGGAACTGGACGACGGCGAACTCGCCGCAATGCGGGCATTGCAGGTCGGCGTATTCCACGATCTCCACCGGCGCGGAGTCGCTCCCCTGCGCATACCCGCGGAACGCACTGTCCGCCGCCGTGAAGGCCACCGGCGGCGCACCGGCCGTCGACGCCTCACCCGGCCCGGGCCGCGTGCCCTTCCAGATCAGCACGCCGGCCACCACCGCCACCGCCACCAGCAGGCCATAGAACCGCTTCATTCCTCCGGTCCCTTCCGCCAGGGTTCTTCGTCGTCCGGCTCGTCGAACAACTCATCGCGCAGCCGGCGTTCCGCCTCGTCCACAATGCGCCGGCTTTCCGCGATTTCCGGCGTGTCATAGGTGAGACGGACCTCGTAGTGAAACAACTCGCTGCGCGCGTCACCGAGCAGGCGCTGCAGCTCCGGCGCGGCGTCCAACAGCCGGCCCTGGTGGTCCAAATCTTGAATACGTTCCACCAAGGCGCGCAGCAACGCCACCAGCCGTTCGGCACGGTCCGGGCCGTATACCTGATCGTGGGTGTCCACCCCGGATTATACCACGGCGGCCCGGGAACAGCGTCCCTAGCCCCGTGGGTTTGCCTGGGTTAGACGGCTCCATTAAATTGCGCCCCCATTACCAGCCCGACCACTCAGGAAGGAGCAGCCGCGAATGGCGAAGAAACGTGAGCCCAGAAAAACGGCGGTCCCGACGGCCTTCGAGCAGGCCCGCGACGAGCTGTTCTCCCATATTCTGCGCTGCGGCGTACTGGAGGCCGCTGCCGAGCATCAGAAGGAATGGTTCGACGACACGATGCTGTACCTGTCGGATCGCTACGTTGACCTCGAAGAGCAGGATCTGGAGCAGCTCCGCACCCTGGGCGAGCGCTATTGCCGACCGGTCGTGGCCCGACCGGCCGCGGTAGGCGCGGAAGCTTAGAACGGGGACAGCTGCCGCCAGCGGTAGCCGGTTCGAAGCCGCACTCCCCCTCCCAGGCCCAGTTCGACGAACCAGCCATGGCGCCGCCCTTCGGGCGCCTCGATCCCGATCAGGGCCACGAGCGCGCCGGTGCCCCGGTAATGCGGCGCCCCCATGTAGGCGACACCAAGCCCGGCATAGGGAGACACTCCGGTCCTGGCACCGGGGAGAACCAGAAACTGCCCCGTGGCCTCGATCCGCAGTCCGGCCTCGCCGTCCAACCCACCGCCCGCCACGGACAGCGCGGCGCGACCCTGACCGCTGGGTCGCCGGGCGATGCCGATCGAACCGCCGTAGAAATCCCGGTGCGCCCACGTCGCCACCGACCCCACGTCGAACTCGGTCGCCGTGGGCCCCTGCCCCGACGCGGCGCGCGCGCTCAGCACCAGCGCCAGCGCCAGCGCCAGCGCCGGCCACGTCAGCGCCCTACGCAATGGCGACGTCGCAATCGACCCGAATGTCGGGGGCGAGCGACGCCATGACCGAGCAGTATTTTTCAAGCGACAGATCGACGGCGCGACGTACCTTCGTCTCGTCCGCCCCGGCTCCGCGCACGGAAACCCGGAACTGAATCGCGGTGAAGCGCCGCGGATGATCCTCGCGACGCGTGCCCACCACCTCGATGTCCAGGACTTCGAGCCGGACCCGCGTTTTCTCCAGGATGCCGACGATATCCGCTCCGGTACAGCTCGCGCACGCCACCAGCAGCAACTCCACCGGTGAGAGGCCGGCCGCGGAATCTCCGTCGATCGTGAGCGGAGGACGCCCCGGACCGCTGCCTTCGAAGACGAGCTGGTGACGCCACCGGACCGTCGCCCGCGCCGTGTTACTCGCCATTGATCTTCCCCCTGCTCACTCGGGTGGAGGCGACTCGGTCGGGTCGCGTCGCCACATGGCCGTAATCCCAGATCGCATACACCGACACCGCACCGGTGGCCCAGGCCAGCGGGCGTGCCAGCGAGGACCCGGCGATCAGCGCCAGCAGGGTCAGGATCTGACACACGGTGACGGCCTTGCCCCCGGCCCGGGCCGGCAGCGCCACCGGCCGGCGCAGGATCGTGACGCCGACGAATGCCGCCACCGCCACGGCGTCGCGCAGCAGGGCGGCGGCGATCTCGAGTGGGTGCAGGACGCCATGGCCGGCGAGCGAGACGAAGGCCGTCACCATGAACGTCTTGTCGGCGACGGGATCGAGCACCGGACCCCAGCGGGAACCGCCCGTGCGCCGGGCGATCAGGCCGTCCGCGACGTCGGTCAACGCGGCGCCGGCGACGAGCGCCAGCCGCGCCAGCGGGTGTGGCGTGAACGGGAACACGGCGGCCAGCGGAAAACGCAGGAGCGTCAGCACATCCGCCGGACCCAAACGTGGTTTCACTTGTGCCCTCATCCTCCGCCCCGTAGCTTCAGCGCGTGGACCTCAATCTGCTGAAGCACGCCGCCATCTTCCAGGACCTCGACGAGGGCGAGCTGGCCCGCGTTTCCGAAGTGTGCCGCGAGCAGAAGTTCACCGTGGGGCAGTACGTGTTCAAGGAAGGCGAGCCCGGCAACCGGCTGTTCATCATCGCCGAGGGGGAAGTGCGCATCTCGCGCACCATCCCGGGCTCGGGAGAAGAAGCGCTGGCGATCTTGAAACCCGGCGCCAACTTCGGTGAGATGGCGATTTTCGACCGGTCCGAACGCTCCACCGATGCAATCGCGAACATCGCCTGCACGCTCATCACGATCTCGCGCTCCGATTTCGAGCTGCTGCTCGATTTCAACCGCGACATTGCCTACAAGGTGCTCTGGTCGGTGGTACGGCTGTTGTCGTCCCGGTTGCGGGTCACGAACGATAATCTGCGCTCGTTCCTGGCCATGTCGATGTTCTGAACCGGGAGTCTCTCCCCCGATGAAATGCATCATTCTCTCGGCCGCATTTGCCGCGATGCTCGCGGGCTGTGCGGGCGACCCCGGATCGACCGATTTTTCCAGTCTCCGCCTCTTCCCAGTGTTGGACAGTATGTTCGTCGGCGATCGGCTGCCCCCGCGGCAGGTCACCTACCATGACAAGAGCGGCACCATACAAGACCCTGGTGTCGTCTTCTGGTCGAGCAGCGATGCGTCCGTGGTGCAGGTGGACTCGATCACGGGGAGAGTCACCGGTCTGAAGGCCGGGTACGCCCTGGTGTTGGCGAGCGCCAAGGGCGTGCTGGGGTCCGCGCTGGTCGCCGTATCCCGACCGCTCCAGGTCACGCTGCTGCTCGACTCCATCTATCTGATGCCCGGCGACACCATCACGGTGCCGGTGCAGGTCGACCACCAGGCGGCCGGCACACCGGCGGTCTGGTTCACCGCGGCCACGAACGCGGTGTTCGACATCGATTCGGCCACCGGCCGGGACAGCGCGAAAGCCCCCGGTGGCCCGGTGCCATTCATCGCCCATACCGCGCTGGATGCCGATACCGCGGCGGACAGCGGCACAGTGGAAGTCGTCCAGTTGACCGACACCATCGGCGGCAAGGCTTCCTACTCCATGTTCGGCACCGTGATCCGCGCCCGAAAAGCGGCGGCGCGCGCGCTGAACTTCCACCGCCGCGGCGACACTCTGACGTTCCGGCTGCGTGCCCCCATCGTCCAGGGATCCGCCACGGTCGAAGTCGTCACGATCACCTTGCGGACAGCGCCCACCGCCCCGGGATCGTTTCCCGTCGATTCGATTTCTCCCGCCGAGGTGTCCGGCCAGCAGTTCGACCCCAACTGCCGGCCGCCGCGAAGTTGGGGGCTGTGGTCCGTCGTCACTTCCCTCACCCAGCTCGATGCCCTGTCGCGCCTTGGCGGCAGCGTCACGATCACGCAGATGGTGCCGGTGACTCATGGCCAGGCCATCAGCGGGCGCTTTTACCTGCCCGCCCAGCGACTCGATCTGTACGACGATCCCCTTGGCGTGCTGCCGATCCGGGGCACGTTCGTGGCGCCATTGATTACGACCACGCCCCGCTGCGAGTAATCTCCTGGAGCGACCATGATTCTGAATCGGTTCTCCCCCTACGCCGCGGTCGTGCTCCGTCTGGCGGTCGGGGCGGTGTTCCTGCATCACGGTTGGTGGAAGCTGCACAATTTCGCCGCTGTCACGGGCATGGTGCACGGGATCGGCTTTCCCTTCGCCCCCGTATTCGCGGCCATTGTGACGGGCGTCGAGACGTTGGGCGCGGTATGCGTCATCCTCGGCGTGCTGACGCGAATCTGGGCGCTCCTGATGGCGGTCGAGATGGTGGTGGCGATTGTGGCGGTGTTGCTTCCGCACGGCCAGCCACCTGAGCTGGAGGGGATGCTGCTCGCCGGCTCCCTGGCGCTGGTAGCGCTCGGAGATGGACCGTTATCGATCGGGGTGACGCTCAAGAAGGGGAGCGACTAGCTCCCCCGTTCCTCAAGGCAGGATGCGGAGCAGGCCCGCTTCCGCGCTGCCCCGGATGAAGCTTTCGGCATCGGTCGCCGGGATCGTCACACCGGTTTCCTGCCGACCCAGCCGGGCGCTCGCGGCCATGTAGTCTTCGACCGACCCGGCCGCCCACTGCCCGGCGGCGTCTTTCATTTGTCGGACGATTTCCTCCCACGTTCCCACATAGATCGCGCCGGCGCGGGTGCGGACGCGGTGAATGTCCCCCGCCGTCCCCTTCTTCATGCCCTGCAGCTCGGTCAGCAGCGTGCCGAACAACTCGAGCTGACGTGGATCGCGCACCTGGCCGTCGGAGCCAATGGCTTCGATCTCGGCCAGCAGCAGGTCATCGGGCGCCGCCTCCGCGGTCAGCTCACCCAGTCGCCGCTGCCACGGTCCGAGCTCGGGGTCGTTGTCGGGGAGGCGGTACACGCTCCGTTTCAGCTCGAGCAGCCGCCAGATGGCGAGCGTGTCGGCGTGATCGTCGGGCTCGGTGCGCTCGAGATGGAACAGGGCGGCCTCGTACTCACCGCGGTCGTAGAGCAGGTTGGCGAGGTAAATGCGCGCCTCGCCTTGCCCGGCCTCGATCTCCAGGGCGCGCCGCAGCCAGTATAGGGCGCCGCCTTCGTCGCCGAGCCGGTGCGCCGCGTAGCCGACGCACGCCGCCGCCTCCGCCGACTCGGCGTGGGCGGTGAGGGCGACTTCGAAGAACCGGCGGGCCTGATCGAGCACGCCTTCGCGGAACAGGGCCCGCCCGATCTGCAGCATCAGGTCGTGGTCTTCCTGAAATCCGAGACCCAGGATGCGCTCGAAGCAGGCAATGGCGACGGCCCGATCACCAAACTTGAGCAGCACTTCTCCCAGGCCGGCCAGGGCGTCTTCATGGTCCCCGTCGAGACTGAGCGCCTCATCGAACGCCCGGCGCGCCCAGGCAAACTCCTCACGCGCCAGACGGGCGTAGCCCATCCCGACGTGCAGCTCCACGGCGGTCGGGTAGAGGCTCAGGCCATCGCGGAGCACCTCGATGGCGTCGTCGTATTGTCCTTCGTTGTAGAGCTGATGCGCGCGGTCGTCGTATTCGTCGGAGCTGAGGAACGGTTCCCCAGTCATTCGAAAGGGACCCCTTGGAAGGTTGGGCTATGATACGAAACGGAAGGGAGTTGCACAAGACGAGCCGGTGTCGGGTTCCAGGTGTCAGGTGTCGGGTTCTCCCGGACACCTGACACCCAACACCTGACACCTGCAACTACGGTTTCTTCGTCGTGTCCCGCGTCGCGGGCTTTGCCTTCGAGGTGTCGCGCGACGCCGCGGGCGCGGGCTTCTTGTGATGGCGCGGCGCCACCGGCGTCTTCGGCTTCGCCTTAGTCGTGTCGTGCGCGGCCTGGGTCTGGGTGGGTTGCTGGGCGACAGCGAGGGCCGGCGCCGCGAGGAGCGCCAGCGTGAAGAGCATCTTTCGCATACGGTTTCCTCCGAGGTTGGACGTCGCGGCCCACCGTGGACCGCGTCAGCCGTGAGACCCCGCGCCGGGCGGGGCCGTCACAACCTCAGGGGCGCTGGGAAGGGGGCGCCAACCGGCGCGCCTTCGAGACGGTGGCGGGCGCCGGTCGAGGCGGTGGCGGTACGTTGGGCAGCATGTCGTGTACACGAGCCAGGGCCATGGCCCGGCTCTCCCCGCGCTGCAGCTCCAGCACCGCAGCCGCCGCGACGTCGAGCAGCCGCAGACCGCGGAATCCCTGGCGGGCCGCGTCCACCATCAGGTCCACCGACACATCCTCGGTGAAGCCGTGACCGACCAGATCGGCCACCGCGTGCAGGGCCGGACCGGTGGGCTCGCCGGGCAAGGCGACCGTCAGGCTCTCGACCAGCTGCGGTGACACGCCGCGCGACAGCGCCGCCGCGACCGCCGTGACCTCGGCTGGTCCGGCCGGCTGCGACTCGCTCGTCAGTCGCAGCAGCGCCCGCGCGCGGCGCAGCTGCGAGGCCGACGCGCCTACCACGGCGACGATGCGTTCCGCCAGCGCACCTTTCGCCCCGCCTTCCAGAGCTTTCTGGATCAGGGGCTCGGTGGGAATTCCCTCGTCCCCGGCTTCTGCGACGATGGAGTCCAGTGCCGACAGGGCGACGCTGGGCACCCGGCCCGCCAGTCGCGCGCGCGCCTCCTGCCCGGCGAGCGGCGCTGTCGCAACGAGCCACAAGGCGGCGAGCCGTCCCAGCGTCATCGCGGCACCGGCCGGACGATGAGCAACGCGTTCTGGCGCCCAAAGCCGTCGTCGACGTAGCGCCCGGCGAGTGGATCGGTCACCCAGCGCTCGCCGTCGACCACGAACATGTATTCGTGCTGACCCACCGGAAGGACCACGACGGCGCGCCAGATGCCGTCGTGATCGTCATCGCGAAGCACCACGGCGCCGGGCCGCCAGTCGGTGAAGGACCCCACCACCTCGACCGAATTCGCGCCGGGGAAGCGCCCCACGAACTGGGCGATGCCCTCTTCGGAGCCCAGCACGGGCGCCGGGCCCCGCCCAAGAAAGAGGGCGATCGCCGCCAGAACCGCCGCCACCGCCAGGCTCCAGGCCGGTCGAATGGTGATCGTGATGGTGTGGCGCTCCGCGAACCAGCGGGCGAACCGCTGACCGAGGCTCGGGACCGGACGACGCACCTCGGCCATCACCCGGTGGGCGACGCTCCTGGCCGGCACCTGCGCCAGCAGCGTGGCGGCGCGTTCGAGTCGCTCCAGCTCGACGCGTTGCGCCGGCGTCAGCACCTCGGGCGGCAACTCGCCGTCCAGCACCCGGTGGACCAACGGATCGACCCGCATCATGACTCTTCTTTCAGTATCGCCAACAACGCCGCCCGCGCTCGGTGCACGCGCATCTTGAGCGTCGGGATCCGCTCGCCGGTGGCGGCGGCCATCTCTTCATAACTCAACCCTTCGACATGCTTCAACAGAAACGCCTCACGCTTCTCCGAGGACAACGTCCCAAGCGCTCTTTCCACCCGCGCCAGCTGGTCCGCCCGCTCCGTGTCGGCCTCGTGGTCGCCCGGGTCGGCGAGCGGTGGGGCGTCGTCCAGGGACACGTCCGAGCTCGAGCGCCGCGCGAGATGGCTCCGACAACGATTGCCGACGATGCGGTACAGCCAGCTCTTCAAACGTTCCGGATCACGACAAGCGGCCAGATGCCGATACGCGCGCACCAGCGCTTCCGCCACCGCGTCGGCCGCCGCATCCGAGCTGCCCAGCATCCGCGTCGCGTAGCGCAGCAGCCCCGCTTCGTAGCGGCGGATGATGAGCCCGAACGCCTCCGGGTCTCCCTGCAGGATCCGGGCGACGATCACGGCATCCGACGGCTCGCGACCCGCCGACGACAAGACCCCGGTAGGATTCAACCGGTCACCGCCGCTCGCGCGGCAGCGCCAGCGCGTCGCGCGCCACCAGCAGGAAACTCGACGCCCGCACGCCCTCTCCCGTCACCGCGCCGGCGAACGCTTCGAGCGTGGCCTCCGCACGGCGGCGGTAGTCCGGGTCCCCGGTCGCGGCGAAGAGGCCGAGCAGCATGTGTGCGGCCCAGGCGTTGGCACCCGGCAGCAGATCGTCCAGCACCGGTTTCACCCGGTCGTCCGCCGGGGACGCCGGGACGTCGCGGGCGGCGACGTCGAAATAGCCACCCGTCGGGTCGGCGAAGTCACGCTCCATGAAGGCAGCCAAATCCCGCGCGACGTCCAAGTAGCGGGGCTTGCCGGTCGCGGCGTAGGCTGCGACGCAGGCATCCGCCACCTGGACCTGGTCCTGCAACAGTACGGTGAGCGCACCGGCGCCCGTGTGGCGCACGCCGCTGCCCCGCGCATAGACCCGGCGCAGCAGCGAATCGAGCGCCGCCAGTGCGCGTCGCTGGGCGACCGAATCGCGCAGGCCGTCGGCGGTGGTGATCGCCGCGGAGATCGCGAACCCATCCCGGTCCGCGAACAGCGCCCGGCCGTCGGCGAAGGTAAGCGAGCGCAGCAACGCGGTGAGCTGGTCGCGGCCTGCGTCGCGGTAGCGCGGCTCGACGGTGAACACCCACGCGAGCGACAGCGCTCGTGCCAACGACGCCCGCACGATTTCCGGGGGCTCGTCCAGCGTGGCCGCGGCCACCGCCCCGGAATCGAGCAACGCGTCCAGCTGCTGCGTCGCAGCGGCGAGCGCGCTGGTATCACCGCCGCGACCGTATTCCGTGAGCAGCAGGACCGCTGCCTGCCTCGACGCCAGGCCCCGCAGCGGGCGACCCGCCTGCCGCGCGACCTCGAGCGCGGCACTGACGGACCCGATCTCGAGCGCCAGCGCCTGCGGGCGCAGCACGCCGTGCGCGCCCAGCCCGCGTGACAGGGCCAGCTGACGCACGACGGCTGCGTGACGCAGCAGGAAGTCCCGCCGCTCACGAAAGTCGCGAGCGATGTCGGGCAGCAGCTGCTTCAACCCGCGGCCCGTGACGGGGTCATTGGCCGGGAAATAGGTGCCGCCGAAGAACGCCGCGCCATCCGGCGTCAGAAAGACCGTGAGTGGATAGCCGCGCAGGCCGGCCAGCGAGAGGATCGCCGCCTGATAGCGCTGCGCCACATCGGGCCGTTCGTCCCGATCGACGCGCACGGGCACGAAGAGCGAATCGATCAGGGCGCCCAGCGCCGGGTCCGAGTACACCTCCCGGTCCATCACCGTACACCACCGGCAGTCCTCGGCGCCCACGTAGAGCAGCACCGGGCGGTCGAGTCGCGCCGCCAGCGCGAACACCTCACGACTCCAGGGCTGCCAGCTAACGGGCTGACGGGCCGCGCGCGTCAGGTAGGGTGTTGCCGTATGCTCCATGCGGTTCGCGAACGTGCCGTGCTCGCTCGCGCAGGCGAGGGCGAGCGGCACCAGGCAAATGATGGCGGATGGGCGGGCGGGCATATGGCTGACGGCCGAATCTACATACCCGGCCGCGCCGGCTGCCGTTCCCGCCCGGAGCTGGTGAATGCTCCTCGATCCGCGACGGGAGCATGGCACGTCATGACGATCGCGCACACACGCCTCAGGCCGCCTTCAGGCGCCGCATCGTAATCGGCCGGGAACCGTCGCCGCCGCCCGCACCGCAAGTCGTTGTGCCGTGGCAGTGTGGCGTTGGGGCCGCCGCCCTGCTCCCCGGTCGCAAGCCGGCGGTGTTATAGTTGGTGCCGGTCCCGGGCCCCCGTCCCCGCCCCGTCTCCACGGGCCGGATGGCAGGCCCCGCTGTGAGCCCTGCCCGATCTGGAGGAGACGAGAATGGCGAAGGCTGGAAAGGTCCCGATGGCGGCGGACGAAGGATACTGCGTGAAGTGCAAGACGAAGCGGAAGATTTCCAACGCGCAGGAAGTAACGATGGCCAACGGCCGACCGGCCCTGAAGGGCGTCTGCCCCGTGTGCGGCACGGGGATGTTCAAGATCCTGCCGCCGAAGTGAGCATCGACTGAAGCGACGCAAGCACGAGGGCCCGGGAGCAGTCCCGGGCCCTCCTTGTTTCACGGCTCAGCCATGAACGGATACGCGAAGTCCGTGGGCGGCGAGAAGTTCTCTTTGACGACCCGCGGCGAGACCCAGCGGATCAGGTTGAACAGGCTGCCCGCCTTGTCGTTCGTGCCGCTGGCGCGGGCCCCCCCGAACGGCTGCTGGCCCACGACGGCGCCGGTGGGCTTGTCGTTCACGTAAAAGTTGCCCGCGGCATATCGTAGTGCCGCGTGCGCGTCGTCGACGGCGCGGCGGTCGCGCGCGAAAACGGCACCCGTCAGGGCATACGGGGACGTCGTGTTCACGAGCGTGAGCGTTTCCTTCCACTTCCGCTCGGGATACACGTGCAGCGTCATCACCGGACCGAAGATCTCCTCGCACATAGTGCGATATAGCGGATCGTCGACCACGAGCAGCGTGGGTTGAATGAAAAACCCGTCGCCGTCGTTGCAATCGCCACCGAACAGCACCTTCACCCCGGGGGCGCGCCGCGCGTCGTCGATGTAGCTCTTGATCTTGTCGAACGCCTTCCGGTCGATAACCGCTCCCATGAAGTTGCGGAAATCGGCGGGATCGCCGACCCGGATCCGCTCCAGCATCGTGATCACCCGGTCACGCACTGCCGGCCAGATGGTGTCGGGAACGTAGGCGCGTGAAGCCGCCGAGCACTTCTGTCCCTGGTATTCGTAGCCGCCGCGCACGATCGCGGTCGCCAGCGCGTCCGGGTCGGCGCTGGCATGCGCCACGATGAAGTCCTTGCCACCCGTTTCCCCGACGAGTCGGGGGTAGTCGGCATAGTGACGCAGGTTCTTGGCCACCGTATCCCACAGCGACTGGAACACCTCGGTCGATCCGGTGAAGTGGATCCCGCCGAGATGGCGGTCGGCGAGCAGCGCATCCGAAATGGCCGATGCCGGACCGGGCACGAAATTGATCACCCCCGGCGGCAGCCCGGCCTCCTCCATCAGCTTCATGAGGAAGTAGTTCGAATACACGGCGGTGCCGGCGGGCTTCCACACCACCGTCGTGCCCATCAGCGCGGGGGCGGAGGAGAGGTTGCCTCCGATCGACGTGAAATTGAACGGGCTGATGGCATAGACGAATCCTTCGAGCGGCCGGTAGTCGAGCACGTTCCACGCGCCGGGCGCCGACAGCGGCTGCTCCGCGTGAATGCGCTCGGCGAAGTGCGCGTTGAACCGGAAAAAGTCGATCAGCTCGCACGCCGCGTCGATCTCGGCCTGATGTGCGGTCTTGCTCTGGCCCAGCATGGTGGCGGCGTTGACGGTCGCGCGATACTTGCCGGCCAGCAGGTCGGCGGCCTTGAGGAATACGGCCGCCCGCTGCTCGAGCGTGGCGGCCGCCCAGTCCGACCAGCCGGCGCGTGCGGCCTGGATGGCGGCCTCGACCTCCTTGGGGCCGGCCTGGTGAATCTTGGCCAGGACATGCTGGTGACAGTGGGGCATCACGGCGTCCACGGTCCTGCCGGTGCGCAGCTCCTTGCCGCCGACGATCACCGGAATCTCGATCGGGCGGGCGGAGAGGTCTTTGAGGCTTCGCTTCAGCTCTTCGCGCTCGGGACTCCCCGGGCCGTGGCCGCGGACGGGCTCGTTCTGGGGAACGGGTATCTTGGGCATGGGCGGGAATCTAACCGTGGTCGGTGGGAAGGATGGGAACCTGAATTGGTTAACACGGTGTGATGAGTACCATTGACCCGCGGGTCCATATCGGCCACGTCCACCTGACGGTGAGCGACCTCGAGCGCGCGCTGGCGTTCTACCGGGACGTGCTCGGCTTCGAGGTGACCGCCCATTACGGGCGCGAGGCTGTCTTCCTTTCCGCTGGCGGCTATCACCACCATATCGGGCTGAACACGTGGGCCGGGCGGGGGGCGCCGGCTCCCGCGCCCGGCAGCACCGGATTGTATCACTTGGCCATCCTGTATCCCGATCGCGCCGCCCTCGGCGCCGCTGTGCGGCGCGTGCTGGAGCACGGGGTCAAGCTGGAGGGGGCGTCCGACCACGGCGTCAGTGAGGCGATCTACCTGCGCGATCCGGACGGCAACGGCGTCGAGCTGTATCGGGACCGCCCCGAAAACGAGTGGCCGCGGGCGGCGGACGGTTCCCTCGCCATGCACACGCAGCCGTTGGACCTCGAAGAACTCCTGAATGAGGTGGCGTGACGGGGAGTGGGGAACGGGGAGCGGTCGCTGACGGTGCAACGAAACCGACCGCTCCCCCCTCCCCGCTCCCTGTTGTTATCGTCTCCCCTTCACCAGCAGGCTGTCCGAGATCCTTGTCGCCGTCATCGGCGTAACGGGCCGTGTGGGCCCGCGTGAAATCATCCCGTTCAGGTTGGCCAGCTCCACCGCCGTTATCGCCATCACCGTGGACGCCTGACGCAAATCCCAGTCGATCGCCTTGTCCCAGGTGTCGGACTGGGAATGGTGCGTGTGGTTGTAGCCACGGGTGATCTGGTTGAAGTTGAACCCGGGCACGCCATAGGGCAGGAACGAGAGATGGTCGGTGCCGCCCTTCATCGCGTCGGTGACCGTGTCGGCGTTCAGGGACCGGACCGGGGCGAGTAGCGACCGCCACAACCCATACAAATCCGGTCGTCCCTGCAGCGCCTGCCCGGTGATCGCCCCCACGCCGTTGTCGAGCACGATCACCGCCTGGATCGAATCCGCCTCGGCGGCGTGCGTCTCGGCGTACTTGCGCGACCCGATCAACCCCTGCTCTTCCCCGGTAAACAGAATGAAGCGGATCGTGCGCTTGGGCTTCACCCCGGAGCGCGCGATGATGCGCGCCGCTTCGAGCGTCGCCATGGAGCCGGTGCCGTTATCCGACGCGCCCGTACCCAGATCCCAGGAATCGAGATGGGCCCCCACGATCACCACCTGGCCCGGATGTTCGGTCCCGGGGATCTCGGCCACGGTGTTCCACTGCGGCACCGAGTCCGTCGTCATCGCGTTGGTCACGCTCGCCTCGACCTGGGGCGCCGAACCGGAGGCGATCAACCGGTCCAGCATCGCATACTCTTCGTGAGATACCACGACCCGTGGCATTGGATAGATGCGGTTGGGCGACCCGCTCATGTTGAGCAGATCCTGCTCCTTGCCGGCGTCCACCAGCTGACCCAGCGCCCCGAGACCTTTCAGGATGTAGGGCAGATCATTCTGGAATTGTTGCAGCTGCGCCCGGCGAGCCGAGTCCAGCGGTTGCTGGGGCGCGAACATGCTACGGAAGAAATCGCGCTGCCGCTGCGAGTCCGCGGCACTCATCGGTGGCCCGTCGTTGTTCCACACCATGGACGGCGGGGAGAGCATCACCCATGCCCCACGCACGCGCGCGGCGTTCGCGGCCAGGCTCTCGGGCGCGCTCGCGTCGATGCGCGCGACCGGCCCCCGCACCGGTTTCCCCCCGGTGCCGGGCGACCAGGCCCAGCTCGCGGCTACCAGATCGTGTGCGCGCGGCGCCATCAGGCGGGCCCACATCGGCCCGCGTGTCCAAGTGCCGCCGAAATTCCACTGCTCCAGGTGGGCGGCCAATCCGTAGTCCTGAAACCGGCGGGCGGTCCAGTCGTTAGCCTGCCGCGCGCCCGGGGAACCGGTGAGCCGCGGCCCGATCACGTCACTGAGATACTGCAGATTCCTCATCACCTCGGACCGGTTCATCCCTTCGTCCATCAGAGCGCCGACACCCGCGGTGTCGACGGTCAGCTGCTGGCCCAGGAGCCCATGGCCCCCCAGGGCGATGGCCAGCAGCAATACGATGCGCATTCGATTCATTCGCATACGAACAACCTCGTGGTAACTGGCCGACGGCTCGGTGGGAACTACTAACTATCCGTCGTAAAGAAGGGCGGCAAGGCCGCGCGCTGCACCGGAATCGGGAGCGAAACCGCGAAGGTCGTCCCGGCGCCCTCCGTGGATTTGACGGCCACTGTCCCGCCGAACACCTCCTGGGCCACCTTCCGGACCACGGTCAGTCCGGCTCCGCCATCACCAGGCGACTTGGTAGTGAAGCCCGGCTCGAACACCCGATCCACGAGATACGCCGGGATGCCGACTCCGCGATCCGTGACCGACAGCCGCAACGTCTCCCCCTCGCGCTCCATCCGTACG
>JBGQFX010000040.1:0-27643 GCA_041497135.1 Gemmatimonadota bacterium | reverse complement strand
GGGTCCTGCGGCGGCGGCTTGATGGTGATCGAAGCGCCACAGGCCATGGCCGGAGCGACTTTGTGGGCGGTGAGCAACACCGGGAAATTGAATGGCGTGATTCCCGTGATCGGAGCGAGCGGGAAGCGTCGCGTCAGCGCCAATCGCCCTTTCCCCATCGGCACACAGTCGGTGGGCAGCACCTCACCGCCGATGCGGGTGGCTTCTTCGGCGGCGTCGGCGAACACGGCGATGGACCGATCGAGCTCCACACGCGCCTGGGCGATCGGCTTGCCGGCTTCCAGCGCGAGGGTGTGCGCCAGGGACTCCCGCTGCGCGGTCAGCCCTTCGGCTGTGGCGCGCAACGCCCGCGCCCGCTCGTAGGCCGGCATCTCGCGGCAGGGGCGGGCCGCCGCGACGCTGGCGTCGAGCGCCGCTCGCACGTCCTCCGGGGTCGCGAGCGTGCAGACGCCGACCTCGCTGCCGTCCTGCGGCGCGCGGATGACCGAAGTCTCGCGCTCGGCGGTCCTCATAAGCCCAAAGCCTCCACCACGGGTTCGGCGATCGCGGCATCCTGCACCCCGACGCCGGTCAGATCGGCCACGGTAATCTCGTCGAGGCGCTCGCGCCCCGGGAGTCGTCCCGTGGCCAGGTCACCCAGCTCGCCCGTCACTCCGGCGCGCGTCATCACCCCGGCGGCGATCGCGTGATGCAGGTTCCCGTACTGCTCCGTCTGCACCACGCGATCGGCGATGAGCTTGTCGGCTTTGCGCAGCAGCGCCGGTTCGAGCTCGACCTTTTCCGGGCTGCCGGTGCCGGCCGAGGTGATGTGGGTGCCTCGCAAGACCCAATCGGCCCGTACGAGCGGCCGCGTGCTCGCGGTCACGGCGACGATGAGCCGATGGTCGCGCACCGCGGATTCGAGCGCCGGCGCGACCCGGGTGGTCACCACGCCGGCGAGCTCCTTGGCGAGCGCCTCGGCGCGTTCTGCGGTTCGGTTCCATATCGTGAGTCGCTCGATCGGCCGCTCGGCGAGCATGGCCCGTACGGTGAGTCGCGCCAGCCCGCCGGCGCCGATCAGCAATGCCGACTTCGCTTCCCGCGGCGCGAGATAGCGGAGCGTGAGAGCGATCGCGGCAGCAGTGCGCAGGTCGGTGAGGTAGCCGTGCTCCTCGAGCACCAGGGCCGGCGCCCCGGTCACCGCATCGAGCAGGACGAACATGCCGTCGGCGGACGGCAGCCCGCGGTCGCGATTGGCCGGAAAGCCGGTGGCGACCTTCAACACGATGAAGCGCCCGCCGGACAGATGGGCGCCCTTGATGTGCACTTCGGCGGTCGGGCGGGACAGTTCCACGACCATGGGCTCGGGGAGCGTCGCCTGGCCCAGGGCCAGGGCACGAAAGCCTCGTTCGACAGCCGCCACGGCCGCAGCCATGGAGACGTGGTCCCGGAACTCCTCCAGCGGCACGACCCGCACCGCTAGTCCCCGAAGGCGTGCCGCAGCCCGGCACCGGCCGCGGCCAGTGCGTGTCGCAGCTCGCCCGACTCGTTGCCGTAGCCGAAGCGGAGGTATCCGGGCATGCCGAAGTGCTCTCCAGGCACGAGCAGCACGTTTTCTGCGGCTCGCACCCGCTCCACCAGATCCACGCCCGATACTGCCGGGCGATAGCGGGCGAAACAGATCGCCCCGGCGCCAGGCGGGACCCAGGAGAAGGTGTCCCCGAATTCGCGCAGCCAGGCTTCGAGCACCGGGTAGTTCTCGCGCAGGATCCCGCGCGTGCGCGCGAGCAGGCGTTCACGCACCGCGGGCTCGAGCGCCAGCGCCGCGAGATGATCGGTGGCGCCGGACGGCCCGATGGTGGTGTAGTCGTGGCGCGCCCAGGCGGCGGCGACGAGCTCGGGCGGCGCCACCAACCAGCCGATCCGCAGCCCGGGCAGCCCGTACGCCTTGGAGAGTCCCGACACGCAGATCAGCCGGTCGTAGCTGCCCCAGAACGATTGCGTCGTCGGGCCGTCGCGCTCGGCGCCGATGTAGACCTCGTCGGCGAGCAGCCACGCGCCCACCTGCGCCGTGCGCTCGAGAATCGCCCCGCGCATCGAGTCGGCGAGAATCGATCCGGTCGGATTGTGCGGATTGGTCACGACGACGAGCTTCGTGCCCGGCGCGATGGCGGCGCGCATCTCGGCCGCGTCGGGCGCCCAGTTCTGGTCCTCGCGCAGCCGGAACCCGCGCACCTGGGCACCCAGGTTCTGCGTGTGACCCCAGAGCTGGAGGTAGTTCGGCAACAGCATCGCGACCGAGTCGCCCGGCTCGATCAGCCCCAGGGCGGCGACGTAGTTCGCCTCTGCGCTGCCGGTCGTGACCAGCACCTGGTCGGGCGAGGCGCCGGGATAAAGCGCGGCGATGCGCGCGCGGAGCGCGTCAGTGCCGTTGGACTGGCTGTACCCCAGCCGCACATCGAGCAGCGGCTCGGCGGACGCGCCGGCGAGGGTGATCAGCTCGCGCACGCTCAACGGGTGCACGCCGGATTCGGACAGATTGAAGCGAACCCGGTTTTCCCAGGTGCTCTGCCAGCGCTCGAGATCGAAAGTGACGAACGGCACGGGAAGCTCCTAGCTGAGCTGCACGAGATCGCGGGGTTGCTCCAGCCAGTAGTCCGGCTCGAGGTCCTGCAGATGCGCCCGGTCGAACGGGCCCCACAGCACGGCGGCGGTGGCGACGCCGGCCGCGCGGCCGCATTCGAGGTCGTGGCGCGAGTCACCGATGAACACGGCCTCGTCCGGCGTCCGACCGAGCCGCTCGAGCGCGATGAGGACCGGCTCAGGATGTGGTTTCGGGTTGGTGACGTCGTCCGAGCCGACGACCACCGTGAACGCATCTTCGATTCCAGCCAGGCGCAGACCCTTGAGCGCGCCGCCGCGCATCTTGCTGGTCACTAGGCCGAGCGCCTTACCATCCGCCCGGAGTCGCCGCACTTCGGCGACGACACCGTCGTAGGGCCGCACCAGCTCGTCGTGATGCGCGAGGTTGTAGGTTCGGTAGGTGTCGACCATGGCCTGGATCTCGGTTTCGTCTTCGGTCCAGTGACGAAACTGGACCCAGAGTGGTGTGCCGAGCCCTTCCATCCACACGTCATCGGGCGGCTCCACGCCGCGGTGAGTTCGCATGGTGTGGCGATAGGAGCGCAGGATCAACTCAATCGAGTCGATCAGGGTTCCATCGAGATCGAACAGGAATGTCGTCAGCGCCACCGCGCCGGCCTACCGCCCGCCGCGCCGGAACCAGGCGCAATCGGGGGCGAGCGGACATGCCTCGCAGCGCGGGGTGGTGCGGCAGATGTCCTGTCCATGCCGGCGTAGCAGCTGGTGCGCCTGGATCAGCCAGTTGTAGTCGCGCGACAGATCGGGAGCGAGCGCTTCACCGATCTGGCGGTAGGCTGCCGGTCCGTTCGCGTTCGGCTTGCCATACCCGAGCCGTCCGAGCACGCGCATTCCGTTCGCGTCCGGCGCGAGCGCGGCCTGGGTGCGGCAGAACAGCAGGATACGGTCCGCGCCCGATTCGTCGATGCCCTTGAACCGCTTCAGGAGTTTCTTCGCCTCCACAGGCGACTCCCGCACGAGCGTGCGCACGCGCGCCAGCCCGATCTCGATCATCAGCTCCGCCGCTTCGTGGAGCCGCGCGAGGCGGGCACCGGGGTTCGGTCCACCCGGGGCCAGGAGCTCGAGCATCTTCGGCTTCGGCGTCCGCAGGATGGCCTGCGGTGTGGTCCCGATCTTCTGGCGCAGCGTCCGGAACACCAAAGCCCGTTGCTCGTCATCCGGCACGGCAGCCACGTGCTCCCAGATGATCCACTCGAATGGACCGCTGGGAATGGGTCGCTTGGGGCGGCCGTAGAGGCCGCGCAGGCGGTCGACATAGACCCGGAGGGGCAGGGCAGGGCGTCGCATTGGACACTAAAAGTGTCCTCGAACCCCAAAACGGGACAACCCGTGGTCCGGAAAAGGTCGGGATTCGGGCGCGATCTGAGGGCGCTAGGCCGGGCCGACGAGCATGACGGCGGCGACAAGGCGTGCCTCCGGTGTGTCAACGCCTCGGGTCAGGGGCGGCAGAAGGTCGTGCCAGGCAAGCAGGTCGCTCACTTCGAGCGGCCGCCGGCGCTCGAGTAGCTGCTCCAGCAGCAGAGCTTCTCCCGCCGCCTGGCCGCCGGACAGCCGGGCGATGAGGGCATCGAGTTGGGCCAGGCGCTCCCCGTGGCCGGCGCGAGCGGCGCGGCGCGCGGATGCAAGGACGAGCGGAACGAGACGCCGCCCGGCGCCATCGCGATCGGCCGTGCGCCAGCGGGCGGCGGCAATGGCCGCGCAGCGGTCCCGCAGGAGTGGGGCGGCGACGCGAATCGCCTGATCGAGCGTGGCGCGGTCGACCGGGATCGGGGGCCCGTGAGCGGCCTCCTCCAGGAGACTCGCCGCTCGCCCCGCGTTCGCGGTCGCGACCCCACGCTCCACGACAATCGCCTCCACCAGCTGTCCCAACCGCATGACCAGGACGCAGGCGTTGCTCCGCGCCGAAGCCGCACCGACCGATCCCATCCCGTCGGCTCCCCCAGAGAGAGATGCCAGCGGCTGGAGCCGGTCGCACCAATCGAGCGGTGCGTCCTCACGGTGCAAGCCGTGGAGCGTCTCGATCTGCGCCGCTCCTGCCGAGAGTTGAGCGACGACCTTGCGCGCCAGGCGCTGCTCGAGCGCGATCGCGGACGCGAGCGGCTCAGGCGGAAGGAACGCGACGGTTGCGACACTCTGGTGGGGAGACGCGAGTCGGTCCACTCGCCCCACACGCTGCGCGAGTCGAGCGGGACTCCAGGGCAGGTCGTAGTGCACCACGCGCTCGGCGTCCTGCAGGTTGAGCCCTTCTCCCACCAGATCGGTGGCGATCAGGATGTCGACTTGAGACAACGTTCGTGGTGGTGCGACGCCGTGCGCACGCGGCGCGAACGCTTCGAGCACCTCGCGCCGCGTGACGCGACCGAGGCCGAGCCAGGCCGCCGACCCGGCGACCGCTCCGATCCGGAACGTGCCTGCGAGGCGCCGGCGCAGATGGTGTACCGTCGCGGCTGCATCCACGAACACGATTGTCTTGGCTGGCGCGTCCGCCAAGAGTCGTCCGAGCGCTTCGGCCTTGGGGTCGGCCTCCGTGCGCGTGCGCTCGAGCATGCGGCGCACATGGTCTCCGGCGTCGGGATCGTATACGGGGGTTGTGCTCGTCTCGAGCAACAACGGTAGAAACGCGAGTTGAAGGTCGGCGCCACCTGTCATCGGGAACAGCCGCCGGAATACCCGCGATGGAAGAGCATGACCCGCTGCCGCTGCGTCGCGCTGCACCGCGCAGAACGCCTCGAACCGTTTGAGACTCTCCCGCAGTGCGGGGACACTCGAAGCCAGCCGGCGCATCAGGGTCAACCGAAACAACGCTCCTACGCCGCCCGGAGGGCGCAGCGCGGCGATCCCCCGGGCGAGCTCGTCGACGATTTCCTTCGCCGCCGGTGCGGCCCTGATCGTCACCGGCTCGGCGCGCCCGGGGAATCCGAGGCCGGGCCACGCCGTGGTGACGCGGTGCCGCGACCTCGCGACGACGAACCGCGCCACCGCGGCGAGGGTCGCTTGTCCCGGATCGCCGTCGCGGGCTGAGCGGGCCAGCGACGGCACGCCGAGCGCCACCAACGCATCGTCCCGGAGGAAGAGCCGCAGCAGGTGCAAGAGCTCGGCGGCCCGATGGTGGACCGGGGTCGCGGACACGAGCAGTACCCGGCTGCCGACGACGCGTTGCGCCAATGCACGGTAGCGACGGGCGTGCGGATTCCGAAAGTGATGTGCTTCGTCGACGATGCACAGCGGTGAGGGGCCGTGGCCGTGATGCCACCTGGGACTGGCGGGTTCCCGACTCAGTCGCTCGTGACTGCAAATGCGCCCCGGCACGGCGAGCCGATCCATGAGGGCCCGCCACTGCGGAATCAGGACCGCGGGAACGATGAGGTTCGGCTCCGCGCCCAGCGTGCGCGCGACCGCCAGCGCGACGTATGACTTGCCGAGTCCCACCGCGTCGGCCAGCACGGCGCCGCCGTGCCGGGTCACGATAGCGGTCAGGCGGTCGTGGGCGGGGATCTGGTGGGGCGCGAGCCACGATGGCGCGTCGGGCGATACCGCCGGGAGGTCGAGCAAGGCGCGCGCCGCTTCCGCGCACGCGGCCGCCGGCGTCGTCTCCGGCCCGCCGCGGAGCAGGAAGGCGAGCGGCTCATCCGGTACCCGAAGCTCCTCAGCGAGGATTCGGAACGAGACGCGCGAGGGCGTGGCGGTCGGCGGCATCGAGGTGGTATAGCTCGGCGGCGAGCGCGTCGGCCGGCTCGCATCGCCGGCCATGCTCGGCCAGGGCGGCCCACGCGCTTTGGTTCGTGACCGGCAACGGGAGGCTCCCTACTACCCTCGCATTAAAGCGCCGGAAGCCACCGCGGGCCCGGTCTGCGCCCAGCCGAGCCAGGGCCGTGCACCAGCTGGTGTTCAGCAGCGCGGCGAGCGCATGCGCGTCGTCCGCCGTGCGGGTGACGATACCGTACACCGTGTTGAGCGGGACGACCTCCGTGGGCGGCACGACAGCTGTCAGCTCACGCGACAGGTCGCGCCACAGAACACGGTGCGGAGCGAGCGCGAGTTTCGTACGAAACAGCTGCCAGGCCGGTCCGCCCCGGTAGTCGGTCCGCCGTTTCAGGCGTTCGAGGTGCGGCATGAGTCGGAGCGCGAGCGGACCCTCCAGCTTTGGCAGCGGCCGGCCGATGCTGTCGTGCGGCCATAGCAGGAAGAGACGTGGGGTAGCGAGCCAGCGGGCGAGGTCCCGCCCCCGCACGGCGGGGCGAGCGCCCGGCACTGCCTCGGGGACAAGAAAGACGGCGTCGGCGCCGGTCTTCACCCCCAGACTCGGGTTCCATCGGTCCCGGATGGCGGGGCAATCGCGCGCCAGGCGCCGCGCAACGGCACCGGCGTCAGGGACCAGGATCCAGGGGCCCGGAGCCTGCAACAGATGTTGCGGCAGCGGCGGCCCGGGCGAATCCGGCCCCAGGGCACAACAGGCGGACGCGGTCGGCTCCGGATCCCGCCGCGCCGTGACGAGTGCCATCGGGTAGACCGCCGCCCCAAAGGTGGCAGCCGCGTCGTCGAGCGGGGCGACTCGCTCCAGCTGCGTCGCCCCGGCCAAGCGGCGACGCAGCGCTTCGGCGTACCCGGCCGTCGCCAGCTTCGCCGGCACCAGCATCCCGACGACTCCCCCCGGGGCCGCGAGCTCGAGGGCGCGCTCGTAGAACGCCACCGAGAGATCCGGCAGGTGCGCGAAGCGACCCGCCGCCGCCGGGCGCCACGTCGGGTAGCGGTGAGCGAGGATTTCGCGCACCCGAGCGGGCAGGCGCTCACCGCGCACCCAGGGAGGGTTTCCCAGCACGATGTCGAACCCTCCCACCGCGAGGTGGTCGCCGAAATGGGATTCGACGCTGAAGAACGGCGCGCCCTCTTCGTCCGCGAGCCGGCGCCGCGCGGTGCGCAGCTCCGTCCGCGCCAGCCGGAGCCGCCGGAGCACGAGGCGTTGCGCGGCGTCGAGCCCCTGCCGCCGGCCGAACAGGTCGCGACTCCGGGCGTGGGCCGCGATCTCCCGGATGCGCGCCTCCAGAGCGAGCAGCGCCCGGTCATACAGCGCCTGCGCGAGGTCGTGCTCCGCGCGCGCCAATGCGCGTGTGGCCTCTCGCTTGGCTCCCCCACTGATGGAAAACAGCGCGCGTCGCCGGTCGGTGAGGATGAAGGCCTCACGGGTGAGGGATGGAGCGGCGGCAGCCGCTCCAGCGAGGCTCGCGGCCACGGTGTAGGGGTCGAGGAGCGCGTCGCCCTGTCGCAGGTGGCCGTCCAGATTCGGGAGCGGGGCGACCGCGCCGGGGTCCGTGACGGGATCCTGGGCTACGAGTGTGAGCCACAGCCGCAGCTCGGCCAGGCGCACCGCCGTCGACGAGAGATCGACACCATAGAGCGAATGCGCGATGATATCGCGACGCAGCGCCGCGGTATCTGGCTCACCCGCTGAGACCCGCAACCGCGCCAGCTCCTCCAGCGCGCCGAGCAGGAACGCGCCGGACCCAGCCGCGGGATCGAGCACCCGCAGCTTGCTCACGTCGGGTGGTTCGGCGGGAGGGTCACCGTGGTAGACCCACCGCTCGGCGGTCGCGCGGGCGAGTCCCAGGCGGTGAACCAGCGCGGCCGCGAGTGTCGCGCGGACGAGATCACGCACCAGCGCGGAGGGCGTGTAATAGCTGCCGCTCGCGCGCCGCTCACCTGGCTCCATCACGCCTTCGAATACGCGCCCCAGCATGTCGGGAGCGATGTGTGCTTCGGTATCGCCTTCGCGCACGGTGAAATGAAACCGCTCGAACACCTGGTCGAAGGCGTCGCGCCAGGAGGCATTGCCCCATACTGCGGGGCCCGAGCGGCGCTCCAATGGCGTCGGCTCGAACAGACCACCGTTCAGAAATGGGAGTCGACCCAGCGCCTGCGCCCGCGTGGAGCGCCCGGCGGCCGGCCGGTTCAGGACGCCAAAGCAAAGTGGGTGGAGAGCGGCACGGTGGAAATGGTGCCCGCGGGCGAGCGTCCGCTCGAACAGCCGCGGCAGGTAGCGACGGTCACCGTCCAGCCATCCGTGCTCCTGAACGAAGTAGAGGAACAGCACCCGGGTCAGGGCAGTCAGCGCGAGCGCGTGGCGGTCGGCGCGCGACTTGGGCGACGGCAGGGAATCGGTGAAGCGATCGAGCGTCGACCGGAACGCCCGAAAGAAGCGTACGGTCACGGTCTCGCTGGCGAGTACGTCTCCGACGCGAAGCGACAATGCCAGCGCCGACTCGCCCGGCTCCGGGGCCAGTCGTTCCAGGGTGGCAAGGGCGGCGGCGCCCGGCCGGTCCAGGGTGACCGGCGCCAGGCGGAGCCCGAGCGTGCCGTGCGCCGTCGCGCGCCAGGCGGCGAGCACGATCCGTCGTGGCGTGCCACCCATCGCACAGGCGAGCCCCCGGTCGGCGCCGGCGGCGAGCCGCCGTGCGGCGGCGCGGGCGGCGGCCTCCGGGACTGGAGAGGCAAGGGCGATCACCCGAAACGCATCGTGTCGGGCGACGAGCGCCGCCGCCGTCACACCGGCTGCGGCCGCCTCGGTCGAGCCGAGCCAGGGCCCGGGTGGGACGGTCTCCCACGCCGCTTGGTAGCCGAGCGCGCGAAACACGTCGCGAAGATCAGAGATCTGCTCGGTGCGGGTGAGAAGCTCCCGAAGCACCACGGGCCCCTCGGTTCGAAGGGCCCTACGATGCGACTATGGACTGATGGAAGCGGTACCGGTTTACCGCAGCAGAGATCGAAAAACCGCGGGCGCCGCCCCGTTCCCGTCTGGGACTAGGCCTTGCGGATACGAATGCTGCCGTTCACCGTGGACAATTCGAGCGTGCGATTGCCGCCGCCGCCGATTGTCCCGCGCATGTGCCGGGGACCGAACCGACCCGACACGGTCATGGGAAAGTCGGTCTCCAGATCCCCATTCACCGTCTCCGCCCGCACCTCGGCGCTGACCCCTTCTGGGAGGGTGAGGGTGATGCCGCCGTTGACGGTGGTGAATTCCGCGTCCCCGGTCCAGTCCGCGCGACCCATGGTCGCCCGGATCGAGCCGTTCACCGTGCTCGCCTCGACGTGACCCGCGGCCGACACATCGACGCTGCCGTTCACGGTGCTCACCGCGGCGTCCGCGCCCAAGCCCTGGGCCTCGACGTCGCCGTTCACGGTGCGGCCGTCGAACACGATGCCGGCCGGCAGCTTGATCGTGAAGTCCACCGTGACGTCGTTGTTCTCGCTGGACGAGCTCCAATCATCGCCGGGCTCGCAGCGGTTCTCGTGCCGGGCGCGTCGCGGAGTGGGGTAGACGGCGCAGATCGTCACGCCATCCTCGAACGGCACGACCTTGATCTCCACTTCTTCGGGATCGGAGCGACGCGAGGTCTTGCGGGCGGTAACGTCGATGTCGTCGCCCGTGGCGGCCACGGCGCGAATGCTGCCGTTCACACCTTTGATCTCGAGCCGCTTGCCGGCGGCGAGATGACCGTTCCAATGGAAGTCCTGCGCAAATGCCGGTGCCGCCAGCAGGGGCGCGGCGGCGAGCAGCATTAACCAACGGGTAGTGAGGCGCATATCGTTACTCCTGGGTGTCCGGTTCGTGAACCTGCCCGGGGCGGCGTAGTCTGATGGATCCGTCAAAGGACTCGAGCTCCAGGCGTGCGCTTCCCGACCCGAGCGTGAAATTGAACCGATGCTTCGTCTTGTCCTTCAACGTGATGGGGAACGCCGAGTCGAAATCACCACTGAACGTGGCCACGGACACCGTGACGTTGGCCCGTTCGGGAATTGAGACCGTCACGTCGCCGTCGTGGGATTGGAAGCGATAGCGGCCGCCGTCCTTGATGGTGCCGTCGTACTCGATGCTCCCATCCACCGAGCTCGCGTCGACGTCCGCCGATTCGATGTCGAGCAGCGTAATGGCTCCGTCCACGGTTTCGGCGAGGATGTCGCCCGCGCTTTCCTTCAATTCGATGCTCCCGTCGACGCTGTTCAGCTCGATGTGTCCGGAGGCGCCTTCGAGCGACACCTCCCCTTCGACCGTATGGAGCGAAATGTTTCCCCGTCCTCCCACGACGCGCACCGACCCCTCCACGGTTTCAACCGTCACCTCGGCTTCGGTCCCCTCGATGGTCACTTCGGCGGAGGGGGTGCCGGACACCGACAGCGGCATCCAGGCCGGGGCCAGGATCTCGTAATCCACCATGGCGGGGCCGTGGCGGGAGCTGCCGTTGATGCTGACCGTGGCTCCATCCGTCGAGATCAGCACGCGATCACGGCTCGAATGCGTCGCGCGGACCCGCACCGAGTTTTGCCGCCAAACCTTGATGATGACCTCGCCGCCAAAATCGCTGACCTCGAGTCGCTGTCCCTGACGGACCGCGAACGTGGTATCGGTGTCCTGGGCCAGCGCTACGCTCGCGACGGCGACCAATACGGAAAACATTGCTAACCCCTCTCTATGTGCGTGCGGAGGCGATACGATTCGCCTCCCGCAGGAATTGCAGTTTGAGCCGCATGGTGTCGGCCAGGTGATGGTTCAAGTAGGCACTGTTGGGATCGAGCACCAGGGCGCGCCGGGCCTCCGCAATCGCCGTATCGATGACGGCGAGGCTGTGCTCGAGCTTTCGCGCGATCGCGGGATTGAGCCGCCCGTCCCGTTGGCCCTGCGCGAGCGCCTGCCGCAGCTCCGTCACGGCGTGGTCCGCGCTCGTGTCCGCCCTCGAGCTCCAGTTGACCGACTGGACCCGCGGCGCCGGGGTCCCGGCCACCGGTTGCTTCTCTCCACCGCCGTGCAGGACGAGTCGAACGACGCCGGCCGATGCGGCGATCAACAGCAGGCTCGCCGCGATCAGCTGGGGGATGGTGAAGCTCACCCGTCGCTGGGACCGACGCCGGGACAGATCGTCGGTCGAGACGCCGATGCGAGCGGCGATCCCGGGCCACAGGTCGTTCGCCGGGGGCCGGTCATCCAATGCCTGGGCGCGCCCGACCACGCGTTGCAGCTCGGCGAGCGTGCGGGCGCACGTCTCGCAGCCCGCGAGGTGGGTTTCGAGCGCGGCGCGCTGGGATTGGTCCAGCTCGCCATCGAGATACTCGGACAGTCTGTCAGTCCATTGATCGCTCATACGAACGCTCCTGCTCGTGCTATCGATCGAGGTACTTCCGTAACGCCATGCGCGCGTGATGCAGCTGCGATTTCGACGTCCCGGGAACGATGCCCAGTGACCGTGCGATCTCCTCGTGCCGGAATCCCTGCACGTCATGGAGCAGGAACACCTGCCGGGCACCCTCCGGAAGGCGACCGAGCGCCGCCTCGAAATCCATGCCGTGCTCGGGTGTCTCCCCACGACCGGCGACGTGATTCAGCACCTCACTGTCCTCGTGGAAGCGGCGTCGCTCGCCCCCCACTGTCTTGCGCCGCGCCAGGATCACGTTCACCGCGAGCCGATGCAGCCAGGTGCCGAACGCCGCTTCACCGCGAAACGTGTGCAGCTTTTCCCACGCCCGGACGAACACGTCCTGCGTGACGTCGTCGGCATCGGGGCCATCCAGCATGCGGCGCACCAGGCCGTGAACGCGCGGGACGTGCGTCCGGTACAGCCGTTCGAAAGCCCGGCCGTCACCGCTTTGCGCGAGCGCTACGTCCGCCGCTTCCGCGTCCATCGCCGCCGTGATCGCATCAGTGCTCAGGGTCGACACTCCTGCACCTGGTGCCGGGTTCGCGTCATTGGATAGGCAAAGAAGGCTCGAAGGTTGCAGGGTGAACAGGGCCCCGGGAAGTGGCCTACAACGGGGGTCCTCGGTGGGTGCGACACACCTCAACTAACCCACCCCTGTGCGTCTAGCCCGGATCGTGGGGCTGCGTAGATTCGCACCGATGCCGGTCAGCGATGCCTTTCTCCACCATACGCTCGAGCAGCTCACCGGTCTGGGCCGCGTCACGTGGCGCCGGATGTTCGGCGGCGTCGGCCTGTATCACGGTGCCTTTTTCTTCGCCGTGATCGACGACGACGCGCTCTTCCTCAAGGTCGACGACAACACCCGCCCGGCCTACGAGGCGCAGGGCGCGGGGCCGTTCGCGCCGATCCCCGGCGAGCAGCCGATGCGTGGCTACTATGAGGTGCCGGCCGACGTGTTCGACGATCGTGCTGAACTTGTGGAGTGGGCCGAGCGGGCGGTCATCGTGGCGCGCGCCGCGTCAGTGGGGAAGCGGCGCAAGGTGCGGCCAGCGAAGCGGGCGCGGATGCGAGGGAAGCGGTGACGCGCGCTGCGTGGACGGGAGTGCTGCTCGCGCAATTTGCCCTACCGACGTGGAACCTGCTCCACGCCCAGTGCCCGGATGGCTCTGCGCCGCCGTGCAAGGCGGCGGTCGCCGCCCGCCCTCCCGCACTCCACAGCGTGGCGGTGCTGTTCTTCGACAACCTGTCCCGGGACAGCGCGTACAGCTATCTGTCGGACGGGCTGACGAGCCAGATCACCACCAACCTCTCCCAGCTCAAGCGGCTGGAGGTCAAAAGCCCCAGCGCCGTGCGATTCTTTCTGGCGTCGACGCACGACACGCGCCGTCTCGGCCGCGAGCTCCGCGTCCGCTACCTCCTGGAAGGCGACGTGCTACCCGGCCGCGATCGCATCGGCGTCACGGTGCGCTTAGTGGGCGCCGACGACGGGACCGTACGCTGGAGCCAGACGTACGGCCGCCCGTCGAGCGATCTACTGGAGGTCATCGAAGATGTCTCGCGGGAGGTGGCCCAGGCGGTCGCGGGGGAGCTGCTTCCCAGCGAGCAGGCGACACTCGCTCGGCGGCCCACCGCGGACCCGCAGGCGTACGATTTCTACCTGCGGGGCCGCAGCTACTTCAACCAGTACACCGAGGCAGGAATTCGCCGGGCCATCGACCTGTACAGGCAGGCGGTCGCGCGGGACTCCACGTTCGCGCTCGGTTGGGCGGCGCTCGCCGAGGCTTGGAGCCAGCTCGCGGATAGCTGGGCTGCTCCGCAGGAAGCGTATCCGCATGCTCAGGAGGCAGCCGAGCGGGCGGTCGCGCTCGACTCGATGTCCGCTGAGGCGGTCGTCGCGCTGGTGTGGCCCGCGCTCTCGATGCACTACGACATCGCGCGTGCGGAACGGCTAGCGCGGCGCGGCATCGCCCTCGATTCCAACCTGCCGCAAGCGCGCATCGACCTGGCTGTCGTCCTCTGGACCCGAAGCCGGCTCGAGGAGGCCCGGGCGCAGACGGAGCGCGCGTGGGCCCTCGACTCGCTCTCCTACTATACAGTGCTCTATCACCTTTACTCACTGTGGGATGAGCGACGCTGGGACGACATGGACGCGTTCGTGCGACGGACCGAGGCGGTGATCCCCTCGTCCGATCTCCCCCTTTGGGAAGGACTTGTGTTGCAAGGCAGGAACGAGTGCGCGATGGCGGTGGAGAAATTCAAGCTCGCGACCGGTCCACCGCCTTATCAATTGATAGAGCTCGCGAGGGCGTTGGTGTGCGTCGGGCGTCCGGCCGAGGCACGCGCGGTGATCGACTCCCTGCTGGACGTCGGTCAGCGGACGTACATCGCCTCCTACAACATCGCTGCCGTGTACTCGGTGCTCGGTCAGCCGGACACGGCGTTCACGTGGCTCGAGCGCGCGTACAGCGCACATGATACATGGCTGATCTTTCTCACCTCGGACCCATACTGGGATCCGCTGCGCGACGATCCCCGCTTCAAGGACTTGGTCCGGCGGGTGGGGCTGCCCGTGGGGGAAACACGTTAGGCCTTGTAGACTCTCCCCCGCCATTCGACCTTCCGACTTCCCCGCCACGCCGACCGCAACATGATGTACGCCACCACACTTGCCCCCACCGGGTAGAGCAAGGCGTACCACAGCGGTGCCTGCTCCCGGTCGTAGATCTCGAGCCAGGTGAGCAGCGAAACGACCATCGCGATTAGCGCGAAGTCCCAGCGCCAGATGAGCCAGGCCAGCGGGGGGCCGATCCACGCCAGCACCGGGAGCCACATCAGGTACGGCAGCAGCCATCGCACCAGAGGAATCGGCGGGACCATCATCGGAGCGCCGAGGGCCAGGTTCTTGGACCAGCCATCGACGATCTCCCGCAGCGAGCGGTACATGCGGGTGCTCATGAACTCTTCGGCGTGAACGAGGAAGATGTCGCGACCGGCGCGCACGTACGTCTGCGCCAACATCATGTCTTCGGCGACAGAATCCTTTACGGCGGCGTGAGTGCCGACCGCCTCGTAGGCCGGACGGTTCGTGAGGATGAACTGGCCGTTGGCGATGGCGTTCCAGACGATGCGCGTCCGGTTCACGTACCGCAGGTCGCCCACCCGGGATTGCAACGCCAGGAAGACGTGGGGCTGCACCAGTCGTTCCCAGAACGATTCCATCTCCTGGCGCGGCAGAACCGAGACCAGATCCACGTGCTCCGTCCGGAGCACCGAGACGGCGCGTGGGATCAGCTCCGGCTCGTGCTTCGTATCGGCGTCGGCGAACAACAGAAGCTCCCCGGCTGCCGCACCATACCCCTGGACGATCGCCCACTGTTTCCCGAACCACCCGGTGGGCAGCTCCGCGCCGCGCACGACGCGCAGCCGTCCCTTCACCTCGGGGGCGGCCGCGAGCCATTCCGCAATGCCGGCCGTGCCGTCGGTCGACCGGTCGTCGACGACGATGACCTCCAGCGGGTGATAGGCGGCGGCCAGGATCGAGCGGACGCAGCGCTCGATGTTCAACGCCTCGTTGCGCGCGGGAATGATCACCGACAGAAGCGGGCCGCTCGGGCGCGGGCCGAATTCCCACAGGCGGGGACTGCGCACCGCGTAGTGACGGACCACGAGCAGCAACACCATGATCCAGGGCGCGGCGAAGAGCCACGACATCATCGCGTCGCCCCGGCGACGAGTCCGACGGCCATCCAGAGATGATTGCGCACGAGCTAGATTCTCCGGGCGCGATCGCGGTCGGTCAAGGGCGGTGAGACGAGGATGGCGAGGGATGCAATCAGCACGAGATAACCGGGTTCAGGCCCCGCGGAGGTTCACGTGACCCTGGCACGCGTGCGCACCGCGCTCTCCCAGTACGTCGCCCGGGTGGTCGATGCACCAGAGGCACGGCCGGCGGCGGTCGCCCTGATCCTGCTCGAGCGCTCCGCCGGTCTCGAGGCCCTGTTCATCAAGCGGGCGGAGCGCGTGGGCGATCCGTGGTCGCGGCAAGTCGCGCTGCCCGGCGGGCGGTACGAACCGACCGACCCGGATCTCTTCGTCACCGCCACGCGAGAGACGCGGGAAGAAACGGGGATCGACTTGTCCGGTGCCGAACGTCTCGGCGTACTGGACGATCTCTATCCGCGGACCCCGACGCTACCGCCGGTCCGAGTGCGTCCGTTCGTGTTTGCGGTGTCGTCGCTGCCACGCCTGACCCCGAGCGCGGAAGTGGAGCACGCGTTCTGGGTGTCGCTCGATCGTCTGGTGGCCCCCGGCGTGCGTCGCGAGATGACGCTGCAGGTGCGCGGGGTCGAGCGGGTGTTTCCCGCCTACGATCTTGGTGACGAGGTCATTTGGGGCATGACCGAACGCATTCTCACTCCCTTTCTCGAGCTCATCGGCTACTCCGCCTAGGCAAAATGTCCGGCTTCCCGCCTGACAGTGTCCGGATCCGTTGTCCCGCAATAGTTTCAACTAATCGCCATATTAGCTTGCGCACATAGTCATATTAGCATATACTAAAGCCACACTTGGGCATTGAGTTAAGAGGCATTATGCCGCCTGGCATGACAGCGCAAGAGCCGTCCCTGACTCGGTCGGTCGAGGACTATCTGAAGGCCATCTACAGGCTTTCGGCCCAAGGTGGATTCGCGACGACCAGCGACATCGCCGGGTTGCTCACGCTGAGCGCGCCGTCGGTGAGCGCGATGGTGAAACGGCTCTCGGAGATGGGCTTGATCGAGCACGTGCCCTATCGGGGTGTGCAGCTCACCAGTCAGGGGCGGCGCGCGGCACTCAAGATGATCCGCCGGCATCGAGTGCTCGAGCTCTACCTGACCCGCAACCTCAGCTACGACTGGGGCAACGTGCACAACGAGGCGGAGCGGTTGGAGCATGCGGTTTCCGATGACTTGATCGAGCGCATGGCGGCGGCCTTGGGTGATCCCCACTACGATCCGCACGGCGATCCGATTCCCACCGCCACCGGCGACATCGAGGAAACCGAGCTCGTGTCTCTCGCCGACGCCGCCGTCGGTGCGGACCTCGAGCTGCGGCAGGTGGGAACTCAGGACGCCGCGCGATTGCGGTATTTCGCGGAGCAGGGGCTGGTACCTGGCGTGCGTGTGTCGATCACCGAGCGCCAACCGTTCAACGGACCCACGACGGTCTACCTCTACGCATCGGCCACCTCCCGCATTATCGGCCGGGAGCTGGCTCAGCTGTTGTGGTGTCGGGAGGCGCAATGACGCGAGCGGTTGTGCGTGTCTTCGGAGCGATGGTGTGCGGCCTGGTGGTCACCCGGGCGGCGTATGCGCAGGATGGCGCGCGCGCCGCCCCGATCGCGGACAACAGTTTCCTCATCGAAGAAGCCTACAATCAGGAGCGTGGCGTCGTGCAGCATATCAACACCCTTTCCTGGCCCCGGGGCTCAGGCTCGTGGGTGTACGCCTTCACCCAGGAGTGGCCCCTCGCTGGCCAGCGCCACCAGTTGAGTTACACCGTTCCCGTCGTGCATGGGAACCCGGGCGGCACGCGGGTGGGCGATGTGGCAGTCAACTACCGTTATCAACTGATTGGTACCGATGGGCCGGTTTCGGTCGCGCCGCGCTTCACCATCCTGGCGCCGACCGGCACAGCGGCGGCAGGAGCCGGCATGGGCGGAGTTGGTCTGCAGGCCAATCTCCCGGTGAGCGCCACGATAAAGCCCTGGCTCGTCTCCCACGCGAACGCGGGGTTCACGGTGACGCCGTCCGCCGCCGACGGGGCCGGCGATCGCGCCACGAGCACCGCGTTCAACCTCGGCGCGAGCGCGATCTGGCTCCCGCTGCCGGCGTTCAACGTGATGCTCGAAGTCGTCTGGTCGCGCGGCGAAACCGTCGTCGGCCCCGGGGTCACGACCGGTGAGCGGCAGCTGCTCGTCAGCCCGGGCGTGCGCTGGGCGTTCAATTTCGCCGGCGGATTGCAGATCGTGCCTGGAATCGCCTTTCCCTTCGGTGTTGGGCCGAGCCGCGGCACAGACGCGGTGTTCGTGTACTTGAGTTTCGAGCACCCGTTCCGGCACGGCGCCTCGTGAGCGCCTCCAGCGGTCCCGTAACACCCGCACCGCCGGTGCAGTCCGGGTGGCGGCAGCCCCGTCTGGCCCCGAGTCTGGCGGAGGTCTACCGCACCATCCCCGTGAACCACGCGAGCTGGTGGCGCAAGGCGCTGGCTTTTGCGGGTCCGGGCTATCTCGTGGCCGTCGGCTACATGGACCCCGGGAATTGGGCCACCGATCTCGCCGGCGGGTCGCGGTTCGGGTACACCCTGTTGAGCGTGATCATGTTGTCGAACCTGATGGCGATCCTGCTGCAGGGCCTCGCGGCCAAGCTGGGAATCGTCACCGGGCGGGATCTGGCCCAGGCGTGCCGCGACCACTACTCGCGCCCGGTCGCCATCGCGCAATGGGTGATGTGCGAGATCGCAATCTCCGCCTGCGACCTGGCCGAGGTGATCGGTTCGGCGATCGGGCTGAACCTGTTGTTCGGTATCCCGCTCGCGTGGGGAATCGGCATCACATCGCTCGACGTGCTGATGGTGCTGTACCTCCAGAACAAGGGGTTCCGGCTACTCGAGGCGCTGGTGGTGACGCTGATCATCACGGTCGCCGCGTGCTTCCTGTTCGAGATCCTCATCTCGCGCCCGGACCTGGCGGGCGTGGCCGCGGGGTTCGTGCCACGCGCGTCAATTCTCACGAATCCCGACCAGCTCTACATCGCGATTGGCATCCTCGGCGCCACGGTGATGCCTCATAACCTGTATCTCCATTCGTCGATCGTGCAGACCCGGGCGTACGATGAGACTCCTGACGGAAAGCGGACCGCGGTCAAATTCGCGTTCATCGACTCCACCATCGCGCTCTCGTTCGCGCTGTTCATCAACGCGGCGATCTTGATCGTTGCCGCGGCCACGTTCCACGGTTCGGGGCATTCAGAAGTGGCCGAGATCCAGGACGCCTACCAGCTGCTGACCCCCCTGCTGGGCGTGGCGGGCGCGAGCGCGGTGTTCGCGCTGGCGCTGCTCGCCTCGGGGCAGAACTCTACGCTCACCGGCACCCTGGCCGGCCAGATCGTGATGGAGGGATTCCTCAACATCCGCATCCGTCCCTGGCTGCGGCGGCTCATCACCCGGGGCATCGCGATTGTGCCCGCTGCCCTCACCGCTATCTTTTTTGGCGCGCATGGAACCGCCCAACTCCTCATTCTGAGCCAGGTGATTCTGAGCCTCCAACTCTCGTTCGCGGTCTTCCCGCTGGTGCGCTTCACATCCGAACGGGCCAAGATGGGCGAGTTCGTGAACCCCCGGTGGCTGAAAGTCCTCGCCTACACGGTGGCGTTCGTCATCGCGGCGTTGAACGCCTATCTGCTGGTCCGGATCGTGGGGAGCTGGCTGGCCTGATGTTCAAGCGGATCCTAGTGCCGCTGGAGCACACCCCGACCGACGACAGGATCCTGGAGTACATCCGTCCCCTGGCGCACGAGTGCGGGGCGTCGCTCGTGCTGATCCACGTGGCCGACGGCTGGGTGGCGCGCAACATCAAGCAGCTCGACCTTCGGGAATCGGAGGAGATGAAGGACGACCGCGAGTACTTGGAGCGCGTCGAGGGGGCCCTGGAAGCGGAAGGCCTTGACTGCGAAGCGGTATTCGCGGCCGGCGAGCCCGCGAAGGAGATTGCCGAGGCGGCGGTGCGGGAGCGGTGCGACCTGATCGCCATGGCGACCCATGGCCATCGGGGGCTGAACGACGTAGTGCGGGGCAGTGTGGCGAGTGAAGTGCGGCACATCAGCATGGTGCCGGTACTGATGGTGAGAGCTGGTAAGGCGAAACCGTAGGGAAAAGACGTAGGGGGCTGATGCGTAGGGAGAAGAGCGTACGCCTCTTCCTTACGTCTCTTCTTTACGTAGTTCGTGCTTGTTCGAGTGCTCGCAGTATAGCGCCGAGCCTCCGGTCCCTCGCTCCCCGCAGCATCTCCACCTTTCCTTCATATGCCTTTTCGATCGCCGCGATCAGCGCCCGTTGCTGCTTCGGCTCGAGGCGCTCCCAGGAGGCCAGATCCCCCCACCATGCCTCGAAGCTCGTCATCAGGTGTTGCAGGAAAATGTTTACCCCGCCGGCCCCGGCACCAAGGTGATAGGTGAGATGGGGCCCCGCCGCCGCCCAGCCGAGGCCAGGCCCGAGCGACACGGCCCGGTCCAGGTCCGAAACGTCGATGACACCGGTGAGCACGAGGTCGATGCACTCGCGCCAGACGGCCGCGGCGATGCGGCCCACGACGTAGCCCGGCACCGCCCTGCGCAGCACGATCGGCATGCGACCCAGGGCTCGTAGGAATGCGGTGGCTCGCTCGATCGCGGCCGGCTCGGTTTGCTCGGACGGCACGAGCTCCACCAACGGCAGCAGCTCGGGGGGATTCAATGGATGGGCCACAAGGCAACGCGAGCGTTGCAGCAGCCGGCCGAACAGGTCCCCGGGCGGCAGTCCGCTCGAGCTGCTCGTCACGATCGCCTGCGGATCCGCGACCTGCTCGATCGATTCGAGCAAGCGTTGTTTGGCGCCCAGGTCCTCGTGAATTGCTTCGATCACCCAATCGGCTCCGCGCACCGCCTGCAGGAGACTCTTCGCCTGCCGCAGCTCGAGCAGGCCGCGTTCCACGATCCCTGGAGTGGCGCGATCGAGCGCGATCAGCGCGCGGGCGCGTCGGGGAATTTGCTCCAGCGCGTCTTCGATCGCGTGCGCGTTCGTGTCGTAGATGACGACCGGCCATCCCGCCGAGGCGCACAACGCGGCCCACCCGCCACCGATCCCCCCGGCCCCGATGACGGCCACCTTCTGGGGCAGCGCCCCGGGCGTCCCGGTCATCGCGCGGCCCCCACGGCCCCCGCCGCGACTGGTGCGGGAAGCACGCGCTCGGCGAGCAGCCGCCGCGCGACCTCGGGGCGCACCCCCGTCGCCATGCGGACGCGCGCGCCGTGGGGATCGATACGGGTGCGCCCGCGCTGCTCGCCGTCCTCCATGTCCACGGTGAGCTGGAGCGATTCGAAGTCCAGCGTGCCGGGAGCGATGAGCTCGGCGATCGGCAGGACGTCGTTGATCACGCAGCCGTCGAGCTGATCGTACCGGCGGTGAAATGCGTGATAGACCCGCAGTGCTGCATACAGCCAGCGGGCCAGCGGGTCATCCGTGCGACCGAGTCGCTCGATCTCCGCTCCCGTGAGCACCAGCTTGCGGGTCACGTCCAGGCCGACAAGCTCGGTGGGCAGCTCGGCGCGCAGCACCTCCTGCAAGGCCTCCGGATCGCACCAGGCGTTGAATTCGGCATAGCGGGTCGTGTTTCCCGCGGCGCGCAGGTTGCCGATCATGGCGATGTGCCGCGCCACCTTGGCGCGCACGACGCCCGGCTCGCGGCGCAGGGCGAGGGCCAGCCCCGTCACCGGGCCGAGCGTCACGAGCGTCACCGGCTTGGGCTGCTCGTCCAGCAGTCGCTCCAACGGCTTCACGAAATCGAGGATCACGCCCGCGGGTGGGACCTGGGCGTCTCCGAGGCCACTCGGGCCGTGGGTTTCGTGCGCCGTGGCCAGCGGTCGCACGAGCGGCCGACGCGCGCTGATCGCGACGGGGAGCCGCTTGCCGGCGCGTCGCAGGATCTCCAGTGCATTGCGGTGGGCGTGCTCGATCACCGTATTGCCGTAGGAAACGGCGATCCCCCGCACATCGAGCTCGGGGGAATTGAGCGCCAGCAGCAGGGCGAGGGTGTCGTCGATCCCCGGATCGGTGTCGATCACGATGGGGATATCCAGCGCGATACCGGGATCGCGGGACGAACGGGAAGTGTTCGGAGGCGACACGAAACCTAGGCTACGGCGCGCCGATCTCCTCCGCAATAGCGCTCAGACCAGGCCCTTGGACTGCGCGTAGAGGATCAGGTCTACGCGGTTTTCCACCTTCAGTTTTCGGTAGATGTGATGCAGATGGATCTTCACTGTTCCTTCGCTGATGGCCAGCCGCTCCGACATTTCCCTGTTGCGCAGCCCGCGGGCTGCCATGCCCACCATCTCGAGCTCGCGTGGCGTGAGCAGGGTCGCGGCTTCACGCTCGCCGGCCTCGCGTCGCAACAGGGTGTCCAGCGCTCGACTGAAGGCGTGCTTTTCGAGCCACTGCTCGCCCGCGTGGACCTTGCGCACGCACTGGATCACCATCTGCGGCGCGAGCTCCTTGAGCACCATGCCGCGCACACCGAGGCGGAGGGCTTCCAGGACCTCCTCTTCTTCCAGGGCCGCCGCGAGGAGCACCACCTTGGTGGGCTGCTTTTCCCGGTGCAGCTCCCGCAGGACCGAGAGGCCGTCCTTGCGCGGCATGCGGATGTCGAGGACCAGCACGTCCGGCTGGTGCCGGCGTACCGCGTCCAGGCACTCCTCGCCGTTCACGCACCGGGCCACGACCTGAAAGTCTGGCTCGAGGCGGAACAGATTCTCCAGGCCGTCCAGCACGATGGGGTGATCGTCGGCGAGTACGAGGCGGATCGGCACGCTATCCGTCTCCATGAGCCCGCGGCAGGCGGATGTCGAGTCGAGCACCGGACGGAGTGGAGTGGATGGCGAGCGTGCCGCCCAGCGACCTGACCCGGTCTTTCAACATGACCGGACCGAGCTGCAGCGCGTCGAGCTTGACGTGGTCGTAGTCGCCCTCAAACGGGAAACCGCGGCCGTTGTCGGTCACGGCGACGTGTATGTTGCCGTTCTCCCGACCGACGGCCACGCGTACCTCCGAGGCCGAAGCATGCCGGGCGGCGTTGACCAGCGCTTCCTGGACGATGAAGCAGATGTCGTACGCGACGGCGTCGGACGAGCGGTCATCGAGGCGCTCGAGGTGCAGCTCCACCTGTAACCCCCACAGGCCCTCCAGCCGCGTGACCAGCTGGCGCAGCGTGGTGTTCAGGCCCGCGTTCCCCGCCGCCATCCCGAAGGGCGCGAGCTTGGAGACGCGAATCAAGAAACGCAGATCGCGTTGCTCGTCGACGATAAGTCGCTGGATGGCCGCCAGCCGCTCCCGGGCCGCCGCCGGCTCGGTGTCCCACAGTCGCTGCACGGTTTCGAGCTGGAGCGCGGCGCCGGTCAGGGACTGCAGCACACCGTCGTGCAGGTCGCGGGACAGGCGCATGCGCTCGTCGGCAGCGGCTGTCTGACGCAGTCGCCGGGACAACAGGGACTGGTCCATCGAAGACGCGACCTCGTGCGCGACGATTTCGCCGAGCAGCAGATCGTCCCCGGTCATGTGGGGCTTGTCCAGAGCGAAGAGATGCCCCTCGAGGCATTCGCCGCGGATCGGGAGGCAGAGCACCGACGTCATCAGGAATCGCGACTGGAGCGCGGGATGGATCGGTGCGCCGCGCCAGCCCCGTGGCACGTGTTCGGCGTGGTGCAAGATGATCGGCACCGGCGCGCGCACGTCCTTCGACAGGAAGGTCAGGTCGGCGAGTGGCTCCGCGACCACGGGCTGAAATGTCTCGGGTGCCTCGCGCCAGGAGCGGAATTCGCCGTCGCACCAGGAGGCGAGGTGCAACCACGGCTCATCCGGCTCTTCCCACGCGAGCACGACCCGTCGCGCGCCGAGGATCCGCGCGGCACTCTCGATCACCTCCGGTTGCGGCAGCTCGGACCCCCCGACTCGGTGGGGTGGCCAAGCGGCAAGCTCGGACATCTCGCGGCGGCGGCGCTCTTCGTACGCGCCGAGGTACCCGAGTAGGCCAGCCATCACCGCCAGGTAGACGCTGCGAATGACGAACCGGTTCTCTTCGAACGCCGGGTCATTCATCACCTCGGCGCCGAAGATGCCGATGCCGTTGAAAGTGACGAGGGCCGCGGCGGAGGTCCACAGCGCGCCGCGCCATTGCCAGCGCAGCGTGGCGGCCACGATGGCGAACGTGAAATAGGTGAAGAACGGGCTCGTCGGACCCTCAGTCAGGTAGGTCAGGAGGGAAAAAAGCAGCAGGTCCAGCACATGAGTGACGAGGCCCAGCCGGACGAGGGGGCCGTGGGCCAGCCAGACGATCGAAGCCACGACCAGCGCGTAGCTCACGTACGCGAGGAGCAGAAGGTAGGTCTCCTGCGCGTGGGTGACGGGCGTGTAGGGATCCAGCCAGACGGCCAGGAGGGCGAACACCGCCAGCACCACGCGGCTGGTCGCGATCAGGCGCTCGGCGCGGATGCGGGGGGCGTAGTTCGCGCCCACCAGCCTCCCGCTCATCGTGGACGCGGCGAAGCCGGCGCCCCAGAGTCCATGCAGCGTGCGAAGGTTCATCGTGCAGCCGTAACTCGTTAGCTGGAGCAAGATACCGGCCGCGCCGGAACCCGGATGGCCAATTGCCCGCTGTGGTGTCACGGCCGCAGTGCTGCGGGCGGTCGGCAATAGGCTCGGCCATCGAGAGTTATACGCTGCCGTATCCCATGGTCTATGCTGCGGCCGGCTGCAACAGCCACCGCTGCTCGACCGATGCGGCGAAGTCCGCGTACCGGATGAAGGTCTGCGACAGCACTGGAGTATCTCGTTGGTTGATGTCGCACTACCGGTGCCGGGGCTCGGACCTGAGGGAAGGGCTCAGCGCGGAATTTGCGGAAGCCCTCGTTCAGCTGGAGGCTCCCGAAGCGTCCCGGAACACGGCGCATGCACTCGGGCCAGTTGGTCGTCGGCGACCCATCTAGAGGCGGCATGAGCACAAATCCGCAGGGAATGACCCCCTGGTGTTCTTGTTTCGCCACCGCGCTGCTCATGGCGAGCACGGCGGCGGTGCAGAATCCGGCCGGCCGGCTTGTGTTCACGGCACAGCCGAGCACCACGGTGGCGGAGGCGATCATTCGCCCCGCCGTCTCGGTGACAGTGCAGGACCGCTCCGGTCAGTCGGTGACGGGCTTTACCGGAGCAGTGACGCTGTCGATCACGGACGAAACCGGCGGTGACGAGTCCGAGCTCTCCGGCACGACGACAGTCGCCGCTGTGGCTGGGGTCGCCACCTTCTCCGACCTCAGCATCAATCAGGCGGCTACGGGTTACACGCTCACGGCCACCGCCGACGGTTTCGCCGACGTCGCCAGTGCCGCTTTCGACATCACGGCCGCTGCCGCCAGCGATACGAATCGCGTCGTGGCCGCCACCGACCCTGCATCCAGGCTCGTGTTCGTGCATCAGCCGAGCGCGACGGCCGCCGGGGTGAAGATTTCGCCGGAAGTGGAAGTCGCGGTGCAGGATTCCGCCGGCCAGACGATCACGGACTTCACGGGCAACGTCACGGTGGAGCTCACGGACGGCACCGGCAGCGACGAGGCGGAGCTTTCCGGAGCGACGACGGTCATGGCGGTGGCCGGGGTCGCCACCTTTTCCTCTCTCAGCATCGACGTGGAAGCCGGAGGGTACACGCTCACCACGACCGCGGCAGGGATGGCCGACGTCGCGAGTGCGGCGTTCGACATCACGGCCGGCGCCAAGCGGACGGTGCGTGTGGCATCATTCGCGGGCGACCTCCAGCTCGACGGCCGGTTGGACGAAGCGGCGTGGCATTCGGCCGACTCGATCGTGAACCTCACCACCATTGAGCCGGAGGAAGGCGGCGTCCCGGCCGGGCAGACGACAGTGAAGATCCTGGTCAACCCGAACGAGATCGTGTTCGGCGTGGTCTGCCACGACAGCAATCCCGCAGGCATCGTCGCGTTCGCCAAGACGCGGGACTTCGACCTCGAGCTCGAGGACTACGTGCTGATCGTGCTCGATCCGTTCCAGGACGGGCGCTCGGGCTACGTGTTCGCGGTCAACCCGAACGGGGCCCGGTTCGATGGCCTGGTGACGGAGCGGGGTGAAGAGGTCAACACCGATTGGGATGCGATCTGGGAAGCGTCCACGTCGCGCGATGCGGCCGGATGGAGTGCCGAGATCCGGATCCCGATCAAGAGTCTGAGCTTCAAACCGGGCCTCAATGCCTGGGGATTCAACGTGCAGCGCAACGTCCAGCGTTTGCTGGAAACCAGTCGCTGGGCGGGCGCCAATCGCGACTACGA
The DNA here is from genome assembly GCA_041497135.1 of Gemmatimonadota bacterium. GTDB lineage: Bacteria > Gemmatimonadota > Gemmatimonadetes > Gemmatimonadales > GWC2-71-9 > DASTHG01. Next base: position 1,698 of record JBGQFX010000040.1, on the reverse strand, counting down.
AATCTATCAGACCAGCCACGCCGGCTTGCTCAGCAACCTGCCGCCGTTCGATCTCGGTCTGGGATTGAGCATTCGCCCCAGTCTCGTGGCCAATGCCAACAAGCCCGCGCCCGACGAGGACCGCGTCTACAAGGCGGAAGGCAGTCTGGACGCGACGAAGAAACTGGGATCCAATCTGGTGGGCTCCCTCACCGTCAACACGGATTTCGCCGAAACTGAAGTCGATGCCCGGCAAACCAATCTGACGCGTTTCGACCTGCTGTTTCCGGAGAAGCGGACCTTCTTCCTCGAAGGGGCCGACATCTTCGACTTCGGGCTCGGCACCGGGGAAGACTTGATCCCGTTCCAGAGCCGCCGCATCGGCCTGCAAGGAGCAGAAGAGAACCTGCTGGAGATCCCGATTTCGGTCGGGGCGAAGATAAACGGCCGGGTCGGCAACACTAACATCGGTGCGCTGGCCGTGCACACCCGCCGGGCGGACACCCTGAGCACCGACGCGACGATGGGCGTGGTGCGGATCAAGCAAAACGTGTTGTCCGAGTCATCGGTCGGCATGATCGCGACGGTCGGCGACCCGCTGCGTCTCCCCGGCAGCTGGATGGCCGGCGTGGACTTCACGTACCAGACGTCCGCGTTCCGTGGCGACAAGAACCTGCTCATCGGAGCCTGGGGACTGCAGAACCATTCCACCGACCTGGGCGCGGACGAGGCGTTCGGCGGGATGATCGACTACCCCAACGACCTGTGGGACGTCGCGATAGCGTACAAGTACATCGGCGAGGACTTCAGCCCCTCGCTGGGGTTCGTGCCGCGCACCGGCGTGCAGATCTTCCAGATGGAATCCGCCTTCATGCCGCGGCCAGGGTGGCCGCTCGTGCGCCAGATGTTCTTCGAGTTCAATCCGTCGATCGTAAGCGACCTGGCAGGCCATTGGGAGAGCTATCTCGTAGAGATCAAGCCACTCGACTGGCAGCTGGAGAGCGGTGATCGGTTCGAGTTCAGCATCGAACCGCAAGGTGACCGGCCCACAGAAGACTTCGAGGTGTTCAGCTCCAACACCAATACGGTGGTTGTGCCCGCGGACATCTACCGGTGGACCAGCTACAACCTGCAGGCCGCCCTGGCGTCCAAGCGCCGCTTTAACGGCGAGGCCACGTTTTCCACGGGGAGCTTCTACGGCGGCACGCTGAACAGCCTCGAGCTGACGCTGCGAATGAAGCCGTCGGCGTTCCTGACGGCGGAGCTGGGCATGGAGCGCCACAGCGCTCAGCTGCCCGGAGGAGACTTCGTCCAGCGGCTCTACAGCGGCCGGGTGCAGGTGAATGTGTCGGCCGACCTGCAGGTGGCCAGCTTCGTCCAGTACGACAACGAAAGCCGCAGCCTCGGCACCAACACGCGGCTGCGGTGGACCTTCAATCCGCTCGGCGAAATGTTCGTCGTGTTCAACCATAACATGCTGCGCAGTATCACCAACCGCTTCGCATTCGATTCCAACCAGCTGCTGGTCAAGCTGCAGTATGCCTACCGCTTCTAGAGAGCTCGGGGGAGGTCTCCACGCATGATGCGTTCGATCGTTTCATCGAGCCTGAAGTACCGACTCCTCGTGGTGGTGATCGCCGCAGTAACGATGGTGTTCGGCGTCAGGCAACTGCGGAACGCACCGGTGGAGATCTTACCAGAGTTCACGCCGCCCTCGGT
>JBGQFX010000039.1:0-31374 GCA_041497135.1 Gemmatimonadota bacterium | reverse complement strand
AAGTGGGTTCGGAGACTGGTGCCCTGGCGGGAGCCGCCCTGGACCCTTCGCGGCACCGCCGGCCACACTGGCACCGGCCACCACAACGCTTGCCTTTGACGTTCGTGTTCAGCCTAACGAGAATTAGACTGCATTCTATAAGACCCCATTATGCTTGATAAAATGCAACTGGTTGCAAGTCCCGCTCGATAAGACGTTCAGAAATCAGATGAGGGTCGGCCAGGCAATGCCTTCCGATGATCGCAGTTAGGCCGTGTTTACCCCAAATGCGCTCCCGGCAATACCTGCGCGGGCGAGCCGCATAAAACCAGTGCGACCGGAGGGAGTCGAACCCCCACGGGTTACCCCACAGGATCCTAAGTCCTGCGCGTCTGCCAGTTCCGCCACGGTCGCGTCAGTATCGCTCAACTTAGCGCGCGCCTTTCTCCCGCGCCTCCTTGTCACGGTCTTCGCCGCCGCCGTTTTGCTCGGACGCCCCAGCGCAATGCCGCAGGAATCGGGGGCGTCGCGCCCGGCTGCGAGCACACGTAGGAGGCCACGGCGTTGGCACGTTGATTCACTTCGTCCAACGACCGGCCGGTCAGAATCCCCACGAGCAGGGTGGCCGTGAACGCATCGCCCGCCCCGACGGTATCCGCGATCACCGTCCGCGGGGCGGGGGCCTCGTACACATCATCGGGGGTGACCAGCAACGCCCCGCAGGCTCCGCGGGTCAGCGCCGCCAGCCTGAGCGAGAACCGATGGCACAGTGCCCGCAACTGGTCCGCTGGCGCGGCGTTTCCCAGGTCGCACAGCCTCGCCACTACGGGCAGTTCCTCTTCGTTCAGCTTCACCGCATTGGCCAGCTCCAGGGACGCCGCCACCACGCCCGCATCGTAATACGCCTGCCGCAAGTTGACGTCGAAGAGCCGCCAGGCCGCGGCGCGCGTGGCGGCCACGGTACGGCGAATCGTCGCGCGCGAGACGGGAGATCGCTGGGCCAGCGAACCGAAACAAATGGCGTCTGCCTGCTCCGCGACCTGTTCCAGCGTAGGCGACCACGGCACGTAGTCCCACGCGCTTCCCAGTTCGATGGCGTAGCTGGGAAGGCCCGCGGCATCCAGGCTGACGCGCACCACCCCGGTGGGATAGTCGGCCAGTAGCGACACAGCACCCCGCTCAACCCCGGCGGCGGCGAGCCGTCCCAGCGCAGCATCGCCTCGTGCGTCACGTCCCACCGCGCTCACGAGCCACGCATCGGCCCCCAACGCAGCGGCATGCAGGGCCACGTTTGCCGGCGCGCCGCCGAAGTGTTCCCCATCCCGAAATACGTCCCAGAGCACCTCGCCTGCGCCGACGACCACCGGCCGCGCCATCAGGCGACGAGGCCCAGCCGGCGCTGGATCTCCTCGAGCGCCACGCCCTTGGTCTCCGGCACCATGGTCAGCACCCAGACGAGCTGCAGGGCCATCATACCGCAGAAGAACAGAAAGATCGCCCCCGGCTGGAACGCGCTGACCATGAGCGGGAACAGCGTCGTGAGCAGGGCCGCGAACACCCAGTGGGTGGCGCTGCCGAGCGATTGCCCCGCGGCTCGGTACCGGTTGGGGAAGATCTCCGAAATGAGCACCCAGATGACCGTTCCCTGTCCGATGGCATGTGCCGCGATGAAGGCGAAAATGCAGGCCGGCACGATGGCTAGATGACCCGTGTAGAACGCCCAGGAGCAGAAGCCCAGCGACAGCAGGTAGCCGACCGAGCCGATGAGCAGCAACGTGCGCCGCCCCAGCCGGTCGATGAGCCACAGCCCCACGAACGTGAACGCCAGATTGGTCACGCCGATCCCCACCGACTGGAGCAGGGCCGCCTGCTGGCCGAGGCCGGTCATGGCGAAGATGCGCGGCGCGAAATAGAGGATGGCGTTGATGCCCGAAAGCTGATTGAAGAACGCGACCAGAAATGCGAGCGCGATGGGCAAGCGCAACCGCCAGGTCCAAAAACGCGCGTGCCCCGCCTGCTCGACGCTCCCCGCCACGATGGCATCGGCGGCGGCCTCGAGCTCGCTCGGAGCCGCGCCGCGCATGACCAGCGATAACACCCGCAGCGCGGCTGGGCGGTTTCCCTGGCGCGTGAGCAGCCAGCGCGGGCTCTCCGGGAGTCCGAGACACATGAGGGCGTAGCCCAGCGACGGGACGGCCGCGACGCCCAGCATCCAGCGCCAGGCATCGGTCCCAATGCCGGCCAGGAGCGCGTTCGAGAGGAACGCGATCACGATGCCGAGCACGATGTTCAACTGGAACATGGCGGCCAGCCTGCCGCGCTGGGCAGGTGGCGCGATCTCCGAGATATAGAGCGGGGCCGCCACCGTGCTGATCCCGATGCCCACGCCGCCGATGAATCGCGCCACGATGAAGAAGGCCACGTTTGGTGCCAGGGCGCATCCGACCGCCGAGGCCAGGAACAGGGCGCCGATCGCGAGCAGGGTGGGACGGCGGCCGAAGCGATCGGCGGGCCATGAGCCGACGAGGGAGCCGAGCACCGTCCCATAGAGGGCGGCCCCCACGGCGATGCCGTGCATCCCGGCACTGAGGCCCCAGAGGCGTTGAATGGTTTGCTCGGCGCCGGAGATGACGACGGTGTCGAAGCCGAACAGAAAGCCCGCGAGCGCGGATGTGACGGCCCAGTAGAACAAGCGGCCGTCCAGCCGTGCGCCGCGATCGCGGTTGTTCATCGACTTATGACGCCACGAGGATCACCGCTACCACCCTGACCTCGGGCGGCAACGGGGGCTCACTGAATGCCCCGCACTCCCGACCGGCCGGATGGGCCATCCGGAATGCCAACCCGGGACGCGAGTCGAACCACACTTGCAGCAGGCAATCGGACTCCGAGGCTTGAGGCGTGCCGTACTTCCGCTCCAGCTCCCCGAGCGTCGATCCCACCCCGACTCCCTCCGCCGTCCGCGGGCCCGGCCCGACCAGCTCGATCCGGTTCAGCAACGCCCCCGCCGAGGAATCGTTCGCGTAGGCGGTAACGGTCGCCCCGCCCACCCGGGCGGCCACCGTGGGCACTGCGTAACCGTCCGAGATCATCACCCACCCATACATCAGGCGCGGACAGCGCTGCACCAGCTCGGCCAGCGACATGCCGGGACGGAACGGCCCGATCGATTCCGCCGTGATCCGGGGCACCCCCGATCCGCAGGCCGGCACGACCGGCGCCGCGGTGCCGAGCGCGCGCGCGAGCGGGGCCGTGTCCCGATCTGCCGGAAAGGGCGATGGGACGGAAGGGACGGCTGTCACCGACTCCATGGGGGCGAGGGCGGCGCCTGATGAGTCCTGCGCGGCAGGCCGCCGCGGCTTTTCGCCGCATGCCAGCAGGATGGCGAGCATCGCCGACATCACCGTTCGATTCATGACCTCAATATGCCCGGGTCCCCGGCCCCCAATCCAGCGGCGGGTGGACGATCGACGGTGACGGTGGTAGGACGGAAGCGCCTACCTCGTTTCGTGTACGCGCCAGGATTGTCGCACCGGCACGGGGACCGGTCGGCCGGCCCGCTGGCCGGGGAGATAGCTGCACTGTTTCAGCATCTCGAGCGTCGCGGCGGTGAGATCCTCGTTCTCGTTGGAGACGACCCGGATGCTCTGCTCCAGCACCAGGCCGGTGCTGTCTACGACGTACTCCACCGTCACCACGCCACGCACGCCGGACCCGCGCAGCCACGAGGGATACACGAGCCTTGGACACAGGTACACGCGGGGAGCGTGGTCCAATCCGTCTCGCAGGGCGACTGGCTGCGGGTCGATTGGAGCACGGTACCGTTGTTCGTCCTCGAGCTCCCGGAGCTGCTGCTTCGCCTCGGCCACGACGCCATTGGCTGGCGCGGGCTGCCGATTCACGACCCATCGGAAGTCGGCTTGCGCCTGGTCGACGGTCCCGATCTGCCGATACGCGACTCCTCGCTGGTAGTGAGCGTCGGCGTAGGTGGGATCGAGCGCCAGGCCTGCGTCGAACGCGGCGATCGCTTCGGTCCAATGACCTGCCTTCTGGAAGGCGAACCCCAGGTTGAAATGACCACCTGCGAAGCGGGGAGCGAGCACGGTCGTCCGCTTGAACGCGCCGATCGCGTCGTCCGTGCGCCCATTTTCCAGGTAGGCGGCGCCGAGCAGGTACTGATACCGGGCGTCGGTGGAGTCCAGGCGCACGGCCGCGGCAAGCAGGGGAAGCGCCCGCTCGAGGCTGTCCAGCACCAGGTAGGCTTTACCTGCGGCGAACTGCGCTGGAGCGAGCGAAGGCCGCGCAGCCAGGACCGGCAACAACAAGGAGAGGGCCCGGCCGGGTTCGCCCGCCTCAAGGAGTTTGGCGGCTTTCCCGTAAGCGCCGATCGGCGCGTGCTCGCGTCCCACCGCGACTGCACCTGCGCCGGTCAGGACGAAAGCGCCGGAAAGGACGGCCACCGTACGGACTCGAAGGAGGCGCGCGCCGGAGGACGGGAGCGGCAGCAGCGCGCCCAGCACGAAGCCGGTGACCAGCCCACCGATGTGCGCTGCGTTGTTGATGCCGGGATGGGCGAAGCCGTGGAGGAGATTATAGAGCACGAACGGCGCGACCCTCGCGAGGCCACCGCGGATGGATCCAGCCGCCAGCGGAAGGTTCCGCATGTAATGCAATGCGACCAGCGCGCCGGCGATGCCGAAGATCGATCCCGACGCTCCAGCCGACACGCTGACTGGATGAACGGCGAGGCTGAGGACGTTGCCACCAAGGCCGCTGAGAACATAGACGGCTGCGAACTGGCGCGACCCGAGCAGCGGCTCCGCTTTCCTGCCCAACACCCACAAGCACACGCCGTTGGAGAGCAGGTGCAGGAACCCGATGTGCAGGAAGGTCGAAGTCAGCAGTCGCCACCACTCGCCGCGCAAAGTATCAGGGCCGTAATTGGCGCCCCAGGAGAGCAGACTGTCGGTGGAGGGGTCGTCGAGCGATACGCCGGTGCCCATGGTGATGAAGACGAGGATGATGAGCCCGAAAAGAACCGGGGTGACGACCACCCCGCCGAGCGGTCCACTGGCCTCGTCGCTCCGTGGGGGCACCACGGTGGGGCGACTGCTGAAACAGTCCTGGCTCCATGCTCCGGAAGTAGCCATAGCGTCCTCGCTGATCCCAGCCAAGGTCGCTATCGGGGGTCAAGCTGGAGTCAAGATCTCAGCATCACCGCTTTGAATCGGGGATGTTCTCGCAGTGGATCCAGATCCGAATCGTGCTCGATCCATTCCCAGTGACCGAATCCGGCTTGGATCGCGTGCTCCAGGCAATCGATCGCCGAGTCCTTGAGTCCGAGCTGGGCGTACACGCACGCGACGTTGTACAGCACCGCCGAGTCCTCCGGCTCCATCGCGACGGCCCGTTTGGCCCATTCCCGCGCCTTGGCCGGCTGGCCGAGGGTCGCGAGACACCCGGCGCCGAGATAAAGCGCCCGGTCGTCGTCCGGGACCAGCTTGAGGCGGCGCTCGGCGGCCTCGAGCGCGCGATGCTGTGCCGTGGTGGACGCTTCCGGCTTTCCCAGACTGACGTACACACTCGCCAGCAGAGCCGGCGCCGAGTAATCCTCGGGCCGCAACGCGCAGGCGGACTCGAACCAGGCGGCGGATTCCGCGAACCGCCCCACCGTGCGGCAGTGGCGCGCGTAATGGTAGTGCGCGGCGAACAGATTCGGTTTCACGGCGAGCGCGGCCTGGAACTCCCGCTCGGCCGCGTCTGGCTGCCGGTTGAGCGACAGCGCCACGCCGCGCGCCACGTGCGCCTCAGCCAGCTGCGGGGCCAGCTCCACCGCCCGTGCGCCGGCGGCGTCGGCCGCCCGCAGGTTGTCCTCGCTCGACACCCAATAGATGAATAACAGCGAGTGGGCGAGGGCGAGCCCGGCATGGGCCAGCGCGAACGAGGGGTCGGCAGCGATGGCGTCACCGAACAGCTGTACCGCCAGGTCCTGACTGGAGTGGCGGATCTGCGCCGACAAATGCCTGGCACGCAGGTACGGATCGAGCGCGCGCACGTCGCTCGTGAGGACGGTGTCCAGCGCCGCCCGCTCTGCGTCGGTCGGGGTCGCGTGCAGGGTATCCAGTACGCGGCCCGCCACCTCGCGCAGCACCGTCAGGATCTCGTCGTACTTGCGGTCGATCTGCTCCGACCAGGCGACGGCCTCATCCGCCGTGGACTGCAATCGGACGCTCAAGCGCAGACGGCCTCCCAGCCGGGTGACGCTCCCGTCCAACACCCAGGCGACCCCCAGTTCCCGGCCCAGCTCCGGCAACGACGCGTGTCCCTGCAGCGACGCCGCGAAGCCGCGCGAGTGGACGCGGAGCGCCCGCACGCCGGTCAACGCGCCGTGCAGATAGTCGGTGAGCCCGTCGGCGAAATACTCTTTGTCGGGATCGCCGCTCGCGTTGGCCAGCGGCAACACGGCAATGCTCATTCGATCCGCTTGCGCCCGGGATTGGAGCGGGGCCGCCGGCTGCGTCGCGCCTCGGCGGCGCGCGCCATGAGGTCTTCGATCGCCCCGCCCGGATCGAACTCGGTGAAGCCGAGGTTGACCTTCAACTCGTACTTGCGGATGGTGCGGTTATTCCACTCCTGGACGTTGTACTGGATCCGCGTCGCGATGATCGGCGCCTTGTCGGAGTTCGCGTCCACCGCCATGACGGCGAAGTTCCCGCCGTCCAGCCGCGCCAGGAGATCGGAGTCGCGGAAACTCTTCTTGAGGATTTCCGCCACCGCGCGCAGCACGGCGTCGCCCTCGTCGTAGCTCGACTCCGTGTTGATCTGCTTCAGGCCCGACACGTCCGCCGACACGATCAGGAACTGCCCCTTCTGTCGTTGGGCCCGCTTGATGTAGGGCTCGCCCAGCGTCACGAACCCACGCCGGTTGTAGAGCCCCGTCAGCCCGTCGATGAACGACAGGCTGCGCAGCGCGGACTGCAGATTCGAGATCTGGAGCGCCGAGCGGATCGCCCGCGCCAGGAGCTCGCCGTCGACCTTCCCCTTCTGCAGGAAGTCTTGCGCCCCGGCCTGCAGCGCCTGGCCGGCCAGATCGTCTTCGCCGCGCGCCATCAGGGCGATCACGGGCACGTCCTCGTGCCGCTCGCGAATGCGCATCAGGGCGTCGAGCCCGCGCGCTTCCGGGAGCGAGAGATCGAGCAGGACGACGTCGAACTCCTTCGTGTTGAGGCGTTCCAGACCTTCCGCCAGCTCGGAGACGTGCGTCAGGTCGTACGGCTGCTGCCCCGACGTCGTCGGGGTCACCTCGCCCATCACTTCCTGCATCAGCTGGGCGTGGCGCGGGTTGTCTTCGATGAGCAGGATGCGGATCGCCTCAGTGCCGATATCCGCCAGCGTCTGGCGGGCGAGCCGACCGGAAATGCGGGACAGAGTCACCTCCGAAGATTGGGTCGAGCCCTCCTCGACCCGCGCTTAATCTCCGGGGTATCCAGGCCCTGCGCCAGTCGCGCATCCCGCCCCAGCCGGCCGCTCTCGGGATCGAAAAAGTGCTCGGCCGCGGCGGCGGCCACCAGCGCGATGATCTGTCCTTCTTGGAGATGGCAGCGGGCACGCACGAGAATCTCCAGGGGAAAGCCGCCTTCGTGCTCGGCGAACTCCGCCACGGCATCCGCCAGCGCGAGCGCCGCACGCTCCGCATCGGAAAGGTGGCTGGCGCTCGTGTACTGTGCCACGCCGTCGATCACCTCCGGTCGGAGACCGGCCTTGAGCGCCGTGTGACGGGCGTGCTGGACGCAGAACCCGCATCCGCTGCGCACGGCAGCGAGCTGAGTGACCAACAGGTGCAGCCGCGGGGGGAGCGGCTCGATAGGCGCCCAGGTGCGGGCCAGTCGGGCGTAAGCCGGCAGCCCGAGCGGGCCGGGAAGCGGTTGGGATCGCTGCCGGCGTGGGACGCTCAACCAGGCGGCCACACGATCCGGAAACGACCACAATGGAGTCGGCGCGTTCATTTGCGTCCCTTGGCGAGTTGTTCGTACAGGTCGTCGAGCATGGCGGCGCCGCGGGCCAGGCGACTCTCGTCGTCACCGTGCGACCGCGTGATTCCATCCAACACCAGGCGCAGCCCGGGGGTCTCCGGGCGTCCGAATTTGTCGTCTTTGCAGTCGATGTCGTGCACGATCTCCCCGATCGCTGCGAGCGCCGGGTCCTTGATCTTGAAGTGTCGGCATAGTGTCTCGAAGGTGCAGCGATCGCCTTCGTGGGTGAACTCACCTTCGAACATGTCGAAGCGCAGCTCGCCGGGCTCGGGTCGATATCCCTTGGGTGCCACGAAGCGGAATTGGGCTGCGGCATCGATGAAGCGCCGGATCAGCCAGGCACTGGCAAGGCGGTCGACGTAGATGCCCGTCCGCGTGACCCAGGTCCGGCCGTGAGGAGCCTCGCTCGCGGCGCTCACCGGAGCGCTGCCGGGGGAAACGAGACGCTGAGCAAGGGCATCGAGGGCCGCCTCCGCATCGGGACGTCCGGGGGCGCCGAAGTGGTCGAGCGCCACGGCGTCCGTCAGGCGCCGTTTCAGGCGATCGAGATCCACCCGCTCGTGACGCGACGCGGCCACGATGTCGGCGAACTCGCCGCTCCGGGCCGCCTGGAACGCCGCCACCAACCGGAGGTCCGTCTCAGTGTCGAGAAACGTCCCTTCGGCCAGTGTCGCCTCGCCTCCGTCGGCGGCGATCTCCCGCGCCAGCCACTCGAAGTCTTCCCGGGATTGCTCGCCTGGGGGGAGAGCGTACACCGTCCGTTTGATCGGCACGGCGCCGATGCGGTGTAGCCGGCGCCGCAGCTTGACCCGGAGGTAGTCCGGTTTGGGAGGCAGCTGGTGAATCAGGAGCAGCCAGCGACGACCATCGGAAGATACTAACGTATCTGACATTGATTCTATAGTATCATTTCACCCTGGTCCTGTCAACGGTCTCGTGCCCTGTGGGGTATTGACCGGGGTTCCGAGTGGCCGTCTTTTCCTTACGTAGTTGCGACACCCGCACCCTTCAGATCCGGAGTGATTCATGTCTCGTCTTGCCCTGTTGCCGCTCGCCCTCCTCGTCGCCACGCCGATGGCGGCCCAGGATTTTCAGAGCTTCTGCAACGGGACCGTACCGGTGCGGGTTGGGGCGTGGGCGGCCTACCAGTTCACCGGTGGGCGCGCCGAAGGCTCCACGATGCGGATGGCGATCATCGGCTCGGAACGGTTCGGTGACTCGACCTACTACTGGTACGAAATGCAGACGACGGCCCCGCCGAACAAGAAGCCCAACCACACCATCATGCAGATCCTGATGGCCGGAATCGCCTCCCCGCGGGTCGCCGTCCGCGGTCTCATCATGAAGAACAACAATCAGGCGGCCATGCGCGCGCCCGACATGATGGTCGGCATGATGAGCCGGGCGTTCACGGGGGGCGTGAGTCAGTATCTGGAGCAGCAGTGCAACAAAGGGGGCGTGCAGCTCATGGGGCTCGAGTCGGTGACGGTGCCGGCCGGATCGTTCCGTGCGATGCACATCAAGGACTCGGAGGGAGGCGAGGCCTGGCTGCAGCCCGGCGCGGGCGTGTTCGCCATGGTCAAAGTGCTCTCCAAGGATGGCATGGTCATGGCGCTGACCGGCCGCGGATCGGACGCCAAGTCCGCGATCACCGAAACGCCCCAGCCGATGATGCGCTGATGGACCGCCGCGTAGCGCTCCGCCTGCTCTCCGCCTCGGCGGCCGCCGCCGTGATCCCCGACGACCTGAAGGGGTTGGGCCGCGCGCTGCATGCGCGGCTCGCATCCGGCGCCACCCGGCGCGTCCTCGATCCGCACCAGGATGCGTCTGTAGTGACGCTGACCGACTTGATCCTGCCGGCCACCGACACGCCGGGCGCCAAGGCGGCGCGTGTCAACGAATTCATCGATCTGCTGCTGGCGGAGTGGTTCGATGCCGCGGACCGCGAACGCTTCGCGGCCGGCCTGGCGATGGTCGACCAGCGGGCCCGGGCGGCGTTCGGTCAGGACTTCCTGGGCGGGACGCCGGCGCAACAGGCGTCGTTGCTCACGGCGCTGGACGACGAAACGGCCCGGTGGAACGCGAGCCCGAGAGCTTCCCGCGGACCGGAGCCATTTTACCGGCAGATCAAGTGGCTCACCCTGTTCGGGTACTTCACGTCGCAGATCGGCGCCGAGCAGGAGGAGCATTTCCAGATCATACCGGGACGCTTCGTGCCCTGCGCACCCGTCGGCAATCCGACGCGGCCGGAGTGAGGACGACCATGCCAAAAACCTATGACGCCATTGTGGTCGGCTCCGGAATGACGGGGGGGTGGGCCGCGAAAGAGCTGACGGAAGCGGGTCTCGAGACGTTGGTGCTCGAGGCCGGTCGGATGGTGACGACGGCCGACTACGTCGAGCATGTGCCCACCTGGCAGGTGCGCTTCCGCGGTCTGGATGATCGCCGCACGCGCGACGCCACGCAGCCGATCCAAAAGGAATGCTACGCGTGCGATGAATGGTCGTCCAAGTTCTTCGTGAATGACCACGACAACCCCTACACGACGCCCGCCGACAAACCCTTCCTCTTCTTGCGCGGCCGCCAGGTCGGTGGTCGCTCGATCATGTGGGGTCGCCAGGTCTACCGCTGGAGCGATCTCGACTTCGAGGCAAATCTCAAGGACGGGATCGCCATCGACTGGCCGATTCGGTACGCCGATATCGAGCCCTGGTACGACCACGTGGAGCGGTTCGTGGGCATCAGCGGCGAGAAGCTCGGGCTGCCACAGTTGCCCGATGGGCAGTTCCTGCCCCCGATGGAGCTGAACTGCGGCGAGACGATGGTGCGCGACGCCGTGGCCAAGCACTGGCCCGGCGAGCGGGTGTTGACCGTGGGCCGCTGCGCCATCCTCACGGAAAACCACAACGGCCGGGCCGCCTGCCACTACTGTGGCTACTGCGAGCGGGGTTGTATCACGCGCTCTTACTTCAGCTCGATCAACGCCACACTGCCCGTCGCCCAGGCCACGGGCAAGATGACGCTGCGGCCGCACAGCGTGGTGCATAGCCTGATCTACGACCACAAGAAGAACCGCGTCACCGGCGTGCGCGTGATCGACGGGGAAACCAAGCACGCGCTCGAATTCCGCGCGCGGGTGGTGTTCCTCTGCGCGTCGACGCTCGAGTCCGCCCGCATCCTCCTCAACTCGGCGACCCGGGAGTTCCCGACTGGCCTCGCCAATTCGAGCGGCGAGCTGGGGCACAACCTGATGGACCACGTCATGGGCGGGGGGGCGAACGGGAAGATCAACGCGCCCGCCGACCGCGACTCGATCGGCCGCCGTCCCAACGGGATTTGCGTGCCGCGGTTCCGTAATTTGTCGGGCGGTCCAAAGTCTCGCTTTCTGCGGGGGTACGGCTTCCAGGGCGGCGCCGGGCGCGAAGGGTGGGGGCGTGGCACGGAGCTCCCGGGTTTCGGCGCGGAATGGAAGCACGCGCTGCGGGATCCTGGGCCGTGGCATTTCGGGTTCGGTGGATTTGGGGAGTGCCTGCCCAATCACGACAACTATGTCGAGATCGACCCGCATACCGTCGACGCCTGGGGGATCCCGGCGATGCGGATTCACTGCACGTACGGCGAGAACGAAACAGCGTTGATGCAGGATGCATCGATCGCGGCCGCCGAGATGCTGGCGGCGGCGGGGGCCTGGGATATCTCGCCGTACGTCGAGCTCAATCCGCCGGGCAAGGCGATCCATGAAATGGGGACCGCCCGCATGGGGCGCGACCCGAAAACGTCGGTGTTGAACGCGCATAACCAGTCGCACGACATTCCGAACCTGTTCGTGACCGACGGCGCCTGTATGGTGTCGTCGGCGAACCAGAATCCGTCGATCACCTACATGGCACTGACCGCGCGGGCCTGCGCCTATGCGGTCGATCTGATGCGGAGGAGAGAGGTATGACAGGAATCACTCGGCGCGATTTCGTGGGTACGGTCGCCGGCGGTGCGGCCGCGCTCACCCTTCCCCATTCCCTCTTTGCGCTTGCCCGACGGAGTCGGATCGAGCGCGTCGGTGTCCAGCTCTACACCGTTCGCGATCAGATGAAGCAGGATTTTGAGGGCACGCTCTCGCGCGTCGGGGCGATCGGCTACAAGGAGGTCGAGTTCGCCGGCTATTTCAATCACAGTCCGCAGCAGGTGCGGGCCGCCCTCGATCATGCCGGCCTCACCGCGCCCGCCGCGCATGTGGGGTTCGACGCGCTCGAGAGCGGGTTCGAAGCCACGGTGCAGACCGCGCACCAGGTCGGTCACCAGTACCTGGTGTGCGCCTGGGTCCCGGAAGAGCGGCGCACCACGATCGACGCCTGGAAACACATCAGCGACGTCCTGAGCCACGCCGGGACCGTCTGCAAGGACGCCGGCATCCAGTTCGCTTACCACAACCACAACTTCGAATTCGTCACGCTCGAGGGCAAAGTCCCCTATGACGTGATGCTCGAGAGCACCGATCCCGCCCTGGTGAAGCTCGAGGTCGATTTGTTCTGGATCACCTTCGCGGGCGCCGATCCGCTGGCCTATTTCAGCCGCTATCCCGGTCGCTTCCCGCTGGTGCACGTGAAGGACATGCGACCCAAGCCCACCCCGGACGCCTCGGCCGAAGCGGTGATGACGGACGTCGGCAAGGGCAGTATCGATTGGAAGAAGATCTTTGCTCGCTCGAGCCAGGCGGGAATTCAGCACTATTTCGTCGAGCACGACCAGCCGGCGGACCCCTTGGCGAGCATCCGGGCGAGCTTCGACTACCTGCACCACCTCGAGTTCTAGCCAGGGCAGGAGGTCTGCGGTGCGGGTGCCGGGAAGATACGGGGCCGGCGGCTAGCCGCACCCGGTCGCCGCCCGTATTCTTGCATCCGTGACCGAAGCGTCGCACCTGGCACATCTCGAGCTCGTGTGCTTCGGGCCGCCGAGGGCGCGACTCGCCGGGCGGGACCCGCCCGCCGACATCGGGTGGCGCAAGCATCTCGGCCTGCTCGTCTACCTCGCCCTCTCGCCCGACCGGATCCGTACCCGGGATCACCTGCTGGGCCTCCTGTGGCCGGAAAAGCCGGAGCCTCAGGCCCGACACTCCCTCAACGAAGCGGTCCGGCGCCTGCGCGCAGGGCTCGGCGCGGAGCGGTTGCTCACGCGCGGCGACACGATCACACTGCACGATGATCAGCTCAGCGTGGATGTGATCCGATTCGCCACGCTCGGCAGCGACAGGCCGGCGGAGGCCGCGGCGTTGTTGCGCGGGGATTTCCTCGAAGGGCTCGCGGTAAACGACGCGCCAGGGTTCGAAGACTGGGTGGCCCGCGAGCGCACGCGCTGGCGTGCCCGGGGCGCCGCGGTGCTGGTCGCATTGGCCGAGGCGGCCCTGGTGGCGGGACGCCTACCCGAAGCCGAAGAGGCGACGCTCAAGGCGCTCGCCTTCGAGCCGCACGGGGAGGCGGCGGCGCGAACACGGCTGCGCGCGATGGCGCTGGGCGGGGATACGGCCGGTGCCCTGGCCTGGTATCACCGGTTCGCCGACCGGCTTGCCCAGGACCTTGGTGAGCGTCCCAGCCGGGAGCTCGAGGCACTCGTCGAGCGGATTCGGACGCGCTCGTGGCAGCCGTCGAACGCGGCCGCGCCGGAACCGGCCCCGCCCTATGCCGGTCAGGAAGCGGGGAAAGGAACGGCATTTCGCGTCATCGCGGAGGCCGTCGCCGGTTCTCCCCGAGCGCTCGTGATCATCGGCGCGCCCGGGTTGGGCAAGACCCGCTTGCTCACCGAGTGCCTCGCCCGCGCCGCGCTGGAAGGGGCAGTCACGGTGCTGGTGTCGCCGCTCGAGAGCGACTACGACGCGGAGTGGAGTACCCTGCGCGCCTTCGCCCGCGCCGGACTTACCACCGCTCCGGGGAGCGCGGCCACCGATCCGGCGGCACTGGCTGTACTGACCGGCGTCTGGTCGGAGCGCGGCGACCGCCGCTCGACGGCGGACCACGGCGAAGTCGCGAGCGCGCTGGCGCGACTCCTCGCCGCGGTCGCGGAGGAGCAGCCGCTCGTGGTGGCCGTGGACGACGCGCATCTGGCCGATGGGGCGAGTCTCGCAGCCCTCGGCGCTGCCCTGGCCGAAGTCCGGAGCGGAGCGCTCGCGTTGGTGTTCAGCTGTCTTCCGGAAGCGGGTAGCGGGCCGCCGGCGCTGACGCGCCTGCGGAGCGAGGTGGGGCTCCGGCTCAAAGGAGACAGTGTCCGCCTCGAGCCGCTGGAGGCGCCCGACATCGATCGCCTGGTCCTGGCCCTGGCACCCTGGTGCGTCGAACCGGCGCGGCGCGAGCGACTCGGGCGCCGTGTGCTGTTTGAAACAGGCGGCAGCCCCTTTTTCACCGTGACGCTGCTTCAGGCGCTGGCGCGCGCGTCGACGATGCGCGAGGACGTGCTCGCCTGGCCACGCCCGGGGGCGACCATCGATAGTCCATTGCCGATCAGCATGCCGGATCTGGTCCGGATGGCGGTGGTGGCTCGGGCCTCGGCGTTGGATCCGCTCGACCTGCAGCTGCTGCGCGCCGCGAGCGTGGGCGGCGCCGCCCTGGATCCCGACGTGCTGCGGGAGACCAGCGGGTTGGCCCCGGAGGCGGTCGAGGATGGACTGGCCCGCCTCGAGCGCGCGGGATTCCTGTGGTTCGACGGGCGCCGCTACGCGCTGGCCGCGCCGCTGATGGCGGAGGTCGTGCGACGCGAGTGCCTGACGCCAGGCCAGCGTCGCGCGCTGCGACAGCGGGCCGCCCAGGCCCTGGCGGCGCGCGGCGACATGGAGGCGCGCGTGCTGCGGATCGAGCTACTGGCGGAGCTGGAGCCGGGCGACGCGGTCCTGACCGACGCGCTGGGCGCGGCGGACCAGGCACTCGCGGCCGGTGCGGCGCGCGGCGCGCATCGCGCCCTCGCGGCCGCTGATCGCATCGTCGCCACTGGCGCCGGCGCCGCTGTGCGGGATCGCATCGCGGTGCTGCGGCGCCGGCTCGATGCGTTGGCCTGAAGAACCAACGGGGCGGGAACAAAGGGCTGCGGTCCTGGAGGCTGGCGAATTGCCCCGTCTGGGATCGCGTTGTAGTTTCTGGGACCTTTCTGACCGACATCCGGGGGACGCTCGACGCCGTGCCGCCACTTCGACGACACTACACTTCGTTCGCTGCCCTCAGCCTGGGACTTCTCGCCGCCTGCGGCGGGCCCTTCCCGCAATCGACCTTGGCGCCGGTGTCGGATTTCGGACACGACATCGACAAGCTGTTCACCGGAATCTTCTGGTGGGCGGTGGCGGTGTTCATCGTGGTCGAGGGATTGCTGCTGTATTCCGTGCTGCGGTTCCGGCATCGCGAGGGCACGCCGAGCCCGAAGCAGCATGAGGGACACACGGCGCTCGAGATCACGTGGACGCTCGCGCCGGCGCTAATCCTGGTGTTCATCGCGGTCCCCACCGTGCGCACCATTTTCAAGACAGCCGGCGAAGCTCCAGCGGGCGCCCTCCGGGTGGAGGTCATCGGCCACCAGTGGTGGTGGGAGTATCGCTATCCCGATCTGGGAATCGTGACGGCGAACGAGCTGCACCTGCCGGTGGGTCGGCCGGTAGCGGTCGACATCACGTCGGTCGACGTGATCCACAGCTGGTGGACCCCCCGGCTCGGGGGCAAACGGGATGCCATCCCCAACCGCCACACGCGGCTCGCGTTCTCCCCGGATTCGGTAGGGATGTACACGGGCCAGTGCGTCGAATACTGCGGTGCCTCGCATGCGAACATGCGACTGCGCACGTTCGTCGAGTCCGATTCGGTGTTTCAGGCATGGGTCGCCGGGCAGAGCACCACGCCGCCCGCGCCGGCCAAAGGCAGTATGGAGGAGACCGGGCGGCAGGCGTTCCAGCGTTACGGCTGCATCGGATGCCACACCGTGGCCGGGTTCGCTACCGGGATCGTCGGCCCCAACCTCACCCACGTCGGCAACCGCACCACCATCGCCGGCGGCACCATGATGAACACCGAGCAGCACTTGCATGACTGGATCGCGGATCCGCCAGCCATGAAGCCCGGCTCGATGATGCCCAACATGCACGCGAGCCCCCCGGACATCACGGCGCTGGTCGCCTACCTGCAGAGCCTCAAATGAGCGACGCCAAAGGCCTGAAGAGCTGGCTCACCACCACCGATCACAAACGGATCGGGCTGCTGTATTTCTGGACCGCCTTCGTGTTCTTCCTGATCGGTGGGATCGAGGCGCTGATGATCCGCGCCCAGCTGGCGCGGCCAGACGGCCATTTGGTGGGCGCGGAAACCTACAACCAGCTGTTCACGATGCACGGCACCACGATGGTGTTCCTCGCGCTCATGCCGATCGGGGCCGCCTTCTTCAATTTCATCGTGCCGCTGCAGATCGGCGCCCGGGACGTCGTCTTCCCGCGCCTCAACGCCTTCAGCTACTGGGTGTTCCTGCTGGGCGGTCTGTTCATGAACGCGAGCTGGTTCCTGCCGGGCCATCCGGCGCCTGACGGCGGCTGGTTCGGCTATGCGACGCTGACCGAACGGCAGTTCTCTCCGGGACCAAACATCGACTTCTGGCTGCTCGGGCTCCAGATCCTGGGCATCGCTTCACTCGCGGCCGGTTTCAACTTCATCGTCACGATTCTGAATCTGCGCGCACCCGGGATGAAGATGATGCGGCTCCCGGTGTTCACGTGGATGACCCTGGTGACGTCGTTCCTGATCATCACCGCGTTCCCGGTCATCACGGTCGCGCTCGTGTTCCTGATGTTCGATCGCGTGTTCCACACGCACTTCTACATCCCCTCGGCGGGCGGCGACCCGGTGCTGTGGCAACATCTGTTCTGGGTGTTTGGGCACCCCGAGGTGTACATCCTGATTCTCCCCGCGATGGGCGTCGTGTCGGAGGTACTGCCCACCTTCTCGCGCAAGCCGCTGTTCGGCTACACGGTGGTCGTCTATTCCGGCGTCCTCATCGGCTTCATGGGGTGGGGTGTGTGGAGCCACCACATGTTCTCGGTCGGACTGGGCCCGATCGCCGACTCGGTGTTCGCGCTGACCACGATGCTGATCGCGATCCCCACCGGGGTGAAAATCTTCAACTGGCTCGCCACCCTGTGGGGCGGGCAGATCCGGCTCACGACCGCCATGTGTTTCGCGCTGGGCTTCATCGCCTTGTTCACCATCGGCGGCCTGTCCGGTATCACCCACGCCTCGCCGCCGGCCGATCTGCAGCAGACGGACACGTACTACGTCGTGGCGCATTTCCACTATGTGTTGTTCGGCGGCACGGTCATGGGGTTGTTCGCGGGCATGTACTACTGGTGGCCCAAGATGACCGGGCGCTTGCTGTCGGAGCCCCTGGGCATCCTCCATTTCTGGCTCACGTTCATCGGCATGAACCTGACCTTCTTCCCGATGCACCTGATCGGGCTGCTCGGCATGCCGCGGCGTATTTACACCTACTCCTCCGACTTGGGCCTCGATCGCATGAACCTGTGGTCGTCGATCGGGGCGTTTACCATTGGCCTCGGCATACTCGTGTTCATGTACAACATGTGGCGCACCCGGCGGCACGGGGCCGTGGCCGGGCCGAACCCCTGGGGCGGCGCGACCCTCGAATGGGCCACGTCTTCGCCGCCACCGGTCCACAACTTCGACGTCATTCCCGCGGTGACGAGCCGGATGCCATTGTGGGATGCCCAGCCGCCCACGAAGGCGCCGGCCGGGCCGGTGCATGTCCCGCCGGGCTCGTGGTGGCCGCTCGTGGCCGCCGCCGGGTTGCCCGTCATGGCCCTGGCTCCGCTGACCCATACCGTCTGGATCGTGTTCGTCGGCGCGGCGATCCTGCTCTACGGCATCTACCGCTGGGCCTACGAGCCCTTCGAGGTTTGAGATGAGTCACGCCGCGACCACGCATCACACCAGCATGGGTCTGGACAGCCGGAAGATGGCGTTCTGGGCGTTCATCGGCTCGGAATGCCTGCTGTTCGGGACACTGATCTCGACCTATCTGATCTACCAGGGCCGCAGCGTCTCGGGGCCCACGCCGGGGGAGATCCTCAACATCCCGGTGACCTCGATCAGCACCTTCGATCTGCTGATGTCGAGCCTGTGGATGGTGCTGGCCCTCGCCGCCGTCCAGCGCGGCGACATGAAGTGGGCCAAGGTCTGGCTCCTGGGCGTGGCCATCGGCGGCGCGATTTTCCTCGGGTTCCAGGTGTACGAGTTCAGCTCGTTCGTCCGTGAGGGACTCACGCTGCAGACGAACCTGTTCGGGGCCACCTTCTTCTTGCTCACCGGCACGCACGGCGCGCACGTGACGGTCGGCGTCCTGTGGATGTTGACGCTCTGGTACCGCGCGATGCGGGGCAAACTCGGTCCCCAGCACGCGATAACGGTGGAAATCGCTGGACTGTATTGGCACTTCGTGGACGTGGTGTGGATCGCCATCTTCACGCTCGTGTACCTGCTGCATAAGTGAGCGGAGGTCATCCGATGGCGGAGATGAAAGCGGTCGAGCACGCGCATCCCACGGCCGGGACCTACCTCCGGGTCGCGGCGATCCTGACCGTGCTCACGGTGATCGAGATCGGCGTCTTTTACGTGCCGGCGTTTCATCCGTTACTCGCGCCCGTCCTCCTCACACTGTCGGCGATCAAGTTCGCCATCGTCGTGATGTTCTACATGCACCTGAAGATGGACAGCCGCTTTTTCACCCTGGTGTTCGGGGGGCCGCTCCTGCTCGCCTCGGGCGTGATGCTCGGACTGCTGTTCCTCTTCGGGGTGCTGACCCTCGGGCATTGACGTGATTCCCCCGCCGGACGACTGGCGGCAGTGGAGCATCCATCCGAGCGTCGTCATCGGGCTCGTCCTGTTGGGCGGGCTCTACGTGTTTCTGGGGGGGCTCCGGGCGTCGCGGCGTCGCGTGGCGGCGTTCGCGGCTTCGCTGCTCGTGCTGCTCGGGGCTTTGAACGGCCCGCTGCACGACCTGTCGGACGAGTACCTGTTCAGCGCTCACATGGTGCAGCACCTGATGCTCACATTGGTGTTCCCACCGCTGTTTCTGTACGGGTTGCCCGCGGACGTGGTGCGTCGGGTCCTGGGACCGCCCTGGCTCCGCCGGCTGGGCGTCCGTCTGGTCCGCCCCGTGACCGCCGCGGCGATTTTCACGGTGCCCATCGCGCTCTGGCATCTGCCGCCCTTCTACGAGGCGGCGATGCGCCATCATGGCCTGCACATCGTGCAGCACCTGGTATTCCTCGTGACGTCGGTCGTGATGTGGTGGCCGGTCCTGTCGCCGGTGCCGGAGCTGCCGCGCGCGCCGTATCCGGCACAGCTCTTGTATCTCTTCCTGCTCGGGATTCCGATGTCCGTCGTCGGCGCGATGATCACGCTCGCCGACGCGCCGTTGTACCCGTTCTACGCGGCGGCACCGCGTGTGTGGGGTCTGAGCCCGATGGCCGATCAGCAGATCGGCGGTTTGATGATGTGGGTGCCGGGTGGACTGGTGTTCTGGGTGGCGATGACGGTGGTGTGGTTCCGCTGGTCGGTGCGGGAAGCGCGGGGCGATGCCGAGCGGCAGGTGCCGCGGGAAGTCTACGGACTGCCCCCCGGCGCCTAGTCCTGCGTCGCCCCGAGCGGGTGTTTCTTGAGCTCGGCGGCGATGGCCGGGTGCTGGCGCCAGAGATAGAACGCCATGGCGCCCGCCGCGATCGCGTTGCCGATCGCCACGTTCCACCAGGCCAGCGCGCCGAGCAGTGGTTGGGCGATGATCGCCACCAGCACGTAGAACCCCACCTCGAAGAAGCAGGCAAGCACGATCACGAGAAACAGGGCGGGCGGCGTGTCCTCTGCCTGTGCCATGAGGGCCGCGGCGACCGTGCCGAGCACCACGAACGCGCTCGTGTGGATCATGGTATAGCCCACGACCCGGGAGAACTCGATCACCACCTGGGACGGGCTGGTCGCGCCCCAGAATACCGCCGAGCCCAGCATCGCGGGGGTGAAGAAGGGCCGGCCGTTGACCACGTCAACGATCAGAAACCACGCCGCGACCGCCGCCGCGCCGATGCATCCAGCCCAGAATCCCTCGCGCAGGACTCGCGTCAACCGCATGGTCGTGGCTCCCGGATCGAGTGTGGCTGGAGCAATATACCGGCCGTCTCGCTCAGGGCTAGATTATTCGCCCACGCCATTCCGGGGAGATGACTCGATGACCACCGTGCGTCGCTCGCCGTTCTACGCGTTGTGTCTCGTGGTCGGCGCGCTGCTGTTCGGCGTCGCCGGCCTGGTGCATCCGGTGCTCCGCGGCGACGGAGCGATGCAGCTCGCGCAGATCGCCAGCCTGCCGGCCTGGCGCACGATCCACTGGTCGCTGCTGTTTGCGCTGCCGCTGATGCTCGTCGGGCTGGCCGGGGTGTCCTTGCGCCATCAGGAAACGCCCGGGGCCGGACCCGCCCGTGCCGGTGTCATCGTGGCGACGTTCGGCTTTGCGGCGCTGATGATCAACATCCTGTTCATGGCGGTGGCGGGCTGGCATCTCGCGCGCACCTACGCGAGCGCGGAGCCCGGCATCGCGGCCACGCACGCCGTGTTCCTCTACGACATGATGCATCCGATGGGTCTCTCGGCGGAACGGCTGGCGACCTTCTCCCTGGGTCTGGCGTTCTATCTGCTGGGCTGGGCGACCTGGAACGGTCGTGTGGTGCCGCGCTGGCTCGCCTGGTGGGCCTTCCTGGGGGGGGCGATCTGCATGGTCGTGCCGCTGGCCGTCCTGGAGACCTCAGTCTGGCTATTCTATGCGCAGGGCGCCGTCATCGCGTGGATGGCGGCCGCGGGGCTGGTGATGTTGGTGCGCCGGTAGCTGAAGCGGAACGAAATGACGCGGCGCCGGGGAATCCCCCGGCGCCGCGTCGAGCTCCTACCTCTAGGCTTGGCTCAGCGGGCCCGGATGCGCACGATCCCGGTGTCCCAGCCATCCGGCGTGTGTCGCAGCACCTGCAGCGTGACGATGTCGCCGGTGTGGATGTTCTCGAGGGCGGCGCGGAGATCCGCGCGCGTGCGCGTCGGTTTGCCGTTGACCTGAACGACGAGGTCCGGACTGCCCTGGGCGGCGGACAACTTCCGGTACGCCGGCCCGTCGGGCGAAACGTCGGTCACGATGAGGGCGCCGCCCGTGCTCGCGATCGCACGCTGCAGCTTGGGATCCCGGGAGGCATCGTCGGGCGAAAGCGGCTCGACCGCGAAGCCCAGCTTGTTCGTGGTCGCCGACGCTTCATCGGCGTTGCCTTTCGCGTCGTTGCTGGACGCGACCTGCTCGGTGTCCGCGGCCGGTTGGGCGGCCAGCCGCACACTGATGAGCTTCCGGACACCACCCTTGCGCAGCACCGTCACCTGGACGGTCTCACCCGGCTTCTTGAAGCCGACCCGCTGCTGCAGTTGGGCCACGTAGTTCACCGGCTGCCCATCCAGCTCGATGATGACGTCGCCCAACTCGATGCCG
Source organism: Gemmatimonadota bacterium (assembly GCA_041497135.1). Taxonomy (GTDB): domain Bacteria; phylum Gemmatimonadota; class Gemmatimonadetes; order Gemmatimonadales; family GWC2-71-9; genus DASTHG01. Next base: position 9,823 of record JBGQFX010000039.1, on the reverse strand, counting down.
GCGCGTTTGGCCGGCGATGCTTCGCCCGCGAAGCCCTCGACCAGCACGCCGCGGATATCCCGCAGGCCCACGTCCGCCGCGTCTTCCTGGCTGACCCGACCGATGCTGACGCCCATCACCGAACGCTGCACGTGGCCGCTGGCCACGAGCTGCGGCATCACCGTGCGCGCCAGGTTGATGGGAATGGCGAAACCGTATCCGGAATAGAAGCCCGTTTCGCTCGCGATCGCGGAGTTGATACCGATGACTTCGCCGTGCACGTTCACGAGGGGCCCGCCGGAGTTCCCCGGGTTGATGGCCGCGTCGGTCTGGATGAAATCCTGGATGGAGTAGCGGGACTCCTGGAGGCCGTTGAGCAGCCGGCCCTTGGCGCTCACGATCCCCGCCGTCACGGTGAAGGTGAAATCCGAGCCGAGCGGGTTGCCGATCGCGAGCACCCATTCGCCGATCCGGGTCGAATCCGAGTTGCCGAAGGCCACCACGGGCAGATGCTGGGCGTCGATCTTGATGACCGCGATATCGGTCTGCGGATCGGTGCCGACCACGTGCGCTTCGAACTCGCGGTTGTCCAGCAGCTTCACCGTCACCTTCGCCGCGCCCGCCACGACGTGGTTGTTGGTGAGGATATAGCCGTCCGGCGACACGATGAACCCGGAGCCCGACCCTTCCTGGATCTGCGGGCGATTCTTGAACTGCGGGAAGAAGTCCTCGAACCCGGGCGGCAGGTGGCGCGTATCGGCACGCTGCCGGATCTCCGAGGTGATGAACACGACGGCCGGCTTTACCTGCTCCGCCACGGCGACGAACGCGTCGCCGAGGTCGGCGACAGGTTGGGCGGCCGGTACGACGGGGCGCTGAACCGCCCCCTGTAACTGGGTCGCCGGCTCGGCGGCCGTCTTCTTCGGCAAGTCGAGGGCGGAGGCGAAGGCGAGCCCAAGGACGAACGCCAACCCGACCAACCCGATGAATTTCAACCAATCTCTCGTGCGTACCGACATCGTCAATCCCGCGTGAGTTGTTATGACTTCTTCTTGTCGTCGTCGACGATCTCATAGTCGGCGTCGACCACATTTTCCTGCTTGGGGGTGCCCGTCTCGGCCCCGCCGGCTGCGCCGGCCTCGCCTGGGGCTCCCGTCCCGGCCTCGGCGCCGCGCGTCGCCGCGTACAGCGACGCTCCCGCGGCCGAATAGGCTTGCTGCAGCTCGTCCAGGGCCCGGGCGATGTCGTCGGGGTTGCCGCTCCGGAGCGCCTGCCGGGCCCCTTCCACGGCACCATCTAGACGGGTCTTGAGCCCCGCGTCGAGCCGATCCGCCCATTCCTTCGAGTTCTTCTCCACCTCGTACACCATGGTGTCGAGGCGGTTGCGGCGCTCGATCTCCTCCCGCCGGCCCTTGTCGTCCGAGGCGTGGGACTCCGCTTCCTTGACCATCTTGTCGATGTCTTTGTCACTCAACCCCGAAGACGCTTCGATCCGGATCTTCTGCTCCTTGCCGGTCGCCTTGTCCTTGGCCGACACGTGGAGGATGCCGTTGGCGTCGATGTCGAAGGTGACTTCGACCTGTGGCACGCCCCGCGGGGCCGGCGGCATGCCGGTCAGCTGGAACTTGCCGATGGTCCGGTTGTCCATCGCCATCTGCCGCTCGCCCTGCAGCACGTGGATCTCGACCGTGGTCTGCGAGTCCTCGGCGGTCGAGAAGATCTCGGATTTCTTGGTTGGGATCGTCGTGTTCCGCTGGATGAGCACCGTGGTCACGCCACCCAGCGTCTCGATGCCCAGTGACAGCGGCGTGACGTCGAGCAGCAGCACGTCCTTGACCTCGCCCGCCAGGACTCCGCCCTGGATGGCGGCGCCGATCGCCACGACCTCGTCGGGGTTGACGCCCTTGTGCGGCTCTTTCCCGAAGAAGCTCTTGACGATGTCCTGCACCTTCGGCATGCGCGTCTGGCCGCCGACCAGGATCACTTCGTCGATCTGCCCGGGCTCCAATCCGGCGTCCTTGAGGGCCTGCTTCATGGGCGGCAGCGTCCGCTGCACCAGGTCGTCCACCAGCTGCTCGAGCTTGGCGCGCGTGAGCGTCAGGTTGAGATGCTTCGGCCCGGACTGGTCCGCCGTGATGAACGGCAGGTTCAACTCGGTCTGCATCACCGTCGACAGCTCCATTTTCGCCTTTTCCGCGGCTTCCTTCAGACGCTGCAACGCCATCGGATCCTTGGACAGGTCGATGCCCTGATCGCGCTTGAACTCGTCCACCAGCCACTGGATGATGCGGGCGTCGAAGTCGTCACCACCCAGATGGGTGTCGCCGTTGGTGCTCTTCACTTCGAACACGCCCTCGGCCAGCTCCAGGACCGAAATGTCGTAGGTCCCGCCGCCGAGATCGTACACGGCCACTTTCTCTTCTTTCTTCTTTTCGAGCCCGTAGGCGAGGGCCGACGCGGTCGGCTCGTTGATGATCCGGACTACGTCGAGACCGGCGATCTTGCCGGCGTCCTTCGTCGCCTGCCGCTGCGAGTCGTTGAAGTAGGCGGGTACGGTGATGACCGCCTTTTCGACTTTGTGCCCCAGATAGTCCTCGGCGGTTTGCCGCATCTTCTGGAGGATCATCGCCGAGATCTCGGGCGGCGTGTAGCGCTTCGCCTGGATCTCCACTGAGGCGAGATCGTTGGTCCCCGCCGCGATCTTGTAGGGAACACGCTTGATCTCCTCGCTGACCTCATTGATGCGCCGGCCCATGAACCGTTTGATCGAGAAGATCGTGTTCTGCGGATTGGTCACCGCCTGCCGCTTGGCGACCTGACCGACCAGACGCTCGCCGTCCTTGGTGAACGCCACCACCGAGGGGGTGGTGCGACCGCCTTCGGCGTTGGGGATCACGACGGGATCGCCCCCCTCCATTACCGCCACGACGGAGTTCGTCGTTCCCAGGTCGATCCCGATGATCTTCTCAGCCATGATGCCATGCTCCTTCAGGTGTGGGTGATGCGCACACTACGCCGGCGGTCGCAAGAGCAACCGGCGTGCCTGGAAAAGGTGTCAAAACGGCAGTTTGCGCAACCCCCATGCTCCACATAGGATTAGCCCGTGATTCCGTATCGTGATGAGAATCCTACCGTTCTGCCACCGATCGTGACGGTCGGCATCATCGGCCTCAATGTACTCGTGTGGGTGCTGTTCGAGGGCCTCGGGGTCGAGCGCTCCGTGGCCACGGCCGTCTGCAACTATGGCCTGATCCCGGCGGAGGTGCTGCAGCGGGCGCCCCCGGGGGCCGGCATCGCGCTGGGTCCGGATCTGTTTTGCGCCGTGGATGCGGGGCCGCAGTACTGGACCGTGCTGACCTCGATGTTTCTTCACGGCGGGTGGATGCACCTGATCGGCAACATGGTGTTCTTCTGGGTATTCGGTAACAACATCGAGGACGCCATGGGTCACGTCCGGTTCGTCGTGTTCTACCTGGGATGCGGCGTGGCCGCCGCGGCCACCCAAATGGCGGTGTCTCCGAACTCCGCCGTGCCCATGGTCGGGGCCTCCGGAGCCATCAGCGGAGTGCTGGGCGCCTACCTGCTCCTGTACCCCAAAGTGCGGGTCCATGCGCTGTTGCCGCTCGGGTTCTACATGACCACCATCACCCTCCCGGCCTACGTCATGCTCGGCTATTGGATTCTACTTCAGGTGCTGGGCGGCTTGCCGGCGCTGGGGGCGCAACAGGGTGGGGGAACGGCGTTTTTCGCCCACATCGGCGGGTTCGTGGCCGGTCTGGTGCTGATCAGGCTGTTTGCCAAGCGGGAGTACCTGGAACGACGTGTCGTACTGCCGGGAGGATACGGCTACCACTAGAGCCCGCTCACCCCGTCTTCCCCCGCGGTAGCCCGTCCTCCAGATGGTGCTTGATGCTCTTCCCTTCGACCAGAAACACCACGTCTTCGGCGATATTGGTCGCCAGGTCGGCCACGCGCTCGAGGTTCCGGCTCACGAGGAACAGCTCCATCGCGGCGCTGATGATGTGCGGCGTCTCCATCATGTGTGTGAGCAGAATGCGGAACACGGAGTCATGGAGCCCGTCCACCTGATCGTCGCGCTGGCACACGACGCGACCGGCTTGGGCATCGCCCCGCACGAAGGCATCCAAGGCGTCCGCGAGCATGCGCCGGGCCATGCGGGCCATCTCGACGATCTCGGGCTCGGGCATGATCGGCGGCGCCTGTAGCAGCCGTTCGGCCGACTGGGCGATGTTGACCGCGTGGTCGCCGACGCGCTCCAGGTCGTTGGCGATCTTCGTCGCCGCCATCAACAACCGGAGATCCTTCGCCATCGGCTGCTGCGTGGCGAGCAGCTTGACCACCAGATCCTCGATCTCGACCTCGAACGCGTCGATCTTGTGGTCTCCCGCGATCACTTGCGAGGCCTTGTTCCCGTCGCGTTGCAGCAACGCTTCGACCGCCGCCGCGAGCGCCGTCTGCGCCTCGGCCGACATGGCGAGGAGCGTGGACTTGAGCTCCGAGAGCTCGTCGTGAAAGTGACGATGTGCCAGCTGGGGAGTCATCCGAACCGTCCTGTGATGTAGGCCTCGGTGCGCTCATCCCGGGGCCTCGTAAACAGCTGCGCCGTGTCTCCGAACTCGACCAGGCGACCCAGATAGAAGAAGCCGGTGAACTCGGAAACGCGTGACGCCTGCTGCATGTTATGGGTCACGATCACGATGGTATAGTCCCTCGTGAGCTCGACGATGAGCTCTTCGATCCGCTCGGTGGCGATGGGGTCGAGCGCCGAGCACGGCTCGTCCATGAGCAGCACCTCGGGCTCGTTGGCGAGCGCCCGGGCGATACAGAGGCGCTGCTGCTGGCCGCCCGAGAGCCCGGTCCCCGGATCGTCGAGCCGGTCTTTCACTTCATCCCACAATGCCGCGTGGCGCAAGGCGCGCTCCACCCGCTCGGTCATTTCCCGCTCGGGCGCGAGTCCATTGATGCGGGGGCCGTAGGCCACATTGTCGAACACCGTCTTCGGAAACGGATTGGGACGCTGGAACACCATGCCGACCCGCCGGCGCAGCTCCACCACGTTGGTGCCGGGGGAGTAGAGCGAGACCCCTTCCAGCAGAATGTCCCCGGTGTGCCGCGTGTCCGGGATGAGGTCGTTCATCCGGTTCAGCGCGCGCAGAAACGTGCTCTTGCCGCAGCCGGAGGGGCCGATGAGTGCCGTGACCGCGCGGCGCGGAATGGCGATGCTCAACTCGGCCAGCGCCTGGCGCGATCCATACCAGAACGCGAAGTCGCGCACGTCGATGGCCGGGAAAGGGCTCACCGGCTCGGGCGGGATCGTGAGCAGCCTCGCGGGGGCGGCGGCGGTCATCCGAACCGCCCGGTGAGGTACGCCTCGGTCTGCTCCCTGGCGGGTCGCGTGAAGAGCTTCGTGGTGCGATCGATCTCGATCAGCTCGCCCATATAGAAGAAGGCGGTGTAGTCCGACACGCGGGCGGCCTGCTGCATGTTGTGGGTGACAATCACCATCGTGTACTGCCGCTTCAGCTCGTGGCACAGCTCCTCGATGCGCTGGGTGCCCGCGGGATCGAGCGACGCGGTGGGCTCGTCCAGGAGCAGGACCTCGGGGGCGGGCGCCACGGCCCGCGCGATGCAGAGACGCTGCTGCTGTCCGCCCGACAGGGCCACGGCGCTCGAGTGCAACCGATCCTTCACTTCGTCCCACAGCGCCGCTTGGCGCAAGGCTCGCTCGACGACCTCTTTCACGTCGGCACGACGTCGCCCCGCTCCCACGCGCAGCCCCGCCGCCACGTTGTCGTAGATCGACATGGTGGGGAACGGCGTGGGGCGCTGGAACACCATGCCCACCCGGCGCCGGACGCTCACGGGATCGAGCGTGCCGCCGTAGATGTCTTCCCCATCGAGCAGCACGGCGCCGGTCGTCCAGCCACCGTCCGACAGCTCGTGCATCCGGTTCAGGCAGCGCAGGAAGGTGCTCTTGCCGCAGCCGGAGGGGCCGATGATGGCGGTGACCGTGTTGGTCGGGAAAAAGAGGGACACCTCCCGCACTGCGACCTTGCGGCCGAACAACGCGGTGAGGCGACGCGTCTCGATGCGCACCAGGCAGTTGTCGGGGCCCGTACCTGTGGCAGGCGTCACCTCGACCAGCTTCGGTCGAGCGATGGCGGGCTCGAGCGGCGCCACGGAGTTACTGAGCATGGCGTTGCCGCGTGACCCAGCGGGCCGTGAGAGAGAGCACCAGGACCATCCCCATGAGGACCAGGGCCGCGGCCCATGCGAGGCGATGCCACTCCTCGAACGGACCGGTGGCATAGACGTAGATCTGCAATGACAGCGTCTGCATCGGCTCGCCGATGGCCGTCGAGAAGTTCAGGTTGCCGAGCGCCGTGAACAGGAGCGGGGCGGTCTCGCCGGCAACGCGGGCCACCGCGACGAGCGCTCCGGTCACGATACCGCCCATCGCGGTGCGGGCCACGACGGCGAGGGAAGTGCGCCAGCGCGGATACCCAAGCGCCAGTGCCGCCTCACGCAGCGAATTGGGAACCAGACGCACCATCTCTTCCGTGGTGCGCGCGAGCATCGGGATCATGAGCATCGCGAGGGCGGCGCCGCCGGCCAGGGCGGAGAAATGGCCCGCCGGACGCACCAGCCAGGTCCAGGCGGAGATGCCGACCACGATGGAGGGCGTGCCGTTCATCACGTCGGCGACGAAGCGGACCAGCCATCCCAGCCGGCCGCCGCCGTATTCGGCCAGAAACAGCCCTGTGCCGACGCCGATCGGAATCCCGACGAAGCAGGCGAGTGCTACGACGATGCCGGACCCCACGATCGCGTTGGCGACGCCGCCGCCGGTTTCACCGGCGGGCACCGGGCTCTTCAGGAAGAAGCTCCAGTCGATCGATGTGGCGCCCTTGTGAACCAGGTCGGCGAAAATCGCGAGCAGCGGGGCGACCGCCAGCAAGGCGAGTGCGACCACGATCGTGGTCATCAGCGCGCTCTTGGCCCGGCGGCGCAGTGCCCGCGCGCTCATAAGGCCGTGCTCCCCACGGCCGCACCTTTCGCGACGCGCCACACGAGCAGGCGCGCCAGGGCATTGATGGTCACGGTGATGACGAACAGGACGAGGCCGACCGCGAACAGGGCCGACAGGTACATCGGCGTCGTCGCTTCACTGAACTCGTTGGCGATGGCGGCGGCCATGGTGTACGCCGGTTGCAACAGCGAGGCGCCCAGGTCGTGGCGGTTGCCGATCACCATCGTGACGGCCATCGTCTCACCCAGGGCGCGCCCGAACCCGAGCATCACGGCGCCGATGATGCCCGCGCGGCCGTAGGGCAAGACGGCGCTCCACACGGCTTCCCAGCGGGTCGCCCCCAGGCCCATCGCCGCCTCGCGCTGGCTGGCCGGGACGGCGAGCAGCACCTCGCGCGAGACGGAGGCGATGTAGGGAACGATCATGATTGCCAGAATCACGCCGCCGGCGAGCATCGAGTTGCCGTAGAACACGCCCTTGAAGAAGGGCGTCCAGCCGAGCAGCGCCCGGAGCGGCGGCACGGCGACGGTGCGCAGCAGGGGAATCAGCACGAACACACCCCACAGCCCGTACACCACGCTGGGCACCGCCGCGAGCAGCTCCACCAGGAACCCGACCGGCTGTCGCACCCAGCGAGGGGCGAATTCGGTAAGGAAGATCGCAACCCCCAGGGACAGCGGAACGGCGATGAGCAGCGCCAGCAGGGATGACACGACGGTGCCGAAGATCATCGGCGCCGCTCCGTAAACCTCCGCCACGGGGTCCCAGGTGGTAGTCCAGAGGAACTTGAAGCCGAACTTCTTGAGCGCTGGGGCGGCACTGATGCCGAGCTGACCGGCGACGGCGAGCAGCAGGAGCGGTAACAGCACCGCCAGCAGCGTGAGGACCACGCGATAGGTGGGGTCGCCGAAGTTGCGCGTCGTCGCGGAACGCACGGCAGCCTTCACCTTGGTCGGGGCGTCCAAAGCTTCTGGCCACCGACCGTGATCGCGCTCAAACGGTCCGCGATCCACGGGCGCAGGGCCACAGGCAGTGGGGCATAGCCCAAGGGTGCCGCCTTGGCCTGACCGTCGGTTTCCGCCCACCAGATGAACTTGATGAGGGCCGCGGTCTTGGCGGCGTCATCGTACGACTTGCGCAGCAGCAGGTAGGTCATGCTGGCGATCGGATACGCGTCCGCGGCCGCCGGGTCGGTGATGGACACACGGAAGTCGGTGGTCGGACCCATGCTGGACAGAGCGGCGGCGAATGCCGCCGTCGTGGCCTCGAGCGTCGGGTTCATGAATACGCCGGCGCGGTTCTGCACCTGACCGTAGGGCAGCCGGTTGCCGCGGGCATAGGCCAGCTCGACGTACCCGACCGCGCCCGGCGTCTGGTTCACGGTCGCCGCGACGCCCTCGTTGCCCCGGCCACCCAGCCCGACCGGCCAGTTGACCGAGGTGCCCTTGCCCACCTTGTCCTTCCACTCCGGGCTCAACTTCGACAGGTAGTCGGTCCAGATGTAGCTCGTGCCCGACCCGTCGGAGCGGTGCACGACGAGGATGTCCATGTCCGGGAGCCCGAGGCCCGGATTGACCGCCGAGATGCGGGCATCGTTCCACTTGGTCAGCTTGCCCATGAAGATGTCGGCGATGAGCGCCGGCGTGAACTTGAGCTGCTGAGTGACGCCGGGGAGGTTGTACGTCACGACGACCGCGCCCATGACGGTGGGGATATGCAGCACGTTGCCCTGAATCGCCGCGATGGCGGAATCGCTCATCGGAGCGTCGGTGGCCCCGAAGTCGACGGTCTTGTCCGAGAACTGCCGGATGCCGCCGCCCGACCCGATCGACTGATAGTTCAGCTGGACGCCGGAGTTCGCCCGATTGTACGTCAGCATCCAGTTCTGATAAATGACGTTGGGGAACGTCGCGCCGGCGCCGGTGAGTTTCACTACCTGCGCGGCCGCGGGGACGGCGCTCAACCCGAGCACCGCCGCCACACCCAAGAATGCCCTGCGCTTCATTTCGTCGCCTCGATCGGTCAGAAGGTGATCTGTGTCTGGAACAGCGCCTGGGACCGCACGGCCTCCTGGGCCGGGGAGGGCGTTGCTTCGTAGCTCAGGTTGTCCAGATCCAGCAGCAGCCGGAGATTGGGGCTCAATTGATACGACACGCCGCCGATGATCCGGGTCAGGTTGTCGTTGGCGGCGCTGGTGTTCGGGTCGGTGATATCCACGCGGGCGATCAACGCGACCTTCGAGTTCGGGACCTTGTACACGCCGAAGGCCGAGATCACCCGACCGGTGGTCGAGGGTGTGGGGGTGCCGGTGACGGAATCCTTGGTCGACGCGAACTCACCTGCGAGGGTGAGGTGCTTGGTGCGATACGAGATCATGCCGAGGAACCGGTTGCGCTGCCCGCCCGACGTCGGCTTGCCGTAGCCGCCGTATGCGGTCACGCGCAGGCCACCGACACGGCTCGAATCGTCCGTCATCAGGGCGCGCCACGAGATGCGGCCCATGACGTCTTTGCGCTGATCGCCGGGCCCGCCGCTGTAGCTCTCGCCGTTCACGAACACGAGCTGCATGTTGACGTTGTCCGGGCCCCACTTGCCGTCGACGCCGAAGCCGATGTCCGATGAGGACAGGTAGCCACCGCGCTCCATCGCCATCTGCCCCTGCATACGGTAGTCCCACAGCGCCTCTTCCCAGTCGATGAAGGGCGTGTGGATCATGCCCATCTTGAAGGTGAGAGCGCTGCCGGTCGGCGTGTACGTCGCATAGGCGTACTTCAACCGGTAGCGGAGCGAGTT
>JBGQFX010000038.1:0-32437 GCA_041497135.1 Gemmatimonadota bacterium | reverse complement strand
GGCTGGCGCGTCGAGTGAGCGGGCACGGCGCCGCAGGCGAATGTCGCTGGCTGCCGCTCGACGACGTACTGTCGCGCGTCGGCTCGCCCGCCCTCCGAGAGCCCCGCACGCTTGCCGCGCTGGCCGTAGCGGCGCGCGCCGACGTGTTTCCGGATCGCCCGCCGCCCTCGGCGCCGGAGGCCCAGGCGCCACTCCGGGCCCTCGTGGAGGCCGAGGACGCTAGCCCGCTGGCCCACGACGCGGCACGGCCGGCGCCGGATCAGCTACTCAACGAAGAGCTGTCCACGCTCGCCTTCAACGAGCGGGTCCTCGAGCTGGCCGAAGATCCCCGCGTACCGCTGCTAGCGCGCGTGCGGTTTCTTTCGATCCTCAGCGCGAACCTGGATGAGTTCTTCATGGTGCGGATGGGGGCGCTGGCGCGCGCGGCCGCTGCCGGATACACCACGCGCAGCGACGACGGCCTCACGCCACGGGGAGAGCTCGAGGCTATCGCGCTGCGGCTGCGCCCGCTGATCTTGCGACAGGAGCGCTGCTGGACGACGACCTGCCTGCCGGCGCTCGCCGAGCACGGCGTCCGTATCTTGCGGTGGGCCGAGTTGGACGACGAACAGCGGGACGTACTGAAGCGCTATTTCGCCGATCAAGTGTTCGCCGCCCTCACCCCTCAGGCGATCACCCGCGCGCCCGGCCACCCTTTCCCGGTCATTCCGAACGCCCGCCTGTGTCTTGCCGCCGTGGTGCGGGACCCGCGCGGCGGCGCGCTCCATTTCGCGTGCGTGAAGCTGCCGGAAGGCTTGCCGCGGTTCGTACCGCTCGCGGGCGAGACGTTCGTCCCGCTCGAAGACGTGGTGCGTGGCGGCCTCGACGCTTTGTACCCGGGCCGGCGTGTGGAAGGAGCGTACGCGTTTCGCATCACCCGCAGCGGTGACCTCGAGCTCGCCGAGGAGCGGGCGGCGAGCCTGTTGCAGGTCGTCGAAGAGGAGACCAAGCGACGTCCCTACGGCGCCGTGGTCCGCGTCGAGGTGGAGCAGGCGATGCCTCAGGCCGTCCGCGACCTGCTGGTGCGCGAGCTGCAGTTCGAGGAAGTCGGGGATGTCAACACGATCGGCCCCGACGATCTGTATGAAGCGGAAACCCTCGTCGACCTCGGCGCGTTGCGCGAGATCGCGGGCCTGGCCCGTCCCGAGCTGCAGTTCCCTCCCTTTCGCGGCCGGTCCCCACTCGACCCGGACCGATCGATCTTCGAGGTACTCAAGCAGGGTGACGTCCTGGTGCACCATCCGTACGATGCCTTCGAGGCGACGGTCGAGCGCTTCTTCGTCGAGGCGGCCGACGACCCGGCCGTGGTGGCGATCAAGCTCACCCTGTACCGGGCGGGCGGGCGATCCGGGATCGTGGACGCGCTGTTGCGGGCCGCCCGGGCCGGCAAGGAGGTCTTCGTCTTCGTCGAGCTGAAAGCCCGCTTCGACGAGGAGCGCAACGTGGACTGGGCCCGCAAGCTGGAGGAGGCCGGTATCCACGTCGTCTACGGCCTGGTGAAGCTCAAGACCCACTGCAAGACGGCCCTGGTCGTGCGCCGCGAGGGTGACGTCGTCCGGCGCTACGTGCACATCGGCACCGGGAATTACAACGCCGCGACCGCGGCGCTGTACACCGACCTCGGCCTGCTGTCGGCGGACGAGGCCATCGGCGCCGACCTGAACGATCTCTTCAACGAGCTGTCGGGGTCTTCCCGGCCCCCCGAATCGCCTTATCGGCGGCTGCTGGTCGCGCCGACGCACATGCTGCCCCGGTTCCTCGAGCTGATCGAGCGGGAGGCGCAGCACGCCCGCGCGGGACGGGGCGGCCGGATCCGGGTGAAGCTCAATGGCCTGGCGGACAACGAGATCATCATGGCGCTGTACCGTGCGGCGCAGGCCGGCGTCGACATTGAGATCTCGGACCGCGGCCTGTGCCGCCTCCGCCCCGGGGTGCCCGGACTGTCCGAGCGCATCCGGGTGGTCAGCGTGCTGGGCCGCTTTCTCGAGCACGCCCGCATTTTCCACTTCGCCAACGGCGGAGCGCCGGAGTATTACATCGGCTCCGCCGACTGGCGCCCGCGCAACCTGCGGCGCCGGGTCGAAGTCGTCACGCCGGTGCAGCATCCCGGCGCCCAGCAGCACCTCGATTGGATTCTGACCGCGGAGCTCGACGACCCCACCGCCTGGGAGCTGCGGCCGGACGGCCGTTACGAACGGCGCCAACCAGGCCCGGATGGAAACCTGCGGAGCGCTCAACAGCAGATGATGGAGCGCATGGACAAGGCAACCCCGGCCATCGGCCGGGGTTAGTTTGCATCCCCCGTTCTCCCGGAGATTAGGCGTGCGTCTCACTGTGATCGTTCTGTCGCTGCTCGCTGTTTCAGGGACCGCCGGCGTCGCGCAGGGCGCATCCCAAACACCGATCTACCGGTCGAGTTGGGCCGACATCGCCGCCGTTGCGGGGACGGGAGTGGTATCGCTACTCCCCGGATTGCTCAAGCTCCCCAGCGGCGCGCCGTCGTGCGCACCCTGCAGTCCCTCCGGGCTGCCGGGCATCGATCGGTGGGTCGTGGGCGAGAACTCTCCGCTCGCCCGAAACGGCAGCACGGTGCTGCTGCTCGGCGTGGGCGGAATGGCGACCTACGTGGCCGTGCACGATCGCTCGTCCGCGCAGGCTCGGGGCAACCTCGCGGTGCTCGCGAACACGATCACCTTGACCGCCGCGTCGACGGATTGGCTGAAGGTGGCCTTCCACCGGAAGCGCCCGGTGCTGTATACAAGCGGCGCAGTCGCGGCCGCGACCGATCCAGAAAACCAGCGGTCGTTCCCTTCGGGTCACACCTCCCTCGCCTTCGCGGTGGCGACCTCGTATCTCGTGATGGCCAATCGCGAGCACCTGCCGCACCGGACGCGCAACGCGATACTGCTGTACGGCGGCGCCTCGGGCGTGGGCGTCCTTCGCCTGGCGGGCGGCAGTCATTTCCCGACCGACGTGCTCGGCGGTGCCGTGCTGGGAGCCGGCATCGGCTGGCTCGTGGCCGCCGTGCATCCGAAAACCCCGTAATGCCGCGGAGCATAAGCCTCCCTGCGATCGCCGCTGTGGCCGGCCTCCTGGCCTCCCGCACTGCGGCCCCGCGCCAACGCTGTGACCAGCCCCACTACCGCTGGAGCGTGAAGATCGATACGACACTCGCCGGCGGAGCGGCCACTCCCGCCACCATCACAGACATCCTGACGCGCTGGACGCCGCCGGCGCTCGGCCCAGCCGACCGCTGCGCGGTGCGGGCCGGCCGCGAGCTGAATCGGTACGTCGTGCGCGGATGGATCCGTCGGATCGAGAAGAAGAAGGATGACGGCGACTGGCACATCGAGCTCACCGCTGCGGCGACCAGCCCGCCCGAGTCGTGCATCGTCGTTGAGATCCCGCTAGGCGCGCTGGGTGGGGCGTTCCGCCGGGCGCGAGCCCAGCTCAACACTCTCCTGGCGGGGCGGCACATCGACGGCGAGGGTGATCTCGACGCGCCGCTCGAGGTGCGGATCGCCGGTGCCGCATTCTACGACGGCCAGCACCGGCGCACGACGCGCAAGCATGACCAGAGCGACGGGGGGCACGGTCGCTGCAACACGTCGGTCCGGGCCCTGTGGGAGCTGCATCCGGTGTACGACGTTCGGAGACGGTAGTCAGCGCGGGCCAGCCGGCAGATGCTCCAGCAGGTAGCGCGTGAGCAGCGAGTAGATGTGCAGTGAGGTCCCGCGTCCCTCGCAAATGCAGTGGGAGCGGTTCGGGTAGGCCATGAAGTCGAACTGTTTCCCCAGCGCCACCAGCCGGTTGACCAGTCGTTCCGATCCCTGATAATGCACGTTGTCGTCTCCCGATCCGTGCACCAGGAGCAGCCGACCGCGCAGTCCGTCGGCGAAGGTGATCGGTGACCCCAGCCGATAGCCCTCTCCATTCTCCGATGGAAGCCCCATGTAGCGCTCCTGGTAGATCGTGTCGTACAGGCGCTGGTCGGGGACGGGCGCGACCGACATGCCGACCTGGTACACCTCCGGATAGCGGAACATGGCCTGCAGCGTGCTCGAGCCGCCGCCGCTCCACCCCCAGATGGCCACGCGCGTCGAATCGAGGTAAGGCCGCGCCCGGGTGAGCGCCCGGACGGCGTCCGCCTGCTCCCGACTGGAGAGCACGCCGATGCGTCCGTATACGACCTTGCGCCAGGCCCGCCCGCGCGGGGCCGGCGTGCCGCGATTGTCCACGCTCGCCACGATGTACCCCTGATCGGCCAGCATCCGGTGCCACAGCTCGCCGGTACCGAGCCAGCCGTCGATCACCGTCTGTCCCGCCGGTTCGCCGTAGACGTGCATCAGCAGCGGGTAGGTCTTGGTCGAATCGAAGTTCCGCGGCCGGATCATCCATCCATCGAGCGACACGCCTTCCCCGACCTTCACTCTGAAGAACTCGGTGGGACGAGTGATGAGCGAGTCCGCCGCCGCGCGCAGCGTGGCGTTTTCCACCAGGGTCCGGACCACCTGGTGCGACGGCAGCCGAACCAGGTCGGTCGTGGGCGGAGCGTCGAACCGCGACGCGGTATGAATGGCCCAGTGCGCATCCGGGGACACGACATACGAGTGGGTCCCCGTGGCGCCGGCCGGCGTGACGCGCTCGGGTTTTCCGCCGCCGTCCAGACGCATACGATACAGGTAACGCTGCGTCGCGTTGTCGGGCGACGCGATGTAGTACAGCCACCCGCCGGCCGCATCCACCGCCGCAATCTCGATCACGTCGAACAAGCCGGGAGTGATGAGGACCGGCCGGCTCCCGTCCCTCGCCACCACATACACGTGACGCCAGCCGTCGCGCTCGGAGAGCCACAGGAACCGGTTGTTGCCCGCGAGCCATTTGATCTCGTCGACCACGTCGAGCCAGGCACTGTCGCGCTCGGTCAGGATCGCGCGCGTCCCGCCGGTGACGGCATCGGCGAGCATCACCCGGTCCGTGTTCTGCTGGCGGTTCATCCGCTGCAGCACGAGCTCCTTGGAGTCGACCCATTCCATGCGCGGCAGGTAGTTGTCACGCGGGTCGTCGGCGAGGTAGATCCAGGTCGTGTTGCCGCCGTCCGCACTCACGATGCCGGCGCGCACCGCGGAGTTCGGGGTCCCCGTCTTGGGATACTGGATCGGGATGGTGAACGGGTACAGCGAGTCCGTGTCGTTGATCAGGGTGAAGGTGCGGACCCCGGTCATGTCGAACCGCCAGTACGCGATCTTGGCCCCGTCGGGCGACCAGCGGAACGCATCGCGCAGGTCGAATTCCTCTTCGTAGACCCAATCGGTCATCCCGTTGACGTGGAGCGAGTCGGCGTCCGAGGTGAGTCGCGTGATCGTGCCGTCGGCCAGCCGTTCCACGTACAGGTCGCCGCGGCGCACGTACGCCACGCGGTCGCCCTTGGGGGAGAACGTGGCATACATGAGCATCGCTTCGGCGGCACCGGGGCCACCGAGCTTCCGCAGCGATCCGCTGCCCCGGTTCAACACCCAATAGTCGCCGCGCGTGTTCCGGCGCCACACCTTGCGCGTATTGGTGAATACGAGCAGCAGCGAGTCGCCCGCCGCCCAGTCGTAGTCCTCGATGGCCAGCGGCGCCTGGGCGCCATTGGGGATCAGCTGGCGCGCCGAGACGAGGACGGTTCTCGCTCCGGTGGCCGTCTCGTACCGCACGATGTCCTGAGCCCCGGGCACCAGGGCCGAGGGCTCGATGGTGGCGTAGGCCGCGCCGCCGCTCATCCAGCGGACCGGTCCGAACGCCTGCGAGGCGAAGTCGCGGGAAGCGTAGAGCCGGCGCAGCAGGTCGCTGGCGGCGCCCGGCAGCTGGCCGGTCAACCCGCGGAAACCGGTCAGGACGGCGATCATCAGCGCGAACGGAACACGACGCATACACGTACCTCCAGAAGTGTGACGGCTCCCGATACGAGCTTGAATCTCGCCCCGGGGCGCAGTTGCGCAATCGCCGTCCCGGAGGCACGATGGTGGGGAACTTTCAGCCCCCGAGCGGGAGGAAACCATGGCTCTGATGGAACGGGCGAAGAACATCTTGTTCCAGCCCAAGCAGGAATGGCCGGTGATCGACACTGAGCCGGCGACGGTAGGTGGCCTCTACATGGGCTACATCGTTCCGCTCGCCGCGATCGGACCAGTGGCGAGCCTGATCGGCTGGTCGGTCCTCGGCATGCGGCTGCCATTCGTCGGGGCCATGAAGATCCCGATCAGCTTTGGGCTTCGGATGGCGGTGGTGCAATACGTGGGCGCGCTGGTCGGCACGTTCGTGTTGGCACTGATCATCGACGCGCTGGCCCCGACGTTCGGCGGCCAGAAGAACCAAATCCAGGCACTCAAAGTCGCGGCCTACTCCGCCACGGCCGCCTGGGTCGCCGGGATCTTCGCCATCATCCCGGCCCTCGCGATCCTCGGCTTGCTGGGCCTGTACAGCCTGTATCTACTGTTCCTCGGCCTGCCGATCCTGATGAAGTCACCGCAAGACAAGGCGATGGGGTACACGGTGGTGGTAATCGTGTGCGCCATCGTGCTGGCGATTATCCTCTCCGTCGTCACGCGGCAGTTCTACTACCGCCCCGCGATGGGAATGCCGGGCCTCTAGACCTTCCGCCACTTCGTCCCGCCCGGGGTGTCTTCGATCTCGACACCCCGGGCGCGTAGTTCTTCCCGGATGCGGTCGGCTTCCTTGAAATTCCTCGCCTGACGCGCGGCCGCCCGAGCGGCAAGCCGCTCCTCGACCCAGCGCATCAGCTCCGCATCCACGACGACGACTGACGGACAGGCATCGAGCACGCCGTCCATCAACTCCCACGCGGCTCGGGCGCGCCCTCCGGGCCGGGCGCCGCCGTCCATCAGGCGGTTGCCTTCCGACATGAAGTCGTTGAGCGCCGCGACCGCGCGTGGCGCGTTCAGATCGTCGTCGAGCGCCTCGCGGAAGTGCCGCTCGCGCTCGGCTGCCAGCGTCACGAACGACGCATCGTCGTCCACCCCGGTCCGCTCGCGCAGGCGATCGCGGAATGCGCCGAAGCGGCGCGACATCTCACGCGCTCCAGCCAAGGCGTCGTCGTTGTAGTCCAGCTCCTTGCGATAGTGCGTCTGGAATGTGAGCAGGCGGATCGCGCCCGGATCCACCCCCGCTTCCTTGAGGTCGCGCGCCGTGAGGAAGTTGCCGTACCGCTTCGACATCTTGCTGCCGCGCACGTTCAAGAACGCGCCGTGCATCCACACGCGGGCGAACGGCTGCCCCGTGACCGCTTCGGATTGCGCGATCTCATCCTCGTGATGCGGGAAGATCAGATCCACCCCACCAGCGTGGATGTCGAGGGTCTGGACCCCGAAGCGCCGTCCGATCTCCTCCAACGACATCGCCGAGCACTCCAGGTGCCAGCCGGGGCGGCCCCGGCCGAACGGGGCATCCCACGCCGCCCCGACCTGCTCGTCCAGCGGCTCGGCCTTCTTCCACAGGGCGAAGTCGCTCGGGTTCTCCTTCGCATACTCATCGCTCGCGACCCGCGCCCCGACCTTGATCTCACGTGTGTCGAGTCGAGACAAACGGCCGTAGGTCGGGAACCGGTCGATGGCGAAATACACCGACCCGTCTTCGCCCTTGTAGGCAACGCCCTTGTCGAGCAGACGCTGCACCAGCTGGACCATCGCGGCAATCGACCCCGTGGCCCGCGGGTACACGTGGGCCGGTGTGATCCGGAGAAAATCGCGATCCTCGAAGAACGCCTGCGTGTAGGGCTCGGTGTGCTCCGTCAGCGATTTCCCCGCCGCCGCGGCCGCCTTGATGGTGCGGTCGTCCACGTCGGTGAGGTTCATGATGTGCAGCACCTCGTATCCCGACCGCTCGAGCCAACGTCGCAGCACGTCCTGGAACAGGAAGGTGCGGAAGTTCCCGATGTGGGCGTAGTTCCAGACGGTTGGACCGCAGGTGTAGAGCGTCACGTGCGGCGGGTGGAGCGGCGCGAACGGATCGATCCGGCGACTGAGCGTGTTGTAGAGCTGGAGCGTCATGGACCGCGCAAGCTAGCGCCGTTCCAACCCATTCTCCATTGGCGCAAGGAGCCAACCAGATAGTCGTTGGCGCAGATATCGACTTCCGCGTCCACTCTTCAGGAAGCGTTCGCGCCGATACGCGTCGTCGGCACTCAGACAAGCCTCATAGTAGACCAACCGCAATGGCTGTCGGTAGGATGTCGAGCGGACACGCCCCCACTGGTGGGCGCGCACCCTTCCCCGTAAGTCCCGTGTGGCGCCAATGTAGAAGCGCCCGTCCGCTTCACTGAGGAGGACGTATGTGTAATGCAATCCGCCCCACGATTGTTCAGAAGAGGTTGGAACGGCGCTAGCGATGCGGCGCGGACCCGGTCAACGCGCCACGATATCCTCCACATCGAGCGTGGCTTCGTCGAGCGTCTTGAGCCGGACGCGTGAGCCACGGACCACCAGGCGGTGGGCCCGACACAATGACAGGGCCGCCTCAGCGGACTGGTGGCCGAGATCCGCCTCGATCCCGGTCGCGGTGACGCGGAATCCCGGAGGCGGCTGGCGCGGCGGCGCATCGAGCGCCACCTCGAGCACCCGGCCGCCCAGAAGCGCGGCCGCCGGCGAGACCCGGACCAGACGACCCGCGCGCAGCACGAGGACGCGGTCGACCAGGCGCTCGAGCCCGATCGGATCGGAGGACGAGAGCAGGACGCTCGCCCCCGCGGCCGCGAGCCGCTGCAATCGCTCGCCCAGATCGCGCCGGCCGATCGCGTCGAGGCCGGCGAACGGCTCGTCCAGCAGCACCACTCGACGCCCGCCCAGCGCGGCCAACGCCAGCAACAACCGGCGTGCGTCGGGAAGCGCCAGCGTCGTCGCCCGCCGATGGACGACGCCGTCGAGCCCCGCGACTTCGATCGCCTCCCGCACCATGTCTGCGCGCGCCCGGCCGCTCGCATGACAGCTCGCGCTGTAGCCGAGCAGATCGCGCACAGTGAGGCCGGGTGGAAACCCAGCATCGCGGGGTGCGAGTCCGACAATCCGACGCGCCGCCGGAATGTGCGCCGGCTGGCCCTCGATGCGCACGATTCCCGCGTCGGGCCGCAACCGGCCCGCTGCTATGCCGAGCAGTGTCGTCTTGCCGGCGCCATCGGACCCGATCAGACACGCGATCTCGCCTCCGCTCAGCTCGAACGACGCCTCCGCGATCGCGACCACCGGGGGCCGGCCGAACGCCCGGCGAAACACGCGGCGCACGCCCCGGACCTGCAGCGGGATCGTCATAGGCCCCGACTGCCCAACCGTCGTACTCGCCAGGTCGCGGTGAGCAGACCGAAGCCGACCCAGACAGCGGCGTGGGCCAGAGCGCCCAGGTCGCCCGTGGCGATGCCCCGGTAGCGCCATATAGAGGGACCGATCTCGAGCAACCCCGCTGTGACGAGCGACGCCGGGTCAGCGTGGTGGGGACCCAGCACGGCTTCCGGCGGCACGCCGCTTACCAGCAGCAGCCACCCGAACGCCACGACCGCAAGCGCGTTGCCGCCGATCAACACCAGCGCGAGGGCGCAGGCGGACATCGCTGCGGCCCCCGAGAGTCCAGCGATCGCGGCGCCCACCCCTGCTTGAACGGCCACGGCCAGCACGAGCACGGACGCGCCGGCGAGCGCGGCGAGCCAGCGGCCAACCGCTACCGCCGGCGGCGACGTGGGCTGGAGCAGGCGGTGCGCCAGCGCTGCGCGATCTGCACGGGAGCCGGACAGCGCGGCGACACACAGCACCGCGCCGAGCGTCGCGGCCCCGAGCGGATCGAGTCGGGGACTGGTTCGTTCGAGTCGCCACAACACGGCGAGCAGGAGCACCAGCCACACTCCGAGACGTGTGCGCAGCAGGCGCGCGCGCAGGAGCGGCCACTCAGCGAAGACCCGCGACGCAAATTCCACCCCTCAGCATGGGTCGTGGGCGCTGTGAAAGTGCCATCGTAATGTTGCCGGTGGGATCGAACCTACGCGTTCCGGCTAGTGCCGTTCCAACTATTCACGCCGAAAAGAGTCCCGGTAAGGGGTACACCTACGTCTTACTCAGCGAACGAGACGGGGGGTTCTAGACGGGTGCGACCGGCGACTTGCGAACCGGTTCCGAGACCATAACGCTCGCCGCGTCCAAACAACCGGCCAAAGGAATCGCCTCAGGTAATTCGGACAAACAAGTTGGAACGGCACTAGCGGCTCTCGTTCCACTCCCGCGCGGCATGCATCACGGCGTCCGCGAGCGGTGCCGGACCGAAGCGAACCGGATCGGCCACTGGGAGTCCCGTTTCAGCGGCGGCCCGCTCCACCGAGCGCCGCGCCGCAGCGTCGTCCAGATCGCAGGTGTTGAGGCAGATACCGATGACCTTGGTGGGAAAGACGGGCTGGGCGGCGCGCTCATAGAGCGCGATGAGATCGGTGAGCGGGGGGATCATCACCCACGGCTTCCGGCCATGGTAGTCCCCGATGTAGTCACGCGACGACTGGTGACAGAGGATGAGCGCACGGGGCATCGATCCGTGCAACAGGCCGAGGGTGACGCCGGAGTAGCCGGGATGGAGCAGGCTCCCCTGCCCCTCCACCAAGACGACATCGGCGTCCCTGGCGGCCTGGAGCACCAGCTCCTCGGCCGCCCCGGCGATGAAGTCGGCGACGACGGCGTCGACGGCGGTTCCCCATCCTTCGATGAAGATGCCCGTCTGCCCCGTCGCCGCGAAGCGCGCGCGCACGCCCCGGCGCACCAGCGCGGTCCGGACTTCCAGCATGGCGGTCATCTTGCCGACGTTGCAGTCCGACCCGACGGCGTGCACGACGTACGCGTCCACCTCGCCGGCCCGGCCGTCGGCGATGGGCAGGTTGGCCGGCGGTTTGCGGGCGTCCAGGATCCGCACCCCGAGCCGGCACGCGATGGGGCCCAGCTCCGGGTCGTCGGAGATGAACGTGTGCAGCCCGCTCCAGATCTCGAGCTTCCGCTCGATGGCCAGGCGAATCCAGGCGCGCCATTCGTCCGGCAGCCGGCCGCCCGCCGGGGCGATGCCCACCAGTACGGTGGTGGCGCCCCCGCCCAGCTCGAGCCCCTGCGCAAAGTCGCCCACGACGGGGATCCGGCCCCCGAACCCGAGCACGTCCTGCACCGTCTTGCCGGCGTGCTCGCGGTCGAACACGCCGACGATGCGCTCGGGGAAGTAGCGGATGCAGGAGTTGGCCGTCTTCGAGATCATCGGGGCGAACTGGCCGTCGGCCACGATGAGGAACCGATGCGCGCTGGGCGCGGTCATGGCGGGGTGGTGAGGGTCGGCGGCTGACGGCCGCGGCCGGATCGCAGCACGGCCGGCTGGAACGTGCTGCCTTCCCCATACAGCTCGCCGTGCACCAAGTGGCGCACCAGGACGAGCATGAGGGCGAGAATCGGGACCGCCACGATCAACCCGACGGGACCGAGCAGCGTGCCCATGGCGAGGACCCCGGAGATTGTCAGCGCCGGCGGCACCGAGACCGTCCGCGCCATGATCCATGGGACGATGATGTTGCTCCCGACCGCGTGCACGACGATACCGAGCAGCAGCACGGCCGAGACCTGCAGCCAGCCTCCACCGACGACGAACAGCGCTGGCACGATCGTGGAGACGATCGTCCCGAAGAACGGGACCATCGCGGCGAGGCCCGCGAACAGACCGAAGGCGAGCCAGTACGGCACACCGAGCGCCCACAGCCCCACGGCCGTGAACGCGGCGAAAATCGCCATGGCGAGCAGCTGCCCCGTGACCCATGCCCGGAGGGTGGCCGCCATGTCGACCAGGATGCGTGACGCCACCGCGCGGTGTTTGGGACTCACCAGCGTCAGCACGCCGCCGCGATACAGGGCGGGGTTGAGGGCGAAATAGATCGCCATCACCACGACGGCGGCGCCGTCCACGAACAGCCGGCCGCCGGCGCGCAGGTAGGGCACGATCGCGCCGCGGAGGTATTCGGTGATGTCGGTGAGGACGCTGGCGACCACGCCGGACTGCGGGTCAGCGAGGGAAGTTCCCTGGAGCAACGGATACTGGGTGCCCAACCGCTCGAGCGCCGCCTGCAAGCCGGCGAGCGTTTGCGGCAGGGCGCCGATCAGGGCGCGCGTCTGCGCGACCACCGGCGGGACGAACAGTGCCGCCAGGCCGGCCACGGCCGCCGTCGTTCCCAGCGTGGCGAGCGTGATCCCCACGCCGCGCGACACCCGCAGGCGCCGCTCGAGCAGGTCCGTGACGGCGCCGAGAAAGACCGACAGCAGGACGGCGAGCAGGACGAGCAGCAACACGCCAACGAGCCGGATGGCCGTCCAGACCGCAAGGGCGCCAACAAAGAGCGCCACGAACGTGGCGCTCGATACCCGAGACGGCGATGGGGCGTCGCTCAGGGGCGATGCTCGTCGTCGTCGACCAGCTCCGCCTCGGTGGCGCCCGTCCCGAGCTGCTTCGTTTCCGGGGGCGAGCCGGCGCCGAGCAGACCCATGCGCTGCTTCAGGGCGATCAGCTGTTGATCCGCGTCCGCCTTCTCGAGGGACTGGAACTGCTGCATCAGCGAATCGCCGGAGAGATCGTCGTTCACCTCGGCCGCGGCGATCAGCTTGCGCTCCTCGTGCTCGATCTGCTCTGCCATGCGCTCGAAGGTCTCGAACGCGCTCTTGTCGGACATCGAGGACATGGTTTCCTGGATGCGCTTGTGCGCCTCCGCGCGCTTGGCCCTCGCGATCAAAATGTTCTTCTTGCGCTTGGCATCTTCGATCTTGTCGTTCAGCTGGCGCAGCGAGAGCTTGAGTTTCTCGGTCTCTTCGCGATGCTTCACCCAGGTTTCCTGCAGCTGCACGGCGCCCTGGACGTGCTCGTTGTAGCGCAGCAGCGCCTGCTTGGCGAGATCGTCGCGCCCTTCACGCACCGCCAGCTCGGCCCGTTTTTCCCATTCCTCGGCGAGCTTCTTCTCCTGCTCCGCCTGGCTGGCGAGCCGCTTCTCGTCGGCGATCGCGGCGGCCACCTGCTGCTTCGCCTTGGCGAGCTGGCTCCGCATGTCGACGATCAGCTGGTTCAGCATCTTTTCCGGATTCTCGGCACGCGCAATCAGGTCGTTGACGTTCGACCGGAGCAGCGTCGAGAGACGGTCCCAGATCCCCATGGCTATCCTCGCATCGGTGGGTCGCTACCGGCCCGCGCCCAACTGTTGCCCTCGCTTCTCCGCCAGCAGTCGCTCGGCGAAGTCCAACCGCTCGGCCAGCTCCGACACCTGATCCGTCAGCGCCGACAACCGCTCATCCAGCTCGGCGGCGCGTCGATCGTCGAGCGCTCCGCCGTCGAGCGGCTCGTCGTGCCATTCGCCGCCCAGCCCCTTCCAGTGCTTGCGACGCCGCGCATTCAACCGAATCCGCTCGGCCATCGCTTCAGCCACCGGCGACTGAAAGAACCACTTCGCGATGAAAGCGGTCGCCGCGCTTCCTGCGATGGCCGGCAGCACCCACAGCATGTCCACCTTATTGCCTCGTTCCGATGCGACGTTCCCGATGCTCCACCAGCACGCGCTCCGTGAAATCGAGACGCTCACCCAGCTCCGACACCTGGG
Organism: Gemmatimonadota bacterium; assembly: GCA_041497135.1. Lineage (GTDB taxonomy): Bacteria > Gemmatimonadota > Gemmatimonadetes > Gemmatimonadales > GWC2-71-9 > DASTHG01. Next base: position 18,762 of record JBGQFX010000038.1, on the reverse strand, counting down.
AGGTCAGCAGCCGGATCTGCTGCTCCAAGGCCTGCACCCGCGGCTCGTCCGCGCCCTCGCCGCCCACGCCGTAGCGCCGGCGGCGTCGCAACCGGATTCCCTCGACGATCGCCTCGCCGATCGGCGAGCGGAACAGCCACCGCGCCACCAGCGCGACCACGATCATCGCCGCCACACTGCCGATCAGCGGCACGACCTGGTGGATGAGCATGTTCGGATCCACCGGTATCGACGGCATCGGTGGAGGAGTTTGCAGCACCACCCGAACTACGAGCATCTCGTACGCCCCCCGAGCGCCCGCTGTTTCATCCGGAAACCTGATCGGGCGGTGACAGCCGCTCCTGCGCGCGAGCCTTGGACAGCAACCGTTCGGTAAAATCTACTCGCTCGGCGAGTTCCGCCACCTCCCGGCGCAAATCCTCGATTACGGCCACCAGCTCCTCATGGCGCGCCCCGGCTTCCGGATCGGGGTGTTGGCGCCGCATCCGCTCGGCGTAGGCTTTTCCCACCGGGGACAGGGAGATCATCCAGACGAAAAAGCCGCCGACCGCGATGATCGGGATAAAGACCGCGATCACCCCGATGTCCACCCGACTACCTCCCGCCTGGCGGGCTCAGCCGGCCCGACTCCTTCTGCTTGGCCAACAATCGCTCCGTGAAGTCGACCCGTTCCGCCAGCTCGTTGACATCCTGGCGCAGCTGCTGCAGCTCGCTCAGCACCGCCTCATCCGGTTCGGGCACCTTGGCAGGTGGCACCTCGCCGCCGATACGCCTGGCCAACGCTCCCGCCAACGGGCGCAGCACCCAGAAACCACCCCCGAAGATGAAGAACGCGAGTGCCGCTTCTTCCCCGCTCATCCCTCCCTCCCCGGTCCGAGACGCTGGGCCTCGCGGCTCTGGGCGAGCAGCCGCTCGGCGAAATCCAACCGCTCCGCCAGGTCGGCCACTTCCTGTCGAACATGTTGCAGATCTTCGGCCAGGGCGTCGCGCTGCTCGGTTAGCTCGGCTCGGAGCTCATCCGCATCCGGCGACCCGTGCCTGCCACGAATGCGATCGGCAAAGGCGCGGCCCACCGGCGAGAAGCCCAGCGCCACCGCCGTGCCGCCTCCAAAGAGGAAGATGATCGCGAGAACCCCTTCGATGTCCATCGGGTCAACGCGGCGGGGCGATGCGGTCGGCGTCTCGCTGTTTGGTCAGCAGCCGCTCGGTGAAATCCAGCCGCTCCTGCACGTCGGCGAGCTGGCCGCGCAGCTCCTCGACTGCCTCTCGGAGCTGCTCGACATCGCCTGACCCTGCTCCCGCCGCCCTGGCCTTCGCCTCAATCCACTTCGCCTCGTTGTGGGACCATCCGCCGATCCATCGTGCCAGCGCCTTGCCCACCGGCCCCCGCAGTGCGAAGGCCGAGCCGACCGATACGGCAATGACACTGATGGCGACCGCTGGGGCCCACTCGTTGATAGCCATGCTCGCTCCTAGGTCCAACCTAGTAGTCAGTCTTTTGCCCGCAACACCTTCCGCAGGAACTGTCCCGTGAACGAGCCCCGGACCTGGCTTACCTGCTCGGGCGTCCCGGCCGCGACCACCTCCCCGCCCCGCTCGCCTCCCTCGGGTCCGAGATCGATCACCCAGTCGGCCGTCTTCACCACGTCGAGATTGTGCTCGATCACTACCACGGTGTTGCCTTTGTCGACCAGGCGATGCAGCACCTCGAGCAGCAGCCGCACATCCTCGAAGTGCAGCCCGGTCGTCGGCTCGTCGAGGATGTAGAGCGTGCGACCGGTATCCCGCTTGGCCAGCTCGGTGGCGAGCTTGACGCGCTGCGCCTCCCCGCCCGACAGGGTCGTCGCCGACTGGCCGAGGTGGATATAGCCGAGTCCTACGTCGTTCAATAGTTCCAGTTTCGAACGGATGCGCGGCTGGGCCTCGAAGAACTCGAGCGCATCGGCCACCGTCAGATCGAGGACGTCCGCGATGCTCCTTCCTTTATAGCGAACCTCGAGCGTCTCCCGGTTGTAGCGGCGGCCTTTGCACACCTCGCACGGAACGTAGACGTCGGGCAGGAAGTGCATCTCGACCTTGACCAGGCCGTCCCCCTGACACGCCTCGCAGCGCCCGCCCTTCACGTTGAAGGAGAACCGGCCCGGACCGTAGCCGCGCAGCTTCGACTCGGGCAGAAACGTGAACAGTTCCCGGATCGGCGTGAACAGGCCCGTGTAGGTGGCCGGGTTCGAGCGCGGCGTGCGACCGATCGGGCTCTGATCGATGTCGATCACCTTGTCGATATGCGCCAGTCCCTCGAGGCGCGCGTGCGCGCCGGGGACCACCTTGGCCCGGTAGAAGTGGCGCGCCAGCGTCCGGTACAGGATGTCGGTGACGAGTGTGGACTTGCCGGACCCGGACACTCCGGTGACCGCGATGAACGTCCCGAGCGGGAAGTCGACCGTGAGGTCCTTCAGGTTGTGCTGCCGGGCGCCGACCAGGCGCAGCGTGCGGTCCGCGTCGGCCACGCGGCGGCGCGCCGGCACGGGAATGCGCAGCTCGTTGCGGAGGTAGCGCGCGGTGAGCGAGTCGCGGTGCCGCAGCACGTTTTCCAGTGGCCCTTCGGCCACCACTTCGCCGCCGTGGCGTCCCGCGCGGGGGCCCAGATCGATCACGTGGTCCCCGGCGCGGATCGTCTCCTCGTCGTGCTCCACCACGATCACCGTGTTGCCGAGCTCGCGTAGCTCCCGCAGCGTGTCGAGCAGCCGCGCGTTGTCGCGCTGGTGCAGGCCGATGGACGGCTCGTCCAGGATGTACAGCACACCCACGAGCCGGCTGCCGATCTGGGTCGCAAGCCGGATCCGTTGAGCCTCGCCGCCCGACAAGGTCACCGCCGAGCGCTCGAGCGTCAGGTAATCGAGGCCGACGTTCTGCAGGAACCGCAACCGGTCGACAACCTCCTTGAGGATCGGCTTGGCGATCCCGGGGTCGAGGCCCCGCTTGCCGTTCCCCCGGAGCGGCAGCGCCTGGAAGAAGGCGAGCGCGTCGGTCACCGAGAGCGCCACGACATCGCCGATGCTCTTGCCGGCCACCAGCACGGACAGACTCTCGGGCTTCAATCGCCGCCCGCCGCACGTGAGGCACGGCTGCTCCACCATGAACCCCTCGAGCTGCTCGCGGACGCTGTCCGACGCCGTGTCGCGATAGCGTCGCTCGACGTGCTGCAGCACGCCCTTCCATCCGGACTCGTAGCTGCCGTGCCATTTCTCGCTGTGGTACTGATAGGTGAACGTCTTCCCGGGCGCGCCGTACAGGATGGTCTTGCGCGCCGCGGCCGGGATGCCCTTCCACGGTGAGTCGAGATCGAACTTGAGCGACTTGGCGAGCGTGGGCAGGACGACCTTGCGCAGATACCCGGCGGGCTCGCCCCAGGGGAGAATGGCGCCCTCGAGGATCGAGAGACTCGGGTCGCCGAGCACCAGGTCGGCGTTGACCTCACGGCGGGTGCCGAGTCCCGAGCAGTCCGCGCAGGCGCCGAAGGGGGAGTTGAACGAGAACTGCCGCGGCTCGAGCTCGGGAAGCGACAACCCACACTGCGGGCACGCATATCGCTCCGAAAACGTCACTGGCTTTTTGGCGCCGTTACCGTGGCGCATGATTTCGACCACCCCGTCGGCCGCCTTGAGCGCCGTCTCGATCGAGTCGGAAAGCCGCGCGCGGTCGGCGGGGCGCACGACCAGCCGGTCCACCAGCACCGCGATGTCGTGGTTCTGGCGCCGGTTGAGCTTGGGAACGGCGGCGAGGTCATGAGTTTCGCCGTCGACGCGGACGCGCACGAACCCCTGCTGCTTCGCCCCTTCAAACACGTCGCGGAATTCGCCCTTGCGCCCGCGCACCAGCGGCGCCAGCACCTCGATCTTGGTGCCTTCGGGCCAGGCGAGCACGTGCTCGGCGATCTGCGACGCACTCTGGCGCTCGATCGGCGAGCCGTCGTTGGGACAGTGGGGCGTGCCCGTACGCGCCCACAGCAACCGGAGGTAGTCGTAGATCTCCGTGATGGTGCCGACGGTGGAGCGCGGATTGGCGCCGGCAGTCTTCTGCTCGATCGAGATCGCGGGGGACAGTCCTTCGATCGCATCGACGTCCGGCTTTTCCATGAGACCGAGGAATTGCCGGGCATACGCGGAGAGGGACTCGACGTAGCGCCGCTGGCCCTCGGCGTAAATCGTGTCGAAGGCGAGCGACGATTTTCCCGACCCCGACAATCCCGTGATGACGGTCAGGGTGTTGCGGGGGATCTCGACGGTGATGTTCTTGAGGTTGTGTTCGCGGGCACCGCGAACGACGAGCATGTCGCCGGACATAGACTTGGAGCGTACTCAGGGCGGCGCGGTCGGGTCAATCCTCGGGGTCCAAGACTACTCCCTATCGGCTCCTCGAAGCGGAGGCCCGCGCGGCGCCGATTGCCCGGATCAGGCGGTCGATATCGGCTTCAGTGTTGTAGACGTGCGGCGTCACCCGCAGCGCGCCGCGGCCCCGGACGCTCACGTACACCCGCTCCGCCGCGAGACGGTGGGGCAGCTCCGGCGGCACCCCACCTGGAAAACGGAGACCCACGTAGTGCGGCGCGCGGCGCGTTGCGGGCACCGCCTCGAGACCGAGCTCGGCGGCTCGCGCCACCAGCGGGCCGGTCAGCGTGGCGATGGTCTCCCCGATGCGCGGCACACCCCACTCCAGGAGCTGTTCCAGCGCCTCGATCGCCATGGGCATGAGCGCGAAGTTCGAGGTCTCACCGACGTCGAAGCGACGCGCCCCCGGCTGGAACTGAAGCTCGCCCGCGTAGGTCGCGAGCCCGGTGAAATCCTCCGAGCCGGCCCGGGTGATCCAGTTGTACTCGACCGGCCTTCCCTGCTGGTGCCGCGGCGCGACGTACAGGAAGCCCAGGCTGTAGGGACCGAGCAGCCACTTGTAAGTCGCGGCGACGAGGAAGTCGGGCCGCACCTCGCTCATGGCGAACGGCATGGCGCCCAAGGACTGGGTCGCGTCCACCACCAGCGCCGCGCCCACTTCGCGCAGTCGGGCCGCCACGCGAGGCAGGTCGATGAGCGCGCCGTCGGTCCAGTGGAGCGCGGGGAGCGCCGCCACCGCGGTCCGTTGGTCGATCGCCTCCAGAATCACGCGAGTCCAGTCGTCGTCAGCCGCCCGGGGGAGGAGTATCACCGTGGCCCCGGCCTCCCGGGCCCGCTCCCGCCACGGCAGGATGACCGAGGGAAACTCCTCGTCCAGGAGCAGCACCGTCTGACCCCGGGCGAGGGGCAGGTTGGCGCAGGAGACGGCCATCCCGTAGCTCACCGCCGGCACGATCGCCACATCGTCCTCGCCGGCGCCGCCTCCCAGGAGTGTCGCGAACAGGCCGCGAGCTTTCCCGATCTCCGAGAAGAAATCCGACGGGCCGATCTCCCAGGGCCGGGACTTCCGCGCCACCGCCCGCTGCCCCGCTTCGGTGACCCGCCGCAGCAAGGGTGACATGTAGGCGCAGTTCAGGTAGGCCACATCATCGGGGATGTCGAACAGGTGGCGCTGACAAGGAAGTTGGGTCATGACGGTGGGAAGCTCCTCGCCCCTACACGTTGAACCGAATGTGCAGGATATCACCGTCTGCGACCACATAGTCCTTGCCCTCGATTTGCAACCGCCCGGCGTCCTTCACCGCCTGCTCGGACCCGTACTGGGTGAACACTGTGTAGGGGATCACCTCGGCACGAATGAAGCCCCTCTCAAGGTCCGAATGGATTCGTCCCGCCGCTTGCCGGGCCGTGGCGCCGCGCCGGATCGGCCACGCCCGCACCTCGTCGGGCCCCACGGTGAAGAAGGAAATGAGGTCCAGTAGCCCATGCGCGGTTCGAATGAACCGGGTCAGCGCCGACTCCTTCAGCCCCAGGTCCTCCAGAAACGCTGCACGATCGGCGGGGTCCATGGTGGCGATCTCCGACTCCACGCTGGCCGAAAGCACGAGTCCAGCGGCGTGCAGCTCGGCAAGCCGAGCAGCCAACGTCTGAGGCATCGGCTGGGCGGCCTCTTGCTCGGCGCGATTGAGTGCCACCAGCAGCGGACGATCGGTGAGCAGTCCGTAGCCCTTGAGATAGTCGCGGTTCAGGGCGGCTGCGGGGAGCGAGCGGAGCGGCAGCTCGTGCTCCAGAGTGGTCTTCATCAGCTCGAAGGCGGCCAGCTCGAGCGCATCGGGCTTCTCTTTCTTGGCCCGATCCAGGCGGCGCTCGACGATCTCGAGGTCGGCGAGCAGGCATTCGGTGTGGAACGCTTCGAGGTCGGTGGCGGGGTCTGGATCGCCTTCGAGAGCAGGGTTCGGGAACGCCCGCAGTACGAGGCAGAGGACTTCCTGGTCGCGAATCTGCTGCAGAGCTTTGCGCGACAGTCCCTTGTGATCCGCGCCGTGCTCGCCGGGGACATCGCAGAAGACGATTTCGGCGAAGGTGGTCTTCTTGGGGGAGTAGATCTTGCTGAGCGCGTCGATGCGCTCGTCGGGTACCTTGACCGTGCCGAGGCGCAGCTCCCCGCCGTAGCCCACGGGCACCGCGAGACCGGTCATGGTGTTGAACACGGTCGTCTTGCCCGAGCCAGCGAAACCCACCAATCCGACTTTCATGGACGATTCTCCCGCTGTAACCCCATCTCGCCATGCCAGCGCGCCGCGGCCTTCAGTCTAACGAGGGTGTCACTCACGCATCGCTCACGGGAGCCCGCTGATGTCGACGGCCCACACGTCGCTCTGGCGGTCTTCAATCGTGACGTAGAAACGCTTCCCGTCGGTCCCCCACATCCCGCGCAGCGGCAGGTGATACGGATCGTCGAACCGCACGATCTCGCGCGGCGGCCCGCCGGTGATGGGAAGCTCCCAGATCCCCATGCGGACGTCGGGCTCGCGCACGAGCCCAAAGAAATAGACCCGGGTTCCGTCTGGTGAGTAGTGAGGTTCACCAACAGCGGGATCGGCGTCGCTCCGTTTCACCCAGAGCACCCGCCGTGCGCCGGTGTCCAGAGGGATACGCTCGAGCGAATCATTGAGGGCCAACACCAACGCCTGGTTGTCTGGCGTCCACGTCGCAACGGCCAACGCCCAATCGGCTACCCGCCGCGGAGCGCTCCACCCTCCGTCCGAGCGCTCCATCACATACTCCCCGTTCGGCGGCCCGCCCCCGAAATGGTTAAACAGAATGTGGCGCCCATCCCGTGACCAGGCCGGGAGATTGTCATGTCCCGGCTGGACGACGAGCGGCTGGGCCGGCCCTCCCTGCGCGGACATCACGAACAGGTCACGATTGCCGTTGCGCTGGGACTGGAAGGCGACCTCACGACCGTCGGGAGACAACACCGGCCGGTAGTTCCCCCCCGGCGCATCGGTGAGCTGCGTCGGCTCCCCGCCGTCGGTCGAGAGCTTGTAGACCTCGCCGCGCCCGGATCGATCCGAGTCGAACAGGATCCACTTCCCGCCCTCGGAGATCGAGAAGTCTTCGATCACCTGGCTGCCGCGGGTGACCGGCTGGGCCGCGCGAGCGTTGACCGGACCGCCACGCGGGATCGGCAGCGACCAAATGTTCGCCGTGGGGGTGAACAGGGTGTAGGCAAAGCGACGCCCGTCCGCGGCGAGCGTGATCGAGTGCGGTCGCAGGCCGGTCGTGATCTTCACCGGCGCGCCGCGCGGCTTTCCCGATGCCGCGACGCGAACGATGTAGACGTCCCGCGAGCCGTCGCGATTGGAGACGAATAGCAAGGCACGTCCGCCCGGTGTCCAGATCGGGCTCACGTGCATCGCCTTTCCGTCCGTGATGGGAATCGCTGCGCCGCCACGCGTCGAAACGACGACGATGGTACTGACGGCGAGATTGCCGTACTGACGGGCACTCACGTAGGGCTGGTTCCCCGATACGACGGCGATGCGTCCGCCATCGGGGGACCAGGCGGGCGAATGCGCTTCCAATACCGCAGCCAACGGGCGCACCGTGCCACCTTCGACTCCGACGACGTACAGCGAGTCGCCGCTCGCGAATGCGATCTCCCGACCGGTGGGCGACCAATCGGCCCCGGTCAGGTCGGTCCGATGCTGCACGACGAGCTGCGCCTGACCGCCCAGCGCCGGGGCGACCATGACCGATGCGCCGGCGACGTACAGGATCTTGCGTCCATCCGGTGACCACCTGGGCCAGCGCTGGCCGGCTCCGCCGCTATCGCCCACCGCCACGGGCCGACCACCATCCACCAGTCGCACGAAGATCCGGGTCGCGAACTGTGGACCGGCTGCATACGCGACAAAGCTGCCGTCGGGGGACAGCGCCGGATCGATCTCGAGCCCGGGGTCATTGGTGATCGGCACGGTTTGCCCGATCACCACTTGGGGCGGCTTCGGCGGGCTCAGAATGAACCAGGCCACGGCTCCAAGCACCAGGACGGCGCCGCCCAGCAACCCGAGGCGCCCCAGGCGTGGCCCGGGCTGTGCCGCTGCAATCGGCCGCGTCTCCGTCGGTGTCGATCCACCCGACGGCGTGGCCAAGGGCTCGAGCTGCGCCAGCAGCTCCTCCGCCGTCTGCCACCGGTCCGCCGGACGCTTCGCGAGACACTTCATCAAGACCCCGGACAGCACCGGCGAGAGGCCGGGCCGGCGCTTCTCCACCGGCTCGGGCGCCTGGGTCACGTGCGCCGCCAGCGTCTCCTGCGGCGTGAGCCCCGAAAAGGGCGGGCGCCCCGTCAACAGCTCATAGCCCAGCACGCCGACGGCGTAGAGATCCACCCGGTGATCGAGATTCGGGTCCGCCGCCGCCTGCTCCGGCGCCATGTAGGCGGGCGTGCCGAGCGCCACCCCAACTGAGGTGAGGGTGTGGGCGCCCGTCGCCTCGCTCACCGCCTTCGCCACGCCGAAGTCGGTCACCAGCGCGTGGCGGCCCGAGAGCAGCACGTTGTCCGGCTTGATGTCGCGATGCACCACGCCATGCGCGTGTGCGTGCGCCAGCGCGTCCACCACTTCGATCAAGACCTTCACCGCGTCGTGCACCGGCAGCTCGCCGTGGTGGGTGAGGCGATCGCGCAAGCTCTCCCCCTCGACGTAGGGCATGACGTAGTAGTAGAAGCCGTCGGCTTCGCCCGAATCGAGCAGTGGCAGGATGTGGGGGTGCTGCAGCTGGGCCGCGACCTCGATCTCGCGGCTGAACCGCTCGGCGCCGAGGGTCGCGGCGATTTCGGCGCGCAGCACCTTCACCGCCACTCGGCGGTGGTGCTTGACGTCCTGGGCAAGATACACGGTGGCCATGCCGCCGGCGCCGACTTCGCGCTCGATCGTGTAGCGGCTGGCAAGGGCGGCGGTGAGGCGAACGATGTCCGTCATCGGACCGCGCCCGGCGGCCGCGACTCTTCGACGATCAGCAAAGGGAAACGATCCGCGCGCATCATCAGTATCGTAGTTGCCGGTCCAGCGCAGCGTAACGCGGATCCGCGCGCAGCGGCGCCAGCTCGTCGTCCAGGCGCACCCAGAACACCCAGGATGTTCGCTCCTCAAACGCCCGTTGCAGCCACTCCATGCCGCGGTCGATGTCACCCAACGCCGCGAACCCTCCCGCCAGCGCAACCGGGTTGTAGTAGTCGGGCGTGCGAGCGGCGAGCATCGAATCGATGGTGGCTCGTGCCGCCAACGTGTCGCCGCGTGCGAGCAAGGCGCGTACATACATCACCGCGACCTCACCCCCGTAAAACCGCCAGCTCAGCAAGTGCTCGGCAGCCCGCAGATCGCCGCGCGTGGCGAGCAGCAAACCTTCTATCGGGTCCACCTCGCTGGGTGACATGATCGCGCGGAAGCGAGGCAACAGCGCGGTGGCACTGTCGAAGTGGTGACCGCGGACGAGCACCTTCGCGTACCAAAACCCGTACCCCCCCAGGGAATCCGACTGCCACGCGCGACCGGCCTCGCCAATACTCTCCTCCACCCGGCCCGCGGCGTACAACGCAAAGCTCAAGCTCCACCGCGGGAAGGCCCCGTGTGGATCCAGGGTCACCGACCGACGCGCGAGCCGCTCTGCTTCGCGGGCATCGAGGTCGAGCGCGAGAACCGCTTGCGCGAGCACCGCGTAGGCGATCGCCTGAGTGGAGTCGCGCGCGATGGCCTGTCGGGCGGCGTCACGCGCGCGCTCAAACCCATCACGCGGGGGCACGTATGCGTCCGCGAGAACCACCCACGCGACCGCTTGGCCAGCGTAGGCGGCGGCGAACCCGGAATCCCGCTCGATGGCGCGGTCGAAGTGGACGAGCGCGCCCCGAAGCGCCTCGTCATGGGAGTTATTCAGGGCACGGAGACCACGCAGATACTCTTCGTACGCAACTGGATCAGACGTCACCGGCCGAGACAAGCGCAGGCGCTCCTCAGGTAGGAGTTGCCCCGTGATCGCGGTCGCCACCTCGCGGGCGATGTCCGACTCGATCGTGAGCAGATCGCTGCTGGCACGGTCGATGACGTCGCCCCAGACCTGGGCCCGCGTCGCCGCGCGCACCATTGCCACGCGCAGGCGCACGCGGTCCCCGCCGCGCTGCACGCTGCCCGTCACGAGGTAGGCGGCGGCAAGCGCGCGCCCGAGAGCGGCCGGGTCCTGGTCTGCCGACTGGCCCCGGAACCGGCGCACTTCGAAGCGTGATTTGACGGCCAGCCGCTGCACCTGGCCGAGACGGATGATGATCTCCTCGGTCAACCCGTCGGCGAGGAAAGCGTCCGCGGTGTCACGGGAGAGATTGTCGAAGTAAAGCACGGCAACGCTGTTCGGGGCCGGGGCGTGGGTGACGGCACGCGTGCACGGCGGCGGAGAGCCGTCGGGGCACTGGGCGTGGAGACCGCTCCACGACGCGGCGACGCCACAGTGCGCGATCAGTGCGGTGAAGACGGCGCGCAACTAGTGCTCCCCCACCGATGGAAGGCCCGTGCGTCGAACGAGATCCACGAACCGCGGGTCGTCGCGCAACACGTCCCATTGCGGATCAACAGTCAGGTAGGCGAGCGTCGCCTCGCGCGCCTCGAACGCGCGCTCGAGCCACAGGAAGGCCTGATCACGGTCGCCGAGCAGCACATACGTCCGAGCCACGTCGCCGGCCCGGAAATAGGCCCGACTCTGCTCCTGCGCCCTGATTCGCGAAGCGATCAGCTGCCGCGCTTCGTCCTCGTGTCCCTGGCAGTACAGCTCTTCCACGCCGGGCCCTCCACCGTCGGCAGCCCGCTGCCGCTGGAGCAGCGGGAGCGCCCGGCCGCAATCTCGTTGCACGAGGTACACCCGGGCTTCGTCCCAATACCCCCGAGCGCTGCCGGGCGCGGCCCGTTGGAAGCGCCGGGCCACGTTCGCAGCCGCGTCGTAGCGCCGCAGGTGAATCAGGCCCCAGGCTGCATTGCTTTCCGTGACCTCGGACAGGGAGTCGAGGTCGAAGGCGCGCTCAAACTCGGCCACCGCTTCCCCGGCAGGGGCGAGGTGCATCAGCGCCAGACCGCGCATCATGTGTGCCCAGGACGACCGCGCATCGAGCACGATGGCCCGCCGCGCCAGGGATTCGGCTTGGACCGGCATCCAGTCGAACCAATAGGCGACCATCGCCAGGTTCGCCCATGCCTCGGCGGTCCCCGAGTCCGCACGTAGCGCCCATTGGGCGGCGGCGCGCGCTTGCGGGTACGCCTCCCGCGGCGCGACGAAGTCGTCCGCGAGAAGGCCCCATGCCTGGGCAATGCTCGCGGCGGCCGGTGCGAAACCTGAATCGATCGCGAGCGCCTGCTCGAACGATGCGATCGCGTGGCGCAACGATGCCGCCTCGAAGCGCAGCAACGCCCGACCGCGCAGGTACAGGTCGTACGCTTCGGCGCTGTGCGTAGGGCGCTTGGCCAATACGGCCCGTTCCTCAGGCAACAGCTGGCCCGCGATCCCCTGCACCACGGCGCGCGCGATCTCCTCCTCGATGTCCAGCACGTCGTCACTGGCGCGGTCGAACACGTCCCCCCACAGTCGCGTCCGGTTCGTGGTGCGCACCAACTCGACCCGGACCCGCACCCGGTGGCCGGCTTTTTGCACGCTTCCTGAAACGATGTTCGCGGCACTGAGCGTGTGGCCGAGTGTCGCTGGATCGCCCCCCGAGCGTCCGCGGAAGCGCTGCACCTCGAATCGCGACTTGACCTCGAGCCGCTGGATCTGACCGAGGCGGACGATGATCTCCTCGGCCAGCCCATCGGCGAAGTAGGCGTCCGCGGTGTCGCGCGAGAGGTTGTCGAAGTACAGCACGGCCACGCTGTTCGGGGCCGGGGTGTGGGTGACAGCCCGCGCGCACGGCGGTGGAGAGGCGTCGGGGCATTGGGCTAGCAAGCCGCGCCCGCCGATCACGCAGCCGAGCAAGAGGAGTAGGGAGGGACGCACCGGAGTGAAAAGTAGGTCCCGGCGCGGAGACCGGCGACCAGTCCCCCCCGTCGCACCGTAGCGACACCCCTTGCCCAACTCTATTTCGGACGCTACGTTAGCGGCCCCCAAATGGCGCAACAAGCGCTGGTGGTGATCACGACGCTCGGCACCGAAGCCGATGCGCGCGCGCTCCTCACCGCGCTGGTTGAACAGCGGTTGATCGCGTGCGGCACGATGTTCCCCGCGGCGCGCTCGATCTATCGCTGGGAGGGAAAGGTTACCGAAGAGCCGGAAGTCGTCGTGCTGCTCAAGACCGACGCAACACGATGGGAGGCTCTGCGAGCGAGCGTCGAGCGGCTCCACCCGTACCGGGTGCCGGAGCTGCTGGCCCTGCCGGTGAGCGCGGGATTGGAGCGATACCTGTCGTGGCTCGGGAGTGAGGTCAGCGGATGATCCGTCGATACGACCAGCGGCATGAGAACGCGCGCGACTGCGCGCGTGTCGCGGCCGAATTGTCGGAAGAAGCCCGCCTGCTGACGGAAGCGACGTTGCCGCTCACCACTCCATCGACCGAACCGCCTGCCGCCGAGACGCCCGCTGGGGATCACGGACTCGGGAACGGAAACGGGAACGGCCACCGCAACGGCAAGCGCAACGGGTATGCAAATTCCCTGCTCGGCCGATCCGCGGCCGAGCGCGCCCTCGCGGCGCTCGATACGGCCCTCGCCACCCAACCCGACAGCGTACCGCTCTTGCTCGAGCGCGCCACGCAGCTCGGCTCGATGGGTCGCTACGCCGCGTCCCGCGCCGATCTCGAGCACGCGCTGCTGCTCGATCCCGACAACGTGACCGTCCGCAGCGCCCTGGGCATCGTGCTGCTGCGTAAAGGCCTCTGGTCCTGCGCCGTGCCGCATCTGCGCAAGGTGGTGGAGACCGAGAGCTGGAGTCCCACGGCCTGGTTCTACCTCGGCGAAGCCCTCAACCACATCGACGATCTGGATGGCGCGCTCGCCGCCTACGCCCGCGCCTCCGGAATCGACCCGCTGCACGCCAAGGCGTTGTACGGCCAGGGCGTCGTGCTCGACCGCCTGCGCCGGCCCGACGATGCGGCCGCCCTGTACCGCCGCTCCCGGGAGGTGGCCGCGCGGTGATCCGCGTGGTCGTCGACGATCTCGGGGTCTTTCCCGCCGACGCCATCGTCCGTCCCGCTACGTCGCAGCTCGAGCCCACAACGCCCGCGCTGCGGCGGCTGGAGCAGATGGGCGGCCCCGAGTTTCAGCGTCACCTCGACCTGCACACCGAGCTGGTCGTCGGCGCCGCGGTCGTCACGGCGGCCGGCGGTGACTTGCCCGCCGAGTTCGTCATCCACGCCATCATTCAGAGCCGCGAGGAGCCGGTGTCCCGTCGCGGCGTCGCGCGCGCCTGGCGCTCGGCGTTGGAGCGCGCCCGGCAGTGGGGGTTCGCGCGCCTCAGCGTGCCGCCGCTCGGCACCGGCGCGGGCAACCTGTCCATCGAGGACGCCGCCGAGATCCTGGTCGTGGAGCTGAACGAACAGCCCGCTGATGCCACGGCGCCCTCGGACATCGCGATCGTCGTGGAAACCGAGCAGCAGCGCGAAGTGTTCGAGGGTGTGCTCCGTCGGGTCCGCGCGAGGCTCTCCTGAGCCGCCGTCACTGGGCGATCCTGATCCTGGTCGCCTGGGCCGCGTCGCTCGGGTGGCTGGTGCGGCGGGAGTACTTCCGTTCCTCGAGCGCGCGCCTGGCCGAAGCGGCGCTCTCCGTCTCCCCCGGCGCGCAGTTCTACCGGCTGTCCCTGGGCGCGCAACAGCTCGGCTACGCCTCCACGACGATCGACACGCTGGTCGATTCCATCCGCGTGGTGGACGTCCTGGTGCTCGACGTGCCGGCGCTGGGGCGGCTGCACCGCACCGAGGCGCGCAGCGTGACGACGCTGGACCGGGCCCTGCGGCTGCGCGGGCTGCACAGCGAAGTCGACGGCGAGGGGTCGCGATTCGACGTCGGGGCCACTCCAACCCCTGAAGGAGGCCTGGCCCTGACGGTCCGATCGCGGGCGGACTCGGTTTCCACGGGAGTGCCGGCCGGCGCCGTCGAGCTGCCCTCCGTGTGGCCGCTGCGCCTCGCGTTCGGCCGCGGTCTCCGGGCGGGACGAACCGCGACCGCCCGGTTGTTCGATCAATTCACACTGCAGGTTCGGGAGGTCACGTTCCGGGTCGCGGCGGAATCGACGCTCGTCGTGCCCGACAGCGCCGACTACGATTCCACGACGATGGCCTGGGTGCCAATTCATTTCGACACCGTGCGGGCGTTCCGGCTCGACGGCGGTCCGGACGGATTGCGCCTGTGGATCGACGCGCAAGGGCGGATGGTCCGGGCCAGCTCACCGCGCGGCTTCGGCGTGGAGCGCACCGCGTTCGAGCTCGCCTACGAAAACTTCCGCCGCCGCGACACGCTGCGACTGATGCGGGCCACCGCCGCGCCGCCGGCCGGCGAGATCGTGGCCATTACCGCCACCGCGGCCGGCGTCCGACCGGACGCCCGCGTCACCTCCCTGCGCCTCCGGCTGGGCGGTGGCGCCCCAGACGGGCTCGATCTGGCAGGCGGACGGCAGCGTCTGGCCGGGGACACTCTGAGCGTCGCCACCGAACGGGGCGCCGCCCTGGTGGCGCGCTATCGCCTGCCCAACGGCGATGCGGCGATGCGGAACGATCTGTTGCCGGCTCCATTGATCGAGAGCGGGGACCTGCGGGTCGCCGCGCAGGCCCGGCTCATCGCCGCCGGCGACCGCGATCCCCGACGGGTCGTCGAGCGGCTCACCACCTGGGTCGCGAGCACCGTGCGGGATGATACGACCGGTGAGCTGAGCGGCGCCGCCGGCGTGCTGCGCCGGCGCCGCGGCGATGCCAACGACCGCGCAGTGCTGTTCGTCGCCATGGCGCGAGCGCTTGGCGTGCCGGCCCGACCGGCCGCGGGACTGCTCTACGCGCGCGGGCGGTTCTATTATCACGCCTGGGCCGAGGTGTACCTGGGCGACTGGGTCGCCGTCGACCCCACGTTCGATCAGCTCCCCGCGGATGCGGCCCATGTGCGGCTCGCCATCGGCGCACTTGCCCGGCCGCTCGAGCTGGTGCGGCGGCTGGGACGGCTCACGCTCGAGGTGTCATGATCCGGCTGGAAGGACTCACGAAACACTACGGCAGCTTCGTCGCCCTCGATCACGTCACGCTGCACGTGCCGCGCGGCGTGCTGTACGGGTGTCTGGGGCCCAATGGCGCCGGCAAGACGACGATGCTGCGCATGATCGCGGGCATCCTGCGGCCCACCGACGGCCGCGTGCTGATCGGCGGCGACGACGTGCAGGAACACCCGATCGCGGCCAAGATGCGGCTCGGCTTCATTCCCGACCGGCCGTTCGTCTACGACAAGCTCACCGGCGCCGAATTCCTGCGCTTCGTGGCAGGGCTCTACGGCCAGGAGGGCGACACGGTGGAGCGGCGCACCGCGGAGCTGCTGGAAGTGTTCGAGCTCTCGAGCTGGAAGGACGAGCTGATCGAGGCCTACAGCCACGGCATGCGCCAGAAGCTGATCATTTCCAGCGCCCTGATCCACCGCCCCGAGTGCATCGTGGTGGACGAGCCGATGGTGGGACTCGACCCCAAGGGCGCACGGATGCTCAAGGACATCTTCCGGCAGTTCGTGGAGCGCGGCGGCACGGTGATGATGAGCACGCACACGCTCGAGGTCGCCGAGGTGATGTGCGACCAGATCGGCATCATCCAGCACGGCAAGATCGTGGCCCACGGCACCATGGCGCAGATCCGGCATCAACACGCAGCCGGCGACGCGAGTCTCGAGGAGCTGTTCCTCAAGCTGACCGGCGGCCACGCCGTCCGGGACCTGGTGGAGGTGCTGGGCAAGTGATTCAGCCGTCGCTCGCCCACGTGCTCCAGCCCAAGTGGCGCACCGCCTGGCAGCGGCTGCGCGAGGCGCGCGCCAGGGGCGGAGTCGGTAAGGTCCTGCTCCTGGTCGTCGTGGGCGGATGCTTCTGGATGGGCGTCTTCTGGGCCCTGTTCAAGGTGCTGCGCTACTTCCGCGGCATCGAGGAGCTGGGACCGCTGCTGGCGGGCAAACTGCTGGGACTGGTCCTGCTGTCGTTCGTGTCGATCCTGATCTTGTCGAACGTCATCACCGCCCTGTCGAGCTTCTTTCTCGCCAAAGACCTGGATCTCCTCGTGTCGGCACCCGTCGACTGGCTGCGCCTGTATCTCGCCAAACTGGGCGAAACGCTGGTGCACTCCTCCTGGATGGTGGCGTTGATGAGCGTCCCCATCCTAACCGCCTATGGCGTGGTCTACGGGGGCGGGCTGCTCTTCATCCCGTATGCCCTGGCGGTGTTTCTCCCGTTGCTCACGCTGCCGGCGGTGTTCGGCAGCGCGGTGACGCTCGTGCTGGTCAACGTATTTCCCGCGCGCCGCACCCGCGACCTGCTGTCCATCATCGCGCTGGGGGCCGCGGGCGGAGTGATCCTGCTGTTCCGCTTGATCCGGCCGGAGCAGCTGGCCCGCCCCGAAGGGTTCCGCAACCTGCTGGATTTCATCGCGGTGCTGCGCACGCCGACCTCCCCATTCTTCCCGAGCGAATGGGCCACGAATGCCATCATGGGGTACCTCCGCCACGACGTGGACCCAATGCCGCTCGCGTTGCTCTGGACCACGGCGGCCGGCTTCATCACGCTCGGCGCCGTGTTGCACCGGGAGCTGTTCGCCACCGGGTTCACCAAGGCGCAGGAGGGCGCGGAGCGCTTCGTGCGTGGTGTGCTGTGGCGCCGCACTGTGGGAGTCGCGTTGTTCCCACTGCCCGTGGCCAAGCGGGAGTTCGTATTGAAGGACGTGAAACTGTTCTTTCGCGACACCACGCAGTGGAGCCAGCTGATCCTGCTGGCGGTGCTGGTGGTGGTCTACCTGTTCAACATCAAGGCGCTGCCGCTGCACCGCGGCGAGCCGGTGGGTTTCTTCTACGTCACCCTGGTGTCGTTCCTGAACCTCGGGCTGGCGGGATTCGTGCTCGCGTCGATCGCGGCGCGGTTCATCTTCCCGGCCGTGTCGCTCGAGGGACGGCAGATGTGGCTGCTACGGTCCAGCCCGCTCGACCTGCGGGCGCTGTTATGGTCCAAGTACTGGGTGGGCACCGTCCCGCTGCTGGTCCTCGCCCTGCTGCTCACCGGACTCACCAATCTGCTGCTCGAGGTGAGCACGTTCATGATGGTCGTGAACCTGGTCACGATCTTCGCGCTCACCCTGGCCATCGCCGCCCTCGCGCTGGGCTATGGCGCGCTCTACCCCCAGTTCGAGACCGAGAATGCCGCTCAGATCCCCACGTCGTTCGGGGGGCTGGTGTTCATGATGACCACCATCGCTCTGCTCGCGGCCGTGATCTTCGCGCTGTGGCATGCGGTGTACCGGTACGTGCGCGCGGTCTACGACCACGAGCCGGTAGTGATCGATGCCTGGATGATCGGGAGTTTCGCTGTCGCGGCGCTGCTGTGCGTGGCCGCGACGGTGATTCCGCTGCGCGTGGGATTGAAGAAGATGGAGAGCTTCGAGTTCTGACCTACCCCGTCCCCCTCTCCGCTGACGCGGAGAGGGGGACGGATAGCGCTCTACAGCTTGAAGTTGATGCCGCCGCCTATGTCGATGCGGTCGTAGTCCCCTCCAACAACGGCTCGCAGCTCTGCGAAGGGGCGTACTTTGACGGCCTTGAAGTCCCACCCGCCGAGCAACGCCAGAGCGGCCGACCCGTGTCCGAATCCGGCAGCGCTCGTGTGCGTGTAGTTCAATCCCCCACCGACGTAGAGTCCCGCATTCGGCATACTCAGCGGGGCCCACCAGCGGCCGGTGGCATACAGTCCCCAAGCACTCACACCGCTCCCAGGGAAGTAAATCTGTAGCGACGGGTACACGTCGAACTGCTTGGCAACAGGATAGGCGAACTGGCCCCCGATGAAGAGCTTGAAATGGTCCGTACCCACACCGAGTTGCGGCCCGAGCAACGGCCGGTCACTCTGCTGCGGGGCGACGGTCTTCCGTTGGGCGGCGGCCGTGGCGGTCAGGACGAAGCCGGCGAGGGCCACCAGAAGTACATGCTTGGACCAGTGATTCACGCTTGCCATCCTCAAGTGAGGGGTCCGAGAAACGAGATTACTGCAACCGAAAATTGATACCACCGACAACCTGAAAGGTGCTGCCGGAGCCCAGGATCAACCGGCCTTCGACGTAGGGCACCAGGGGACGGCGGCGCGCTTCCCAGCCACCCAAGAAATTCAGATTGACGTCGCCGCTGCCTCC
>JBGQFX010000037.1:0-33805 GCA_041497135.1 Gemmatimonadota bacterium | reverse complement strand
CAGCATCAAAGAATACTTGGACGACCTTCAAAAGGCCGCCTGATTTTCGCCGCTTCCGTTTTCATGAGTTTGCGAAGGGAAGGTCCTCCCCGAAATTGATCGCTTGTCATCGAACCGGGCCAAAACCAGGACGGTATAATCAGGGAAACTCATCGCGGAGAGACTCATGAGACAACCGCTCTGGATCCCATCTGAAGATCGCAAACGAGGCGCAAACCTCACCCGATTTATCGAGCTGGTCAATCGCTCGCACGGCCTGCGGATCGAATCGTACTCGCAGCTGTATCAATGGTCCATTACGGATATTCCGGACTTCTGGGCGGTGATGTGGGAGTTCGGCGACGTGAGAGCATCGCGCACGTACGACGTAGTCCTGGACGATTTGCACAAATTCCCCGGCGCAAAATGGTTCCCCGGCGCGCGTCTGAACTTCGCCGAGAATCTTTTGCGTTACCGCGACGACCGGTTTGCCTTCGTCTTCAGGGGCGAGACGCAGAAATCGACGCGCATGACGTACGCTCAACTTTACGATGCCGTCGCGCGGCTGGCAAAGTCGTTGCGCGAGCAAGGCGTGACGGCGGGCGACCGCGTCGTCGGTTACATGCCCAACTTGGTGGAGACCGCCATCGCCATGCTGGCCGACTCGGTAGAGGCGTCGCTTCGCGTGCTTGAGGCTCCAAGCCCGACCAAGCTGGAAGCGGCGATTGAGCAGATCATCAAGAACCGGCTGGCGTCGGGCCAGCTTGACGAAGCACCGCTCACGCTCCGGCAGGTAAAGGAAGTGGAGGCCGAATTCGTGCGCGTGCTGACGGGGATGTATCACAATCGTATCGGTTACCCGGAGGCCAGTGGCGGCATCACCAAAGCCTGGCAGCCCGCGCGCCCCGCGGCCGGTGGCTGAGCGGCTGGCGCGCCTCGCGGCGCGCGTGGTGCGCTGGGAACGAGCCCGTCGCACCCGGATCGAGCTCACCCTGCTCGACGCGACGGCGATGCGGCAGCTCAATCGTCGCGTCACCGGCCGGCGGGGACTCACCGACGTGATCGCCTTCACGCTGCCGCAGCCCGATGGCCGGGTGTTGGGCGACGTATACCTCTGCCCGGAGGTCGCGCACCGCCAGCCGGATGTCTCCACCGAGCTGATTCGCCTGACCGTGCACGGAACGCTGCACGTGCTCGGCTATGATCATCCGACCGGGGCGGGGCGCATGCGTTCGTCCATGTGGCGCCGCCAGGAGCGCTACGTGCGCCGGCTGGTGGGGCGCGGATGACGGCGCTCGCGTGGGGTGGGGCGGTGCTCGCCCTTGGCACGGCCGCGTGGGCCGGACTGCTGGCGTTGGGCGAGGAGGCCGCGGCCGGCGAGACGATGCACACGCTGGGCGACGCACCGCCCGCCACGATGTGGGGCCGTGTACCGCTACACCGCGCGCTGCACGTGGCCCGACTTGCGCTGCTGGTGCTTAGCGCCGTGGCGGCGGCACACGTGGTCCGCTGGTGGGAGCGGCCCTGGCTCGCTGCCGTGGGGCTGGTGTTGCTGGTCGTACTCCTGGTTTTCGTGCTGGGTGACGCGCTGCCGCGCAGCATCGCTCGTCTGGCACCCGAGCTCGCCGAGGCGACGCTGCCGTTGGGTCGGCGTACCCTGCCGGCGTTTTCCCCGCTGTTGCGGATCCTGGCCTGGGTCGATCGCGGCCTGCACTCGCTCGTGTCCACCACCGGGCTCGCCGCGCCTGCCATGGGCGATACGCAACGCGACATGCTGCTCGGTGTTTTCACCCTTGCCGACACCACGGTCGACGAGGTCATGACGCCGCGGCTCGACATGGTGGGCATCGACATCGGGGCCGAGCGGGACGAAGTCCTCGATCGGTTCCGTACCAGTGAGCACACCCGCCTGCCGGTCTACGACGGCACGCCGGACAATCTCTTCGGAGTGCTCTACGCCAAGGATCTCGTGCCGCTGGCTCTGGGACTGCCCGAGGGGCAGCGGATCACGCGCTGGCAGGACCTGGTCCGGCCCGCGACGTTCGTTCCCGAGGCCAAGACGCTCGATGCGCAGCTGCGCGACTTTCAGCGCGGCCCGGCCCATATGGCCATCGTGGTCGATGAGTTCGGGGGCACCGCGGGGATGATCACCCGGGAAGACGTGCTGGAAGAAATCGTGGGGGACATCCGCGACGAGCACGACACCGAGGCGCCCCCGGAGATCCGGCAGGAAGGGGAGCGATTCTGGGTCGACGGCGGTGTCGGTCTCGACGAGCTCTCGATGGCCTTGGGCCGCGAATTCAGTCACCCTGAGGTCTCGACCGTGGGCGGCTTGATCTACTCCGCGTTGGGGCGCGTACCCCATCCCGGCGAGGAGCTGACCCTGGACGGCTTCCGGGTCGTGGTGGAGCGGGTGGAGCGGCGGCGCGTGCGCCGGGTCTATTTCGAGCCCCAATGATCGTGCCGCTGGTGTTACTGGTGCTCGGGCTCGCGCTCGCCGCGACGGCGGCGGCCGTCGGAGTCGCCGCGGCTGCCGTGAGCCAGGCGGAGCTGACGCGCTGGGTCTCCTACAAGCTCCGCGGGGCGCCGGCGACCGCGCAGGCGCTGCGCGACCCCGCGCGGGTGCTGGCGACGGCCAATGGTCTCACCACGCTCGGCGTCCTGTTTGCCGCCACGGCGATCCCGGCGCTGCTGGCGCGGACCACGCCGACATTTCTCGGGTTGGTGAGCATTCTCGGCATCGTCCCGTTGTTCGTGAGCGCGGCGTACTTGTTGCCGCGCGTGCTGGGACGGCGCTGGCCGGAGCGGATCGTCACGCCGGCGCTCCCGTGGATGGAGCGGGCGGCCCGGCTCCTGGCACCGTTCATTCCGGCTCGGGACGCCTCGCCGCGCGGTGCGCTGGCGGCGGTGTTATCGGGCGACTCTGGCGTCCTCGCGGCCACCGACGAGATCGAGGTCGTGTCCGGCGTGTTGGCGTTCGCCGACCGGCCGGTCGCCGAGTTGATGACGCCGCGCACGGCCATCGTCGCGATTCCCGAGGGCATGCTCGCCGCCGAGGCTGCGCACGTGTACGCCCAATCGGGCTACAGTCGCTATCCGGTGTACCGCGGCACGCTGGATGAGATCGTCGGCGCGGTGCACGCGTTCGACCTGTTGCTGCTCGCACCGGACGAGCCCGTGCGGCTGCGCCCCGTGCTGAGCGTGCCGGGCTCCCGCCGGGCGGCCGATCTGATGCTTGAAATGCAGCGTGGCGGCAGCCACCTGGCCGTGGTCGTCGACGAGTTCGGCGGCACGGCGGGGCTGGTGACGTTCGAAGACCTGTTGCGCGATCTCGTGAGCGAAGTGCTGGAGAGTCCCGCCACGACCGTCTCCACCGCTCCTCCGGGGACCACGCTGGTGGAGCTCGAGGGGGCCGCGCCGGCTTCCAGCCTGGTCGAGCGGCTCGGTACCGGGCCCAGGACCGCCGCGGCGCAAACCGTTGGCGGGCTGCTGAGCCAGGCGTTGGGACGCATTCCGAGAACGGGCGAGCGGTTCCAGCTGGGAGAGCTCGAGTTCGACGTGCTCGCGGCCACCGCCACACGCGTGGAGCGAGTCGCGGTGCGACGCGGCGGCGTGCCCACGGTCGTGCTGGAACCGGGAGAAGGCTGACGCGGGGTTACAGGAGCGTTCCCCGCAGCATGATGCTCGCGACCGTGAAGTAGATGATCAACCCGGTGACGTCCACCAGTGTGGCGACGAAGGGGGCCGAAGCGCTCGCCGGGTCGAAGCCGAGCCGGCGCAGCAGGAACGGCAGCATCGCCCCCATCACGCTGCCCCACAGAACGCAGCCGATCAGGCTGACCGCGACGGTGGCCGCCACCACGCCGTAGTGGGGCCCATATGAGCCCCCGATCGCGTGCCAGGTCAGAATGCGCGCCAGCCCGATCATGCCGAGCACGGCCCCGAGCGCAAACCCGGCACTCAGTTCCCTTCGCAACACACGCCACCAGTCGCGCAGCCGGACCTCGCCCAGCGCCATGGCGCGGATGACGAGCGTCGTCGCCTGGGAGCCGGAGTTGCCGCCGCTCGAGATGATCAACGGAACGAACAGCGCCAGCACCACCGCCGCCGCGATCTCCTTCTCATAGTGGGCCATGGCGGTGGCGGTGAGCATCTCACCCAGAAAGAGCGCCGCCAGCCAGCCGGCGCGCTTCTTGATCAGCGCGAGGATCGGCGCATTGAGATATGGCTCCTCCAGGGCCGACATACCGCCCAGCTTCTGGACGTCTTCGGTGTCTTCCTCGCGCACGACATCGGCGATGTCGTCGTAGGTGATGATGCCCTTCATTCGGCCCGCGGCATCCACTACGGGGAGCGCGAGCAGGTCCTGCTCGAGATACAAGCGCGCGACCGATTCCTGGTCCATGTCTTCGCGCACGGTGATCAGCTCGGTGTGCATGAGGTCGCGCACGAGGGTCTCGCCGGGCCTCTGAAACAATTCGCGAAACGACACGACGCCGAGCAGGCGCTGCTCGTCGTCGAGCACGTAGGCGTAATAGATCGTCTCGACGTGCGCGGCCTGCTTGCGGAGATAGCTGATCGCTTCGTCCACCGTCATGTCGGGTCGAATGCGGGCGAAGCGGGGGCTCATCAACCCGCCCGCGTCGTCTTCGGCGTAGGCGAGCAGCGCCCGGACCTCGCGGCGCGTCGTGTCGTCCAGCAGCTCGAGCAGCGCCGGTCGATCTTCCGGCGGCACCGCCTGGATCATGTCTGCGGCGTCGTCCGGCGCCAGCAGGCGGATCCACAAACGCCGTTCGCCGGGGGGCAACGCGAACAGCAGGTTGAGCTGCTCGGCGGGGTCGAGACTGAGGAAGAAGTCGTCGGCCTCGTCGTGGGGCAGCGCTTTGAAGCGCGCCACCCGCTCGGATTCGGGCAGCGCGGGCCATTCTTCCCACAGGTCGATGGCGGCGGTTGGGGCGAGCTCCGGCATCAGGACCTCCCGGTCGGTCTGCGCATAAGGCTAGCACCGACCGGCGATCGTTCCAACGGGAGATGCTCGGCTGTATCTTTGCGATACGGATGCGGACCGACGGACTCACGGAAGGCCTCGATCGCGGCGACACCGCCGCGCTCGCCCGGGCCATCAGCCTCGTCGAAAACCAGTGGGATGGCTTCGAGCGCGTGCTCGCCCACGTGCACGAGCGGGTGGGGCGCGTCGGCACGCGCCGCATCGGCATCACCGGCCCGCCCGGCGCCGGGAAGAGCACCCTCACCGATCAGTTGACCCGGGCGTTCCGGGTGCAAGGCCTGAAGGTTGCAGTGGTGGCGGTCGATCCCACGAGTCCGTTCAGCGGCGGCGCCCTGTTGGGCGACCGGGTGCGCATGGAGTCCGTCAATCTGGATCCCGGTGTCTTCATTCGATCCATGGCGACGCGGGGGTCGCAGGGCGGCCTGGCGATGACCACCGAAGAAGTGTGCGACGTGCTCGATGCGTTCGGCTTCGAGCGGATCCTGATCGAGACCGTGGGGGTCGGGCAGACGGAGCTG
This sequence comes from Gemmatimonadota bacterium, assembly GCA_041497135.1. GTDB lineage: Bacteria > Gemmatimonadota > Gemmatimonadetes > Gemmatimonadales > GWC2-71-9 > DASTHG01. Next base: position 28,300 of record JBGQFX010000037.1, on the reverse strand, counting down.
GACGTGGCGAGTACTGCCGAGACCACGGTCCTGGTGCTGGTGCCGGAATCCGGGGACGGCATCCAGGCATTGAAATCCGGCGTGATGGAAGTGGCCGATGTGTTCGTCGTCAACAAGAGCGACCGGCCCGGCGCCGAGAAAATGCAGCGTGAGATCGAGGTGATGCTGGGGATCCGGCGGGGGAACGCGTTCCGGCACATGGCGCCGCATCACCGGGCCGAACGACTCACTCCAGCCGCCGATGACGTGCAACGATGGGATCCGCCTGTCCTGCTCACGGTCGCGTCGAACGGCGAGGGCGTCGACGCCGTGATTGCAGCGCTGGAGCGGCATCGCGCGTACCTTGAGTCCAGCGGCCGTCTGGCGCAGCGACGCCGCGAGCGGCTCGCGGAGCGAACCCGGGCGGTCGTGAACCGCACCTTGCAGAGCTGGATTTGGGAGACCTCCCCGGCGGAGGCGATCCTGGCGGAGGCGCTGGACGGCATGACGGCGGGGAAGCAGAGTCCCTACGACGTGGCGGCGCGGATCGTGGACCAGGCCAAGAGTGGAGCGACGCGATGACCATCGAGCGCAAGCCGGTGTACGATGCGGGAGATCTGGCGCAATGGGACCCCAACCGCCAGCTGGGGGACCCCGGTGCCTACCCGTTCACCCGCGGGATCCACCCCACGATGTACCGCGGCCGGCTCTGGACGATGCGGCAGTTCGCCGGGTTCGGCACGGCCGAAGACACCAATCGCCGCTACAAGTTTCTGCTCGAGCACGGTCAGACCGGCCTCTCGGTGGCGTTCGATTTTCCGACCCTGATGGGCTACGACTCCGACCATCCGCGCGCGGAGGGCGAGGTCGGCAAGTGCGGGGTCGCGATCTCGAGCCTGGCGGACATGGAGAACCTGTTCCGCGGCATCCCGCTGGATCAGGTCTCCACATCGATGACGATCAACGGGCCGGCTGCGATCCTGTTCTGTTTCTACGTCGCCGCCGGGGAGAAGCAGGGCGTGCCGATCGCGCAGCTGCGTGGCACGGTGCAGAACGACATCCTCAAGGAGTACATGGCTCAGCATGCCTGGGTCTATCCGGTCGAGCCCGCCCTCAAGATCATCGTCGACATGTTCGAGTGGTGCGCCACCCACACGCCGCTGTGGAACACGATTTCCATCTCCGGCTATCACATTCGCGAAGCGGGCGCCACGGCGGCCCAGGAGCTCGCGTTCACCCTGGCCAACGGGTTCACCTATGTCGAGCGCGGCATCGCGCGGGGGCTGGCGGTGGACGAGTTCGCGCCACGGTTGTCGTTCTTCTGGGACATCCACAACGACTTTTTCGAAGAAATCGCGAAACTGCGCGCCGCCCGGCGCATCTGGGCCCGGCACATGCAGGAGCGCTACGGGGCCCGCAATCCGCGGTCGTGGATGCTGCGCTTCCACAGTCAGACTGCCGGCGTGACGCTCACCGCGCAGCAGCCGATGAACAACATCGTGCGGGTCGCCTACCAGGCCCTGGCGGCCGTGCTCGGCGGCACGCAGTCGTTGCATACGAACTCCCTGGACGAGACCCTGGCCCTCCCGACCGAGCAGGCCGTGCAGGTGGCGTTGCGTACGCAGCAAATCCTGGCGCACGAGACCGGGGTGCCGGAGGTGATCGACCCGCTGGGCGGATCCTACTATCTCGAGGCGCTCACCGATCAGCTGGAACGTGAGGCGGAAGCGCTGTTCGCCGAGATCCAATCGATCGGCGGAGTGGTGCAGGGGATCGAGGACGGCTGGTTCCAGCGGCAGATCGCGCGCTCGGCGGCCGAGTTCCAGCGGCGGGTGGAGGACGGAGGACAGATCATCGTCGGGGTGAACGATTTCCTGTCCGAGGATGACCACCCGGTGGAGGTCCTCAAGATCGCCAACGACGCGGAAGACTCGCAGCGGCGTCGGCTGGGTCGATTGCGCGCCGAGCGGGACCAGCCGCTCGTGGAACAGCGCCTGGCCGCCTTGCGGGAAGCCGCGGAGCAGGATCGCAACGTGATCGGTCCGATGCTCGATTGCGCTCGCGCCTACTGCACGCTGTACGAGATCCGGCACGCGCTGGAGCGCGTCTTCGGCGCCTATCGCGAGCCGGTGTTCTTCTGAGCGCGACCGCGCAGCCGTGGCCCCCGGGCGCGGCGACGGTGCACGAAGCGCTCGCCCGCCTGAACGCAATTCCGGCCGGCGCCGGCCCCGTGGTTTCGTGCTACCTGAAGCTCGAGCCGCGAGACAAGACGCGGGGCAAGTATCTGATCAAGATGAAGAACCGGATCAAGGAGACGGTCGCGGGACTGGCGCGGCGGCCGCTCGGCCGGGACGCGCGGGAAGCGGTCACGCGCGATCTCGAGACCATCCGGCGCCACCTTGAGGATCCCGGCCGTCTCCCGCAAACGCGTGGCGTGGCTCTGTTCGCGTGCGGTGGAGCCGGACTGTTCGAAGCCGTGCCGATGCCGCAGGTGCATCGCTCACGGCTGGTCGTGGACGACACCGGGGCCACGCGCGAGCTCGTCGCCCTGGAGCAGGAGTTCGGCACCATTCTCGTCGCCGCCTGCGACCGCACCGGCGCCCGCTTTTTCGACGTGAGCGCCTTCGGCATCGTGGAGCGCGCCGGCGTGACCTCTCCCGCGTCCCGTGGCGGCAGGTTCCACGGCGACCGCCAGCTGATGCACAGCGGCGTCATGGCGTCCATGGGGGAGCACGGCTATCACGCGCGCATCCGGGAGGAGAAGCACCGCCACTATGCGCGGGTCGCGGAGGAGATCTTCCGGATCCACGCGCAACAGCCGCTCGCGGGACTCGTGGTCGCGGGCATCGGCGTCGACGCGGCGGCCTTGGTCCCGCATCTCCACACCTACCTGCATGACCTCCTGTTCGGGGTGGTGCGGCTCAATCTCAAGACCACCACGCCGTCGGAGGTCCGGGAGGCGGTGCTGGCCCTGCGGGAAGAGCGCGAGCGGGCGTGGGAGCGAGCGCACGCGGAGGCGGTGGCGGACGGCCTGGCCACCGGCTGGGCGGTGAACGGTATCGAGCCGACCGAGAAAGCGCTTGGGCGCGGACAGGTCCGCCTGCTGCTGGCCGACGGGCACGGCGACGACGGCCGCATCGACGACGCCGTCGAAGAAGCCTTGTCGCAGCGCGCCCAGGTCGACGTGCTGTATGACCTCCGGGCCCGGCGGGCCGTGGATGGACTCGCGGCGTTGCTGCGATTCCGTCGGGCATGAGACCCACCGTCAGGGCGCACAAGCGCCGGCCCATCCGGGTGCTCGTGGCGAAGCCGGGTCTCGACGGGCACGATCGCGGCGCGAAGGTCGTCGCCGCGGCGCTGCGCGACGCGGGCATGGAGGTCATTTATACCGGTCTGCATCAGACACCGGAGATGATCGCCCAGGCCGCGGTGCAGGAAGACGTCGACGTCGTCGGTTTGTCGATCCTCTCGGGCGCCCACATGACCTTGTTCCCGCGCGTGCGCGCCTTGCTCACCCAGGCGGGTCGCACCGACGTCCTGTTGACCGGTGGCGGTATCATCCCCCCCGACGACGTGGCGGCGTTGGAGCGTCAGGGGGTCGGCAAGCTGTTCGGCCCGGGGACGCCGACCACGGATCTGATCAAGTACATCGAGGAGTGGGCGGCCGATCGGCCATGAGCCGCCTCAAGACGCTGGCAGAGGAATACCGCGCCCTCGCGGCGCGCCTGGAGCAGGGCGGCGGGCCGGAAAAGATCCGCCGCCAGCATGACCAGGGGAAGCTCACGGCCCGCGAGCGGCTGACGAAGCTGTTGGATCCAGGCAGTCCGTGGCTCGAGCTCGGGCTGCTGATGGCGTATGACCAGTACGATGGTCAGGCGCCCGGAGCCGGCGTCGTCACGGGACTGGGTCGGATCCACGGTCGGCCCGTCGTCGTGGTCGCCAACGATGCGACCGTCAAGGCCGGCTCGTGGTGGCCGGAAACGATCAAGAAGATCCTGCGCGCGCAGGAGGTGGCGATGCGCCAGAGGATTCCGATCGTCTATCTGGTCGACTCCGCCGGCGTGAATCTGCCCTATCAGGGCGGCGTGTTTCCCGGTCAGTACGGGGCGGCGCGCATCTTCTACTACAACTCGATCATGCGACGCTACCTGCGGGTTCCCCAGATCGCCGCGGTGATGGGGCCGTGCATCGCGGGCGGCGCGTACCTGCCCGCCCTCTCGGACGTCATCTTCATGGTGGAAGGGACGTCCTTCATGGGACTGGGCGGCCCGAATCTCGTCAAGGGTGCGACCGGGCAGACGGTCGACGGCGAGACGCTCGGAGGGGCCGCGACCCATACGACGATCAGCGCGGTCGCGCACTATCGCGCCGCCAACGACGTGGACTGCCTGGCGCGGCTGCGGGAGTACGTCGGCCGGCTGCCCCGCTCACCACGCGAAGCGCCGGCCGCCACCCCGCCGAAGCGAAAACCGGCGGATCTCTACGATGTGTTGCCGCCCGACCACCGCATGAGCTACGATGTGCGCGCGGTGCTCGATTGCCTGCTCGACGCGGGGCGGCTGGACGAGTTTCAACCCGACGTCGGTCATGAGATGGTGTGCGGGCACGGGGCGATTGCGGGGCATCCGGTCGCGGTGATCGCCAATGCCCGGGGCGTCATCAAGGGGAAGCCGGGGCAGCCGCCCCGCATCGGCGGGATCGTGTATACCGAGAGCGCCGAAAAAGTGGCGTATTTCATCGAGAACGCGGATCGTGAGCGCCTCCCGCTGCTGTTCCTGCAGGACGTGTCGGGGTTCATGGTCGGTACCGAGGCGGAGCATTCCGGCATCATTCGCGCCGGCGCGCGCTTGGTCGAGGCGATGGCTACCGCGACCGTGCCCAAGCTCGTCGTCACCCTGAATCACGCATCCGGAGCGGGCTACTACGCGATGGCGGGGCAGGGGTTCGATCCCGACTTCCTGCTGTCGTGGCCCTCCGGTCGCATGGGCGTCATGGAGGGCGAGTCGGCGGTCCAGGCCGTGTTCGGCAGCGACGTCACCAAGCCGGAAAACGCGGCCGCCGTGGACGCGATGCGCGCCGACTACGAACATCAGCTCGATGCCCGATTCGCCGCGGCGCGGGGCTACGTCGATGCGATCGTGCTGCCGGAAGCCACACGGGACATCCTTGCTCTTCTGCTTGAGGTCGCGGCCGAATTCTCGGGCCCGCACCTCGGCGCCTTCACACTGCCCGCGTATCCATGACCTCGCTCCGCATCTCGCTGCCGCTCGCGGTGCTCTCGGCGTGCGCCCAGGTGCCACCCCGGCCGGTCCAGGCCCCGGCGCCGGCGGTCCCCGCACCCGTCGCCGCAGACGTCGCTCCCGTCGTGGCCGTCCCGCGCCCGAGCGAGCCCGTCGTTCCGCCGCCGCTCGCCCTCCTGGCGGGCTTGATGCCGCTGCACAGCACGGGGGTGGACCAGTTCCGCGCTGCCCACCCGACGTACGACGGTCGTGGCGTGGTGATCGGTATTCTCGATTCCGGAATCGATCCGGGGGTGGCGGGACTCATCGTCACCAGTACCGGCGCTCCCAAGATCCTCGACCTGCGGGATTTTTCCGGCGAAGGACGCGTAGCGCTCGATACCGTGCGTCCCGAAACGGGCACGCTCGTCATCGCCGGCCGGACGCTCCGCGGCGCGGCCCGGATCGGCCGGCTCGCTACGGGAGCGACCTGGTATGCGGGGGTGTTCCACGAGCTGCCGCTCGGACCGCTCCCGGCGGCCGACGTCAACGGCAACGGCACCAACACGGACGCCTTCCCGGTGGTCGTGGTGCGGGCGACGGATGGCTGGGTAGTGTTCTTCGATTCCAACCTGAACGGCAGCTTCGAGGACGAGCAGCCGCTGCACGACTATCGGCAGGGCCGTGAGACCATCGCGTTGGGCCGCCAGCCGCTGACGCTGGCCGCCAATTTCAGCGACGTGAGCGGGAGGCCCCAGCTCGACCTTTACTTCGATACCCAGGGACACGGCACCCACGTGGCCGGAATCGCCGCGGGCCACGGGATGTTCAACCTCGCGGGATTCGAAGGGGTGGCGCCGGGCGCACAGCTGATCGGCCTGAAGATCGCGAATGACGCCCGCGGCGGGATTTCGGTGAGCGGCAGCATGCAGCGCGCGATGACCTATGCCGCGCAGTTCGCCGCGCAACGCGGGCTGCCGCTGGTTCTCAACCTGAGTTTCGGCGTGGGGAATGAGCGCGCGGGACGAGCCGTGATCGATTCGGTGGTGGACGCCTTCTTGTTGGCGCACCCGGACGTCGTGTTCACGATCAGTGCGGGGAACGACGGTCCCGGCCTCTCCACCGCCGGGTTCCCCGGATCCGCCGACCTGGCGCTGTCGGTCGGCGCGCTCGAGCCGGGGGCGTTTCTGCGCGCCCCGCAACCCGGCGCGCCGCCGCCAGACCGGATGGGCTGGTGGAGCTCGCGTGGCGGCGATCTCGCCAAGCCCGATCTCGTGGCGCCGGGGGAGGCGTTCTCCACCGTGCCGCGCTGGAATCTGGGCGACGAGATCAAGACCGGTACGAGCATGGCGGCGCCACACGTGGCTGGACTGATCGCATGCCTCGCGTCCGCGATGGCGCAAGAGCACCGACCCATTCTCGCCGCCGACCTGACCCAGGCCTTGCGGGCCACAGCCGCGCCGCTGGTCGGCTGGAACGTGCTGGACCAGGGCGCCGGCGTGCCGAGACTCGAGGCCGCCTACCGCTGGCTCGTGGCCGGGCACCAGGGATCGCGCTATGAGGTCCGAGTGGCCTACGGCGCACCCGCCGCGATGCGTCGGGCCGGGTTCACCGGTCCGGCGGACACCGTCCAGCTGTTCACCGTCTCGCATGCCGACGGCTTGCGGGCCGCACAGTTCCGACTGACCAGCGATGTGCCTTGGCTCTCCGCGCCCGCAGTCGTGACCTCGCAACCGCACGGCACCACGATCTCGGTCGGCTATCGGCCGTCGCTGCTGACGGGCCCCGGAGTGTACGTGGGCACGATCACCGCGCGCAACCCCACGGACAGTTCGGCCGGATCCCTGTTCAGCGTCGTGAGCACGGTCGTCATCCCGTACGATCTTTCCGCGCGGGCGCTCGCTGATTCGGGTCGGTCCATCGGTCCGGGGCGCGTGCAGCGCTATTTCCTGCGGGTTCCCGTCGCCGGGACGTCGATGCGGCTCACCGTGTCGCTGCGGGACGCGGACGATGAAGCGGTGGTACAGCTGTATGATCCGCGCGGCCGTCCAGCGAGCGGCAGCCCCGACAGCCTGGTGGCGGTCGGCTACGGGAAGGCGGCTCGGGTCGTGATCGAGGTTCCGGCGGAGGATGTCGAGGCGGGTGTCTACGAGCTCGATGTCTTCAACCCCGGCACCGGGCGATCGACCGCCGCCATTGGCGCCGAGTTGGCCCCCGTGACGCTCGCGGCACGCGACGATGGGGCGCTCGAGGTGTCCAATCCGGGGACGACGACGGCCGCCCTCCTGGGACGGGCGACACTCGTCGGGGCGGAGCGGCGGGTGACAGTCGAGGGGCGTGGCGCGCCCACCGAGAGCGTCACGGTGGCCCTGCCGCCGTGGGCGGCGCGGGCCGAAGTGCTGGTCGAGATGGCCCACGAGCAGTGGGAGCGATTCACGGATTTTGGCCTGACAGCGTTCGACTCGGCCGGCCAACAGGTGGAGACGACACCCTTGAATTATGCGCGTGGCCGGCAGGCGTTCGACGTTTCAGCGCGACTGGCAGGCCACGCCGTAGTGTTCGAGCTGCTCCCGGCGTTCGCGCGCGCCGATGCCCCGAGCCCCTGGACGGCCCGCGTGCGGGTGCGCGTGTTCACGGATTCCGGCTCGATCGTCGACTCGGACGTACGGCTGGACGTCGTGCCCGGTGGCCGCGCAGCGCTCCCGGTACCGGCGTTCGCTCCGCTCGCGTTGCCTGAAGGGTTCGCTCCGCTGGTCGAGTGGCGCTTGACGCCGGCGTCCGGGACGACACCCGACGCGGTCGGATTCCAACCCATCCGGCAGCCGTGACAACGCCGGTTCGCATCGCGTCCGGTCAGGGATTCTGGGGCGACTGGCTCGAGGCACCCTGGCGCCAGGTGACCGGAGGACCGATTGACTACCTGACGATGGACTACCTGGCCGAAGTCACCATGTCCATCATGCAGAAACAGAAGTCCCGCGACCCGTCGTTGGGGTATGCGAAGGATTTCATCCCTCTGATGGAGCGGTTGCTCCCGGTGCTCGTCGAGCGGGGGGTGAGAGTGACCACGAACGCGGGCGGCGTGAATCCGCACGCCTGTGCCGAGGCGGTCGCCGCGGCTGCGCGTCGGCTCGGATTGCGCGGCAAGCTCCGCATCGGCGTCGTGACCGGGGACGATCTCCTGGGTCGGGTGGATGAGCTCATGGCCGCCGGGCACCAGCTCGGCAACATGGACTCGGGGCGCCCGCTCGCCGACGTGCGAGATCGCCTGCAATCCGTGAACGCCTACCTCGGCGCGGGCCCGGTGGTGGAGGCGCTCGGTCGCGGGGCGGACATCGTCATCACCGGCCGGGTGACCGACACCGGGCTGACGCTCGGGCCGATGATGCACGCATTCGGCTGGGCGACGGACGCCTGGGATCTGCTGGCCGCAGGGACGGTCGCGGGACACACGATCGAATGCGGCGCCCAGTGCTCGGGTGGCAATTGCCTCATTGACTGGGAGCGCATCCCGGATCTCGCCAACGTCGGCTACCCGATCGTCGACGCTTACGCCGATGGATCATTCGAGATCACCAAGCATCCCGGCAGCGGCGGGCGAATTACCGTTGCGGGGGTGACCGAGCAGCTCGTCTACGAGATGGGTGATCCGACCCAGTATATTACACCCGACTGCGTCGCCGACTTCACCACCATCCAGCTGCGACAGGTTGCGAAGGACCGAGTGCGCTTCTCGGGCATCCGGGGTCGCCCGGCGACCGACAAGCTCAAGGTTTCGGCGGCGTACTTCTACGGGTACAAGGCCGTCGGCACGCTCGTCTACGCATGGCCCGACGCGTACAAGAAAGCGCGCGCGGCCGATCGCGTGCTGCGGCAGCGCCTGGCGGATCTCGGACTCGAGTTCGAGACCATCCTCACGGAGTTCGTGGGTGTGGACGCGACCCATGGTCCGTTGGCCCTGCGCGAGCATGCGACGGCGGACCTTCCCGAGGTGCAGCTGCGGATCGGCGTGCGGGCGCGCGAGCGCGCTCCGGTGGAGCGGTTCACGCGGGAAATCGCCCCGCTGATTCTCAACGGCCCTCCCAGCGTGACCGGGTTCGCTGGTGGGCGCCCCAAGCCCGAAGAAATCGTGGCCTATTGGCCGGCGCTTCTCGACAAGACACAGGTGCAGCCGTGCGTCGATCTGGTGGCGGTATGAAGCGCCGCGCAAGGCGCGTGCGGCTGGTCGAGCTCGCGCATGCCCGTTCAGGGGACAAGGGTGACACGGCCAATGTCGGGCTGATCGCGCGCCGGCCGGCGGACTACCCACTCCTGGTGCGGCAAGTCACCGCCGCGCGCGTGGCGCGTCATTTCAAGGGGATGATCCAGGGGCCGGTGGAGCGGTTCGAGCTTCCCAACCTGCACGCACTGAACTTCCTGCTGCACGGGGCGCTCGACGGCGGCGGCACCATTTCCCTCAAGACGGATGCCCAGGGCAAGGTGTTTTCGACGGCCCTCCTCCGGATGGGAATCGAGGTGCGGCGGTGAGCGAGCGCGTGCTGGTCGACCTCGCGGGCGGGGTGCTCACCGGCACGCTCAATCGGCCGGACAAGAAGAACGCGATCGACGGCGCCATGATCGACGCCCTCTATGCGCTGCTGGAGCAAGCCGAGCTGGATGCGACCGTTCGCGTGGTCGTGCTGCGCGGGGCCGGGAGAGACTTCTGCGCGGGCCTGGATCTCCAGGAGTTGCTCGCCTCCGCCGATCAGACGATCGAGGACAATCGCCAGGCCGCGCTGCGGTTCGGTGGGCTGTTCATCCACCTGCGCGCGTTGCCCAAGCCGGTCGTCGCGGTGGTGCAGGGGCGCGCCCTCGCCGGCGGGTGCGGGCTCGCGACGGCCTGCGATCTGGTGCTCGCTACCGCCTCAGCGCAGCTCGGCTATCCCGAAGTGCAGCGCGGCTTCGTGCCGGCCTTGGTGATGAACATGCTGCGGCGCGTGGTGGGCGAGAAAGTGGCCTTCGATCTGGTCGCGACCGGGAGACTCGTGTCGGCTCAGGAGGCGGAGCGCATCGGTCTGGTCTCGCGCGTGTTCGCCGACGCTGTCTTCGAGCCGCAGGTCGGTGAGGTGCTGCAGGGCCTCGCGGGGATCAGTGCGAGCGCGCTGGCGCTCACCAAGCAGCAGTTCTACGCGCTCGACGGCGTGTCGTTCGAGGACGGCATTCGGCTCTCGGCGGACGTCAACGCCGTGAGCCGGACTACCCCCGATTTCCGGTCGGCGATCGCCGCGTTTCTGAAGCGATGATGTCGCGGCGACTGACGCCATTCGCGCTCAAGGCCTGGCTGGGAGGCCTTGGACTCGTCATGGGGCTGGCGGGGATGGTGTTGGAGCGGCGCTGGCTCGTGTGGGTTGCGGTTGGATGGCTGAGCATCGCCTTCTTGCTACGGTTCTCCGGGAAGCCTCAACCATGAAGTGGTGGTACGCCGGGACCGTTGGTCTGTGGCTGGCGCCCACGGTCACGGCGCAATCATCTGCGACGGTTGTCATCCACGTGGAGACCGGGGCGATTCGTCTGGACGGGATTCCCGACGAATCGGTCTGGCTCGAGGCCGATTCCATCACCGACTTCACACAACGGGAGCCGGCGGAGGGACAGCCCGCGACGGAACGGACCGTCGTCCGGCTGCTGAGCACCCCTGCAGGTTTGTACATCGCGCTGTGGGCGTATGACGGCCAGCCGCGGGCAATCCGCCACGCCCAGCTGCGGCGAGACGCCGACTTGGACTCCGACGATTCCTTCACTCTGCTGCTGGATCCTCAGCGCGACAGCCGCTCCGGCTATCTCTTTACGGTGAACCCCAACGGCGCGGCACGCGACGCCGAGGTACTCAATTTCGAACACGCCAATGACGATTGGGATAGCGTGAGGGATGCCCGGGCGCGGCGCACCGACTTCGGCTGGACCGCCGAGGTGGCGATCCCGTGGCAGACGCTGCGCTACCGACGCGGGGCGGATGTGTGGGGGGCGAACTTCCGTCGCCTGATCCGGCGCAACAATGAAGAGGTGCTGTGGCGCGCCTGGGCGCGCACCGAAGGGCTCGTCTTCATGTCGAAGACGGGTACGCTGTCCGGGCTCGCGGATCTACCGCGCCGCAACCTCACGGAGTTCCGGCCCTATCTGGCGGCGAGCGCCGACCTGCGTCGTCTCGAGTATGGACCGACCGGGAGCGACTCCCTCGTCGCCTTGGCCGACCAGCGGGTCAAGGTCGGTGGTGACGCGAAGCTCGCCGTCGCGCCGACGCTCACTCTCGATCTCACCGCCAACACGGACTTCGCGCAGGTGGAGGCCGACCGCCAGGTCTCAACCTGAGCCGCTTCCCGTTGTTTTTCCCGGTAAAACGCCCGTTCTTCCTGGAGGCGAGCGGCCTGTTCGATTTCGGACAATCCGAGCGGACCCAGGTGTTTTACAGTCGTCGCATCGGACTCGGGGCGGACGGCTCGCCCGTCCCGATTACCGCCGGCGCGCGCCTCACCGGCCGATTGGGACGGGAGCGCATTGGCTTGCTCGCTACCCGCACGGGCGACCCGGAGCGGGCGGTGGACCTCGTCGCCCGCGTAAAGCACGATGTGCTCGACCAGGGCTATGTGGGAGCGATCCTCACGAGCCAGACGCCGCAGGGAGGAGCGGGCGCACGGGTCGCCGGAGGGGCCGACCTCACCCTGCCGGTCGTAGTAGGGGGCCAGAACCTGGTCTTCGGGGCGTTCGCCGCCGGGGCTCGATCCGGCTCGGGTGCCCCCGGCGAGACCGCATGGCGTCTCTACGTGGACTTTCCCAACGACTTGATGGATCACTTCGTGGGATTCGCCCGCATCACCCGAGGGTTCGATCCCCCGCTTGGCTTCGTGCATGAAGACGATAACACGCGGTTCACCGGGCATTTCGATTTCTTTCCGCGCCCACACCGCCTCGGCATCCGACGCTTGCATTTCAAGACGCTGGAGTGGGAGACCGTGCGGCGGCTGGACGGGACTCCATCGCATGGGTCCTACGAGATCACGCCGCTTGGCGCCGAGTTTGAAAGCGGTGATGGGTTCGGGCTCAACCTCCAGCGCCAAGAGGACGATCCCACTGTGCCGTTTGAGATCTTCCCGGGAGACACGATCGCCCCGGGGCGGTACCGGTTCGATCGGGCCGAGCTCGAATTCTCGAGCTCGGCCGGCCGGCCGTCTGGTCGGCTTCGGACTCAAGGCCAGCCTCGGTGAGTTCTACACGGGGCACAGCACCGTGGTGGAGTTCAGCGCGATCGCGCGGGTAGCGCCGCACCTCATCGTTCAGCTTGAAGGGGGCCAGGAAGCGGTCCGGCTGCCCGTGGGCCGCTTCACGGCGCGGACGATCCGGTTGCGGGTGGACGTCGCCGCGACCCCGCGCCTCGGCACTACGCTCTTCGTCCAGGGGGACAACGAGGCGCGCCGGCTCGCGGTCAACGTCCGGGTGCACTGGATCATCCACCCGGGGAGCGACGCATACCTGGTGTACAACAGCGCCTGGCCCACCGGGCTCCCAGGCGGCGTGCCGTGGGCAAGACCGAGTCGCGGGTCGGTGATTGCGAAGCTGGTGTACTACTTCCGGCTGTAGGAATGGAGCGCTGTTAGATTGTGGCATCAACCTGTGAGGCACCCATGGCCGGTCTGAACACGTTCATGTACGATCCACGACTCGTGCAGCCGATGCGGGAGGACCTGACCCGGATCGGCTTCCAGGAGTTGCGCACCCCTGAGGCAGTAGATGCCGCCCTCGCGGCGGAGACGGCTCCCACACTGGTCGTGGTCAATTCGGTGTGCGGTTGCGCGGCTCGCTTCGCTCGGCCGGCGGCGGCGCTCGCCGTGCAGCATGCCAAACGGCCGGAACGGCTCGTCACCGTATTCGCCGGCCAGGATGCCGCGGCCACGGCGCGAGCGCGGGAATATTTCACGGGGTACCCGCCGTCGTCCCCGCAGATAGCGCTGCTGAAGGATGGGGAGCTCGTGTTCATGTTGGAGCGACGCAATATCGAGGGCCGGCCGGCTGAGGACATCGCAGCGGACCTGGTAGCGGCGTTTGACCGATTCTGCTGACGATCAGCCGGTGCCGGACGAGACGTCGAAGCGGTTGATCGTCGTCGGCGATCGCGTGCTGATCACCCCCGAAGAGGGGGAGGAGCGCACCAACGTCGGGCTGTATCTCCCGCCGACGGCCGTCGAGTCACGCCAGGTGCAGGGCGGCAAAATCGTGGCCACCGGGCCGGGCACGCCGATGATCGAGCCGGCCAGCATGGACGAAGAGCCGTGGAAGATCCGCGGCCCCGACGTGAAGTACCAGCCGATGCAGGCCGAAGAGGGCGACTATGCGCTGTTCTTCCGCAAGGCGGCGGTGGAGATCACGTTCGAGGGGAAGAGCTATTTGGTGGTGCCGCAGGCGGCGATTCTGGTGCTGGTACGCGGGGGGATTCCGGGGCTGGAATAAAGCAGCCCCCGTCGCGTGAAAACGACCCCGCTTTTTCTGCCGGGGTCGCTTTCTTTGTGGGCCTGTGGCCGCCCCCCGACAGACCCTTTACCAGGCTCGCACCGTCCTCGCGGAGCGATTCGGGTATCACCACTTCCGCGCCGCCCAGCTGCGTGTGCTGGGTCCGCTGCTCGGTGGACGCCATGTGCTGGGGGTGCTGCCGACCGGAGCGGGAAAATCTCTGTGCTATCAGATCCCCGCATTGCTCACCGAAGGGCTGACCGTCGTCGTCTCGCCGCTGATTTCTCTGATGCAGGACCAGGTGGCTGCCCTGCGCAAGCGCGGTATCCCGGCGGCCTATCTCAATAGCTCTCTCTCGGCACAGGATCAACGCACGATTCTCAATCTCGCCTTGAGTGGACAGGCGCGGTTGTTGTACTGCGCGCCGGAGCGGCTCGTGTCCCTTTCCCGTCTCGTGCGCGACGCCGCGGTCACCGTGCCGCTGCTGGCGGTGGACGAAGCACACTGCATTGTCGAATGGGGCAACACGTTCCGGCCGATCTACCGCCAGTTGGGGGAATTCCGGTATCACCTGCGCGAGCCGCGCACGCTGGCCTTGACCGGCAGCGCCACGCCGGCCGCGCGTCGGGAAATCCTCGCCGTGCTGCGGATTCCCCGTGCGGAAGTCGTCACGGCGTCGTTCGACCGGCCCAATCTGCGATTCCGGGTAGAGCGCGTGAAGGACGATCGCGACCGTTTTGCCCGCATCGTCCGTGCGCTGGAAGAGACCCCGGGGCAGGCGATCATCTACACGCCGACCCGTCGGCTCACCGAGCTCGTCGCGCGGGCCCTGCGGTTCCGTGGGTACCGGGCCGCTCCGTATCACGCCGGGCTGGACACCGACATCCGGCGACCCGTGCTGGGCGCCTTCCAGCACGACAAGGCCCCGGTGATCGTGGCCACGAGCGCGTTCGGGATGGGCATCGACAAGCCCGACGTGCGGCTGGTGCTCCATTGGGGCCCGCCGCGCACGCTCGAGGCCTACTACCAGGAAGCCGGGCGCGCGGGCCGGGATGGGCGCGTGGCGACGTGTCGGATGTTGTGGCGACCCGAGGATTTTGAGTGGGGAGAGATGGCGCCGGGAATGAAGCGCTATGTGCAGGGGCGGAAATGCCGACGGCGAATGCTGCTGGAGCACTTTGGGGAGCAGCTCGGCAAGTGTCATGGGTGCGACGTGTGCGGGTAGAGGGTGGGTTGCCCGTGCCTGGACGTCGCTGCCGGGTTGGCTGCCGGCGACCTGGGCCGCTGGCCCGGTGGTTAACCGGGTCTTCCATCGCGCTAGACCCCGGGGCCACGCCCAGGGGTTAACGAATGCCGGAACTGAACGGTCAGCGGGTGCCGGCACTCCGATGCCGGGGGCACTACTGTGTTCGGGACCCTGGCTTACCAACCTTCCGCGAAACCAGCCAACCTATATTCTCCCCCATGCACGATTCCCTCTACTTCTCCGACCACCACCTCCAGGTCCGCGACATGGTGCGGGATTTCGCCCGCACCGTCGTGAAGCCCAGCGCGCGTCGCTACGATCTCGCGTCGCAGTTCCCCTGGGACAACGTGCGCCAGATGGCCGATCTGGGCTTGCTCGGCATTCCGTGGCCGGAGCAGCTGGGCGGAGCGGGGATGGACTATTTGTCCTACATGATCGTGATCGAGGAGCTCGCCAAGGTCGATGCGAGTCACGCGATCACCGTCAGCGCCCACACGACGCTCGGTACGTCCCCCATCATGGATTTCGGCACGGACGAACAGAAGCGGCGTTTCGTACCGTGGCTCGCCAGCGGGAAAGTCCTGGGCGGCTTCGGCCTCACTGAGCCGGGGGCCGGGTCGGATGCCGGCGGCACCAAGACGGTCGCGGCGGACAAGGGCGATCACTACGTCCTGAATGGATCGAAGATCTTCATCACGCACGCCGGCGTGGGTGAAATCTTTGTCGTGACCGCCCGCACCGATCCGGGGGCGGGCAAAACGCGCGGCATCACCTCGTTCATCGTCACCAAGGACACGACCGACCTGGACGAAGCCAAACGGGTCGGCGTCGGTCACGAGTCGAGCCTGTCCAAGACCCCGGGCGTCACCGCGGCCAAGAAGGAGGACAAGCTGGGGTGGCGCGCCTCCGACACCCGCGAGCTCGTTTTCACCGACGCGATCGTCCCCAAGGAAAACGTGCTCGGCCCGCTCGGCAACGGATTCCGGCAGATGCTGCACACGCTCGATGGCGGCCGCATCGGCATCGCGGCGCTATCGCTCGGGATCGCCGCCGGCGCGCTGGAGGAGTGCCTGGCGTATACGGGTCAGCGCAAGCAGTTCGGCCGCCCGATCGCGAGCTTCCAGGGCGTGCACTTCGCGCTGGCCGACATGGCGACCGAGATCGAGGCCGCCACGCATCTCGTCTACCATGCCGCCTGGCTCAAGCAGCACGGCCAGCCGTACAAGAAGGAAGCCGCGATGGCCAAGCTGTACGCCTCCGAGCTCGCCATGCGGGCCACGACCAAGGCGGTCCAGTTGCATGGCGGCTATGGGTACACGACCGAGTACCCGGTGGAGCGCATGATGCGGGACGCGAAGATCTGCGAGATCGGGGAAGGGACGAGCGAGATCCAGCGTATCGTGATCGCGCGACAGCTGATGGGCAGCCTGATCGACTGACCGCCGTGCGGCCTAGATCTCGGGCGGGCGGTACGGTCCCGGATCGGCCGATTGCTCTTCCGGGTGGGCCACGCGACGGTGCAGGTACTCCAGCAGCGCCAGCTGTCGCTGCTGCAGGTGCCACAGCTCGTGCCACTGGCGATTGCGCAGGCCGTCCAGCTTGTCGTGCAGATCCCGGATTTCCATCTCCGCCATCAGATTGATCTGGTAATCCTGCGTCGCCTGCAACCGGTCCTTCTCGGCCTGCCGGTTCTGGCTCATCATGATCACCGGGGCCTGCAGAGCAGCGATGGTCGAGAGCACCAGGTTGAGCAGGATGAAGGGGTAGGGGTCAAAGGGGTGCCGGACCAGGAGCCAGGTGTTGATGGCCATCCACACGAGCAAGACCCCGAGGAAGATCAGAATGAAGGTCCAGCTCCCCCCGAAATGTGCCACCTTGTCGGAGATGTGCTCGCCAACGGTCATGTGCGCTTCGTATTCCTGGTCCACCAGGCGGGCCACGCGGCCCCGGCGGGCGACCTTGGTGACCACGGCCCGCTCCATCTCCGAGATCTTGTCGTACTCCTGCTCCAGGTAGGACAGCAGTTTCTTGGCGCGGTACTCATCGTGGCAATGGACGCAGATCCCCCGGTTGCCCGGCCACTCGGGGCGCTCGCGCTTGATCAGGTCGAACAGCGGCATCTCCATCTTCTGCGCCGAGAACAGCGTGCGGGCCTCCACCAGAGTCTGGCAGAGCGAGCAGGGCACCTTGGCCATCGGATCTCCGCTGGGCTAGGGCAGCTGGGGATGCAGGTCGAGCACGCGCACCAGGAACGCCCACCGATCCGCCGCTTCCTCGATGAGCTTGGTGGTCGGCTTGCCGGCGCCATGTCCGGCCTTCGTCTCGATCCGGATCAGCACCGGCCGCTCACCGGCCTGCGCGGCCTGCAGGGCGGCCGTGAACTTGAACGAATGGCCGGGGACGACGCGATCGTCGTGGTCGGCCGTCGTGACCAGCGTCGCCGGATACGCGGTGCCCGGTTTGAGGCGGTGCAACGGGGAGTACGCGTACAGGTACGGGAACTGACTCGCGCTGTCCGCGGACCCGTACTCGGTCACCCAGGCCCAGCCGATCGTGAACCTGTGAAACCGCAGCATGTCCATGACGCCGACGGCCGGCAGAGCGGCACCAAAGAGCTCGGGGCGCTGGGTGATCGCGGCGCCCACCAGGAGCCCCCCGTTCGATCCGCCACCGATCGCAAGCTTCGGGGTCGAGGTATAGCGCTCGGTGATGAGGTATTCCGCGGCCGCGACGAAGTCGTCGAACACGGTCTGCTTCTTGTCGTGCATCCCGGCTTCATGCCACGCCTCGCCGTACTCGCCGCCACCCCGCAGGTTGGGGACGGCGAACACCCCGCCCAGCTCCAGCCACACCAGCACGCTGGGGGAGAACGACGGCGTGAGACTGATATCGAAGCCGCCGTACCCATAGAGATAGGTGGGATGGGTGCCGTCTTTTACGAGGTCCCGACGGTGCGTGATGAACATCGGGATGCGCGTGTCGTCCTTGCTCCGATAGAACACTTGTTCCGTGACGTATGGCCCGGCGTCGAACGCCAGCTGCGGCGCCTTGAACACCTCGGTTCGGCCGGAGCTGAAGTCGTGGCGGTAGATCGTCGTGGGCGCCAGATAGGAAGTGAAGGAGAAGAACAGCTCGCTGTCACGAGCGGATTCGACTGACAGCTCGGAGGCGGTCCCGAGGGTCGGGAGCGCGATCTCGCCGCGAGCCGAGCCGTCGATTGCATAGAGCAGCAGGCGGGAATGGGCGTCGTGCAGGTAGGTCGTGACGAACGTCCCCTGCACGAGGACGACGCTCTCGAGCACATCTGCCGCCTGGGGAATGATCTCCCGCCAGTATTGGCGTTCGGGGCGGCGGACGTCGATGGCGATCAGGCGGCCGCGCGGGGCGTCGAGGTCGGTGCGGAAGTAGAATACCGGTCCGTCGTTCGCGACGAAGCCGTAGCTCGCGTCGAAATCGTCGAGCAGCTTCACGGGAGCGGCGCCGAGGTCCGGATGCGCCGCGTCCTTCAGGTCGGCGTAGTAGACGCGGTTCCGGCGATCCGTCCCGAGCCACAGGTTCAGGATGAGATAGCGCCCATCCTCGGTCACGTCGCCGCCGACACCCCAATCGGGCTGATCGAGTCGCTCGAACACCAGTTGATCGGCACTCTGCTCGGTTCCCAGTCGGTGAAAGTACAGTTTGTGGAAGCGATTGACGGCGAGCAGGGGATTCTCGTTCGCAGGCGTCGGGTAGCGGCTGTAGAAAAAGCCCGCATGATCGTGGGTCCACGAGATGCCGGAGAACTTCACCCACCGGACGAGATCGGGGAGATCGTGAGCGGCGGTGACGTCGCGCACGTGGATCTCGTTCCAGTCCGATCCGCTCGCCGCCGTGGCGTAGGCCAGCCATCGGGCGTCCTCGGAAAGATCGAGAATGGAAAGCGCCACCGTCCCGTCCGCCGAGAGCGTGTTGGGATCGAGCAGCAGGGTGGGGTCGGCGGTGCGGGTCGTCTGGCGATAGAGCACGGACTGGTTCTGCAGGCCGTTGTTCTTGAAGAAGAAATAGGTGCCACGCTTCTTGAACGGCGTGCCGAAGCGGGGGTAGTCCCACAGTGCGGTCAGACGCCGGCGGATCGATTCCCGTTCAGGGATCGCGCCGAGGTAGGCGAAGGTGAGGGCGTTCTCCGCCTCGATCCAGGTGCGTGACTCCGCGGCATCGACGTCCTCCAGCCAGCGGTAAGGATCGGTGACCGGGGTTCCGAAGTAGTCATCGATCTGATCTCCCCGCCGTGCCGCGGGATAGCGGAGTTGCTGGGCGGCACCGGAGGTCGCGGACCCGAGCAGCGTGGCGGAGACGATCAGCATGATGGCGTGCGATGGGGTGAAAGGTGTCACCGGTACGTCCTGGAGCGGAGCACGGCAATAACTTAGGGCGCATTGACCTAAGTCACAAGCAGTCTTACATTTAGACCCATGTATCGGACGGCTGCACGGCTCGGATCGCTCTCCGCGCTCCTGGAGAATGCGCTCCACTCCGGTCGAATACCCAACGTCACAACTGATTGTTGGCACACTATCAGGATCCCCCGTGGCTGTTGGCCTCGCGGGATCGAGGGTTCTTGCTTTGAAGCGCGAGATTCTGATCAGCGGAAGCCCGCGGGAAACCCGCGTGGCGATCCTGGAGGACGACCGTCTTGTTGAGCTCCTCGTCGATCGACCTGATGCCCGGCGCACCGTAGGCGACATCTATCTGGGTCGGGTGGAGGCGGTGCTTCCCGGGATTCAGGCCGCCTTCGTGGATATCGGGGCAGAGAAGAGCGCCTTTCTGCATGCCTCGGATCTGGTCGAAGACGAGGAAGAAGACGAGCCGTCGGAGTCGGACGACGACGATGATGATGATGACGGCAACGGGACCGGCTCCGCGGGTGGCCACGGGCGCAGCCGTCGCCGCGTTCCCAACGTCGCCGACGAGTTGAAGCGCGGCGAAGCGAAGCTGGTTCAAGTCATCAAAGAGCCGATCAGCACCAAGGGCCCGCGCGTCACGGCGCAGGTTTCCCTCGCCGGTCGTTTCCTGGTCTACATGCCGTTCGCGTCGAAGGTCGGTGTCTCCCGCAAGATCGAGGGGCGGGATCAGCGCGCCCGGTTGCGCGAGATGGTGAGTCGCCTGGTGCCCAAGGCCGACGGGGGGTGGATCATCCGTACCGTCGCCGACGATCTCACCGAAGACAAGTGCAAGCGGGAGATCGACCACCTGCTCGGCACCTGGAAGAAGATCCGCAGCAAGGCGGGTTCGGCCCACGCTCCGGCGCTGCTGCAGCGCGAGACCAGCCTCACGCGCGGAATCGTGCGCGATCTGTTCAGTGACAAGGTCGATTCGCTGCTGGTGGACTCGCGCCAGCTGCACAACGAGATTCAGCAGTACCTGCAGCAGTTCGATCCCGAGCTGCTCGACCGGGTGAAGCTGTACCGGGACGAGACCCCGCTGTTCGACCAGTTCGACATCGAAGCCGAGATTCGCGGCCTGTTCCAGCAACGGGTGGAGCTGCCGACCGGCGGCTACGTCATCATTCAGCCGACCGAGGCCTTGACCTCGATCGACGTGAACACGGGGCGCTACACCGGCAAGAAGGATCCCGAGAGCACCATCCTGCGCACCAACACGGAAGCGGCGCGCGAGGTGGCGCGCCAGCTGCGCCTGCGCGACATCGGTGGCATCATCGTCGTGGATTTCATCGACATGGAGACCCGCGGCAACCGCGACAAGGTGCTGCAGGAGTTGCGCACCCACCTGGGACGGGATCGGGCCCGCACCAGGGCGTTCGCGGTGAGCGAGTTGGGCTTGATCGAGATGACCCGCCAGCGGGTGCGCCCGTCCTTGCTGCAATCGATGACAGCCGCGTGTCCCACCTGCTCCGGCACCGGTCGGGTGTTCCGGCCCGAGGTCGTCGTGCGGCGGATGGAGCGCTCGTTGAAGCGCGCCGGCGCCGACCACAAGGAGCGGCAGTTGGCTGTGCGGCTGCACCCGGAGGTCGCGCTCTACCTCCTGGAGCAGGAGCCTAACTTCTTACGACAGTTGGAGAAGCAAACGGGTCTTCAGCTCGAGGTTCGCGACGACCCGATGATGCGGCTCGACGAATTCCGCATGATGGCGAAGCCGGCGGGGAGAGACGTGACGGAGCAGTATGCGGTGGCTTGAGAGTTCCCCGAACTTGACCGAACCTCAAGTCGCGATTAGAGTTCCCGCCCTATGACGTATGCCATTTTCGTGACCGGCGGCAAGCAATTCCGTGCCGAGGCGGGCAAGACGATCCAGATCCCCTCGCTCGAAGCGGAGCCGGGTGCCAAGCTGACTTTCGACCGGGTGCTGCTCACGAGCGACGGCACGAAGGTGCAGGCCGGTCAGCCGATGGTGCGTGGCGCCAAGGTCACGGCCGAAGTCGTGCGGCACGGCAAGGGCGACAAGATCCGCATTTACCGGTTCGCGCGCCGCGCCGGCTACCGTCGGCACGCCGGGCACCGGCAGCCGTTCACCGAAGTTCGCATCGCCGACGTGATGATCGGCTGAGGCACCCATGGCTCACAAGAAGGGCGTCGGCTCCTCCCGCAACGGCCGCGATTCCCAACCCAAGTACCTCGGCGTGAAGCGCTTCGGGGGGGAGTTCGTCACGGCGGGGAGCATCATCGTGATGCAGCGCGGCACGAAATTTCACCCCGGGGTGAATGTGCGTCGGGCCTCCAACGACTCGTTGTTCAGTGTCGTGAACGGCCACGTGAAGTTCGAGCACAAGAACAAGCAACGGTACCAGGTAAGCGTGTATCCCGCGGCGTGATGCGATGCGGGGCGGCGCGGCGATGGCAACGTGGTGAGAGGCGGTCGGGCGGATCCCCGGCCGCCTTTTCTTCGCGAGGGGAGAGTGCATGACGGCCTACCCACACGTTCCATTCCGTCCGGGGCGGCTTCCGGTGACGGCGATGCTGGATCGCGGCGCTGAATTCCTCGACCACATGAATCGCCGGCGCTCGGTCCGCGTGTTTACCGACGAACCGGTCGCGCGCGAAGCGATCGAGCTTGCCATCCGCACGGCGGGTACCGCCCCGTCCGGGGCGCACCAGCAGCCGTGGACGTTCGTCGTGGTGGACGACCCCGCCCTGAAGCAGCGCATCCGGGAGGGGGCCGAGGCCGAAGAACGGGAGTTCTACGAGCACCGTGCCCCGCCCGAGTGGCTCGAGGCGCTGGCGCCACTGGGGACGGATTGGCGCAAACCGTTTCTTGAAACCGCGCCGTATCTCGTCGTCGTATTCCGCCACGCCTACCGCATCGGCGCCAACGGGGCCCATCTGAAGACGTACTACAGCACGGAGTCGGTGGGGATCGCGGTCGGGCTGCTCATCGCATCGCTGCACACCATGGGGCTCTGCACCCTGACGCATACGCCGAGTCCGATGGAGTTTCTCAACGCGATTCTCGGCCGTCCCGAGAACGAGCGGCCATTCGTCCTGCTGCCGGTGGGACATGCCGCGCCGCATGCGACCGTCCCGGATCTGCGCCGCAAGTCCCTGGCGGAGATCTGCGTCTGGAACGGCGGACCGGGCTAGGGCGTCAGAACTGTGGCGGCAGCGTTCGGTAGCGCTCCAGCAGCTCCGTCTGGCGACTGCGCAGCGGGACTTGCCGGCCACGAATGAACACCGCAACCACTCCGGTGGAGAACTCGAAGGGATCTCCCGTCCACACCACGACGTTGGCCACTTTCCCGACGTCCAGCGATCCGTAATGATCCGCCACGCCGAACACTTCGGCGGGCGAGAGGGTGACGGCGCGTAGCGCCTGATCCCACGTCAGGCCGTAGGAGACGGCGTTGCCGGCCTGCTGGCGCAGATTGCGCGAGTTGTGCGTGTCGGTCTCGAGCAACACGACCTTCACGCCGGCCTTGGCCAAGGCGGCGGCGTTCTCGTAGCGGACGCCGAGCGCGTCGTAGGACGGGATGTTGTCGAGCGGCTCGACGAGAACGGGGACGCCCGCGGATGCGATCTCCCCCGCGACCTCCCACGCTTCCTGCGCGCCGGCGAGCACCAGCCGCAGCTTGAACTCGCGCGCCAGGCGCAGCGCGGTTTCGATGTCGCTGCGGCGGTTGGCAATCACGATCAACGGCAGCTGGCCGTGCAGCACCGGAAGGAGCGCGTCGAGATCCGCCGCGCTCGCCAACAAGGGTTGCATCTGCGCCCGTGTGAAATCCGACTTGCGGCGCTCGTATTCAATGGCGTCGCGAAATACCGCCCGGAGCCGCTGGGCGACGGAGGCGCGGGAGCCCCCGCCTTCCTCCTTGGCGCCTTCCGACAAGTCGGCCACGACGCCCACGGGAGACCGCGCCACCATGTCCTCAATCCTGGCGCCGTCCAAGTCGATGAGGACCGACTGGCCGCTCACCAGATGCCCGGCGGGCGACGCGAGCGTGGTCGTGATCCCTTCGATCCGGGTGACGGCAATGAGCTGCGAGGCCGGGTTGATCCCCTCCGCGACGTTGAAGGCGGCGGCAATCGTATCACCCTGAACGGACCCCTCGCGCGTGCCGCTCACGGCGCTGATTTCCACTAACCCCATCTGCCCGGCGCCGTCGATGAAGCCGGGCGTCACCCACTTGCCAGTCGCGTCGATGCGCGTGGCATCGGACGGCACCGTCACACTTGCTCCAACGGCGACAATCTTCCCGTCGCGGATCAGCACGGTCGCCTGCTCGATCTTGGGACCGGAAACCGGGTACACCGTCCCGCCGGTGATCGCGATGGTCTGGGCCAGCACGAAAGCGATCATCGGTCACCTCCCGGAAAGGGCACCTGTCCCAGCTCGAAATCGGTGCGGGGCTGGTGTGCGGGATCGTTGCGATCGTACACGAGCCAGCCGTCGTTGTAGACCTGCAGCGCCTTGGCGTACACCGAGAACGGATCGGCGGACCACACCACCACATCGGCCATTTTGCCTGGCTCGAGCGTGCCCACCAGCGAGTCGATGCCCAGCACCCACGCCGCATTCGCCGTGAACCAGCGCAGCGCCTGGTCGCGCGTGACGGGAATGCCCGAGCGCTGGCCGTAGTACATCGCTTTCGCGGCCTCCTGGTTGAGGCGCTGAGTCCCGCTCGGACTGTCGGAGTGGATCACCGGCCGCCCGCCGGCGGCCTGCACCAGTGCCGCGTTCTCGTGGATCCCGTCCATCGCTTCTTCCTTGAAGCCCCACCAGTCGGCCCAGACGGAGACGGCCGTCCCTTCCCGCGCCAGAAGATCCGCGATCTTGTATGCCTCCACGGCGTGGTGGAACGACCGGATCGTGAACCCGAACTCGTGGCCCAGGTCCATCATCTGCACCATCTCGTCCGCGCGGTAACAGTGGTTCTGCACGAAGATGTGGCCGCGTAGCACTTCCGCCAGCGACTCGAGCCGCAGGTCGCGTTGCGGCGGATCGCCCTGATGGTCGCGGTTCCACTTGTCCCAGTGCTGGCGATAGCTCTCCGCCTGGATGAACGCCGCGCGATAGCCCGCCATGTTGCCCATGCGCGTCGATGGTCCGCGGGTGCGGTACACCCGCTTGGGGTTCTCGCCGCAGGCCATCTTCAGCCCATACCGGGCGCCGGGGAATTTCATTTCCTGGACGCTGCGCGCAGGAATGAGCTTCAGCACCGCGCTGCGTCCGCCGATCAGGTTGGCCGAACCGGGGAGGGCCTGAATCGTGGTGATCCCACCCGCGATCGCGAGCGGGATCTGCGGATCCTGGGGCCAGAATGAGTGCTCGGCCCACACCTCGGCGGTGACCGGGTTGGTTGCTTCGTTGCCGTCGTCTTCGCCGAACGTGCCCGGCGCCGCGTAGACGCCGAGGTGGGAGTGGGTGTCGATGACCCCGGGCGTGACGTACTTGCCGGTCCCGTCCACGATCACGGCATCCGCGGGCGCGTCCACGGCGGGGCCCACGGCGATGATACGGCCGTCGCGTAACAGGATCGACCCGTTCGGGATTTCTTGCCCTGCCGCGGTCATGATCGTGGCGTTCCGGATCACGACCGGGGCGTTCGGATGGCGGCGATAGGTGGACGGATACTGCGACCGCATCGCGCTCGTCGACTCGGGAGCGGCGGGTGACGGAGTCTGGGCCGCGGAATGTCCGCCTGCCGTGGCACAGGCCGCGACGAGCGGCAACGTGAGCAACCACACAGGGCGCATGGAACGGATCTCCCTCGGAAGGCTCAGGCTATTTCACCAGCTCGAACAGGAACGGGGCGCCGACGAGCTCGATCTTGACGATGCGGCGCGGGGTGTCTTTGGCGACCGACATCACGATCGGCACCTGCCCGCCGGCGACGTCCAGGCGGAACGTCTGGAAGGTCCCCGCGGGCACCGTCACCGCGCCGCCCTCGGTCACCTTGATTTGCATCACGGTGGTGCGATTCTGCCCCGATTCGAACACACTGACATTGAACGTTTGCCCGGCCGCGAGTGGCAGCGCGGTCACGATGGTGCTGAGCGCGTTGTCGTCGTACGTGCCGGCGACGAGCGCCGTATCAATGTCCGTCGCCTTCGGCGTCCCCGATTGCTGCGGCGTCACGGACCGGCCTTTGACGCGGCCCCCGGTGTAAGCGAGATGGGTCTCCACCGCCTGGCCGCCCTGGCTGCCCGTCTGATCGACCTGGATCACGCTCAAGTCGCTCGGATTGAAGCGGACCGTGGTGTTTTGCTGCACTGCGCCACCGCCGATCTGTGTCTGCTCGGTGTACACGATCGAATCGGCGCCTGCTTCGAGATGGGCCGTCATCGCGCCGAGCGGGCGCCCCTGAATCACGATCTGGAAGCTGTCGTTGCGGGTCACGAGCTGGGTTCGGTCGAGCGTCGGCGCGCCGGCCTGGGGATGGAGATCGGTGAGGGTCAGCGCCTTCCCGTCGATGTCCACCAGGCGAACGGGCGCGATCGCCTTCAGGCGATCGTAGAGTTTCTCGCCGTCCCCGACAACGACGATCGTCAGCGCGCCGCGGTGATACGTGCGCGCGGCGGCCGCGCGTACCTGCAGGCGGGTGACGGCGGCCAGTCGCTCGCGATACAACCGCACGTAGTCGGGCCCGAGCCCGAGTAGGCGGGCGTTGGCGATCACCGCGGCGATCTGCTGCGGGGTTTCGATGGTGAGCGGGAACGAGCCGACCAGGAAGCCCCTCACGTTGGTGAGCTCGCTGTCCGGCACGAGCTCGGTACGCATACGATCGATTTGATGCAGCATCTCGACCAGCGCGCTGTCGACGACCTCGGTGCGGCCCTCAAACGTCGCTTCGAAGTCGCCGAGCCCCCGCTTGCGATCGAGCCGGGCGTAGGATCCGTAGGTCCAGCTCTTCTGCTCGCGCAGGATCAGGAACAACCGGGCATCGGCGCCGCCACCCAGCACCTGGGTGGCGACGCGGGCGGCGTAGTAGCCTGGGTCGGTCGGCGGAAACGTCGCATTGCCGATGACGACGTTGCCTTGCACGGAGCCCGGGCGATGGACGAGGACGATGTCGGTCGCCGCATGGACCGGCGGGATGGGGGCCGGTGCGACCAGGGCTGCCGTACCCAGCCAGCCGCGGAACGCCTTCTGCGCGAGCGACTGGGCCCGCGCGAAGGTGACGTCACCGGCGATCACGAGTAACGCGCCGCCAGGACGGATCCGCGCGGCGGCGAACCGTTTGACGTCGTCCTGCATGATGGCGTTGTACGAGTCGGTAGAGGGACTGCGCCCGTAGGGGTGGCGGCCGTACACCTCCCGGTTGAAAAATCGGTCGGCGACGTTCTCCGGCTGGGACAATGCCAGCGCGAGCGCCGAGAGCGCCTGGGTGCGGGCGAGCTCCAGTTCGTCCACGGGAAAGGTGGCCCGGCGGGTCACATCGCCCAGGAGGTCGAAGGCGAGGTCGGCGTGGTCGCTCAACACGTCCACCGAAACGGTGAGGAAGTCGTCTCCGGAGCTCGCGCTCAGGCTTCCGCCCACCCCTTCGATGGCGCCGGCGATCTGCTCGGCAGTGCGGGTCGGGGTTCCCTTGGTCAGCAGCTGTGCCACGAGCTCCGCCGTTCCCTCCTTGCCGCTCGCGTCGTACATGGCCCCGGCGCGAAAACTGAGGTTCACCGAGATGATCGGTTGCTCGTGATTCGCGACTACCAGGAGCGTCATGCCGTTAGCCAGCGTGACCTCCTGGAAGGGCGGGAAGCGGACCGGTGCGAGCGGCGTGGGGGCGGGTGGTCGATTGGGGAAAGAATCCTGGCCTGAAAGTTGGAATGTTGGAACGATGGAAAGTGCGCCCCCAGACAACGCGAGTCGCAGCAGAACCGCTGGGACCTTCCAACCTTCCAACATTCCCGCGCATCCCCGCTTCATTGTCCACCTCCCGCGTTCTGCGCCGGCCGTACGATGAGGATCACCGCGTTGGCGGGATCCAGGTATTTCATCGCGACGCGCCGGATGTCGTCGTTCGTCACGGCGAGGTAGTGGTCCAGGTCCGTGTTAATGTCCGCCAGGCTCGCGTGGAACATGGCGTAGTGGTGCAATTCCTCCGCCTTGTTGAGCACCGTCTCCCGGGTCTCGATGAACCGCGCGCGGAACGTGCTTTTCGCCTTGGCGATCTCGTCAGCCGAAATCCCGGCGGTGCGGATCGTGTCGATCTGCGCGGCGAGCAGTGAATCGAGGTGGTCGATACTCACGCCCTGGTTGGCGACCCCGAACGCGAACGTGGTGCCGGGGCCACGGCGATTGCCAGCGACCCCCGACCCTGCGAACAACGCCGCTTTCTCGTGCCGCACGATCGAAACGTTCAAGCGGGAGCTTTCTCCCTGTCCCAGAATGATGTTCATCAGCTCGAGGGCCGGGGTGTCGGCATCGTTGTGCGGGGGGATGCGGTACAGACGGACCACGGCGGGAAGGCTGGCATGCTGGTCCGAGAATTCCCGCCGCAGAGTCCCGGGGCTGAGTTGGTACTCACACGTCACCGGTGCGGGCGCCGGATGACTTGGGATGCCGGCGAAGTAGCCGGTCACCAGGCGCCGGAGTTCCACCGCATTGAAGTCTCCGACCACGGCCAGCGTGGCGTTGTTGGGCGCGTAGTAGGTGTCGAAGAACGCCTGCACGTCGGCGACCTGGGCCGCGTCGAGGTCGGCCATGTCGCCGATCACGGTGTGGGCGTAGGCGAAGCAGGTCGTGCTGTCATAGGGCAGGGTCAGGCCGTCGGTGAAGGCCTTCCCATAGGGTTGGTTGTCCACGCGCAACCGGCGCTCCTCCTTCACCGTCTCGCGCTGGTTATGAAGGGTCGAGTCGGTGATCGCGAGGGAACGCATGCGGTCGGCCTCGAGCCACAGCGCGAGGTTGAGACGGTTCGACGGCAGCACCTCAAAATAGTTGGTGCGGT
>JBGQFX010000036.1:0-33861 GCA_041497135.1 Gemmatimonadota bacterium | reverse complement strand
GCAGGATGTTCGGCGCCTCGATGCCGTGCAGGATCATGTTCATGATCGCGATCACGTAGGCGAGGGACTTCTTCTCCTTGCCGTAGAAGGTGCGCTCCTGAAGGACACGGTCCTGCGCTGTGGTGCGCTTGGGATGGGTCTGCTTGAGGTACTCATACGCTTCGCACAGGAAGCCCGCCGAGCCGACCGCGCCGTCGTAGATGCGTTTGCCGATCGTGGGCTGCACCACCTGCACGATGGCGCGGATGAGCGGGCGCGGGGTGTAGTACTCGCCGCCGTTGCGCCCGGCGTTGCCCATGTTCTTGATCTTGGCTTCGTAGAGGTGGGAAAGCTCGTGCTTCTCGGATTGGGAGCGGAAGCGCAGCTCGTCAATGTGATCGATGATCTCGCGGAGGTTGTAACCGCTCTGGATCTTGTTTTTTATTTCCCCAAAGATCTGCCCGATCTTGTATTCGATGGTGTTCGGTCCGGTGGCCTTCTGCGTGAAACCGTGCAGGTAAGGAAACAGTTTCTGGTTGACGAAGTCCCGAAGGTCGTCGCCGGTCAGGACGGTGTTGTGGTCGAGCTTACCGTCTTTGCCCTTGGGCGCGGCCCAACTTTCCCAGCGGTAGGGCTTGTCGAGGATGTAGGTGTGTTTCTTCCCGTCCAGCCCGGCCTCGGCGGCTTTGTCCTGCTCGAGTCCGTCGAGGTACTTCAGAAACAGGAGCCAGGAGGTCTGCTCGGTGTAGTCGAGCTCGGTGGTGCAACCGGCTTCTTTCCTGAGGACGTCGTCAATGTTCTTGAAGACTTGTTCGAACATGGCCCCTAGCCGTTATCGAATGGTATCACAGGGCAGTTTCAAGACTCTAGTATTCGAGTTTGCTTTCGTCCTCGGCGATCCATCCTTCGATTTGCTCGATTGAGCGTTCGATGTCTGCGATCTTTTCATCCAGTTCCGACAGCCAACCTTCAGCCCTGTCAGCCCAGTCTTGGTTCCAGGCTGAGGCGATCTGCGATCGGAGCTCATCGGCTCGTGCCCGATGGCGCTGCAGGGCATCAGTGGCCTTCCGATGCCGTTCATGATTCTTCTCGAGATTCATCCTAACCCTGGTTTGGAAATCGCCGTGTCTCTGAGCTTTCCAATGTTTCAGCTGCGCCCACCAGGCATCGTGAACTGCTCTCATCTTCTGAATGGCATGGAAGCACTCCTCCTTATGCTCAGCTAGCATCTCCTTCTTGCGCTGGCTCAGGATCTCGCCTGCCTCCCGCAGCACCCTGCCAAGAGCTTTCATGTCCTCCACGTTCACTGGATCTAAGCCGAAAAGGTCGTTGGGTCGGGAGGATTCAACCGTATTCAAGATCTCGTCCTTGAACGATGCGGATCTCCATTGATGGGACTCACGTTCGCCTTTGCTTAGTCTGGATGCGTCGTCCCGCATTGAATTGAAACGCTGCCACGCTTGTTCGCGTTGAGAGAGGGTGGGGTAACGAACCCCCTTGAATCCTCGTTGAACCTCCCCCGTTTTTGCCCACACTACACTCCAGGTCACAGTAGAAGGGACAAGAATGTCAAGCATCACGCGGAGACCGCGGCCTGCTTTCAAGTCGATCATCGACTCAAGTTCATCGATCAGTTTGTCAAGCGTCTCCCACTGCATGGCTCACTCGACCTATGTGTAGTTACGCTCGGACCGGCGACCCACGTGATCGGACAAAGGGCTCCGCTCCGTGCCTCAGTGCGCGGTGCTCGCGCTGCACGGTGGAGTTCAGCGCGAAGACCCCGACGCTTCTGAGTGGACTGACCTGCGCTAGACGCTAGCAGCATAGAGAGATCGAAACCTGCAATGAGAGAACGAAGGCCAAGCCAGGATGAACGTACCAGGGTTACTGCGGTACGGTTCCGAGAGGTCATGACGGCTAAGCATTTCTGGAACGATTGAACAAGTCGCTGAGCCACTCGGAGAGTTGCATCAGCACCGCAGTTCTATCGGCCCCGGAAGCAACGAAATCATACCGTGAACACTCCAGAGTGACCTGAGAAATGGACGGCGCAAAGTGCTTCCAGAGGTCTTCGTAGGCATCCACTAGGCCGCGCGTCAACGTGTGGAGGTAGTCGCTATCGTGCAGCGGATTGTTGCGTTGCTGGCTTCTCCTGGTGAGAGTCGGGAGGTCTGCTCGAAGACATATGATTCCGTGCGGCGGTGGCAGGGACTGGGTCAGCTCGTCGTAGAGCCGGCGATACAGTTCGTACTCTGGTGGAGCGAGCATGGCTCTGGCGAAAAGTGCGTTCTCGGCGGGAAGGCGCTCTACCAGCGCCAGTCCGTCGGCGTCGTTGGCGGAGCGGAGCGCATTGATCGAGTCAAGAAGAAACCAGACCTGTGAGGCGAAGCGGTAGCTAGCGTCGCCCTTCGCTACCCCGCCGACAAAGGTATTTCGTTCCGGGCGCTCGATGTGGACGAAGGCAGGCTTCCAGTGTTCAACCAGTAACGCCGCCAGGGAGCTCTTGCCAGAAGCAATGTTGCCAGAGACCGCAACTACGATGCTAGCGGAGCTACGAGGCATCTTGCACTTGAGAAATCAAGTGTCGTCTGTGGGAAAGGGTCTGGCGCAAGAGTGCCGTTTGGATCGACTCTGTACTCACTGCAGCATTGCCGCACGGAATATCATCGCCATGTTCGGAACACAAGAGAACCTCGCCATCGGACTCAATGACCACATAGGAGTCTGACGCATCCCTGTACAGGTTGAGCGTGATGGAGACACCCTGAGCGGAGAAGTGAGCGAGTTGCGACATAAGAGAATCCAGCCGTGAGTCAGTGACTGGTGCAAGATGATTGGCGGCTGCGGATTCACGCTGGAGAAGATCGAGAAGAACAATTCCTTCAGCGCCACTTGCGACTAGCGTGTCAACAAGCCGCGGGATTTCGTCCACGTTGATAGCCATCACCGAGACATTAGCGTCCACGCCAATCGCGAGCGACTTGCAGAGTCGGAGAGCTGCAAGAGTGCGATCGAAGTAATCCCCGCCCCGTATGCGATTGTGCGTATCCCGAAGGCCGTCGAAACTGAGTCGTACTCGATCCACGCAGGACCGAAGTCGTACGCAGAGTTCCGGCGTGAGGAAAAGTCCATGCGTTGTGACGTAGTTGAGAATCCCGCAGTCGCGAGCCGCTGCAATGATGTCGAGGATATCCTTGCGGACAAAGGGTTCGCCGCCAGTATAGGTGATTCGAGTGACACCTGCAGTAGCAGCGTTCCTGACGATGGCGATGCATGAGTCGAAGGGGAGGTTTCCACGTTCTTGGGTTGCGTAGCCAGCGAGACAGTGTAGGCAAGCGAGGTTGCAGGATCGAGTGACCCTCCAGCAAACTTTCGGCTCGCTGACGGGTCCCGTGGAACCACGCTTGGACAGGTGAGAAGTCGTAGTAGTCACGAGAGTCGCTCCCAACTAAAAAAAGAAGTGCGGAGACCACGCACAAGTCCTGAACAGCAAGTGCGAGCGCTATGCGCATGGGCATTGTAGGCCGTGCTCCATGGCGCACCATGGATCGGTTCGGTTGCATTCGTCATCAGGCCCGATACGGCTGGATCAGATAGGCCCCTGCCGGAAAACACTGCGTGCTAGCTAGGAGTCAATGATTTCGCGGCCCCATCGCAAGAAAAACGCAAAGAACGGGTCAGTAATGTGCAGCTTGCGTTCGTCCTTTTCGTAGTCGATTACTGGGACGGAGGTGTCATCGGTTGAGCTAATCTTCGCCATGTGCTCGAGTACTCGGGATACCTCATGCGCTTGGGGTAGTTCGTCCTCTAGAATGTTCCGAATGCTTGCTCGCAATGGCTCGTACTCAATGGTTTCAACGCCCGGTTTCAACTCTGCGAGCGCCGCGAGCACGACCCGGTATATGTCAGTTCGGCGACCACTGCGGAGCTGACGCGGCTTCCGGTCGGTCCTCGTGCGCGGACCTCGCGCTAATCGGTCGAAGATGTTCTTTCCAAGGTTTCCAGCAACATCTCGAAAGATCGTGTCATACGGGAATTTGTCGTTGATTCTGAGGGGCCCTCCTGATGTCTCAGTAATGCCGCTCTTTAGACAAATGCTTCTGCAGAATTCCTGCATCAGATGTGGGCTACCCTGTGCTTCGTCGGCGAGGTTGGTTGAAACAGAAGGATCGGGTGCGATGTTGAGCAGTGGAAAGCCGAGTTGGGCTATCTGGCTGAGTTCACCCGTATCCCAGGCCGGAACCTCGACGAGTTCGACTCGGCCGTTCATCTCTCGTTCCACCTTGATGGCATCATACCGCCGGTGGGGAATCGCAAGATAAATTACGGGAACCCCCTCGAAAACGAGGGGCTTTAGGACCCGCGTTAGTTCTCCCTGTAGGTCACGTGGCAGATAGTGAAAGTCATCGATGACGATAGGGACCCGGCGTTCCTTCAGTGCGTGAAGGGCTTGGCCCTTCGTGGAATGCGCAGTCTTCCGGGTGAGGCCACGTCCGCGAGATGATGTCAACTTCGGTGCAATCTTACCGGACCCCTTTGCAATGATCGCGTTGGCCTCAGCCGAGAATTCAACTCCGATCTCGGAGCCGGAAATCTCCGTACTGCTTTGGGTCTCCTCGACGACAACGTTAAGCTGATCCGAAGTGAGGTCCCAAAAATCCTCAAGACTCCTGATTGAGCCTCCGTCGAGCCAGATGCATCGGAGTTCAGGGTACACCTGCCTAACGAGAACGGTCTTGCCCGCCTTAGTCGCGCCGGTGACGGTGACGATCTTGCAGAGATTGTCCCGCGCGGCATGGACTCGCGACTCCAAGTCGCGTGCTGTCCTGGGGACGTATGTATGCTTGGGCAGACCCCCAGGGACGAAGACCTCAGTTACGCGGTATGACACCAAGCCTCATGACGTTCGGGGAGAATGAGGACAGAACCTCCTAATCAGCTACCGTGCTTAGACTGTTCACCTCAATTCCAGTGTGCAATCGGTCTTACGATTACAAGCTTGCACGTTGTCTTGTGCATCCCATAGCCTACCATTCGGTTGCCATGAATTTCCCCCACCCCGCGGCAGACTGATTGACCACCCCTATTCTCATCGCTAAGTTATTTGCCAATGCCAACATACGAGTACAAGTGCCCCAAAGGGCACTTGTTCGAAAAGATCTTCCCGACGATCCGCAACAAGCGTCACGCCACCTGCCCAACCTGCGGCAAGAAGGCCGAACGCCAGCTCTCGGGCGGCGGGGCCCTGGTCTTCAAAGGCTCCGGCTTCTACATCACCGACTACAAACGGGCCGGTGAAAAGAAAGAAGGAGAGGAGAAGCCCGCTGAGACTAAAGGCGAAGCGAAGCCGGAGTCGAAATCAGAATCGAAATCAGAATCGAAATCCGAAACGAAGTCCGAAACAAAACCTGAATTGAAGCCCGAGTCGAAGCCCAAGAAGGACCCACCCCGCAAGTGACGGCGCACGACACCCTGCGCGCGGCCCTCACCCGGGCCGCGGCCTCCCTCGGCGCGCCCAACGCCCAGGTCCAGCTCGAACGCCCCAAAGACCCCGCCCACGGCGACGTCGCCACCAACCTCGCCCTCTGGCTCGCCAAAGACCTCAAGGCCAAACCGCGCGACGTGGCCACGCAGCTCGTCTCGGCGCTCGAGCTGCCCCAAGGCCTGATCAAGAAGACCGAGATCGCGGGGCCCGGGTTCATCAACTTCTTCCTGGCTGAAGAACAGGTGGCGGGCGCGGTGGGGACGGTCCTGACCGCCGGGACACGCTACGGCAAGAGCGAAACCGGCGCCGGTCGCAAGGTGAACGTGGAGTTCGTCTCGGCGAACCCCACCGGCCCCCTGCACGTGGGCCACGGCCGCCAGGCCGCGATCGGCGACGCCATCGCCGCGCTGCTCGAATGGACCGGCTGGAAGGTGACGCGCGAGTACTACTACAACGACACCGGCACGCAGATCATGAACCTCGCCACGAGCGTGCAGGCGCGCATCCAGGAGCTGGCGGGCCAGCCGGCCCTGATCCCCGAGGGCGGCTACCACGGCGAGTACATCAAGGACATTGCCTTGAGCTACGTCGTGGCCCATCGCGAAGACGAGAAAGGCGAGAACCTGGACGCGATCCGCCGCTTCGCCGTAGAAGCCCTGCGGAAGGAGCAGGACAAGGACCTGCAGGCGTTCGGCGTGAAGTTCGACGTCTATTTTCTCGAGTCATCCCTGTACACGAAAGGCAACGTCGATGCCACGGTGCAGCGGCTCGTGTCGGTGGGGCACACGTTCGAGGAAGACGGCGCCCTGTGGCTGCGCACCACGGACTTCGGCGACGACAAAGACCGCGTGATGAAGAAGAGCGCGGGCAAGGGCGGCGACTACACCTATTTCGTCCCCGACGTGGCCTACCACGCCGACAAGTGGGAGCGCGGCTTCCATCGTGCCATCGACATCCAGGGCGCCGACCACCATTCGACCGTCACTCGAGTGCGCGGCGGACTCCAGGCGCTCGAGCGCGGCATCACCGCGGGGTACCCCGAGTACGTGCTGCACCAGATGGTGACCGTGATGAAGGGCGGGGAAGAGCTGAAGATCTCGAAACGGGCCGGCAGCTACGTCACCGTGCGCGATCTCGTGGACGAGGTGGGATCGGACGCGCTGCGCTACTTCTACCTGATGAGACGGAGCGAGTCGCATCTGGTGTTCGACGTCGATCTCGCGAAGAGTCAGAGCGAGGAGAACCCGGTCTACTACGTCCAGATGGCCCACGCGCGCATGAGCGGCATCTTCCGTGTGGCAGGCAAGGCGCCCGAGACCGTGACGCCCGAGGGGGTCGATCTTTCGCTGCTCGATGAGCCGGACGAGCTGGATCTAATGAAAGCGCTGGCCGATTTTCCGAGCGTCGTGGAAGGGGCGGCACAAGCGCTCGAGCCGCACCGCATCACCGGCTACCTCGAGGCGTTGGCCCGCCAGGCCCACGCCTGGTACCACAAGTTCCGCGTGCTGGGCGAGCCCGAAGAAGCGGCCCGCCTGGTGCTCGCGCGCGCCGTACGCCAGGTACTGGCCAACGGACTCTCGCTGCTGGGGATCAGCGCCCCGGACCGGATGTAGCCATGAGCCTGCTCGTCGTGGGATCGATCGCGCTCGACTCCGTCGCCACCCCCTTCGGCCAGACCGCGGACGCGCCCGGCGGCTCGGCGGTGTTTTTCGCCGCGGCCGGTTGTCTGCTCCATCCGGTGCAGGTGGTGGGCGTCATCGGCTCCGATTATCCGCTGGGCGTGTTGAAGCAGCTGGAGTCGCGCGGCGTGGACCTGGCGGGCGTGGAGCAGGTCCAGGGCGAGTCGTTCCGCTGGAAAGCGAAATACTCCTACGACCTCGCCAGCCGGGAGACCCTGGACACGCGACTCGGCGTGTTCGCGGATTTCCGCCCCAAGATCCCGGTGGGATTCCAGCAGGCGCGCTACGTGTTCCTCGGCAACATCGACCCCGGGCTGCAGCTCGGCGTGCTCGATCAGGTAACCGAGCCCACGTTGGTCGCCTGCGACACGATGAACTACTGGATCAACTCGAAGCGCGATCTGGTGCTCGAGCTGCTGCGCCACATCGATCTCCTGATGGTGAACGACACCGAGGCGCGCGAGCTGTCCAACGATTGGAATATCTATCGCGCCGCCCACTGGATCCTGGAGCGCGGCCCCAAGCGCGTCGTCATCAAGCAGGGCGAGCACGGCGCGCTGCTGGTCGACGCCAAGTCCACCTTCAAGGTGCCCGCCTATCCACTCCAGGAGGTGTTCGATCCCACCGGGGCGGGTGATGCCTTTGCCGGCGGCTTCATGGCCTACCTGGCGAGCGTCGACGATCACTCGGACGCAGCGCTGCGGCGCGCCATGGTGTACGGCTCGGCCCTGGGCAGCTTTGCCGTCGAGGCGTTCGGGATCCAGGGCTTGGACAAGGTGACGCCCGCCGATATCCGCGCCCGCGTGCGCGCGTTCAAAGACCTGGTGCACTTTGACCTCGACTGACCGCTACGCCGCGGCCGGCGTCGATCTCAGTGCCGCGGACGACGCCAAGCAGCGCATCGCGGCCCTGGTGGCCAGGACGCGGACGCCCCTGGCCACCGGGAAGCTGGGCGGCTTCGGCGGCATGGTGCGCGTCCCACCGGGCTACCAGACGCCGGTGCTCGTGCTGTCGACCGACGGCGTCGGCACCAAAGTGCTGGTCGCCGCGATGGCGGGCGTGCACGACACCGTGGGCGAGGACCTGGTCAATCACTGCGTCAACGACATCCTGGTGCACGGCGCCAAGCCGCTCGCGTTCCAGGATTACATCGCGAGCGGCAAGCTCGTCCCCGAGATCGCGGCCGGCATCGTCGCAGGCATCGCGCGCGGCTGCGTGGCGCACGAGATGACGCTGGCGGGCGGGGAGACCGCCGAGCTGCCCGACATGTATGAGGAAGGGCACTACGATCTCGCGGGCACGATCGTGGGCATCGTGGAAGAAGCCGCCGCGCTGCACGGCGACAAGGTGCAGGCGGGCGACGCGCTGGTGGGCTACGCGTCGAGCGGCCTGCACACCAACGGCTACACGCTGGCCCGGCACATCGTGTTCGACAAGCTCAAACTCGGCATCAAGGATCGTTTCCCGGAATCGAATTCGACCGTCGCCGACGTACTGCTCGCCGTGCATGCGAGCTACTACGCGGCCGTCACGCCCGTGCTGGCGCGGGTACATGTGCTGGCCCACATCACGGGCGGCGGCATCGCCGGGAATCTGATTCGCGTGCTTCCCGAGAACTGCGAGGCAGTGGTGGCGGCGGGGAGCTGGTCCTGGCCGCCGCTGTTTCGCATTCTGAAGACCGCGGGCGCCGTCTCGATCGCCGAGATGCGGCGCGTGTTCAATCTGGGGATCGGCATGATCGCGGTGACCGCGCGCGACGACGTGGACGACGTGCGCCGCGCCGCCACGCGCGCCGGCGTCACGACCTGGATCATCGGGGAGGTCGTGCCGGGGAAGACCGGCGTGCGCTTCGCCGAGCGCTAGCGTGACGAACGCTCCGACCGTTCCGATTCCCGCTTCCGCCGCGGACGACCCGCTGCTGCGCTCGGCGATGCAGCGGGCCATCGACCTCGCGCGCCGCGGCTGGGGGCGGGTGGCGCCTAACCCGCTCGTCGGCGCCGTCGTGGTGAGCGAGCGTCTGGTGGTGGGCGACGGCTGGCACGCCGAGTTCGGCGGCCATCATGCCGAGATCGTCGCGTTACGCAAGGCGGGGGAGCGTGCCCGCGGGGCCACGATGATCGTGACGCTCGAGCCGTGTGCGCACCAGGGCAAGACGCCGCCCTGCGTCGACGCGATTCGCGCCGCCGGCGTGGGCCGGGTGGTCGTGGCCGTCCGCGATCCGGACCGGGAGGCGCGCGGCGGGGCAGATGTGCTGCGCTCGGCGGGCATCGTGGTGGAGACGGGCGTGATGGCCGACGCGGCCGCCGCCCTCATCGCGCCGTTCCTTTTTGTTCGGGAACAGACCACGCGCCCGTTTCTGGCGTTGAAGCTCGCGACCTCGATCGACGCGCGCATCGCCGACGCCGGGGGCCGCTCCCAGTGGATCTCGGGGCCCCAGGCGCAGAGCTGGGCGCACTGGCTGCGGGCCGGATTCGACGCGGTGGCCATCGGCGCCGAGACCGCCCGGCGCGACGATCCCCGGCTGACGGTGCGCGGCGGGATCGTGCCGCGTCGTCCGCCGGTGCGCGTGGTGTTCGATCGCCGCGCGGCCTTGAGCCCCGATACAAAGCTGGTGCGCACCGCGGGCGACACGCCCACCTGGGTGATCGCGTCCGAAGAGGCGCCCGCCGCCAACGTGAAGGCGCTCGAGACCTGCGGCGTGCGCGTGTTCCGGCCGCGCTCGCTCGAGCAGGGGCTCGTGCTGCTGCGCGAGGCGGGCATCGAATCGCTTTTGTGTGAAGGCGGAGGGGCCCTGGGCGTGGGACTGCTCGCCGATCGTCTGGTGGACCGTCTCTACTGGCTGCAGGCACCGGTGTGGCTGGGTGCGGGCGGTGTGCCCGCGTTTCCGGGCGTCGCCGATGCCAGGCTCGAGGAGGCGCCGCGCTGGATCCCCGTGGAGCGGCGGCCCTTGGGCCCCGATACATTATTGGTCTTGGACCGACGGCTATGTTTACCGGCATCGTGACCGCGGTGGGGCGGGTCGTGAAGACCGCGAAGGAAGAGGGACGGGGGAAGAGGGAAGGGGGACGGGTGTTGGAAATCCGCGCTCCCTTCAAGAGCTTGAAGCGTGGGGAAAGCATCGCCGTCAATGGCGCGTGTCTGACGGTGGAGAAGGTGATCCGTGGCGGGTTTGCGGTCCGCGCGGTCGATACGACGCTCGATCGCACGCTGTTCGGGGATTACGCTTCGGGGCGCGCGGTGAATCTGGAGCGCGCGCTGCGCGCGGCCGACCGTTTGGGTGGGCATCTGGTGCAGGGACATGTGGACGGCATCGCCACCGTCGACCACGTGACGCCGCGTGGCGATGCGACGCTCGTGGGACTGCGGGTACCGGACGCGGTGCGCGCGGTGTGCATCCCGCAGGGCTCGATCACGGTGGACGGCGTGAGTCTCACCGTGGACGCGCTGCCGGGACCGTGGCTGGTGCAGGTGTCGCTGATCCCGTTCACCCGCAGCCACACCACGCTGGGCCGGCTGAAGCCGGGCGACCGGGTGCACGTGGAAGGCGATGTGATCGGAAAATACGTGAGGCAGCTATGCCGTTCGGGAACATAGAGCAGGCGATCGCGGACATCCGCGCGGGGAAGCTCGTCATCGTGGCCGATGACGAGGGGCGCGAGAACGAGGGGGATCTGATCGGCGCGGCCGAGCTGGCGACCCCCGAGATGGTGAATTTCATGGCGACGCACGGGCGGGGACTCATCTGCGTCCCGCTGCTCCCGGAGCGCTGCCAGGCTCTAGGCCTGCCGCAGATGGCCGAGCACAATACCGAGGCGCACGAGACGGCGTTCACGGTCAGCGTCGATGCCGGGGGGCGCTTCGGCGTCACGACCGGCATCTCGGCGGCCGACCGCGCTGCCACGATCCGCGTGTTGATCGATCCCGCGACGGTGCCCACCGACCTGCGCCGGCCGGGCCACATCTTCCCACTGCGCGCGCGTCCCGGCGGCGTGCTGCAGCGCGTGGGCCAGACCGAAGGCAGCGTGGACCTGGCCCGCCTGGCCGGTCTGTACCCCGCCGGCGTGCTGTGCGAGATCTTGAATCCCGACGGCTCCATGGCGCGCCGGCCCCAGCTGGAGCGCTTCGCCGCGGAGCACCGGCTCACCTTCATCACCATCGCGCAGATTGTGACCTACCGCCTGGCACACGAGCGGCTGGTTCGCCCGGTGGCGCAGGCGCGGTTGCCGACGCGCCACGGCGAGTTCCGCATCGTGGGCTATCAGAGCGACATCGATGCCGCCGAGCACGTGGCCCTGGTGTACGGGGACGTGAAGGATCAGCCGGGTGTGCTGGTGCGGATGCACTCCAAGTGTCTCACCGGCGACGTGTTCGGCTCGGGGCGCTGCGACTGCGGCTGGCAGCTCACCAGTGCGATGCGCATGATCGCCGAGGCGGGACGCGGTGTCGTGGTCTACCTCGATCAGGAGGGCCGCGGCATCGGGCTGCTCAACAAGCTCAAGGCATACGAGCTGCAGGACGCCGGAGCCGACACCGTCACCGCCAACGAGCGGCTCGGCTTCAAGCCGGACCTCAGGAATTACGGCATCGGGGCGCAGATCCTGCTGAACCTCGGGCTGTCGTCGATCCGCGTGCTCACCAACAATCCGATGAAGCTGGTGGGGCTGGAGGGGTACGGGCTCGAGATTGTGGAGCGCGTGCCGATCGTGCCGCCGCCCTCCGACGAGAACCGCGCCTACCTGGACGTCAAGCGCGACAAACTTGGCCACCTGCTCACCCACTAGCCGGGTGTTGATGAGAATGATGGCGATAGCCGAGTGGGGTGGGCGTAAGGACGCCGGGACGCGGGGGCGCACGGCCGGGACATGAGCATCCGTCTACAGTTGTGCTGTCATGGTTTGTCCCAGCCCGAGCGCCCCCGCGTCCAACGCGTCCGACGCCCACCCCACTCGGCCATCGCCCGCTCAATTCCCACCTCTTCCACTAGTCACTAGACCGTGGCGGGATCTTCCGCGCCGCCGCGCGTCGCCGTGCTCGTCAGCCGCTACAACGAGCTGATCACCCGCCGTCTCCTGGACGGCGCGCAGCACGCCCTGCGTGAGGCCGGCGTCCCCGAATCGAAGATTGATGTCGAGTGGGTGCCGGGCGCGTTCGAGCTGCCGGTCGCCGCCGAGGCGGCGGCCGCGTCCGGGCGGTACGGGGCCATTGTGGCGCTCGGTTGCGTGATCCGCGGCGAGACGGCGCACTTCGAGTACGTGGCGGGCGAAGCGGCGCGCGGACTGGGGAACGTGGCGCTGGCGCACTGCATCGCCGTGGGCTTCGGCGTGCTCACCACCGAGAACGAGGAGCAGGCGCTGGCGCGGGCGGGCGGGGCCGCCGGCAACAAGGGCTACGAAGCGGCGCAAGCGGCGCTCGCGACGACGGACGTTCTGCACCGGTTGCGCCGTGGAACGGCCCGAGACTAAGGCGCGCGCCCGCGCGCTGCAGCTGCTGTACGCCTGGGATCTGTCCGGCCGTCCTTCCATCGACCAGGTCGTCACGCGCATGGCGCGCGCCTACGGCAAGATGCCACAAGGCTACGATCGCGGCGCCGAGCTGGCGGCGCGCGCCGCCGCGGGCCAGGCGGAGTACGACGCGCGGCTGGGCCGTATCTCGGAGCACTGGCGTCTCGAGCGGGTGGGCGTGATCGAGCGCAACATCCTGCGGCTCGCGATGGCCGAGCTGGACGAAGGCACCACGCCGCCCCGCGTGGTGCTCGACGAGGCGGTGAAGCTGGCGCACTGGTTTGGCGGGGGAAAATCGCCCGCGTTCGTGAACGGCGTGCTCGACGCCGTGGCGCGCGAGCTCGGCGCGTTGTGAAGATTCTCGTTGTCAACTGGAACGACCGCGCCAATCCGCAGGCGGGGGGCGCCGAGATCCATCTGCACGAGCTCTTTGGGCGACTGGTGGCGGCCGGCCACACGGTCGACCTGATCGTGAGCGGCTGGCCCGGTGCGCCGAAGGAAACGGTGATCGACGGCATTCACGTGCGGCGCGTGGGGGGGCGCAACAGCTTCGCCTTGAAGGCCCGGGGTGCCGTGCGCCGGGCGCTCAAGGCCGGCCACTACGACGTCGTGGTCGAGGACATCAACAAGCTCCCGCTCTTCCTGCCCTCGCTCACCAAACTGCCGTTTTGCGCCATCGTGCCGCACCTGTTCGGCACCACGGCCTTCGCCGAGGCGAGCTGGCCCGTGGCCGCGATGGTGTGGACGGCGGAGCGCCGCATCCCGCGCGCGTACGCGCGCGTTTGGTTCCACGTCATCAGCAACAGCACCCGAGACGATCTGTGCGAGCGCGGCGTCCCGCGCGAGCGGATTGAGGTGATCCACCCGGGGATCGACGCGCTCTGGTATTGCCCTGATCCCGCGATTCCTCGCGCCGCTCGGCCCACGTTCCTGTACGTCGGGCGCCTGAAGCGTTATAAAGGAGTAGATATCGCCTTGCGGGCGCTCGCGTTAGCTCACGAGCAGCGGGGGGATCTGACGCTCGAGGTCGCGGGGGCGGGAGACGACCGCGCCCGGCTCGAAGCACTGGCGCGGGAGCTTGGCATCGGCGACTGCGTGCGATTCCTGGGCTTCGTGTCCGAGGAAGAAAAGCGGCGGTTGTTGCGCACGGCCTGGGCCGTTGTGTTTCCGAGCCCCAAGGAAGGATGGGGCATCTCGAACATCGAGGCTGCGGCCTGCGGCACGCCGGCGCTCGCGTCCGACAGTCCCGGACTGCGTGAGACGGTGCGCCACGGCGAAACCGGGTATCTCGTGCCGCACGGCTACCACCGGGCGCTCGCCGAGCGGATGCTCGAGCTGGCCCTGGATCCCGCGCTGGTGGCGCGACTGGGCGCGGCGGCCCGCTTTTTCGCCGCGCCGCTCACCTGGGAGCGTGCCGCCCAGGCCACGGCCGCGCAGCTCGAGCGCGTCAT
Source organism: Gemmatimonadota bacterium (assembly GCA_041497135.1). GTDB lineage: Bacteria > Gemmatimonadota > Gemmatimonadetes > Gemmatimonadales > GWC2-71-9 > DASTHG01. The sequence goes on along the minus strand of JBGQFX010000036.1, from coordinate 19,766 downwards.
CGCCAACGGGAGGTAGGGCCCATGCGCATCACCGTCACCACGCGTGAGGCGGAATGAGCAGCAAGCCGCTCATCCGAGACCTGCTGGCCCGTAAGAGCGCGCCGCTGCACCTCGAGGCGCTCACCGGCGAGACGGGACTCGATCGCGAGATCCCGAACGCGGAGGCGTCGAGTCCGGGGCTCGTGCTGGCGGGCTACACCACCCGTTTTGTGGGCGACCGGCTCCACATCCTGGGCGAGACCGAGATCAGCTACCTGGCCTCGCTCCAGCCCGCCGCCCGGCGCCGCACGCTCGAGACCTTCCTCGGGTTCAACCTGCCGTGCGTGGTGATCACGAAATCGCAGGAAGCGCCGATCGAGCTGCTCGAGCTGGCACAGGCCAAAGGGGTGCCGGTCATCCGTACCTCGCTCAAGACAGCGGAGTTTTACCGCCGCCTGAAGCCGTTCCTGGACGATGCCTTCGCGCCCGACACTTCGATCCACGGCTCCCTGGCCGACGTGTACGGCGTGGGACTCCTGTTCCTCGGCCGCTCGGGCATCGGCAAGAGCGAGTGCGTGCTCGACCTGGTGGAGCGGGGCCACCGCCTCGTGGCCGACGACATGGTGCACATCAAGCGCCACGGCGTGGACATCCTGATGGGCACCGGCCACGAAATGGCCCGGCATCACATGGAGATCCGCGGCATCGGGTTGATCGACATCAAACTGCTGTTCGGCGTGCGCTCGGTGCGGCAGCAGAAGCGGATCGAGGTCGTGGTGCAGCTCGAGGACTGGGATGCGTCGCGCGAGTACGATCGCACCGGGCTCGACCTGCAGCAGACCAAGATCCTGGACGTCGACCTGCCGCTCGTCACCGTGCCGCTCAATCCCGGGAAGAACCTCACGGTGATCTGCGAAGTGGTGGCGATGAACCACCTGCTGCGCTACAGCGGCATCGACTCGGCAAGAACCTTCAACGATGGACTGATCCGCCGCATGCGCGAGAAGGCCCAGATCCGCGATTACCTGGAAGAAGACTATGAGTGAGCCGTTGCGCGGCGTGGTCGTCTCGCACGCCGATCTGGCCGCGGCACTCGTCGTTGCGGTGCGGGCGATCAGCGGCGTGGACGGGGTGCTCGAGGCCGTGAGCAACGAGGGGTGCAATCCGGAAGCACTCGCGGCCCGCATCGACCAGGCGCTGGGGAAGGGACCCGCGGTGCTGTTCGTGGATCTGCCGGGCGGGTCCTGCCTGACGAGCGCGCTGCGCTTGTCGCGCGGCCGCGCGTCCGTCGCGGTCGTGACCGGGGTCAATCTGGCGATGCTGCTCGATTTCGTGTTCCACCGCGATCTCTCTCCCGCCGACGCGGCGCGGCGCGCCGTGCAAGCCGGTGGGCAAGCGATTCGCACTCCGGCGGCCCCCGCCGTCCCGGGCGCCCCCGTCGCGTGAGCCTGGCTCTGGTCCGCCTCGACGACCGGCTGATTCACGGCCAGGTGGTGGTGGGCTGGGGTCAGCCATTGAATGTCGGTTTCATCGTGCTGGTGGACGACGAGGTGCGCAACAGTGCCTGGGAACAGGATCTCTATCGCATGGGCGTGCCGGCCAGCATCGAGGTCTTGTTCGTCTCGCTCGCGGAGGCGGGGCGCCGGCTCACCGAATGGGAGCAGGATGACCGTGCCGGCATTTTACTGATCGGCGATATCGACACGATGGCGGCGCTGGTCGGCACGGGGCAGATCCGCAAGGTCAACATCGGCGGCGTCCATCACCGCGCCGGTCGCACGGAGCGGCTGCGCTATGTCTATCTCACCGACGAGGAGGCGGGGAAGCTGCGCGGCCTCGCCGCGAACGGCGTTCTGGTCACCGCGCAGGATGTGCCCACGGCGCGCGCCGTGCCGATCGGAGAGTTTCTGTGAGCTTCACCACGCTGGTCGCGCTGCTCGCGTGGGGCATCCTCGTCGGCGTGGACCTGGTGAGCATGCCGCAAATGATGATCGCGCGGCCGCTGGTGGCGGGAACGGTCGCCGGTCTCCTGTTGGGCGACGTCGAAACCGGCCTGCGTGTCGGCGTCGTGCTCGAGCTGTTCCAGTTCGACGTGTTGCCGGTGGGCGCGGTGCGCTATCCCGAGTACGGTCCCGCGACCATCGCCGCGGTCGCGCTGGCGCACGGCATGAGGGGCACGCCGGGGCTCGGGATCGCGGCGGGCGTGGGGTTGCTGTTGGCGGTGATGGGCGGCGTCTCGCTGCACCTGCTGCGCACCGTCAACGCGCGCGTCGTGCGCAAGGCCGCCGCGGCGCTCGAGGCGGGCGATCCCCGGACACTGGCCCGCGTGCACGCCGGCGGGCTGCTGCGCGATGCGGTGCGCGCGGGCGTCGTGACGGCTACGGGCCTCGCGGTCGCTCTGCTCGGCACCCGGCTCGGCGCGGCGGCGCTGCCGGCGCCCGTGCTCGTCGCGACCAGCGTGGCGGCCGGTGGGGCCGCCCTCGCCACCGGTGGCGTGGGATTGCTGCGGCTCGTGCGGCGGACCAATCTCCCGTGGCTGGCGGCCGGGCTCGCCGCCGGCCTGGGGCTCGTATGGTTGGCGTGAAGCCGCCGCTCGGCGCCGCGTTCCTGCGCTTGTTCGTGTTGCAGTGCTCGTGGAACTACGAGCGCCTGGTGGGCATCGGCATGGGTGTCGCCGAAGAGCCGCTGCTGCGCGACCTCCCCGGCGGGCCGGGCGACGGTGCTGCTTACCGCGCAGCCGTGGCGCGCGGCGCCCAGTTCTTCAACGCCCATCCATATCTCTGCGGCCTTGCCGTCGGCGCCACCGCGCGCGTCGAGCACGAAGGCATGCCGCCGGCGCAGATCGAGCGGCTGCGCGCTGCGCTCATCGGTCCGCTGGGCTCGCTCGGCGACCGGTTGGTCTGGGCCGGGTGGCTGCCGCTCCTGGCCGGCGCCGCCCTCGCGGGGATCGCGTTGGGCGCGGGCTGGGTCGCCGTGGCGGCGTTTCTCGGGATCTACAACGTGGGACACGTCGCGCTGCGCTGGTGGGCCCTGCGGGCGGGCTGGCGCGCGGGCTCGGACGTGACCGGCGCGCTGCGCCATCCGGTGCTGCAGGGCTCGCTCACTCTCGTCGGGCCCGCCATGGCGTTCGTGGTCGGTGCCGCGCTGCCGCTGGTGGTGCGCTGGCTGGCGCGGCCGCGGCCGGGAGTGAACATCCTGGTGTTGCTCGCGATCGCGGCGGTGGGGACCCTGGCGCTGCGCACGAAACCCCGACTCTTCACCGGGCCGCGACTCGGGCTCGTCGCCGTCCTCGCGGCCGCTCTGGTGGGAGCGCTATGGCGTTGATCGAGCGCGACGCGACGATCGTGAATCCGCTCGGCATGCACGCGCGGCCGGCGGCGGAGTTCGTCAAGACCGCCAGCCGCTTCAGGAGCGCCGTGCAGGTCAGCAAGGACGGCCTGAGCGTGAACGGCAAGAGCATCCTCGGCGTGATGATGCTGGTCGCCGAGCGGGGGTCCTCGATGCGCATCCGCACCGACGGCGACGACGCCGAGCCGGCGATGGACGCGCTGGTCGCGCTCGTCGCCGCGGGGTTCAACGAGATGCACCTGACCGGCTCCGATTCCGATTACGCGGGCGACGACGAGAGCGAGGGGGAGGCGCACCCATGAACGATCGCCTGCTGCGCGGCGTCGGCGTGTCCCCGGGGGTCGCCATCGGCCGGGCCGTGGTGGTACAGTCGGCGCTGCCCGACGTGCCGCATCGCGTCGTGCCGCGCTCGCAGGTGGACAAGGAAGTGCGCCGGCTGCGCGCGGCCGTGCGCGACGTGCAACGTCACGTGCAGGACTTGAAGTCGCGCACCGAAACCCGCGTCGGCCCCGACGAGGCGCGCATCTTCGATGCCCAGCTCCTGATGCTCGAGGATGCGGACTTCCTCGGCGCCATCGAAGACCTGATCCGCGAGAACCATCTCACCGCCGAGAAGGCGTTCGAGTTCAAGGCGCTGGAGCAGCGCGACGTGTGGATGAGCGTCGGCAACGCCCGGCTCAAGGATCGCATCGCCGACCTGAACGGCGTCATGGTCCGCGTGGTGCGCCACCTGATGCATCTCCAGGACGACGAGCTGGAGACGTTCACCCAGCCGTCGGTGGTCGTGGCGCGCGAGATCGCGCCGGGACTGACGATCCAGCTGGACCGCACTCAGGTCGTAGGCCTCGCGAGCGAGGAAGGCACCAGGACCTCCCACGCGGCGATCCTCGCCCACTCGATGGGGATGCCCGCCGTGATGGGCATCGCGGGCGCGCTGGGGCGCATCGAGACCGGGACGATGTTGCTGCTCGACGGCTCGCGTGGCACGGTGCTGCTCGATCCTACGCCCGAGGAAATCGCGGGCGCCGAGGCGCGGGCGGCGCGCGGGCAGCAGCGGGATGTCGAGCTGGAGCGGGGCGTCAGCCTGCCGGCGATCACCAAGGATGGTCTCCGTATCGCCCTGCGTGGCAACGTCGATCTGCCGGAGGAAATCGAGGCGGCCCGGGAGCACGGCGCCGAAGGCGTGGGTCTGTTGCGCACCGAGTTCCTCGTCACCGGCCACACGGCGCTGCCCACCGAAGACGATCAGGCGCGCTACTTTGCGCGCGTGGGGAAGGCGTTCGCCGGCCACCCGGTGGTGATCCGCACCTACGATCTGGGCGGCGACAAATTCCCGGCCGCGTTCCAGGCGCCGTACGAAGCGAACCCGTTCCTGGGCTGGCGCGCGATCCGCGTCTGCCTCGACCAGCCGGAGCTGTTCCGCGCCCAGATCCGCGCCGTGCTGCGCGCCGCGGCGGACGCGGAGCTGCAGCTCATGATCCCGCTCGTGACACGGCTCAGCGAAGTCGAGCGCACGCGCGAGATGGTGGTCGAGGAAGGGGCGCGGCTGGCGCAGCAGGGCGTGCGCGCCGCCGCCAGCGTGCCGGTCGGCGTCATGGTCGAGACGCCGGCAGCGGCGGTGATGGCGGACCGCTTCGCCGAGGTGAGCGATTTCCTGAGCGTGGGCACCAACGACCTGACGCAGTACACGCTGGTGGTCGACCGCGGCAACGCGCGGCTCGCGGACCGCTTCACGCCGCACGATCCGAGCGTGCTGCGGCTCCTGAAGCAGGTCGCCGACGCGGCGCGCGCCGCCGGGAAGCCGGCCAGCGTGTGCGGCGAGATGGCCTCGGATCCGTTGTCGGCGTTCCTCCTGATCGGGCTTGGCTACGAAACACTGTCGGTGGCGCCCCCGGCGCTGCCGCTGCTGCGCTGGCTGGTGCGTCAAGTGACGCGCCGCGCGGCCCAGGCCGGTGCGCAGGCGGCGCTCGACGCCCGGCGCGATACCGACGTGCTCGAGGCGTTGCGCTCGGCGATCGCTGAATGTATCGATCCGGCCCAGCTCGATCCCGAAGCCCTGTTGCCCGTGACCGGGCGCCGGGCTAGCTTGAAAACCTGAGGCACCCCAAGGCCATAATGCCCCCCACTCGCCACGTTTTCACGTCCGAATCCGTCACCGAAGGACACCCGGACAAGATCGCGGACCAGATCTCGGACGCGGTGCTCGACGCCATCCTCACGAATGACCCCGAGGCGCGGGTCGCGTGCGAAGTGATGGTGACCACCGGCATGGCCGTGGTGGCGGGCGAGATCACCACCAACTGCTACGTCCACATCCCCGACATCGTGCGCGGCACGATCCAGTCGATCGGGTACACCGACGCGAACTTCGGCTTCGACGCGCAGACCTGCGCCGTGCTCACCGCGATCGACAAGCAGTCCACCGACATCGCGCTGGGCGTGGACACGGGCGGGGCGGGCGATCAGGGCATGATGTTCGGGTACGCCAGCAACGAGACCGCGTCCCTGATGCCGTTGCCGATCGTGCTGGCCCATCGCCTGGCCGAGGAGCTCGCGGCCGTGCGCAAGGCGGGCGCGCTGCCCTGGCTGCGGCCCGACGGCAAGACGCAGGTGAGCGTGATCTACGAAGGCGACAAGCCGGTCGGGGTCGCCAAGGTGCTCGTCTCGACCCAGCACTCCGACAAGGTGCAGAACGCCGATCTGCGCGCCGGCGTGCTCGAGCACGTGGTCCGGCCGGTGCTGGGCCGGGAAGGATTCCCCGTCGCCGACGCCGACGTGCTCGTGAACCCCACCGGGCGTTTTGTGGTGGGCGGCCCCCAGGGCGACGCCGGGCTCACCGGCCGCAAGATCATCGTCGACACCTACGGCGGCATGGCGCGCCACGGCGGCGGCGCGTTCAGCGGCAAGGACCCGTCCAAGGTCGACCGCTCCGCCGCCTACGCGATGCGCTGGGTGGCCAAGAACATCGTCGCCGCGGGTCTGGCGCGCCGCTGCGAGTGCCAGGTGGCCTACGCCATCGGCGTGAAGCAGCCGGTGTCCGTGATGGTCGACACCTTCGGGACCAGCACGGTGCCGGCCGAAGCGCTCGAGGACGCCGTGCGCGAAGTGTTCGACCTCACCCCGGGCGGCATCATCGCCGCGCTCGAGCTGCGCCACCCCATCTACCGGCCCACCGCCACGTACGGGCACTTCGGACGGCCGCCGCAGACGAAGGCGGTCGGTGGGCGGGACGTCCTGCTGTTCGGGTGGGAGCAGACGAACCGCGTGGAAGATCTGCGGCTCGCGGCGCAGCGCTCCAAACACTATCACACCGCAAAGGCCACCGCGTGACCACGACGGCTCCGCACACCGCTTCCGACGTCAAGGATCTCTCCCAGGCCGACCTCGGCCGCCGCCGCACCGAATGGGCCGAGCGCTCGATGCCGGTGCTGCGCCAGCTGCGGGAGCGGTTCGCCAGGGAGAAGCCGCTGGCCGGTCGCCGGCTCTCGGCCTGCCTCCACGTCACCAGTGAGACGGCGAATCTGATGATCGCGCTCCAGGCTGGCGGCGCGGACGTGGCGTTGTGCGCGTCCAATCCGCTGTCGACCCAGGACGACATCGCCGCGCACCTGGTCAAGGATCACGGCATCAAGGTGTACGCGATCAAGGGCGAGGATCATCAGACCTACTACGACCACATCCGCGCGGCGCTGGCGCACCGGCCCGACGTCACCATGGACGACGGCGCCGACCTGGTGGGCGCGCTGCACATGATCGCCTTGAATCGCCTCGATGACCTGGCCCCGCCCGTGCGTCGCTGGGTGGAGACGTTGTCGGTGGCGGATCGCCAGGCGCTGGTCAAGGGCGTGATCGGATCGACCGAAGAGACCACGACGGGCGTGATCCGGCTCAAGGCTATGGCCAAGGACGGGGTGCTGCAGTTTCCGGTGATCGCCGTGAACGACTCGGACACGAAGCACCTGTTCGACAACCGCTACGGCACCGGCCAGTCGACGCTGGACGGGATCCTGCGCGCCACGAACATGCTGATCGCGGGGAGCAACGTGGTGGTCGCCGGCTACGGCTGGTGCGGCCGCGGCTTCGCGAGCCGGGCGCGCGGGGCGGGGGCGAACGTGCTGGTGACCGAGATCGATCCGATGCGGGCGCTCGAGGCCCAGATGGAGGGCTATCGGGTGGTCCCGATGGCGGAGGCCGCCCCCGTGGGCGACGTGTTCGTCACGCTCACGGGCAACGTGCACGTGGTCCGGATGGAGCACATGCGGCGGATGAAAGACGGGGCGATAATCGCCAATGCGGGCCATTTCAACGTCGAGATCGATCTCGAGGAGCTGGGACGCGCCGCCCAGGGCCCGACGCGGGTGCGCGAGTTTGTGGACGAATGGGTGCTGGGCGGCAAGCGGCTGTTCGTGCTCGCCGAGGGGCGGCTCGTGAACCTGGCGGCCGCCGAAGGGCACCCGGCGAGCGTGATGGACATGTCGTTCGCCAACCAGGCGCTGGCGGCGGAGCACGTGGTCCGGTACGCCGCGAAGCTGACCAAGGACGTGCATCGCATCCCGGCCGAGCTCGACCAGGAAATCGCGCGCCTGAAGCTCGCCGCCATGGGGGTGCCGATCGACACGCTCACGCCCGAGCAGCAGCGCTACCTCGCGTCCTGGGATCAGGGTACGTGATGGCGGCGACGATCGAGGTGCGGGTGGCTCATCTGGGGCTGGACCGGACGACCAACACCCCGGTTGTGATCCTGCAGGAGCAAAACGGCGAGCGCGTGCTGCCGATCTGGATCGGGCCGGCGGAAGCGAGCGCCATCGCGATGGAGCTGGCGGGGATGAAGTTCGCGCGCCCGCTGACGCACGACCTCCTGAAGCAGGTGATCGTCGGGCTGGGCGCCGACCTGCGCAAGGTGATCATCACGCAGGTGAAGGACAACACCTACTACGCGGAGCTGCACATCTATCGGGGTGACGCCGTCATCAACATCGACGCGCGTCCGTCGGACTCGATCGCCGTGGCGCTGCGCCTCAAGGCGCCCATCTTCACGAGCGACGAGCTGCTCGAGAACACCACTATCGATACATCGGAGCTGACGAGCACCGAGACGGGTCCCCAGGCGCTCGACGCCGACGCGCTCAAGAACTACCTCGAGAAGCTCGATCCTGAGGACTTCGGCAAGTTCACGCCGTAGCGCGCTCGCCGGCCTGCTCCTCCTGATCGGGGGAATGGGCGGAGCGGGCCCGCGCCTCGCGGCTCAGGGAACGTCCGTATCCGGCGTGCTCCGGCGCGGCGGACCGGGCGGGGTGCCGCTCGCCGGGCGCTGGGTGGTGCTGCATCAGGTCACGATGCGGGAAGGCGGGCCCGTCGACTCGGTCAAGAGCGACGCGGCGGGGCGGTGGCGCCTCCGCATCCCTGCGGTGGATACGCTCGCCGTCTACGTCGCCAGCGCCCTGCACGCCGGGCTCGCCTATTTCTCGCAGCCGATTCGCGTCGTGCCGGGGCGGGCGGTCATCGCCGAGCCTCTGGTGGTCTACGATACCAGCTCGGCGGGTCCGCCCCTCGTGGTGCAGCGGCGGCTCGTCACCATCGCACGCCCGAAGGCCGACGGCTCGCGCGACGTGCTGGAGCTGCTGGAGATCGTGAATCCGTCGCCCACCACGCGTATCGCGCCCGATTCGCTGCAACCCGTCTGGGCGGGCGCCATTCCCGCCGAGGCGCTGCAGCTCGAGGTGCAGTCGGGGGATTTTTCCGCGGATGCGGTGGTCCGCCGGGACGACCGGGTGCTGTTGTTCGGCCCGGTGCAGCCGAGCGGATTCCACCAGCTGTCCTACGGCTACACGCTGGCCGGGTCGGTCCAGGCGATTGCGCTCCCCATCGATCAGCCCACCGCTGAGCTCGATCTGTTGCTCGAGGACACGCTGTCGCGTGCCACCGCTCCGGGCCTGCGATCGGGCGGCGTGCAGCAGATCGAGACGCGCTTCTTCGTGCGCTTCCGCGCCGACTCGGTGCCCGCCGACGCGCCGGTGCGGATCGCCTTCCCAAAGGCGCCGCTGCGCGCCGAAAAGCTGATCCCGTTCCTGGTGATCGCGATCGCGTCGGCCCTGGGGGCCGGGCTGTGGGTGGCGCTGCGCCGCAAAGCGTGATACACTAGCCTTCAGTCATACGCGAACGGGGAACCAAGGAAGCCGGTGCGAGTCCGGCGCGGCCCCGCCACTGTAACGGGCAGTCGTAGCGGCCAACGCCACTGGGAAACCGGGAAGGCCTGGTCGAAGCGCCCGAAGCCAGGAGACCTTCCTGTTCGCGCCACCTGCAATTCCCTCGCGGGAGGGATGGTGGCGCTGCGCACGTCAGGCGCAGTCGCTCGCCCATCTCCGTTCCGTCGGGGATGGGTTTTTGTATGCATCGCTGGCTGTTTTTCGCTGTCGTCGTAGGAGCCTGCGGGCATCAATCCGCCCGTGCGCCGTCCGCGCCGGCGCGGCGCATCGTCTCCCTCGCTCCTTCGATCACCGAGCTGCTGTTCGCGCTGGGCGCCGGCGAGCAGGTCGTCGGCCGCACGGCGTACTGCAAGTATCCCCCGGCGGCGCTCGCCGTGCCCAGCGTGGGTGACGGCCTCAACCCGAGCGTCGAAGCGATCGTCGCGCGCCATCCCGATCTCGTCGTCCTGTACCGCTCGCCCCATACCGACGCCGCCGCGCGCCAGCTCGAGGCGCTGGGCGTGCGCGCCCTGGTAATCCACCATGACCGCCTCGAGGACATCGCCGCGACGGCGCGGCAGCTGGGCGAAGCGACCGGCCACGCGGCCGCCGCTACGGCGCTCGCCCGGACCATGGACTCCGCCCTCGCCGCCCCGCCGCCCCCCGATCTGGGTGCGCGCCTGGCCTACGTGGTGTGGGACAACCCGCCGATCGTGATCGGCGGTGGCAGCTTCCTGGATCAGCTCACCCGATTGGCCGGAGCCACGAACGCGTTTCACGACATCGCGACGCCGTCGGCGACGGTGTCGCTCGAAACCATCGCGGCCCGTGACCCCGACTGGATCGCCGTGGTGCGCGAAGCGGACGACACGGCGCCCCCCGCGTACGCGGCGCGTCCGGAATGGCGCGTGGTGCGCGCCGTGCGCGAGCACCGCTTTCTCCTGCTGCCCGCCGAGCTGTTCGGGCAGCCCTCGGCGCGAGCGCCGGAGGCCGTGGCGTGGTTGCGCCGGCTGCTCACGCGATGAAATGGCTCGCGATGGGGGCGGTCCTGGTGGCTGCGCTCGCGGCGGCCATCGTCTTCGGGCCGGCCCACGTCCCGTTCACGGACCTTGCCCGTTCGCCGATCGTCTGGGAGCTGCGGCTGCCGCGGGCCCTGCTCGCCGTCCTGGTGGGCGGTTCGCTCGGCGTCGCGGGGGCCAGCCTCCAATCATTGGTGCGCAACCCCCTCGCCGACCCGTTTCTGCTGGGACTCTCGGGCGGGGCGGGGCTCGGCGCCGTGCTGGCCATCGCGCTGCACCTGGGCGGTCCCTGGGCGCTGCCCCTGGCCGCGTTCGCGGGGGCGCTGCTGGCGCTGGGACTCGTGTTCCGGCTCGGTCTCGTCGGTGGAGCGGAGCTCGATCCGCGTATCCTCTTGCTCGGCGGGGTGGCGGTCGGGGCGTTCACGGGGGCCGTGACGACCGCCATTGTCTCGCTGGCAGAAGCAACGGAGCTGCGCAACGCCTACCTGTGGCTGTGGGGCGGCCTGTCGAGCGCCTCGTGGGCGACGGTGCGGTTGATCGGACTCTACATCCCGGTACCGATCTTCGTGCTGCTGGCGGCTGCGCGACCGCTCGATCTGCTGGTGCTCGGGGATGAATCGGCACGCTATCTGGGCACTGAGGTCGCATCCACCAAACGGCGGGTGTATCTCGCCGCCTCGCTGCTGACGGCCGCAGCGGTGGCGGTCGCCGGTGTGATCGGGTTCGTCGGCTTGATCGTGCCGCACGTGGGTCGCGGGCTGGTGGGTGGACGTCATCGCGCGCTCTTGCCCGCGTCATTTGTGATCGGTGCGACTCTGCTGGTTCTGGCTGATACGCTCGCGCGCCTCGCCGTGGCTCCACGTGAGCTCCCGGTCGGGATCGTGACGGCACTCCTGGGGGTGCCTCTCTTCGTGCTGCTGTTGAAACGATGGACCGCGGCTTGATTCTGGACGTCCAGGACGTCCGCTTCCGCTACCCGGGAGCGACGACGGACGCGCTCGGCGGCGTGTCGCTCGAGCTCCGGAGCGGGGAGCTGGTGGCGCTCCTGGGACCGAACGGCAGCGGCAAGACGACGCTGGTGCGGGTCGCGCTGGGGCTGCACGCCCCGCTGAGCGGCCGCACGTCGATCCTGGGACGGACGGCGCGCGACTGGCCGCGCCGCGATCTGGCGCGGGTCGTGGGCGTCGTGGCGCAGCGAGAGGACAACCTGTTTCCGCAACGCGTGCGCGACACGGTGCGTCTCGGCCGCTATCCCCATCTCGGGCCGTGGGCGGTGGAGCGCGAGGAGGATCGCGCGGCCGTGGAACGGGCGCTGGAGCGCTGCGACGTGACCGGGCTCGCCGATCGCTGGCTGTGGACGCTGTCGGGTGGCGAGTACCAGCGCGTGCGGATCGCGCGCGCGCTGGCGCAACAGCCGCGCCTGCTGGTGCTCGACGAGCCCACCGCCTCGCTGGACGTGCGCCACGAGATGGAGCTGTTCCAGCTGATTCGACGCCTGGTGGATACCGAAGACCTCGGTGCGCTGCTCGTCACCCACGACGTCAACCTCGCGGCCCGCTTCGCCGATCGGATCGCACTGCTTTGCGGGGGCACGCTGGCCGCCGCCGGGCCACCGCCTGCCGTGCTGCGGCAGGATGTCGCCGAAGCGGTGTTCGGGTGGCCGCTGGCCATCAGCTCGTTCGAGGATCGTCCCCAAATCACCCCGCTGCGGCGGGATCGGTAACGGAGCCTTTATGCCTCTACGTCTTTTCCTTACGTCTTCTCTCTTTACGCTTTCTCTCCTTACGCCTTTGGTGTTGCGGGGTCAGTCTCCCTCGGACACCGTCAGGTTGACGCCGATCATCGTCACGGCCACCCGCGTCCCCACCGCCGCGAGCGCCGTGGCGGCCACCGTCACGGTGATTTCAGGCGAGGTGCTGCGGGCCCAGGGCATCACCACGGTCGCCGACGCGCTGCGCCTCGTGCCGGGAGCGTCGATCGTCGCCACGGGCTCCTTCGGCGGGCAAACCTCGCTGTTTCTGCGCGGCGGTGAGAGCGACTATGTGAAGGTGCTGGTAGACGGCGTGCCGCAGAACCAACCCGGCGGCTTCTTCGATTTCGCCAACCTCGGCACCGAATCTGTGGACCGGATCGAGATCGTGCGCGGGCCGGTGAGCGTGCTGTACGGCTCCGATGCGGTCACGGGGGTGGTTCAGGTGTTCACCCGGTCCGGGGCCGACCGTACCGCCGGACGGCTGGCCATGGGAGTCGGCCGCTACGGCAGTGCGTGGGGCGAGGCCAGCGTGTCGGGAGGCGGCGCGGCGCTGCAATACGCGGTGAGCGCGGCGCGGCATACCACGAGCGGTATCTACGACTTCAACAGCGACGATCGTCGCGATGTGGCTGACGCCCGGCTGCGGCTCCAGCTCGATGCGCGCACGCACGCGAGCGTGAGCGCGCGCTATTCCGAGGGCGTGTTTCATTTTCCCACGGATTTCATCGGGGTCCCGTCCGACTCGGATCAGCACACCAGCGACCGCGGCCCCTCGGTGGCCTTCGAAATGATCCACTCGCTGTCTAACCGGGTCGATGCGCAGGTGAGCGTGGCGTATCACCACGAGGAGAGCCGCTACGACGATGGGTCGGACAGTCCGGGGGACACGACCGCGTTCTGCTGCTCGCACAGCCGCGATGTGTTGCGCCGGCTTGTGCTGGGCGCCCGCGCCGACGTGCACCTGGCGAGCGCCACCGTCCTGACGACGGGGATCGAGCTGGAGCGGCAGCGCCAGGGTGGCACGACGCTCGATACCGCGCGCCACAACGCGGCGCTCTATGCCCAGGCGCTGGTGGGGGTGGGTCGCTCGCTGTCGCTCACGATGGGCGCCCGGGTGGACGACAACCAGGAGTTTGGCCGGCATGCGACGGGGCGGGTCGGGGCGGCCTGGCGCCTGGATGGATCGACTCGATTGCGGGCGTCGGCGGGGAGCGGGTTCAAGGAGCCGTCATTCTTCGAGAATTTTGCCGGCGGCTTTGCGCGCGGCAATCCCCGCCTGCGCCCGGAGCGATCGACGAGCTGGGAGGTGGGCGCGGAGCGGACCACGCTCCGCGGGCGCCTCGTGCTGTCGGCGACGTACTTCGATCAGCGATTCCGGGATCTGATTCAGTACAGTCCCGTGCCGGTCGGGCTCGACTCGGTAAACTACGTCAACACGGGCGACGCGACCGCGCGGGGCATGGAGTTTTGGAGCAACGTTTCGTTGGGCGCCGGGATGTCGATCGAAGCCAATTACACCGTACTGCGCTCGCGCGATCTGGCCACCGGGCAACGGTTGCTGCGCCGGCCCGCGCGCTCCGCCGCCGTGCGGTTGGAGCGCAGGGTGGCGCGGCGAGGCGCCGTCACCCTGGCCGCCCAGTACACGGGCGATCGGGACGATCAGGATTTTGCCGCCTTCCCGGCGACACCGGTGACCTTGCCGGCCCATACCGTGGTAGATGCGAGCGCGGAGTATCGCGTCATCACGGCGCATGCGGGGCGTCCGGGCCTGCTCCTGAGCGGCCGAATCACCAATCTCTTCGACGTGCGCTACCAGGAGGTAACCCATTTCCGCTCCCCGCGGCGCGGCCTGTTCCTGGGCGTCAGTCTCGACATCGTCCCGTGACACGCCGCGCGCGCGGTTAGCTTTCGCGTCATGTCTCTGGTCGTCACCCCCGCCGTCGTGCTGCGCACCTACCGCTACAGCGAGACCTCGAAGGTGGTGCGGCTCGCCACCCGGGAGCTCGGCGTGCAGAGCGCCATCGCCAAGGGAGCGCTCAGACCCAAGAGTCGCTTCGGGGCGGGACTCGAGCTGTTGAGCGAAGGGGTGGCACAGCTGTACCACCGCGACAGCCGCGAGCTCCAGACGCTCGCCGCTTTCGATGCGGAGCAGCTGCGGCGCGAGCTGGCGGCCGATCTGGATCGCTTCGCCGCTGCGGCGGCGCTGGCCGAGCTGATGGTGCGGATGGCGCCGCCGGCGCCACTGCCGGCCGCGTACGATACGCTGACCGCCGGGCTGGACGCCCTGGTGCGGGCGGCGCTCACCGACGTCGACGCCGCCGCCGTCCGAGCCCTGTGGTGCCTGCTGGGCGTGCTCGGGTTCGAGCCGGCGCTGCGTCACTGTGTGCGCGACGGAACCGCTATCGATCCGGATGGTTCGCCGGTCCTGTTCAGTACGGCCGAAGGCGGCGTGTTGTGCGACGCCTGCGTGCGGGCGCAGCCACCGGCCAGCTCGACCCGCCTGCCGCCCCACGCGTGGCACGATCTGTGTGCGCTGCTCGATCTGGAGGCGGCCTTGCCGCGCCTCGACGCGCCACACGCCGCCGCCCATCGACGGCTGGCGTCCCGATTCATCCGTCACCACCTCGACGATTCGGGCAGCACGGCACTGCCGGCGCTCGAGTTCTGGGAGCGTCGCGCGTGGGTGTCGCCGTCCGCCGCTTCGTAGTCGGCACCGCCGGCCACATCGATCACGGCAAGACCGCTCTCGTCAAGGCGCTGACGGGGGTGGACACCGACCGGTGGGAAGAGGAAAAGCGCCGCGGCATCACGATCGATCTCGGGTTCGCCCCGCTCGACATGGGTGACGGCCTCGAGGCCAGCGTCGTGGACGTGCCCGGTCACGAGGGGTTCGTCCGTAACATGCTGGCGGGTGCCACCGGCATCGACGTCGCGCTGCTCGTCGTCGCGGCCGACGAAGGCATCATGCCGCAGACCGAGGAGCATCTCGCCATCGTCGAGCTGCTGGGCGTGCAGCGCGGTATTCCCGTCCTCACCAAGCGGGATCTTGTGGACGCCGACTGGCTCGCACTCGTGGAGACGGAGGTCGTCGACCGGCTGCGGGAGAGCCGGGTGCGTTGGGGCGCGCCGATCGCCACCTCGGCGGTCACTGGTGCCGGACTGGACGAGCTGCGAGCGGCGCTGCGCGCCGTGGCGCAGGATCTGGGCTCGCGCCCCGAGGTGGACCTGTTCCGGCTGCCGATCGACCGGGTGTTCGCCGTGGCGGGGGCGGGCACGGTGGTCACCGGGACCACCTGGAGTGGATCCGTGACCGTCGGCGATACGGTGCAGCTGCTGCCGCGGGGTCTCACCGCGCGAGTGCGCTCCATCGAGGTGCACGGCCAGGCCACCGAGCGTGCCGTACCCGGTCGCCGGACCGCGTTGGCGCTGGTGGGTGTGGATCGATCGGAGCTCAGGCGCGGCGACGTGGCCGTGACAGGTGAGGGCTGGGCGGCGACCCGGCTGCTCGACGCGGCGATCGAGCTGCTCCCGTCGGCTCCGCGGCCGATTCACCCCCGGTCCCGGCTCCGGGTCCATCTGGGGACGGCGGAGATCCTGGCGCGCGCGACGCACACTCCGGCCATCACGCCGGGAACCCGGGGCCGGATTCGTCTGGCGCTCGAGTCTCCCCTGGTGGCGCGAGGTGGTGATCGCTTCGTGTTACGCAGCTTTTCTCCGGTGACGACGATCGGAGGGGGCGTCGTGCTCGATCCGTTCCCGCCGCGACGGCCGGCCCTTTCGGGGCGTCGTCTGGACGTCTCGCAGACCCCGGAGGACCGCCTGTTGGCCTGGCTGGCCGAAGCGGGTTTGGCTGGGCTGCGGGCCGGCGACCTTGCCGTGCGCCTCGGCATCCTCCCTGATAGTGTGATCGGGATCATCGCGGCGGCTGGAAAGGGTGTGCTAAGCTCAAGCGGCTGGCTGGTTTCCCGCGCCGTGGTTGCAGTAGAAGGTGAGCGCTTGGCTGGGCTGGTCGCGGCCCACCACGAGCGTCACCCCCTCGACCCGGGGATGTCGCTGCAAGCGCTTCGAGCCATGGTTGGAGCCGGAGTGCGGACCCCGGATCCGATTCTCGACCTGGTGATCGATCTCAGCGTGAGGAAGCAGCTGCTGGAG
This sequence comes from Gemmatimonadota bacterium, assembly GCA_041497135.1. Classification (GTDB taxonomy): domain Bacteria; phylum Gemmatimonadota; class Gemmatimonadetes; order Gemmatimonadales; family GWC2-71-9; genus DASTHG01. The sequence continues at coordinate 3,330 of JBGQFX010000036.1, read as the reverse complement.
GTTGAGGGCGGGCGAGTGCGGCGGGCGGGCTGGACCGGCGCGTTGGATCAGACGGCGAGCGATGCCAAAGCGGAGTTGGCCCGCCGGATTACCGCAGCCCAGTGGCAGGTGCCGACGGTCACGGAGCTGGAGCGAGAATTCGCGGCACGACCGGTACGGGCCTTGCTGGCACTTCTGGTGCGAGAAGGCGCTGTAGAGCAGGTCGATCTGGAACGATATGCCGCACCCGCGGCCCTGCTGGAGTTTCGGGGCGCGCTGGAAGCTGCGTTGGGTGAGTTGGGCTCGGCGACACCAGCCGACCTGCGCGATCGCTTCGGGCTGACGCGCAAGTACTTGATTCCGCTGCTTGAATGGGCGGATCGACGCGGTATCACTGCGCGTCAGGGCGATGCCCGGGTGCTCGCTCGCTTGACAGGTCGGAACCGGGGGACCTAGGTTCCAGCAGTAGTAGCCGGCAGAAAGTCCCTGCAACGTAAGGAGAAGGGTCACCAGGTACCTTTACGTCAGATCGAAGGAGCAGGTAATGAAGCGGCAGGCCTGGGCAGTATTGGGGCTCGGGCTGTTGGCGGTCGGAGTGGAGGCGCGAGCCGCGTGGAGTCAGCAAGGCGCTCCTCCCGCCACGGTGCAGTTGAAGCAGAATTACCCGAACCCCTTTAACCCGGCGACCACGATCCCGTTTTCGCTCGGGACGGAATTGTTTTCCGGTGGTCACCGGCCGACGGTTTCGTTGAGGATCTACAACGTGTTGGCGCAGCTCGTGGCCGTGCCCATCCTCCAAGGCACCGGCGAGCTGCTCGACAACGTGGAGTTGTCGTGTGCCGGTACGACCAGCTGCGACTTCAGCGCGTACTGGGATGGCAACGTCCGGAATTCCGGCCGCCAGGCGGCGTCCGGGATTTACATTTACCAGCTGGTCGTCGACGGGCGCCGGTTCACGAAGAAGATGATCATTATGAAGTAGACGGCGTCAAGGAAAGACGTCGAGGGAATACGTCAAGAAGTTGCGTCAAGGAGAACCGTCGGAAGCGAATCGGCTTGCGACGGTTCTTGCTTTTTCGACTTCCCTCGACGACTCTCCTTGACGTATCCCCGCGACGATTTTGACATCTCGTCTGCCGCAACGGCATCTTTTTCGGGAACGGGACTTGCCCAAGCCGTGATGCCATGATCAGACCAGAACGCCTCACCATCAAAGCCGCCGAATCGCTGCAACAGGCAGCGACCCAGGCGCGCACGCGCGGCAATCCGGTGGTGAACGACGCCCATCTCTTCCTCGCCCTGCTGGAGCAGGACGAGGGCATCGTCGTGCCGCTGCTGCAGAAGGCCGGGCTGAGCGTCACGCAGCTGAAGAGCGACACCGAGCGGGAAATCGACCGCTTTCCCAAACAGTCGGGCGCGGTCGAGCCCACCCTCTCGCGCGAGCTGTCCAGCGTGTTGGACCGCGCCGACAAACTGGCGAAGGACCTGGGCGACGCGTACGTGTCGACCGAGCATCTGCTGCTCGGGTTGGCTGAGGAGAAGGGCGCGACGGCCCGCCAGCTGCTCACGGCGTCCGGTGTGGACCAGGGCGAGCTGCGCACGGCGCTCGAGGCCGTGCGCGGAGCGCACCGCGTTACCGACCAGGAGCCCGAGCAGCAGTACCAGGCGCTGGAGCGGTTCACGCGCGACCTCACCGAGGTGGCGCGCCAGGGGAAGCTCGACCCGGTGGTGGGCCGGGACGAGGAAATCCGGCGCGTCATGCAGGTGCTGTCGCGCCGCACCAAGAACAATCCGGTGCTGATCGGCGAGCCGGGCGTCGGCAAGACGGCGATCGTGGAAGGATTGGCGCAGCGCATCGTCAACGGCGACGTGCCGGAGGGCCTGCGCAACAAGCATCTCGTGGCGCTGGACATCGGGGCGCTGATCGCGGGCACCAAGTATCGCGGCGAGTTTGAGGAGCGGCTCAAATCGGTGATCAAGGAGATCACTACGGCCGAGGGTCGCTTCATCGTCTTTATCGACGAGCTGCACACGCTGGTCGGGGCGGGGGCGGCTGAGGGGGCGGTGGACGCCTCGAACTTGCTCAAGCCCGCGCTGGCGCGCGGCGAGCTGCACGTGGTCGGCGCCACGACGCTGGACGAGTATCGCAAGCACATCGAGAAGGACGCGGCGCTGGAGCGCCGTTTCCAGCCGGTGTACGTGGGCGAGCCATCGGTGGAGGATACGATCGCGATCCTGCGCGGGCTGAAGGAGAAGTACGAAGTGCACCACGGCGTGCGCATCACCGACAACGCCCTGGTCGCCGCGGCGACCCTGTCGCATCGCTACATCGGTGACCGGTTCCTGCCCGACAAGGCGATCGACCTGGTCGACGAGGCGGCCAGCCGTCTGCGCATCGAGATCGACTCCTTGCCGCAGGAAATCGACGAGGTGGAGCGCAAGATCGTCCAGCTCGAGATCGAGAAGGCGGCGCTCGCGAAGGAGCGGGACAAGGCCTCGAAGGAGCGCCGCGCGGGGGTCGAGGCCGAGCTGGCCGAGCTGCGCGAGCGTTCCAACGCCATGAAGGCGCAGTGGCAGGCCGAGAAGGAGGCCATCACCGCGCTGCAGGGCCAGAGAGCCGAGCTCGAGCAGCTGCGCATGGAGGCCGACCAGGCCACCCGGCGCGGCGACCTCCAGAAGGCGGCCGAGATCAGCTACGGCCGCATCCCGGCGCTGGAGAAGGAGATCGTCATCATCGAGAAGCGCCTCGCCGAGATCCAGAAGCAGGCGCAGTACCTGAAGGAAGAGGTCGACGCCGAAGACATCGCCGAAATTGTGGCGAAGTGGACCGGCATTCCCGTCTCGAAGATGCTCGAATCCGAGCGCGAGCGGCTCACCAAGCTCGAGGCGGAGCTGGAGCGGCGGGTGGTCGGCCAGCACGAAGCGCTCGCCGCCGTGGCGAATGCCGTGCGCCGCGCGCGCGCCGGGTTACAGGATCCGAATCGACCCACCGGCTCGTTCATTTTCCTCGGGCCGACGGGTGTGGGAAAGACGGAGACGGCGCGCGCGCTGGCCGAGTTCCTGTTCGACGACGAGAAGGCGATGGTGCGGCTCGACATGTCCGAGTACATGGAGAAGCACGCCGTCTCCCGCATGATCGGCGCGCCGCCGGGCTATGTGGGCTACGAGGAGGGCGGACAGCTGACCGAGGCGGTGCGACGCCGCCCGTACGCCGTGGTGCTGTTCGACGAGATCGAGAAGGCGCACCCCGACGTGTTCAACGTGCTGCTCCAGATCCTGGACGACGGCCGGCTCACCGACTCCCAGGGCCGCACGGTGGACTTCCGCAACACGGTGCTGATCATGACGTCG
>JBGQFX010000035.1:0-34735 GCA_041497135.1 Gemmatimonadota bacterium | reverse complement strand
TCGTGGACGCCACCACCCTGACGGAAGCGGGCTACGTCGGCGAGGACGTGGAGAACATCCTGGTGCGGCTGCTGCAGGCGGGCGACTTCAACGTCGCCGACTGTGAGCGCGGCATCGTCTACATCGACGAGATCGACAAGATCGCGCGCAAGTCGGAAAACCCGAGCATCACGCGCGACGTGTCGGGCGAAGGCGTGCAACAGGCGCTGCTGAAGATTCTCGAAGGCACCATCGCCAGCGTGCCGCCGCAGGGCGGCCGCAAGCACCCGCAGCAGGAATACATCCAGGTCAACACCAAGGACATTCTGTTCGTCTGCGGCGGGGCGTTCGACGGCCTGGAGAAGATCATCGAGAGCCGCACCGGGCGTCGTCGCATCGGCTTCACCAAAGAAGAGGTCGAGTCGGGCGCGATCGAAAAGGTCAAACGCAATCCGTTCGCCGAGGTGGAGCCCGACGATCTGCTGCGCTACGGACTCATCCCGGAGCTGGTCGGCCGGCTGCCGGTGACGGTGCCGCTCGACGCGCTGGACGAGGACGCGCTGGTCCGCATCCTGGTCGAGCCCAAGAACGCGCTCACCAAGCAGTACCACAAGCTGTTCGAGATGGAGCACGTCCGGCTCACCATTGAGAAAGACGCGCTGCGCGAGATCGCGCGCAAGGCGCTCAAGCGGGGCACCGGCGCCCGCGGCCTGCGCGCCATCCTCGAGGAGATGATGACGGACATCATGTTCGAGCTGCCCAGCCGGGACGATGTGCGTGAGGTCGCGATCACCGCCGAGACCGTGACCGAGGGCCGGCCGCCCCTGCTCGTCATCGAGCGACCGCGCCAAAAGAAAGAAGCCTGACCGCTTCCGATCCCCGCTTCGTCGGCACCTTTCCGCGCGCCGACGCCCCGCTCGAGCCTCCGCTTCCCGAAATCGCGTTCGTCGGCCGTTCCAATGTCGGCAAGTCGAGTCTCCTGAATGCCGTCCTGGGTCGCCGGATCGCGCGTATCTCGGCGACGCCGGGCAAGACGCGGATGATGAACGCTTATGTCGTCAGTGGTCTGTCATCGGTGGTCGGTGAAGACCGAAAACCGACTCCCGACAACGCCTTTTATCTCCTCGACCTTCCGGGGTACGGGTATGCCCGCGCCTCCAAAACCGACCGCGCGGCGTTCGCCCACCTGCTGCGCCACGCGCTCACGCGCGCGCGTTTGCGCGGCGTGGTCTGGCTGCTCGATATCCGCCACGAGCCGTCCGCGGACGACCGGGACATGCAGGATCGCCTCGCCGCGGCCACCACTCCGGTCCTCGCCGTCCTGACCAAGAGCGACAAGCTGCCAAGCGGCCGTCGCGCGGAACGGGCCCGGGCCCTGACCGCCGTCCTCGCCCTGGACGAGGACCAGTTGCTCGTCACCAGCGCCCGCACCGCCCTGGGGATCCCCGACCTGCGCGACGCGATCGCGACGCTCGCGGCGAGGGCCTGACGTGGAGCGGCCGATGCGGGTCGCGTTCGTGAGCCATCAGACCCACCTGCACATGGGGGGGCAGCGCAGCATGGTGCTGTTGATCGAGCACCTGGACCCCCGCGCCGTCGAACCGCTGGTGATCTGCCCCGGCCCGGGCGAGCTCACCGACCACCTGCGCACGCTCGGCTGTCCGGTCGTGCACCTCCCGCTGTACCACATCAAACCGCGCACGCTGCTGGCGGTCTGGCGCTCGAGCCGCCTGATCCGCGCCCTGCTGCGCGAGCGGGCGATCGACATCATCGCGCCCGACGCGCCTCGCGACGCGCTCACCTGCGGGCTGGCCAAGCTCGGCACTCGGACGAAGCTGGTCTGGTTCGTGCGGCTCACCGCCCGCCACAACCTCGACCCGATCCTGGAACGGCTGGCCGATGCCATGATCGGCGTCTCCGACGCCACCCGGCGACGCTTCTCCGCCTCCCGGCGCGTGTCCGCGCGCTACCACACCATCTTCGATGGAATGGACCTGCGGAAGTTCCGCCCGGCCGCGGATCGCGCGGCCGTGCGCCGCGCCCTCGACCTGCCGAGCGAGCGCTTCGTGCTGCTGTTCGTGGGCCAGGTCAAAGAAGGGAAAGGCGTGCTCGACATCGTGGACGCGATGGCCCTGCTCGCTGCCGCGCACCCGCCGGGACGAAGGCCCTTGCTGCTCGTCATCGGCACGCCGGACCCACCGGCGATCGTCGACGAAATCAGACGCCGGACCCAGACCCAGGGAACCGCCCAAGACGTGCGCGTCCTGCCTCAGCAGTCCGACATCGAGTGCTGGATGCAGGCCGCCGACGTGTTGGTCAGCGGCTCGCACCAGGACACGGAAGGGTTGTCGCGCGTCCTGTTCGAAGCGATGGCGTGCGGCGCCGTGCCCGTGGCGACAGACATCCGCGGCAACCGCGACGCCCTGACCCCGGAGACCGGCCTGCTCGTTCCGGAGCGCGACCCGGAGGCGATGGCCGGCGCCGTGACGGAGCTGATGGCCGCATCGCCCGGCCGACTCGCCGCTTTGCGCGCGGCAGGCCTCTCCCGGGCTCACGAGTTGTTCGACATCCAGCAGCACGCGCGCCGGGTCGAAGCATGCTATCGTGAGGTTCTGGGGACCGAGGGCCGAGGGAAATGACGAAGCTTCCGATTCTGGCGTTTGCCGTGCTGGCGTCCTGCAGCCCATCGGTGCGCCTCGGTGCGCAGACCGGGAACCTGAATGCGCAGAGCGACACGGTCCCTGCCGGCTTCGGCTCGCTGCGCCGCGACGACATCGCGCTGCGCTTCGCCACCGACCAGCTGCAGCTGCAGATTCTGCCGCTCGACGAGCGGGTGATTCGCCTGCTCGCGACCGACACGTATCGCTCGTTGGAGCAATTGCTGGAAAGCCGGCGCCAGGACATCACCGAAGCCGCCCGGCGCGCCGGGCTCATGAACCCGACGCTCGTCATGGTGACCTTTTACGGCCAGGTGCCGGGGGCGCGGTTCTCCCCCGAAGGCGTGCAGCTGCAGAGCCGTGGCCGGCTGTTCCGGCCGGTCGAGATCGTCCCGCTCTCTCCCACCTGGAATACGCTCCAGCTCGACCAACGGCAGCAGGCGGTGGCGATCTATTTGTATGAAGACGGGGTGAGCTGGCTCGAGGACCTCAGCGCGAGCTATCAGAGCTCGCCGGCGGTGTCGTGGAGCCACGCACTGCAGGTCCTGGAGCAGGAACAGGCCCGCGTCCGGGCACGGGCGCAGTCCCAGCCGCCGGTACCGAATCCATAGTCAGGACGACGCGCCCGTCGAGATCGGCGGTCCACCGGGTGCGCTCGTCGACGCACAGCACGCCCACTCCGAGCGGCGGTGCCTGCACCAGGGCGCGGTCGCATCCCAGCACGAAGAACGCGCGAGACCACGCCGCCGCCGTCAGGCCGTCCCGGGCGAGGGTCGTGACGGAGCGCGCCTGCGCCGCGGGTTGGCCGGTACGCGGATCCTGAACCGGATCGACGTCCGTCATGGAGGTCGTGCCGATCGCCCAGGCGCCGGCAGGCAGCTGCAGCCGCGCCAGCATGCCCAGTGAATTCGCGGGATCCGAGACGCCCACGTTCCGGCCGGGGGTCATTACGAGCAACAGACCGCCGAGGCCAAGCACCGCGCTGTCCACCGTCCCGCTGAGGGCGAGCCGCGCCCGATCGAGGGCGTAGCCGGAAGCGATCCCACTCAACTCCAGCGTCAGCCCGTGCCGCAGCCGCACGGTTTTACGAACGCTGTCGAGGCGCACGCCACGATAGTCCTTTCCCGTTGGGTCGAACGCCCCGGATGAGGCGCGGGAGATGGCCAGCGCTTCGCGCAGCACGGCGACGAACGGCGCGGAGATGGGCTGTGGACCGTGTCCCGCGGAGCGGTTGACCCGGCTGAGCTCGGAGGCCTCCCGATTGGGAGAGAGCAACGAATCGATCCACCGCACGGAATCGACCGCGGCGTCCACGGCTCGTCTCAGGCGCGCAGTATCTCCACCCCAGGCGCCCACCGAGAACACCGCCCCCATCGCCGTGCGTGCGCGCGCCACATAGGGAGTCGGCGGGGCGCCGCACCCGGCGAGCAGGAGACCGAACGCGACGACGGACCGCATCAGGCCCAAATATGCGGCGCTGGCGCCGATCCGGCGTCTCGAGACGGGGGGTGATATCTTACTTGAGAGGAGTTTTCAAGTGATCTGCGCCCGAGGATAATCTTACCTTACTCGACGTGTCTCTCCCCTCTTCGCTCGGTATCGCCCTCATCGTCGCCGGTGCCGGTTTCGCCCTGTGGGCGGTCCGGCGCGTGCGGCGGCAGCTGCGCGCCCTGGAGCGTGACCGGCAGCGGACCGCCGACGAACTGAACCGCCGGCTCTCGGAGTTGTTCTGGCTGCAGGAGCTGTCCTACGTGCTGTCGGAATCGATCAAGCTGGAGCGCATCGTGGAGCAGGTGGTGCGCTACGCCATGCGGTTCATCGACGCGCGCGGCGCGCTCGTCGCGCTGGCGGGAGAGAATGCCGGCGATCCGCTCACCATCGCCGCCGCCGAAGGCTCGCTCGCCGACTTGAAGGGGACGATCGTTCCGGCTTCCGATCCCGGGTTGGTCGCCCGCACGGCCCGCAGCGAACGGCTCGAGCTGATCCGGAACAGTGAGATCGGCGCCCAGTTGGCCGGCGGCGTGGCCGTGGAGTCGGCGGCCGCGGTGCCGCTGCGCGCCCATGGCGTCGTGGTCGGCACCCTGGTAGTCACCGAGCCGCGTGGCGGCGCGCTCGCGCCCGATGACGTGCGGCTGCTGTCCACCGTCGCCACGCACGCGGCCGTCGCCCTCGCCAACGGCCGCTTCTTCGACCTCGTGCGGCGCGGCAAGGAGCAATGGGAAACGACCTTCGACGCGCTGTCCGAAGGGATCGCGGTCGTGGACGAAGCCGGGTGCGTACGCCGCGCCAACCGATCCCTGGCCGCCATCCTGGGCGGGCAGCTCCCGGCGGTCATCGGCGTCGATCTCGCGTCCGCCTTGCTCGGGCGCGCCGACGCCTTGGATCAGCTGCTCGAAGCGGTACGCCGGGACGAACGGCCGGCCCCACTGGTGGAGCGCGCCCAGATGCCGGGCCGCACGTTCCGCATCAACGCGGCCCGGATGCCCGGGGCGACGCCCGATCAGGCGGCCGTGGTCATGGTGCAGGACGTCACCGAGCAGCAGGCCATGGAGGCCCAGCTGATCCAGAGTGAGAAGCTCGCCACCGTGGGGCAGCTCGTCTCGGGGGTCGCGCACGAGCTCAACAACCCGCTCACCTCGATCGCCGGCCTGTCCGAATTCCTGCTCGAGCAGAAAGAGCTCGGCCCCGGCGACCGCGGCCACTTGAAGGTGATTCACGAGCAGGCCGACCGGGCGGGCCGGATCGTCCGCAACCTGCTGACCTTCGCGCGCAAGGGTCCGGCCGAGCGCGTCCGCCTCGACTTGAACGATCTGGTCCAGCGCACCCTGCTGCTGATGGGATACGACCTGCGGTTGCGCGACGTGGAAACCCAGATCGTGCTGCCGGACGACCTGCCGGAAGTCATTGGCGACCGGCACGCCCTGCAGCAGGTCGTCTTGAACCTGCTCACGAATTCCGCCCAAGCCGTGGGCGAGCTGCCCGAGGACCGCACCCGCGCCATCCGGATCGAGACCTGGAGCGACGCCAACATCCATCTCCGCGTGAGCGATACCGGGCCCGGAGTTCCGGAAGATCAGGTGCGGCACCTGTTCACGCCATTCTATACGACCAAAGAGCCCGGTCAGGGGACGGGGCTGGGGCTGTCGATTTCTTATTCCATCGTGGAGTCCCACGGCGGGCACATCGTCTACGAGCGCGCGCCGGGCGGGGGAGCGGCGTTCCACATCGAGCTCCCCCCGGCGCCGGCCGCCCGGCCGGCCCCGCCGCTCCCGCCGGAACCGACCCCGCCATTGCCGCCGTCGTTCGCGAAACGGGCGATCCTCCTGGTCGACGACGACCCCGCAGTCCGCCGTCTGGTGCAGGCGTTATTCGGCCGCGAAGGCCACGTCGTGGACGTGGCGCGCAACGCCGAGCACGCCCTGGATCTCGTGGGCGAACGCGGCTACGACCTGATCCTGGCAGACGGACAGGTGAGCGCGAAAGGCCGGTTATTCGTGGAAGAGCTGGCGACGCGCCATCCCGGACTCAAAACCCGGACCTTGGTGGCGACGGGCGACGTGCTGCCGGCGACGGAAGAAGCGCTGGAGCGGCTCGGCCTGCGTTACGTGCGGAAGCCGTTCAACCTGCGGGATCTGCGGGAAGAAGCGGCCCGGCTGTGGGCCGCCATGACACTGCTGTAGGCTTCGGCGGGCCAGCCGAACGTTCCCAGATTCACCGCGCCGCCGGGCGCGAATTTCACGCCTTCGCGCAACAGCAGCGCCCGCTGCAACACCGCGCTGTGATCGCTCGCCAGCGAAATGCGTCCCGCCACATTGATCACGCGCCACCACGGCACGTCGCTGTCCTCGGGCAGCGCCGAGAGGGCCCAGCCGACCGTGCGCGCGGCGCCGGGACGCCCCGAGAGCCGGGCGACGATCCCGTACGTCGCGACGCGTCCTTTGGGAATGTGACGGACGATGCGATAGATCCGGTGGTAGAACGGATTCATGCGATGCGGCTCGCGCGCCGGGGGGACGCGCCGAAATTGGATCTCACCGTGGACGGCTCCATGCCACACCGCGTGAGGGACGCCCGCTAGTACCGCTCCAACGTATCGCACCACACTCTGCAATGGCGCGAGCGGCTCGAATGCGGGGTCAGCGTATCGTTGCCGCGTGAGAAGCAAGTTGGAACGGCACTAGGATACCCGCAGCGCGTCGTCCAGCAAGCCCCCTCCCCCCGACCCCACCATTGACAAGACGTCCTCCAATGCTCTGCGCTCACGCGGCCACGCGAAGCGTCGCGCGGCATCGCCCGGAGAGAGCCAGACGAACGCATCGTGCTCCCGGGAGAGCAGCGGCTGCGCCTCGGCGGAGACGAACGCCGCGAACGCGGGAATGATCACGAGCTCGTCGCTCTTGTGCTGGTAGAATCCTTCGATGCGGCTGAGGTTGTAGAAGCGCTCCGGCACCAGGCCGGTTTCCTCGCGCAGCTCGCGGAGCGACGCCTGCACCGGCGTCTCGCCCGACTCGATGGTCCCGTGCACCGTTTCCCACGATCCGGGATTGCGGCCATGCGGTCCACGGCGCAGCACGAGCACCTGCAGCGCCGGTCCCGCCCCGCGCAGCGCGAACGTGTCGACGAACGAGACGCGGATCGCCGTCACGCGGGGCGTGAACGCCGCCGGCCCAGCACCGCCTCGAGACGCGCGGACAGCGCACGCGCGCGGAATGGTTTCTGCAGAAAATCGTCGGCGCCGAGCTCGAATACCCGGACTTCGTTGTCTTCGTCTCCCTTGGCCGTCAGCACGATGACGGGGATGTCGGCGGTGGCGGGTCGTGAGCGCAGCTGCGCCAGCACGCCATAGCCGTCGAGACCGGGGAGATTCAGGTCCAGGACGACGACGTCGGGGCCGACGCGATCGACCTGGTCCAGCGCCTGCACGCCGTCGCGTGCCTCGGCGACTTCGTAGCCATCACGCTCCAGCAGATCCTTGAGGACTTTGCGCAGGCTGTCCTCGTCGTCCACCAGGAGCACCCGGGGCGCCGGTCCGCGCGGCCCCGACCGACGCGTGGTGCCGGCGTCGTCCAGCAGCTCGAAGCCGGTTGCCAGTGGCTCCGCGTGCGGCATCGATCCGGCGGCCGGGGAGGGGCGCGCCGCCGGGGCTGGCGCGGCGGCCGCCGTGGCCTTCCCCCCGCTCTTGCGAGCCGGCTCCGGGGGGCGCTCTTCCGCCATCGGGACGTCGACCACCCGCAGCAGGTCTTCGACCGTCGTTTCTCCCCGCAGCACGTGATTCACCCCGCTGTCCCAGAGCGTCGACATGCCCCCGCGCCGTGCGGCATCGGCGATGCGATCGGCCGTTTCCCCCGCGGCGATGCGACGCTCGATCTCGGGCGTGATCCTCAGGACCTCGAGAATCGAGAAGCGCCCGCGATAGCCGGTCATGGCGCAATCGGGGCACGCGGCGGCGCGGTACAGCGTCGCGCCGTGCGGGATCCACTGCTTGAGCCGCTCCGGCGGGGCGTCGGTCACGGCTTCCTTGCACGTGGTGCACAGGCGCCGCATCAGCCGCTGCGCCACCACGCCGCGCAGCGCGGCCGCGATCTTGTAGGGTTCGACCCCGATGTCCACCAGCCGGGTCACGGCGTTGGCGGCGTCGTTGGTATGGAGCGTGGACAGGACCAGATGGCCGGTCAGCGACGCCTGGGTGGCGATCTGCGCCGTTTCCTTGTCGCGGATTTCCCCCACCAGCACCACGTTCGGATCCTGGCGCAGGATCGAGCGCAGCGCCGTGGCGAACGTGAGCCCCGTCTTCTCCTGCACCTGCACCTGCACGATCCCCGGCATCCGGTACTCCACCGGGTCTTCGACGGTCACGATGTTCACGCCCTCGCTCTTGATCTGGTTGATCATCGAATAGAGCGTGGTCGTCTTGCCGGACCCGGTGGGCCCGGTGACGAGGATGATGCCCTCGTGGAATTCCAGCAGCTTGAGTACCTGCTCGACCTCGTTGGGGTTCAGTCCCAGCGAGTCGAGCGTCTTGACCGTGGCGCGCGAGTCGAGGATGCGGATGACGACCTTTTCGCCATGCGCCGCCGGCAGCGTCGACACCCGGAGATCGATCGGCTGCCCGTTCACCGCCACCCGCGCGCGCCCGTCCTGCGGCCGCAACCGGTCGGCGATGTCGAGCTGCGACATGATCTTGATGCGGGAGATGAGCGGTAGCCCCGCCGACCGCGGGATCTTCATCACCTGCCGCAGCACGCCATCGATGCGGTAGCGCACCGCGACCCCGCCCTCTTCCGGCTCGATATGGATGTCCGAGGCGCGCGACAGGATCCCTTCGGACAGAATCAGGTCCACGAGCTTCACCACCGGTCGCTCGCTGGCCGCCGCCTCGGTGATGTTGTACTCGTCGGGGGGCGTCTCGTCGCTCAGCTGCACCAGCTCGGCGGACTGCCCCATGTTCTCGAGCAGCCGGTCGAGCGCTCTTTCCGGCCGGTATTGCTGCTCAATCTGCTCGCTGATCTTGGAGGGCGGCAGGAGCGTCAGCCGGATCTCGCGCGCCGTCGCGAACCCGAGCGTCTTCTCCATGTCGAGATCGAACGGATTTGCGGTCGCGACCTCGAGGTAGGAATCGGTCTCCCGGATCGGCAGCACGCGGTAGCGTCGGGCCAGCGCCTCGGGGAGGGCGGTCCGGGCGCCCGGGTCCACCTGCGTCAAATCAGCGATGCGCAGACGGAAGCGCGTGCTCAGCTTTTCGAGAATCTCGTCGTCGGTCGCGAGCTTCTCCCGCACGACGGTTTCCCACAGCGTCTTGCCGGGCTCGGCCTTGGCGCGCAGCTCGGCCAGGCGCTCGGTCGTGAGCGCCTCGAGCGCCTGGGCCAGCCACTCGTCGGGGAAGTTGGTTTCGGGCATATGCCTGGTGGTACGGAAACCTAGTCGGGTGGCGCGTTCCCGGGCTAGAGGACGCTCCAGAAGTCCCGCGTCACGTCGAATGCCACGTGCGCGCGGCGGCTCTGAACGCCATATCCGGCCTCGACGCGGAATACGCCGAGCCACTCGAGGCCCAGGCCGACCGTGACGCGCACGCCGGGCGTCGCGCGCCACGGGGTGCCGGTCACCGGACGCTCCGCCCAACCCGCCGCGACGTACGGCGCGAGCGTGATGCTCGACGGCGTCCGGGCGACGCCGAACGAAAGGCCGGGGAATGGCGTCGGGACGCGCCACTCCAGGTGCACGCGCGCGGTCGCGCGACCACCCCAGGCGCGGAAGTCGTCACCCAACAGCGTGCCGCGGCCTCCGAGCACGAATGTGCGATGCGCGGGCAAGTCGCGACTCGCGATGCCGCCCTGCACGCGCGCCAGCACGCGCGTCACGCCGACCGGCACGAGCACGTGCGCCGTACCGGCCAGCCGGAGGTAGGTCGCGCCCCCATCCCGTCGTCCAGCTTCGAGCGACAGATCGAAAAAGCGGTCCCGCCGCACCGCGAACCCTTCACTCACCCGCCGCAGCTCGAGCGTCACCACATCGAGCGCGGGACCGCCGAGCGCGGGATTGGGCCGGTAACGTCCGGTCGCGGGCGCGGCCCGCACGGGAAGACTCCCCACCGCCTCGCGCGCGAGGGCGAGCCGGCCGGTGACGCCGCCACCCAGCGGGTACTCCAGCTCGAGCCGGCCGCCCCCCACGCGCACGTAGTCTCCGTAGTCGTCGCCAAATTCCTGGGCGGCGATCGAGTTCACGAGCGGCGCCACGATCGGCTCGTCGGCGAGGTCGCGGACCTCCCGGTACGCGATGGCCCCGAGCGTCGCGGCGCCCACGCCGATCCGGACCGAGAGACCGCCGGTCGCTTGCCGGTTGGCAAAGCCGTAGCCCGCGCGCGCCCGCGCTTCGAAGCCGCCACGCCGCCACACACCGCCCGCGCCGGGCACGACGCCCTGCACCCGATTGGCACGCAGCAGGTCGCTCGCCCCGCGTACGCTGAGACCGCCGCGACGCCAGCCCGACAGCACGCGCCGCCCGGCGATGCGCGCCACCTCGGCGCGGACCTGAGCGAGATCGTTGCGGCGCACGGGCTCGGCCACGTCCTGGATGGCGGAGTCCAGCGACCCGCGCCAGGGAAACGAATCGCGCTCCGCCTTGGGCGCGGGAGTGATCTCGGGACCCGCAAACCAGGAGCCGGCCAGACCGGTATTGAAAACGTAGCCGTCGACGTCCCATCGCCCGCGAATGATGCCGCGGGCCGGCAGGTCCAGAAACGTGGCGCGTCGCCGAATCTCGATTTCCTGATGGCGCGGCAGCCACCAGCGGCCTTCGTACAGGGCGTTGTCGAGCACGATACTGACGTCCTCGAGCGAAGCGTCCCGATAGGCGGCCGCGGTGAAGTTGAACGCCAACCGCACCAGGTCGGCGCTGCTGATGTCGAGAAACGCGGTGCCGACGATGCGTGGCATCGCCAGCTGCTTTGGTCGCACGCGCAAGGCGACGACGCGAATCTGGCGCTCGGGCAATTCGATGGTGAGCGTGTCCCCGGTCGCGTAGTCGTACAGCAGCGGTCCCCCCAGCGCCAGCGGATGCGGGACACCCTGCACTTCGTCCCCATCGCCCAGGCGAATGGTGCGGCCGAATCCGTTCTGCACGATGCCGAGGTGATCCTGATGGTACACGATGTCGGTGGGCAGCTCGGCGCGGTCGCGCCAGCCGATGATGCGCTGCTTGCTCGCGCCCGGGGCCTTCCAGTACAATTCCAGCTCGAGCTGGTCCGCCTTGATGAGGCGCGGCGGCTCCGCGAGCCCCTCCCCGAATGCCCCGAGGAAGAACACAAACCCATGCCCCTGAGCCCGGTAGTCGTGCAGCGTGGTGTCGGCGGCCGCCCCCGCCCGGCGCGCGATGGCGCGCTCCGCGAGGGTCAGGGCATCGGGGGAATTCCATTGCTGCCCCGCCACGGTCGACGTGACCGTGAGCGCGAGCAGCGCGAGCGGCAGAGCGCGCACGCGGGCCAAGCTATCCGGTGGATGATGTGCGCGGCAAGCGCCTCGATCTCGTATGGGCGGCATGACGACTCCTCGGTATACACCATGAGCGCCCGCTACGCTTCGACCGTGACCAGCGCGCTCGAAGGCCCGGGGCGCGTCCTGCTCGCCGCGCCGAAGTGACCGACGCCCGCACCGTCTTCCTCGCCCGCGCCGAGCGCGGGGGCGTCGTGCCGCTCACCAGGGAGATCGTGCTCGATGCCGACACGGCGGTCGCGGCGTACGCCAAGATCGCCCGCCCGCCATTCGGGTTCCTGCTCGAGTCGGCGGTGGGTGGTGAGCGGTGGGCGCGCTATACGTTTCTGGGTACGGAGCCGCGCGAAGTGTGGCGCTATCGCGGCCGCAGCGTGGAGCGGTGGACGGCCGCCGACGGCTGGCGCGGCGCCGGCGAGACAGGAGATCCCATCGGTCACCTGGCCGAGCGACTGCGCGCCCTGACGCCGGTCGCGGTCCCCGGCCTGCCGCCGTTCTACGGTGGCGCGGTTGGCTACCTGGGCTATGACCTGGCGCGGACGATCGAGCGCCTCCCCGCTCCCCCGGCCGACACGCTCGGTCTCCCGGATGCCGTCGTCATGCTGGCCGACAGCCTCGTGGTGCTGGACAATCTGTATGGCCGGGCCATCGCCGTGGCCAACGCCCTGGTGCCGCCGGACACGTCGGCCCGCGAGCGCGTGGGTCTCTACGAAGCGGCGGAAGCCCGGCTGGACGAGCTGGCCGGACGACTGGGAGCTCCGCATCCCCTGACGCCGCTCGCCCTGGCCGAGCGCGCCCCGGGCCTGGCCACGACAACACGCTATCCGCGCGCCGATTTCGAGCGCGACGTAGGTCGCGTGCTCGAGCACGTCCGCGCCGGCGACACGTTTCAGACCGTGCTGTCGCGCCGCCAGGAAATCGCCGCCCGGGTCGACCCGCTGCGCGTGTACCGGTTTCTACGGGCCCTGAACCCGGCGCCGTATCTCTTCTTTCTCTCGCTGGACGACTTCGCGCTCGTGGGCAGCTCGCCGGAGGTGCTGGTGCGCGTGGCGGGGCGGGAGGTGACGGTCCGACCGATCGCGGGCACGCGTCCCCGTGGGGCCACCGCCGAAACAGACGAGGCGCTCACCCGCGCGCTGCGCGGGGACGCCAAGGAAATCGCCGAGCATCGCATGCTCGTGGACCTGGGGCGCAACGACGTGGGACGCGTCGCCAGCTACGGGAGCGTGCGCGTCACCGAGCTCATGGCGGTGGAGCGCTACTCACACGTCCAGCACCTGGTGAGCGAAGTGCGGGGAACGCTGCGCGACGGCTACGACGCCCTGGACGCCTTCAAGGCGTGCTTCCCCGCCGGGACCGTGACCGGGGCGCCCAAAGTGCGCGCCATGCAGATCATCGACGCGCTCGAGCCGGAACGGCGCGGACCGTACGCCGGCGCCGTGGGCTATATCGGGTGGGGCGCGACCACGCTCGACACGGCGATCGCGATCCGGTGCGCGGTGGTCCGTCACGACGGCGTCACGATCCAGGCCGGCGCGGGTATCGTGGCCGATTCCGACGCCGCGCGCGAGTATGCCGAGACCGAAGCCAAGGCCGAGGCGGTGCTGCGCGCCGTGGCGCTCGCACTGGCGTAGCCCACGGGTATATTCCGGCACTGTGTTCAAGCTGCTGAGCACCTCCGGCGATCAGGCGATCGACCTCGCGCCGGGTCGCACCCTGGTCGTGGGTCGCGCCGTCACCAGCGACATCCCGATCTACGACCCCACGATTTCCCGCCGCCACGCCGAGATCGCCCTCGGGCCTTCCGGCGTGCGCGTCAAGGACCTCGGCTCCTCCAACGGCACGTTCCTCAATGGCGCGCGGATCACGGAGGCCGACGCGGGAGCCAACGACGTGATCACGTTCGGGAAGGTGGCGTTCAAGGTCGCCGGGACCACCCCGGCCGCTCGACCGTCCACCCCCACGCCCGAGGCGGGGCAGACTTCCGGGTCGCGCGCCATTCCCCAGGGCACCATTGTGCGCCAGCTGCCGGTCGCCCCGTCTTCGGGCGGCGTGCCGGCGATCGTGCAGGGCGGGACGGGTGCGGCGGCGGCCGGGGGAGGTCATCTCAAGGTTGCGGCGCAGAACGAGGCCGAGCGGCGCGAAAAGAAGGTCTCGCTGCTGCTCGAGGTCTTCAAAGAGCTGTCGCGCCAGCAGGAGCTCGACGCCCTGCTGCAGAAGGTGGTGGACTTCACGTTCCAGATCATGAACGTGGATCGCGTGTCGATCCTGCTGCTCGACCCGCGCAGCGGTGAGCTCGTGCCGCGCCTCTCGCGCAGCCGGACCGGCGACACGAACGCGGCCCGACACGTTCCCCAGTCCATCGCGCGTAAGGCGGTCGAAGACCGGGTGGCCATCCTGTCGGACAACGCCGCCGCCGACGAGCGCTTCAAAGGAAAATCGATCCTGATTCAGAGCGTGCGCAGCGCCATGTGCACGCCGCTCATGGGCACCGATCAGAAGGTGCTCGGCATCCTCTACGTCGACAATCAGACGGCGATCCAGTCCTTCGGCGACGAGGATCTCGAGTTCCTCATCGCCTTCGGCGGCCTCACCGCGCTCGCGATCGAGAACTCCAATCTCTCGGAGCGCATCCGGCGCGAAGCGATGGTGCTGTCGAACTTCCAGCGCTACTTCGCGCCCAACGTCGCCGCCCAGATCGCCCAGCAGGAAGGGGCCGTCACGCTGGGCGGCGACAAACGCCCGGTGGTGATCTTCTTCTCCGACATCCGCGGCTTCACGCCGATGTCGGAGAACATGAACCCCGACGACGTCGCCAAACTGCTCACCGAATACTTCACCGAAATGGTGGAGATCGTGTTCGAGCACTCGGGCTCACTGGACAAATTCATGGGCGACGCGATCATGGCCCTGTGGGGCGCCCCGATCGCGCACGAGGACGACGCCGACCGCGCGATGCAATGCGCGCTCGACCAGCTCACCGTGCTCGAAAAGATGAACGCGAAATGGAGCGAGGACGGTCGCCCCCCGATCAAGATCGGGATCGGGATCAACTTCGGCGAGGTGTTCGCCGGCAACTTCGGATCGGATCGCCGTCTCGAATACACCGTGATCGGCGACGCGGTCAATACGGCGAGCCGCCTCTGCTCGGTGGCCGGCCCGAACGAAATCCTCATCGCCGAGCCGTTCTACAAGGCGCTGAAGAAGCCGCCCAAAGTCGAAGCGCTGGAGCCGATGCAGGTGAAGGGGAAGACGAAGCCCGTGCCGGTCTATCGCGTGAAACGGTAGGGCCGCCCGAAGCGACCCAGCAGATCGAGCGCCAACCGCAGCGGCAAGCCCATCACGCCGAAGAAATCTCCTTCCACGCGCTCGACGAGCGGCGCGCCCAAGCCCTGGATCGCGTACGCGCCCGCCTTGTCGAGCGGCTCGCCTGTGGCCACGTACGCGGCCAGGGTGGCGCGGTCGGCGGGCCGGAACGTCACGTGCGACACGTCGAGGGCGTGCTCCAGCTCCTCGTCCCGACCGACCGCGACGGCCGTCATCACTTCATGGGTGCGCCCCTGCAGGCGTCCCAGCATCTCCACCGCCGCGGCGGCATCATCGGGCTTCCCGAACAGCTCGCCCGCGAGCACGACCGTCGTATCGGCCGCGAGCACGACGTCCCCCGGCACCCGGTCCGCCACCGCCCGCGCCTTCGCGCGCGCCAGGCGCACGACGTAGCGCTCGGGGGTCTCGCCTTCCCGGCGGGACTCATCGACGTCGGGGGCGATCACGCGATGGGGGATCCCCAGCATCTCGAGCAGCTGCCGGCGCCGCGGGGAGCCGCTCGCGAGCACGATAGGGTTCACCGCTCGAGCACCAGGGTGACCGGTCCGTCGTTCACCAGCTCGACTTCCATCATCGCCCCGAACTCACCCGTCGCGATGTCCACGCCGAGCGGCTGGGCGCGCTCGGTGAGTAACGCCACGAAGCGCTCGTACAAGGGAATTGCGACGTCCGGCGGTGCGGCCGCGATGAAGCTGGGGCGCCGGCCCTTTTGCGCGTCGCCGTAGAGAGTGAACTGCGACACGACGAGCACGCCCCCACCGACCTCTTCCAGCCCGCGGTTCATTTTGCCCTCGTCGTCGCTGAACACCCGCAGCGAGAGCAGCTTGTCGGCCATCCAGGCGAGCGTCGCCTCGGTGTCGGTCGGGGCGAAGCCCGCGAGTGCCACGAACCCCGCCCCGATCCCCCCGACCCTTCGGCCCTCGACCCGGACCTCGGCACGGGACACGCGCTGGAGAACGACCCTCACCCAGCCTCCCCACTCGGTCGGAAGGTTGGAATGTTGGAAAGTTGGACGGTGAATGCGTTGACGGTCCAACCTTCCAACCTTCCAACCTTCCAGCGCCTCATTCCACCGTCACCGCACATAGCGTGCGTCCGGCATCCACGAGCTGCTGGGCTTCCTGGGGGGTCGGCGCTTCGGCGATCAGGCGGACCACGGGCTCGGTATTCGAGGGACGCACGTGCAGCCAGCGATCGCGCCAGCCAAGGCGCAACCCGTCCCGCTCGTCGACGATCGCGTCGGGAAATCGTTCCCGCAGCGCCGCGTACACCGGGGCCAGCCCGCCGGCGCGCCCGCGCGCCACCTTGTCCTTGACGATGGTATAGCGCGGGGAGGCGGCGACGATCTCGCTCACGCGCCGGCCGTCGCGGGCCAGCAGCGCCAGCACGAGGCCAGCCGCGACGGGCGCGTCACGACCGACGTGCAACGCCGCGTACATCACCCCACCGTTGCCTTCGCCGCCGATCAGCGCCTCGCGCTCGATCATGACCCGCGCCACGTGCGCTTCCCCGACCGGCGCCCGGACCACCTCGGCGCCGCAATCGCGGGCCGCGTCCTCCACCACGAGGCTGGTGGAGAGGTTACACACGACGACTGCGGGACCGGACGCCGCACCCTTTGCCGCCCCTTCCCCCTTCCCCCTTCCCCCTACCCCCTTCTTGCCGAGCACCGCCCGGACCGCGAACGCAAGCGTGTAGTCCTCACCGATCGGCTCGCCCTGCTCGTCGACGATCGCCAGGCGATCCACGTCCGGATCCACGGCGATGCCGATGTCGGCCTGCACCCGCTGCACCACCGCGCCCAGGGCGCCCAGGTGCTCGGGAATCGGCTCCGGCGGTCGGGGGAATTTTCCATCCGTCTCGAGGTTGATGCCGGCGACTTCGCAGCCCAACCGCTCCAGCAGGTTCGGCATGATCGCGCCGCCCGCGCCGCGACAGGTGTCGAGCGCGACGCGGAAGCGCCGCTTGCGCACCCGGCCGGCGTCCACGCCCGGGAGTTTCAGCACGGCGGCCACGTGACGCCGCATTGCCTCGGCATCGGCCGTCACCGTGCCCAGCGACCCGTGGTCGGCGCGGACGATCGGCCCTTCGGCGGCGAGCGCCCGCACCTGCGCCCCGGCCGTCTCGTCGATGAACACCCCGTCGGGTCCCACGAACTTGAGGGCGTTCCATTCGATCGGGTTGTGGCTCGCCGTCAGGATGATCCCGCCCGCGGCGCGGTGATGCTCCACGGCCAGCTGCGCCGATGGTGTGGTGGTGAGCCCGATGTCGATCACGTCGCAGCCCACCGACACGAGCCCCGCCGTCGCCGCCTGGGCGAACATGGGGCCCGAGGTCCGGGCGTCCCGCCCCAGCACGATTCGCGGGCGCCGGCCGCCGCCCGTCCTGGCCCAGGCGCCGAACGCGGCGGCATAGCGCGCAACGATCTCCGGGGTGAGGTCCTTGCCTACAATTCCGCGAATGCCGGAAACGCCGACCATCAGGGTGTCATGCATGGTGGCTACGTTACGAACGGGCAGGTGGCAGCGTCAACCGTGGGGTGCGGCTTCGGCGGACAGCTCGGGAGTGACGAGCGGCAACCGGCTGATGTCGGCGAATGCGTCCAGAAATCCGTCCACGGCCACCGGGTTCCACTGGATCCCGCGCTGGGCACGCAGCTCGTCGAGCGCCCGCTCGACCGGCAGCGAATGGCGGTAGGGGCGCTCGCTGGTCATCGCGTCGAAGGCGTCGGCCACCGACACGATGCCGGCCACCGGCGGGATGGCGTCCCCCTTCAAACCATCGGGCAGACCCCGGCCGTCCACCCGCTCGTGATGCGAGCGTACGATCGCGATCACCAGCGGGGCATCCCGCAGCAACGGCCCCAGGATCCGCGCGCCGATCACCGGGTGCTCCATGATGTGGCGGTATTCCTGCTCCGAGAGTTTCCCCGGCTTGTGCAGCACCTCTTCGCTGACACCGATCTTGCCGATGTCGTGAAGATGACCCCCCAGCGAAATGGTATCGATCATCTGCGCATCCAACCCAATGCATCGGGCGATCGCCACGGCGTACTCCGACACCCGGAGTGAGTGGCCCCGCAGGTAGGGGTCCTTCGCCTCCAGGGCCTGCGCCAGCGCCTGCACGCCGCCCAGGAACAGCTCCTCGATCCGTCCGGCCTGCGCGCGGACCCGGTCTTCGAGCTGCTCCTGGTAGCTCTTGAGGTCGAGCTTCAACTGGCGGCGCTGCAACGCCTGCTCCACCCGGGCGCGCACTTCTTCCAGGTTGAACGGCTTGCTGACGTAGTCGAGGGCGCCGGAATGGAGGCACTTCACGGCCGTGTCGACGTCGGCGACGGCACTGACCATGACGACGGCGGTGAGCGGCCACCGCTGCACGACGTGACGCAGCAGGGTGACCCCGTCCATTTCCGGCATCCGCAGATCGGAGATGATGAGCGGCGCGGGGTCTGTTTCCATCGCCCGCAGCGCCTCGACCCCGTTGCCGGCTTCGCGGCAGCGGAACCCTTCGCTCTCGAGCAGCTGCACCAGCACGCGGCGTAAGCGCGGCTCGTCGTCGACCACCAGGCAGGCGAGCCCGTTCCGTTCGCTCATGATCCGCTAACGTAAAGCTCGCTTGCTCGGGGCGAAAGGCGTCAGTACGTTCCCGCCATGACCAAGGCGCTCGATGGCGACCTGCGCCGCCGCCTCTCCACCCTGGCCGTCCACGGCGGCTTCGTCGAAGACCCGCTGGCGGGGGCCGTCATGCCCCCGATCTATCAGACCTCCACCTACATACAGGCGGGGTTGGGCCGGCACAAAGGATACGAGTACGCCCGGACCCAGAACCCGACCCGGCAGGCGCTGGAACGGAGCGTGGCCGCGCTGGAGGGCGCGCGGCACGGCTTCGCGTTCGCCTCCGGGCTCGCGGCCGCCGACGCCGTCCTGAAGCTCCTGTCAGCCGGGGACCATGTGGTGTGCGGCGAGAACGTGTACGGCGGGACGCATCGACAGATGACGCACATCTGGGCGAGGCTCGGGCTCGCGTTCACGTTCGTCGACGGCGGCGATGCCGATGCGGTGCGCGCGGCGATGACGCCGAACACGAAGCTCGTCTACGCCGAGACGCCGACCAATCCAATGATGCGCCTGTGCGACCTGGCGGCGACGGCAGCGATCGCCCGCGCAGCGGGGGCGCTGCTCGTGGTCGACAACACATTCGCCACACCGTGCTTCCAGCGACCGCTCGGGCTCGGCGCCGACATCGTCCTGCACTCCACCACGAAGTACCTCAACGGCCACAGCGACATGATCGGCGGCATGCTCGTGACCTCGCGTGACGACGTCGCGGAGCGCCTCGCGTTCCTCCAAAACAGCTCGGGGGCCGTGCCGGGACCGTTCGACTGCTGGCTGGCGCTGCGCGGCATCAAGACGCTCTCGTTGCGCATGCGCGCGCACGACACCAACGGCCGCCGCGTCGCCGAATGGCTCACGCATCACCCGCGGGTGCAGCGCGTGTACTACCCCGGCCTCCCGTCACACCCGCAGCACGACCTCGCCTGCCGCCAGATGAGCGGGTTCGGCGGCATGATCAGCCTCGAGCTGGGCGATGAGGCGTACGCCCGGCGTGTCGTCGAGCGCACCAAGGTCTTCGCCCTGGCCGAGTCGCTGGGCGGCGTGGAAAGCCTGATCGGGCACCCCGCATCGATGACGCACGCCAGCGTACCGCCCGAGCTGCGCCGCAAGATGGGCCTCACCAACAGTTTGATCCGCCTCTCGGTGGGCATCGAGGACGTGGAGGATTTGATCGAGGATCTGGAGCAGGCGCTGGCCGGAAACTGAGGCCGCAAGCCACCGTATGGACGGTTCCACTTTCGGAGCATCCGATGACTGACGCCAATACTGGGCTGCCCGCCGCGCGCCCGCGCAAGATTCTCACGCAGATCGCCCCCGTGGCCTGGGAGCATCCGGCCGATCGCGCAGCGCTGCAGTCGCTGCGCGCCGTGCCGGGATTCGACGAGGTATTGAAGAAGATCTACGGCTTCCTGGGGGAACGCGGCGTTCGGCTGTTGTTCCAGGCCGACGCGGTACGCGTCGGTCCGACGCAGTTCCCCAAGTTGAACCAGCTGTACACGGAGGTGATCACGACGCTGGACTGGGCGCCGCGCCCCGAGCTGTTTGTGTCGCAGACGCCGTTCGCCAACGCGGGCGCGTTCGGCATGGACAAACCCTTCATCGTGATCAACTCCGGCGCGCTCACGCTGCTCGACGACGACGAAATGCGTTCCCTGCTCGGTCACGAGCTGGGCCACGTCATGAGCGGCCACGCCCTGTATCACACGCTGCTGGTCCTACTGCTCAACGTCAGCTTCTCCGCCCTGCCGTTCCTCGCCGGTATCGCGATCCTGCCGATCCAGCTGGCGCTGCTCGAGTGGTTCCGCAAGAGCGAGCTGTCGTCGGACCGGGCCGGGCTGCTCGCCACGCAAGATCCGGTGGCGTCGCTGCGCATGAACATGAAGTTCGCCGGCGGCGGCGATATCAAGCAGATGGATCTCAATGCGTTCCTGGCGCAGGCCAAGGAATACGAGGAAACCGGCGGCGCGCTGGATCGCGTCTTCAAGATCCTGGGTGTCCTGATGCGGAGCCATCCGTTCAACACCGTCCGCGCCGCCGAGCTGCAGCGCTGGGTCGAAGGCGGTGACTACGACCGGATCCTGCGGGGCGAATACCCACGCCGTGGTCCCGATGCCGAAACGCGTCCGCTCGAGAAGGACATCGATGACGCCCGCGAGCACTACATGAAGGAAGCCAAGGCCATGGTCTCGGACGTCGTCGACACGGCCAAGCGTGCGGCGCAGGCGTTTTCGGACGCCATCAAGAAGAAGTGAGAGTACTGGTCGTCGGCGGGGGCGGCCGGGAGCACGCCGTGTGTTGGGCGCTGCACTCGGACGACCCCCAGACGACCCTGTTCGTCGCACCGGGCAATCCCGGCACCGCCTCCCTCGGTACCAACCTCCCCATCTCCGCGACGGACATCGACGCCCTCACCCGGGCGGCGCGGGAGCATCGCATCGACCTGGTGGTGGTGGGACCCGAGGCGCCACTCGCGGCCGGTCTCGTGGACCGGCTACAGGCCGACGGCCGGCCGGCGTTTGGACCCACGCGGGCCGCGGCGCAGCTTGAAGCGTCCAAGTCCTTCGCCAAGGAAGTGCTGGCCCGGGCCGGGGTCCCCACCGCATCGACCCGGACGTTCACCGCGCTTCCCGACGCGTTAGCCTGCATCGCGAGTCACGCCGAGCCGCTCGTCGTCAAAGCTTCGGGTCTGGCCGCTGGCAAGGGAGCCGTCGTCTGTGCCACACGAGCCGAAGCCGCCCGGGTCGCCGAGGCGATGCTCACGCACGGGTACTTGGGCGAGGCGGGTCGGGAGATCCTGGTCGAGGCCTTCCTCGAAGGTGAGGAGCTGTCGTTGCTGGCGCTCACCGACGGCGAGCAGCTCGCGTTGCTGCCGGCCGCGCAGGACCACAAACGCCTCGGCGAGGGCGACACCGGCCCCAACACCGGCGGCATGGGAGCCTATGCCCCCGTGAGTCTCGCGACACCGGCCCTGTTGGACCGCGCGCGCCGCGAGGTGTTCGAGCCCACGCTCGCCGAAATGCGACGCCGCGGGACCGTATACCGCGGCGTGTTGTACGCCGGCCTGATGGTCGCGTCGGATGGGACACCGTTCGTGCTCGAATTCAACTGTCGCTTCGGCGATCCCGAGACGCAGGCGGTGCTGCCGATGCTGTCGACCGGGGTCACGGAGCATTTCCTGGGGATCGCCACCGGCTCCTGGAAACCCGGAATCGAGATGCTCCCCGCCTCGGGGGCGGCGGTCACGACGGTGCTCGCGACCCGCGGCTACCCCCACGCCCCCGAAAAGGGCGCCACGATCACCCTGCCCGAGGACCTCGGACCCGACGTGCTCGTGTTTCACGCCGGCACCACTCGCGACGCGGACGGCACGCTCCGGGTGGCGGGGGGACGCGTGCTGGACGTCACGGCGCGGGCACCCACGGTCCGGCAAGCGGCCGCCGCCAGCCGCCAGGCGTGCGAGGGCATCGCGTTCGAGGGCAAGGTGTACCGCCGGGACATCGGCTGGAGGGAGCTGCAGCGCTAACTTCCCCGTTGCATGCCTGAGCTGCCTGAGGTCGAGACCATCGTGCGCGACGTGGCTCCCCGCCTGGTCGGCCGTCGCATCCGGCACGCGCATCTCGCCAAGAGCGACGTGTTGCGCCGCGTATCGCGGAAGCGGCTGCTCGCGACCCTCACCGGCAACACCGTCGTCGCCG
Organism: Gemmatimonadota bacterium; assembly: GCA_041497135.1. Lineage (GTDB taxonomy): Bacteria > Gemmatimonadota > Gemmatimonadetes > Gemmatimonadales > GWC2-71-9 > DASTHG01. Next base: position 12,479 of record JBGQFX010000035.1, on the reverse strand, counting down.
CCACGCGCCGCGCCAAACACGCCGTGTTCCGGCTCAAGAGCGGCCATCGCATGGTGATCCAGCCCCGCATGACGGGGTCGCTCATCGTGCACGATCCCGGCTGGACGGACGAGGACTCCGGGTACGCCGTGCTGACGTGCACGCTCACCGGCGGCGACGTGTTCGTGTATCGCGACGTCCGGCGCCTGGGCACCGTGTGGCTGCTCGACGAGCGCGGTTGGGCGGCGTATACAGCCCGCATCGGTCCCGAGCCGCTCGAGCCAGAATTCACCCCCGCGGTGTTCGCGAACGCCCTGTCGCGCACGCGCTCGGCGGTCAAGAAGGCGATCATGGACCAGCGCCGGCTGGCCGGCGTCGGCAACATCTACGCCAACGAGGCCCTGTTCGACGCGCGGATCGACCCCAGCCGCCCGGCCAGGAGCCTCTCGCCGGCCGAAGCCGACGCCCTGCGACTCGCTATCATCGACGTGCTGCAGCGCGCCCTGCGGGCCTCCGGCACGACCGTTCGGGATTACCGCACGGGCACCGGGGAGCGGGGCCGCTTTCAATTCGAATTGAACGTGTATGACCGGGGCGGCGAGCCGTGTCCCCGTTGTGGCCGGCGCCTCGTGACCACCCACGCCATCGACTTGCGACAGACGACGCTGTGCGCATTCTGCCAACGTTAGGAACGCGTCAGAGCGACTTTTGCAAGCCGCCCGGAATCAGCTAACCTGTGCAGGTCCGTATCCACCGATGCGAGGTTCCATCATGAGACCAATGGCGTTTGCGGCGCTGCTCCTGGCCCTGCCCGGATCGGCGCGCGCGCAGGAATCCTCACCCGGCGAGCAGCTGCCGGTGGTGAAGCGCGTGCTGCCCAACGGAATGACGTTCCTGTTCCTGCGGCGCGGGGGCGCCCCCACGGTGTCGTTCGTCACGCACTTCCGCGCCGGCGGAGTGGACGAATGGACCGGCATTTCCGGTACGGCGCACCTGTTCGAGCATATGCTGTTCAAGGGGACGCAGAGCGTCGGCACGACCAGCTATGCGGCCGAGCAGGCGCTGTTTCCGGCGATCGACGCCGTGGCGGACTCTTTCACCGCCGAATTTCGCAAGGGCGGCACCACCGACAGCGCCCGGCTCGAGGCGTTGCGCGATCGGCTCAAGCAGCTCGAGGACTCGGCTCGGCACTTCGTGCTGCCCAACGAGCTGGACCGCATTCTGACGGAAAACGGGGCGCAGTTCCTCAACGCCTCCACCGGCAACGACGTCACCAACTACTACTTCGCCCTTCCCTCGAACCGAGCCAGGCTCTGGTTCCTGCTCGAGAGCGACCGCATCCGCCATCCGGTGCTGCGCGAGTTCTATTCCGAGCGGGAAGTCGTGATGGAAGAACGCCGCCTGCGTGTCGAGACCCAGCCCGGCGGATTGCTGCGGGAGGAGTTTCTCCAGGCTGCCTTCCGGGCCCATCCCTACGGTCGCCCGGTGGTGGGGGTCGCCAGTGAAATCCAGGCGGTCACGAGAAGCTCGGCGCAGGAGTACTTCAAGCGCTTCTATGGTCCCAACAACGCCGTCGTGGCGATCGTCGGCGACATCAACGTGGACAGCATGACGGCGTGGGCGGACCGCTCCTTCGCGGACATTCCGGCGGGGGAGCCGCATCATCCCGTGGTGACGCAGGAGCCGCCGCAGCATGGCGAGCGCCGCATCGAGGTGGAATACGACGCCAACCCGCAGCTCCTGATCGGCTATCACGTGCCCAACGGCGAGCATCCCGACGCCCCCGCCCTCTCGGTGCTCTCGGCGATTCTCACCGGCGGCCGGACCTCGCGCCTGTACCAGCGCTTGGTGATCCGCGATCGCGTCGCGGCCACCATCAACTCCGGCATGGCGCCCGGACAGCTCTACCCGCGCCTGCTCCAATTCTCCGGCGTGCCGATCGCGCCGCATACGACCCAGGAGATCGAAGCGGCGGTGTACGATGAGCTGGAGCGGCTCCAACGCGAGCCGCCGACGGACGCCGAGCTGCAACGCGTGCGCAACCAGGTGCAGGCGGCCGCGATCCAGCGGCTGCAGGGCAATTTCGGCCTCGCCTTCCAGCTGTCGAACAGCGAAGCGTTGTGGTACGACTGGCGCCAGACGTTCCGGATCCAGGCCGCGCTCGCCCGGGTCACCGCCGCCGACGTGCAGCGCGTGGCGCGGACCTACTTCGCCAGGAGCAACCGGACGGTCGCGACGCTGGTCCGGCCGGCCAGTCCCGATTCTACCGGAGGGACCCACTAATGCGCGCGCGTCTCGTGTTCGGCGCCCTGCTCGTGGCCGCGTTCGTTCCGGCGGCCGCCCAGCAGACCGGCGACACCAAGGCCCAGATCCAGGCGCTGCAGTTCGCGCCCCTCCGGTTCAACCCTCCCACCCCCAAGCGGATCGTCCTGTCCAACGGCGTCCCCGTCTATCTGCTCGAGGACCACAGCCTGCCGCTGCTCGATGTGGAAGTGGTCTCGAAGGTGGGCGTCGGCAACCTGCCCGATTCGTTGTGGGGCGTCGGCTGGCAGGCGGACAACCTGATGCGGACGGGCGGGACCACGCGCCTCTCCCCGGACTCGGTCGACCAGCTGATCGAGTTCTACGCGCTCGGCGTGAACATCTCGACCGGCAACGAGCAGAGCAACGCGTCCGTTTCCGGACTGTCGCGCTATCGCGATCAGATGCTCGAGCTGGGGTTCGATCTGCTGCGCAACCCGCGCAACGACTCCGCGCGGGTCCGCATCGCCGCCGACCAGCAGCTCGAGACCTGGCGCCGCCGCAACGACCAGCCGGGGTCGATCCTCAACCGCGCCTGGAGCCAGGTGATGCTGGGCGACCACCCGATCGGCCGCTCCCAGGTGACTCCCGACGAGGTAGGCGGCTTCACGCCGCAGCGGTTCCGCTGGACCCAGGAACGGATCTTCTGCCCCCAGAACCTCCTGATCGGGGTGTCCGGTGACTTTGACCAGCGCAGTCTCGTCGCCAAGCTGGAAAGCCTATTCCACGGCTGGCCCGCCTGCCGGCCGGGACTGCGGCCGATTCCACCGCTCTTGATCGCCCAGGGTCCGCGCACGGTGCTGATCGAGAAGGACGTCAATCAGACCAATATCCGCATGGGACATGCCGGCGGGCTCATGATCGCCAACACGCCGGATTACTTCGCCGCCGAAGTCGCCGACTTTCTGCTCGGTGGCGGCGGCGGGTTCAATTCACGCCTGCTGCAGCGTGTGCGCTCGGACTCGGGCTTCGCCTACAGCGTGTTCTCGAATTGGGGGGCCGACACCAGGCGCGAAGACCTGTTCTTCGCGGGGGCGCAGATCCGCGCCGAGAAGACCGTCGCCGGCGTGTCGCTGATGCGCCAGATCATTGCGTCGATGGCGACCGAGCCGGTGACGCCCCGCGACGTGAAACTGGCCCAAGACAACGAAGTCAACAGCTTCGTGTTTCAATTCGAGAACCCCGGGCAGATCGTGGCCACGCAGCTGGGTTACGCGGTCGATGGACTACCCTCGAACTGGTTCGATCTCTACCTGAAGGGCATTCAGGCGGTGACGCCGGCCCAGGTGGCGGACGTGTCGCGCCGGTATCTGCACGCCGATCAGCTCGTGACCCTCGTCGTCGGCAAGCCGGGCGCGTTCGACAAGCCACTGGACTCGCTGGGGCCGGTGATCGTCATGCCGATCGATTCGATTCACCGCTGACCCAGCCGGACGCCATTTCAATCCACTGGGAGAGCGACGAGCCTGGCGCGAGGCGGGATCCCCGGCTCGAGCTCCAGGATCCCCACGCTCACGGGGAGATCGAAGCGCCTCGGGCCGGCGCTGCCGGGATTCATCACGGTCACCGTGCGATCGACCAGCTCCAGGTGGGGCTTGTGCGTGTGCCCGTAGATGATGATGTCGGCCTCGGGAAATGCCGTGTGCAGGGCGGCGGGCGTCGTGGCGCCGAGCTGGTCGCCGTGCGTGACGACGATATCGAAACCATCCAGGCGCAGTTTCGCCACCGGTGGGAGCAGGCTCCGCAGCTCGAGGTCGTCGGTGTTGCCGTAGACCGCGGTGACCGGGGCGATGGCCTGGAGATCGTTCAGGATCTCCCGCTTCCCCACGTCCCCCCCGTGGAAAATGTGGTCCACGTTTTGGAACACGTCGAACACCTGCGGTCGCAGCAGCCCGTGAGTGTCGGAAATGACCCCGAGTCGCATGCGCTAGGGCGTTACGCCCCCGCCCATCGTTTCACCAGCGGGATGTCCAACTCCAGATGATCCACCACCCGCTGCACGATGAAATCCACCAGCTCCTGGATCTTCGTCGGGCGGTGGTAGAAGCCCGGCGCGGCGGGCAGCACCACCGCGCCCGCCTCGGTGGCGAGGGTGAGGTTGCGCAGGTGGACCAGTGAGAGCGGTGTTTCGCGCGGCACGAGGATCAGGCGGCGCCGCTCCTTGAGTGTCACGTCCGCTGCCCGCTCGATCAGGCTGCGGCTGGACCCGTGCGCGATCGCCGATACCGTCCCCATCGAGCAGGGGCACACGACCATCCCGGCGGTACGAGCCGAGCCGGATGCCGGTTTGGCCCCACGATCCTTGTCGTCGAACACGGTGACGCCGTCCCAGTCCCCGCCCGTGGCCTTCCGTAACGCGGGCTCCCCTTCGATGCCGCACTCTTCCTCGAGCAGCCGCCACCCGTGGCTCGAGACGAGCAGCCACGTCGGTACGTGATGGGTCGCGAGCACCTCGAGCAGCCGCACCGCGTACGGAGCACCGGAGGCACCCGTGATGGCCAGGACGATGGGGGCCCGGCTCATCGCCCGCGCCGGTTCGGCGTGACGGACTTGCGCGGATGCGCCGGGGGACGCGGAGGGACGCGGGAAGGGGGAAGGGGGAAGGGGCCACTCCGCTCCGGCCACGTTTTACCCCTCCCTCCTCCCCCGTCCCTCTTCCCCTGTTTCATAGCAGCCGATCCACCAGTGCGCCCACGAACACGACGACACTCAGGATCCCGTTCATCGTGAAGAACGCCGCGTCGAGTCGCGACAGGTCCCCCGGCCGCACCAGGCGGTGCTCGTAGGCGATCACCGCGGCCCCGACCGCCACCCCGGCGAAGTAGATCCACCCGAGCCCGGCGCTCCAGCCGAACAGGACCAGCAGCAGGATGGCGATGCCGTGGAGGTTCTTGGCGAGCAGGATGCCGGATCGCTGCCCCAGACGAACGATCGCCGAGCGCAGGCCGACGGACCGGTCGAAGGCCTCGTCCTGCAACGCGTAGAACACGTCGAAGCCCGCCACCCAACACGACACCGCGCCCGCGATCTCGAGCAGCAGCCACCACGGCGTGCTCCAGGCGCCGGTGATGGCGAGGTAGCCGCCGACCGGCGCGATGGCCAGCGACGTGCCGAGCCAGAGATGCGTCCAATCGGTGAACCGCTTCGTGTAGCTGTACGACGAGATCCACAGCAGCGCGACCGGCGCGAGCCGGAAGCACAGCGGATTGAGCGCCCGCGCCGCCGCCACGAACAGCACGCCGGCCAGCACCACGGCGGCCCAGGCTTGGCCGAGGCTGAGGCGCCCCGACGGCAGCTCGCGCGCGCGGGTGCGCGGGTTCCGGGCATCCAGCTCGCGGTCGGCGATGCGATTGAAGCCCATCGCCACGAACCGGGCGGCCGTGAACGCCAGCGCCACAAGCCCGATCGCGCGCCACGTCACCGGGGCCTCGCGCGAGGCCAGCACCACGCCCAGCAGCGCGAACGGGAGCGCGAAGACGGTGTGCGGGAGCTTGACGAAGTTGACGTAGCGAACCAGCAACGATTCGCCGGTGAAGGTCTGGCCCTCGCGGTCGGAACGTTGGAAGGTTGGAATGTTGGACGGTGGAGCGCCTATTCCAACCTTCCAGCCTTCCAACCGTCTCTCAGAGTTCGATTCCAAGCTCGCTCCATATCGCGTCCACCCTCTGTTTCGTACCCTCGTCCATCACGATCTTGTCGGGCCACTCGCGGGTGAACCCCTCTTCCTTCCATTTGCGCGTCGCGTCGATCCCCATCTTGGAGCCGAACGTGAAGCCGCGGCTCGAGTGATCGAGCACGTCGATCGGACCCATGGTAAATCGGACGTCGCGCTCGGGGTCGATGTTGTTCAACGCCACCCACCACGCTTCCTTCGGATCCCGCACGTTCACGTCCTTGTCGAGCACCACGATCAGCTTGGCGAGCGACATCAGCCCCTGCCCCCACAGCCCATTCATCACCTTGAACGCCTGCCCCGGGTACTGCTTGTCGATGCTCACGAAGACGAGGTTGTGGAAGATGCCCTCGGCCGGCATGTGATAATCGACGACTTCCGGCAGCGTGAGCTTGAGCAGCGGGAGGAAGATGCGCTCGGTCGCGTGACCGAGGTAGAAGTCCTCCATCGGCGGGCGGCCCACGATCGTATGGGGCCACACCGGATCGTTCCGCATTGTCACCGCCGTGATGTGGACCGGCGGGTAGTAGTCGGCGAGCGAATAGAACCCGGTGTGATCGCCGAACGGTCCCTCGAGCACCAGCGGCTCGCGCGGGTCGACGTACCCTTCGAGCACGACCTCGGCCTCGGCCGGCACGTCCAGGTCGGACGTCAGCGCCTTGGCCAGCCGCACCGGCTCTTTGCGCAGGAAGCCGGCGAACAGGTATTCATCGATGGACGGGGGCAGCGGCGCGGACGCGGAGTAGATGCTCGCCGGATCGCCGCCCAATGCGATCGCGACCGGCATCGTCTCGCCGCGTTCTGCCATGCTGCGCCAGTGGGCCGCGCCCACCTTGTGCCGCTGCCAGTGCATCGCCACGGTGCGGGGGCCGATCGCCTGGACCCGGTACATCCCCACATTCCGGGTCCCGGATTCCGGATCCCGGGTGATGACACCCGCCAACGTGATGTACGGACCGCCATCCTGCGGCCAGCACACGGGAATCGGGAGTCGCGCCAGGTCGACGTCGGCCTCGCGCCACACGGTTTCCTGGCACGGCGCCCGTCCGCTGATCGACTTGGGAGGGAACTTCGCCATCTCGGCCAGCCGCGGCAGCAGGGCCAGTTTGCCGAGCAGCCCATCGGGCACCTTCAGATTGAGCAGCTCCGCGATCCGCTCGCCGATCTCGTCCAGCCGCTCGACGCCGAGGGCCAACGCCATACGTCGTTCCGAGCCGAACAGGTTGATGGCCACGGGAATCGACGAGGCGGCGCCGGACGCAAGCGTCGGTCGCTCGAACAGCAGCGCCGGACCTCCGCCCGGCGATTTCATCACGCGATCGGCGATCTCGGTCAGCTCGAGCCCGGTGGAAACAGGCCGGTCCACGCGCCGCAGGTCGCCCGCGGCGTCGATCGCGCCGATGAAGGCGCGCAGGTTATCGAGTGCCATCGTGGAGTGCGGCGATCCCGCCCGTCAGGCGCTGGTAGCCCACGTCCCTGAACCCGGCCGTCGTCAGGCGCGTGGCGAACGCGTCCGGATCGGGAAACGCCAGCACCGACTCTGGCAGGTAGGAGTAGGCGTCCGTATGTTTGGACACGAGACGACCGACGGCCGGCAGCACGCGGCGGAAATACAGCAGATACGCCGCCCGCATCGGGGCGAACCGGGGAGTGGCGAGCTCGAGCACGACGAATCGGGCGCCGCGCTTCAGCACCCGTGCAACCTCGGCCAGCCCCGCGTCCAGGTCGGTGAGATTGCGGACTCCGAACCCGACCATGGCCCCGTCGAACGACGCATCGGGGAACGGCAGCGCGAGCGCGTCGGCCGCGACCGGGACGGCGCGCGCCGCCTTGTCGCGACCGCGCGCCAGCATCGGGACGACAAAATCCGCCCCCACCACGGAGCCACGAAACTCGGGGCGGCCGGCCAGCAGAGCGGCCAGATCCATCGTGCCGGCGCAGAGATCGAGGTAGGTGCCGCGGGGGTTCGCCTCCCAGCCCAGACGGGCCACGGCGGCCTTGCGCCAGCGGCGGTCGACGTTGAGGCTGAGCAGATGATTGAGGAAGTCGTAGCGCGGCGCGATCGCGGTGAACATGTCGCGCACGTAGGATCGTTTGGCGGGGCCGCCGGCCGGCAACAGCACCTCAGATTCAGGGAGCGGCGCCATAGGCGCGAAAGATAGGCCGGGCAACCTCGCCGGCGCCAGCGACCAGCAAGTGGTGGAGTGGGCGAAAGACGGCCACGAGCCCGCCTTCCGCGAGCTGGTGCGTCGCTACGAGCGTCCCGTGTTCTCGCTCGTCTATCGCATGGTGCGCGACCGCGCGCTCGCCGAAGATCTGGCGCAGGAAACGTTCATCAAAGTGCTGAACGCGATTCGCTCCTACCGGCCTGAGTTCAAGTTCTCGTCGTGGATTTTCAAGATCGCCAACAACGCGGCGATCGATCATCTGCGCCGCCGCGAGCTCGACACGCTGTCGCTCGACGGCTCACCGCACGCGCAGACGCCCGAAGAAATGCAGTCCACCGCCCTGCAGCTGGGCGCGCGCCAGGAATCGGCGCTCGACGAAGTGGCGGCGCGTGAGCTGGGTGGGCAAATCGACCGGGCCATCGCGAAGCTGCGGCCCGAGTACCGCGCTTGCATCCTGCTGCGGCATGTGGAGGGTCACAGCTATGAAGAGATCGCGGAGATGCTCGACTTGCCTTTGGGCACCGTGAAGACATACATCCACCGTGCCCGCAATGAGTTACGTGGGTACCTCGAGACCGTACGCGACTGAAACCGGGCCCGGGAGGGCGCCGTAATGCCGCCAATGACTGAGCATTCTCTCAATCCGCATCTCACCCCCGAAGAAATCGAACTCTGGGCTCAGGGATTGCTTGGCACGGCGCGCACGATGCATCTCGCCGATTGCCGGGCGTGCCTGGACAGTGCTGAGCGGGAGCGGAAGCTGCTGCGCGAACTGGCGCAGCTGCCCCGATTCGGTCCTGAGTTCGGCTTCGTCGAACGGGTGATGGCCCGCGTGCGGATCCCGACTCCGTCGGGCAACTTCGGGCAGTAGACGTTCAAACAAAGTGAAGGGCGGTGGAGGGCGGTCACAGCGACCCTCCACCGCCCTTTGCTGCACCAGTTGATGCGCCAGCGTGGTCACCCACAAACGAAAGAGCGGAGCGATCATGTCGCCCGGCCCTCTCAGCGCAGCAAAACTGGCTGCGGTGACCCCACAAGTACCTTTACTCTAAGGTGCTGATGACCGCCGAGTCAACCCTGGCGCGGCGGGTGCTGGCGGCGGGATTCGAACCCGCAAGGGCTTTCGCCCAGTGACTTGTGGGGTCACAGCGTTTGCCAGTTTCGCCACGCCAGCACCTCACCGGTTCGCGACCACCGGCAATTTCTCGAGACGCTGGACCTCACAAGTGCCACCGTGCCGCACGCCGACGATAGCACACGGTGGCCTCCCATCAGGCATCCGAAAAACGCGCACAGGATCGTTTCTCGTTGCCCGCTTCGTCCCTCAGTGCCTTTCTGCTAACCCAATCAAGTCGATGGCAAGCCGCAGGTCCGGCTCGGTGTAGCGGCTGAAGTAGAAATTCCCGCGCAGGTACAGGTCGTGGGCCTGTGGATCGCGAGTCTCGCGCCGCGTGAGCCTTACATGCTCCTCGGGATTGGGCGGTCAACCGATCCGAGACGAGACACCTAGGAGAACGACCGCCGCGGCGACGATTCGCGGCTGAAGCCGCGACAAGGCGAGCGGGGACCGCTGCCCTCACGGCCCCAGCGCCCCGGACGGCCGCAGCTTCACCAACAGCTGCTCGTAACGCGGATTGCCGTGCAACGCATCGAACTCCGGAAAGTGGAGCGCCATCCAGTAGTTGGGCTGTGGCGTGGCCGCCTCTATACCACTGAGCGCGGCGCTCGTGTCCCCGACGGCGAGCAGGGCCGCGAATACCGACCAGTGAACCGTACGCCCCACCCAGGGCTCGATCAGCGCTCGGGCACGCGTGGTGTCGCCGGCGCGGGCCAGGACGATGGCGAGGAAGTTCGGCACGATCGGGCTTCCCGGCTGAATCCGGTTGGCGAGCTCGGCGTCCTCCTGCGCTCCCCGGACATCCCCCGCCACCAGGCGCGCCCTCGCTCTGATCCGCCGCACTGTGGGCGACATCGGTTCGAGGGCGACGGCGCTGTCGGCCAGCGCCAGGGCAAGCGCGATGTCGCGACCATGGGTCACGGACAGGTCGGAATAAGAGACGGCACGCCCGGGATCGAGCATGAGCGCCAGGCGCAGCTCGCGGTCCGCGTCCTCGTGGCGTCCATTGAGGTTCAGCACGGCGGCGTACTGGTGGTGGGCTTCGGCGTTTTTCGGATCCAGGGCGATCGCTCGCTCGAAGGCCTCGGTGGCGCCCGCCATTGTGCGAGGTTTGGCGAAGGGGAGCAGCGAGCCACGGGCCATCCACGCGTCGGACGAACCCGAATCTCGTTGCAGCGCCCGATCCGCCACGGCCAGTCCGCGCGCCGTCAGGCTATCGACCGGGACGTCAGCGAGCCGAACCGAGAGGAAGCGGGCGATGGCGTACGCGTAGGCCGCGCGCCCAATCGCCGCGGCGAATCCGGAATCGAGCCGCTCGGCCTCCCGGTATTCCCGGAGAGCCCGCCCGGTGCCCTCCGCGGAGCGCTGCGCCAGGAAAAAGTTGCCTCGCAAATAGTGATCGTAGGCAGCGGGGCTCTTCGTGCGCAGCGTGCCGAGCGTCGCGCCCGAGGCGATGGCCCCCCCGACGCGTGCCGCCACCTGGCGTGCGATCACCGTTGGGAGTGCCAGCAGTTCCTCCGGCGTGCGATCGAACACGTCACCCCAGGTCGCGACTGCGGTCGTCCCCGTCAGGAGCCGCGCCGAAACCCGGACGCGGGACCCGATGCGGCGTACGCTGCCGTCCACGAGGTACTGCACCCCGAGCGCGCGGGCGATCACGGGGGCGTTTCCGGGCGCCACCCGTTGCGCCCGCCGCACCATCCCGGGGGACTTCACCTGCACGCTGGCCAGATTGCTGAGAAGGCTGGTGATGTCTTCGGTCAATCCGTCGGCGAGGTACGTATCGGCCGTGTCGCGCGCCTCGAAGTAGAGCACGGCGACGCTGTTCGCGGCCGGTGGGTGAGCGAGGGACCGTACGCACGGCGGCGGGGAGCCGTCGGGGCACTGGGCGGAGAGGCGGACAGGCCGGCCAGCGGCCACTAGCCCCGCCGCGAACAGCACGCGGAATCGCATGGGTGTGTCCAACAATGCGCCTAGCGCCACCGATACGCCAGGCCACGTCGGGTCGCAAAGAAAAGAGCCGGGCGATTGACGCTCGGCTCTCTCGGCGCAGCGAAACTGGCTGCGGTGACTTCACACGTACTTACATCATAAAGGAAGTGCCTCTTTCGAGCAAGCACGCGTTGAATGCGGCGGTGCTGGCGACGGGAATCGAACCCGTAAGGGCTTTCGCCCAGTGACGTGTGAAGTCACAGCGTTTACCAGTTTCGCCACGCCAGCACCTCACCGGTTCGCGACCACTGGCAATTCTTCAAGACGCTGGACCACACAAATACCACCGTGCCGCACGCCCACAATAGCACACGGGGCTGCTCATCCGGTATCCGAAAAACGCGAATAGGATCGTTTCTGGTTAAGGCGAAGGCGGCCCGTCCAGCACCTCCCGGACTTTCCGCGCCAGCTCTTCAGGCGTGTACGGCTTGGACAGGTAGGCGACCGCGGCCTCCTCGACCTCTTCCGTCAGTCCCGCCGTGTCCGGATATCCCGACGTGTACAGCACGCGCATCGCCGGGCGCTCGCGCGCCAGCTGCAGCGCCAGATCGCGGCCGCTCATCCCCGGCATCACGATGTCGGTGAGCAGCAACGCGATCGGGTCAGCCATGCCGCGCGCCACGCCCAGGGCCGCATCGCCATCGCCCGCTTCCAGCACCGTGTACCCGAAGCGCTGCAGCGCACGCCGCGCCAGGTTGCGCACCCCCGGCTCATCCTCCACCAACAGTACCGTTTCCGTGCCTCCCGTCGGTTGCGCCGGCGCGACCGGAGCAGCCGTGGGCGTGGCGCTCGGCGCCGGCACCTGCGGCAGATAGACCGTAAATGTGCTGCCCCGCGTCGGCACACTGGTCACGGCGATGTAACCGCCGCTCTGCTTCACGATCCCGTACACCGTGGCCAGGCCCAGGCCGCTGCCCTTGCCGACCGGCTTGGTGGTGAAGAACGGCTCGAACACGCGCGCCCGCAATTCGGCGTCCATGCCGACGCCGGTATCGCTGACCTTGAGCGACACGTGCGCGCCACGCTGAGACCCGGGGTGGGACGCGACGAACCCCGCGTCCAGGTCTTTCGCGATGGTCGCGATCGTCACCGTCCCCCCCGCGGGCATCGCATCGCGCGCGTTGACGCACAGGTTGATGATCACCTGTTGCAGCTGGCCGCGGTCGGCCCGCACGAACATGCCGTCGGGGTCGAGCCGCGTTTCCAGCACGATGTGCTCGCCGATCAGCCGCCGCAGCAGGGCCTGCAT